>CAYSII010000056.1:0-1654 GCA_964431125.1 uncultured Methanolinea sp. | reverse complement strand
CCCCCAAGCTCTACGTGACCCTCGGGAGAGGCGACTTCAGGACGATGCCGGGGTACATCCCGTCCCTTGGGATTGCCGGAGTCAAGATAGTCAACGTCCACCCGGGTAACCCTGCACGTCACCTGCCGACAGTCATGGCACTCACGGTCATCCTCGACGTGGAGACGGGACGCCCAGAGTCCATCCTGAATGCAACCGACCTCACCGATCTCCGCACGGGGGCAGCAGGGGCGGTTGCCGCGAAGTACCTCTCCCCTCGCCGGAGTGTCCGTCTCGGTCTCGTCGGAGCGGGAAGGCAGGCCCGTGCACAGGTCATGGCAGTCGGGAAGGAGCTTTCCATCCGGGAGGTCCTCGTGTGGAGCAGGACCCGGGCAAGTGCCGAGCGATTCTGCGGGAACCTCCCCGGTGTCCCGTGCAGGATCGAGGATCTGGAAGCGGTCTGCGACTGCGACATCCTCATCACGACAACGCCCTCCCGGGAGCCGCTTGTCAGGGACAGGTGGATATCGGAGGGGACGCACATCAATGCAATCGGTGCCGATGCACCGGGAAAGCAGGAACTCGATCCTGCAATCCTGCAGAGAGCGTCAGTGTTCGTGGATGACCTCCAGCAGGCTGTCCACTCGGGAGAGGTGAATGTTCCCATAGCTCAGGGGCTCTTCACGAAAGAGCAGATAGCAGGAACCCTTGGAGAGGTGGTCATAGGAGAGAAAGGGCGAAAGAGAGTCGATGAGATAACGGTATTTGACTCGACAGGTCTTGCAATACAGGATCTTGCCATCGCTGCAATCGCGCGGGAATCAGCAGAGGGAATCTATCTCCCGTTTCTCTCATTCTCATACGGTGGCTCAGGGGAATCTCCCGGGAAGATGAGCAGTCAACGAGACGTCGTTTCCGGAGAGAAAAAAGAATAATAAGCTGACCTTTTCAGCGGGGGAATGTTTTTAGCTGTCAAGCGGCCTGCTCCACTTCTTCCAGACAACCTCCCGGTACACCGGGCCACTGTTGTAGGTGCAGAATGGGATGAGTGTCCCGTCGGGTGTTGCATAGTGGATGCAGCATCGCTGGACACGGGACAGGTCGTAGTTGTATCTGTCCATGAAGTGCATGGTCCCGACGAAGAGTGCGTTCCAGTGGAACTCCCGGAGAGCGTCGAAGTTATGGAATATGAGTGTCTTGCCAAGCATTCTCCAGAGGTCGCGCCCGGTCTTGTGTTCTTCCTTCCGGACAGTCTGGTTCAGCTGGGAGATGATGGAGAGCAGCGCACGGTACTTCATCAGGAAGCCCCCTTTCTTCAGCCTCTCTGCGGTCTCTCCAAGCGCTGAGAGGAAGTTGTCGACATCGACGATCCGGTTGACGGGTGTCAGCCCGTCATCGTTGACAAAGACGTACGTGGCAGCACCGCAGTGCTGGTGGGCCGTGAAGCGTATCTGGGGTTTTCCCGTGAATGCCTCGACGAAGTCAGAGATGGGGACGACGCAGGGGACAGGGTAGAAATCGTCTTTCTTGATGACTCCTTCTGTCTGCATCTCGATGTTTTCAAGGAGCTCGGGGATGGTGATCCTCTCGCGGGCAACGTCCTCCTCGCTTGCAGCACCTGTGAACGCGATCGGCTGGAAGTTGATCCCTCTCACGGCACGGATGTGATCTGCTG
>CAYSII010000055.1:0-1654 GCA_964431125.1 uncultured Methanolinea sp. | reverse complement strand
CAGCAGATCACATCCGTGCCGTGAGAGGGATCAACTTCCAGCCGATCGCGTTCACGGGTGCTGCAAGCGAGGAGGATGTCGCCCGCGAGAGGATCACCATCCCCGAGCTCCTCGAAAACATCGAGGCGCAGACCGAGGGGGTCATCAAGAAAGACGATTTCTACCCTGTCCCCTGCGTCGTCCCTATCTCTGACTTCGTCGAGGCATTCACGGGAAAACCCCAGATACGCTTTACCGCCCACCAGCACTGCGGTGCTGCCACGTATGTCTTTGTCAACGATGACGGGCTGACACCCGTCAACAGGATCGTCGATGTCGACAACTTCCTCTCAGCGCTTGGAGAGACTGCAGAGAGGCTGAAGAAAGGGGGCTTCCTGATGAAGTACCGTGCGCTGCTCTCCATCATCTCCCAGCTGAACCAGACTGTCCGAAAGGAAGAACACAGGACCGGGCGCGACCTCTGGAGAATGCTTGGCAAGACACTCGTATTCCACAACTTCGACGCTCTCCGCGAGTTCCACTGGAACGCACTCTTCGTCGGGACCATGCACTTCATGGACAGGTACAACTACGACCTCTCCCGCGTCCAGCGATGCTGCATCCACTATGCAACACCCGATGGGACACTGATCCCGTTCTGCACCTACAACAGTGGGCCGGTGTACCGGGAGGTCGTCTGGAAGAAGTGGAGCAGGCCGCTTGACAGCTGAAACCTTCCCGCGCTGGAAAGGTCAGCCTTTTTTCCTTTTCTTCTCTCCGGAAACGACGTCTCCATGACTGCTCACCTTCCCGGGAGATTCCCCTGAACCATCGTGTGAGAAGGAGAGAAACGGGAGATCGATTCCCTCTGCTGATTCCCGCGCGATTGCAGCGATCGCAAGATCCTGGATTGCAAGACCTGTCGAGTCAAAAACCGTTATCTCATCGACGCTCTTTCGCCCTTTCCTTCCTGTTACGACCTCTCCAAGGGTCCCTGCTATCTGCTCTTTCGTGTAGAGACCCCGTGCTATGGGAACATTCACCTCTCCCGAGTGGACAGCCTGCAGGATATCATCCACGAACACTGACGCTCTCTGCAGGATTGCGGGGTCGAGTTCCTGCTTTCCCGGTGCATCGGCACCGATTGCATTGATGTGCGTCCCTTCCGATATCCACCTGTCCCTGACAAGCGGCTCCCGGGAGGGCGTTGTCGTGATGAGGATGTCGCAGTCGCAGACCGCCTCCAAGTCCTCGCTCCTGCATGGGACACCGGGAAGGTTCCCGCAGAATCGCTCGGCACTTTCCCGTGTCCTGCTCCATACGAGGACCTCCCGGATGGAGAGCTCCTTCCCGACTGCCATGACCTGTGCACGGGCCTGCCTTCCTGCTCCCACGAGACCGAGGCGGACACTCCGGCGCGGGGAGAGGTACTTCGCGGCAACCGCCCCCGCTGCCCCCGTGCGGAGATCGGTGAGGTCGGTTGCATTCAGGAGGGACTCCGGGCGCCCCGTCTCCACGTCGAGGATGACCGTGAGGGCCATGACCGTCGGCAGGTGACGTGCAGGGTTACCCGGGTGAACGTTGACTATCTTGACACCGGCAATCCCCAGGGACGGGATATACCCCGGCATCGTCCTGAAGTCGCCTCTCCCGAGGGTCACGTAGAGCTTGGGGG
>CAYSII010000054.1:0-1721 GCA_964431125.1 uncultured Methanolinea sp. | reverse complement strand
CCCGACGCTGTCAGGTACCTCTTCTCGCTCATCAGAGACGAGGACGCAGTCATCCCGGCATGGGATTCCGAAATGCTGGAGCCCCTGCATGCAGTTTACCGGAAGGATTCTCTCATCGCGTGTCTTGAAAAAAACGACCCCCCTTCCCTGCGTGCGCTCGCCCTGTCTCTTTTCGTGCGGTATGTCGATGCCCGGGATTTCGAGGGGATCGACCCGGGCCTTCGCACTTTCACGAACATCAACCGGCCCGAGGATCTCTCATCCTTCTCACCGGGAGCATGAGAGTGTCTGTGCAGGGGTCACGGTCTCTCCCGGTTCCGCGGGAATCCTCATCTGGACTGTTGCCACGATGTCGTTGCCCGAGAACTCGATCAGGTAATCCCCTGCCGACCGAATGGGAATAACCCTGTACGTGTCGACGCTGTACCTCCTGGCAAACCCGTCACTGGCCACAACGTTTCCTGAAACCCTGTCCCGGACGCTCACCTCGAGGTAGGCATTCGGACTGATGACCGTCTGCTGCGTGTAGACATCGTCCCTTGTCGTATACCTGCTCTCGTACCAGATGTTGCGCGTGACCATCTTCGGTGAGATGCATATCTCGATGAAGAGCGGGGGATTCTCAAGTTTGACACCATATGCAGTGGCATTATTTGCGAAAGGAATCACGTTCTGGTAGACCAGCTTGTAGACCGTGGGTTCAAAGGAGGGTTCCGGTAATTTGCTGAAGGAGACGGGCGTTTCCGGGAGCGTGGGTGTTGGAAAGGGGGTTGCACGGGTGACCACCCGGGTATCGATGACAGCCTGTGTTTGCGTTGCTGTCGCCACGGATTTGCCTGCCCCATCCCCGCCCGGGGAAACACTGCCCGCAGTCTCCCGGGGAGGGGCGATACACCCGCCGACGAGGACTCCTGTAACGAGGATGGCGAGGAGAAGGGGAATGATCCTTGCACCCTTCATTGGAATGAGGGATTGATGTTGCCGCTATTTATGCATTTACCAAAACGCTCCCCTTCCCGCCGAAGGGCACGCATGCGGCGGGTTTCATGCGTCCCCGCATTGATGCATATCCTTATATGGAATATACTGGATTTTTATAATGAGAGATTCGGCTCTCTGGTCCGATGGAGAAAAAAGAGGGATTCTGGAAGAAAGTTGATCGCTCCCTGAACACTGCAGACGGCTACGTGCTCAAGGCTGACATGCTCGCCCACGACCATCGGTTCGAGGAGGCAGTCGAGTATTATGACAAGGCCCTCGAGATCGTTCCTTCAAATGCAGATGTCTGGGCCTTCAAGGGTATCACACTCCAGGGCGGACTCGGCAGGGACGAGGAGGCAATGAAGTGCTGGGAGAGGGCAAAAGCCCTCGACCACAACCTGGCCATGGCCGTTGACATGAGAAAAGAAGAGACCGGAAAGGGGATCGAGATCGAGTCCATTCCCTGGTCTGAACTGGGTGAGAGCTGCCGCGAAAAACTCAAGAAGATGATCCTGAAGCAGGCATCATCAGGAAAGAGAGAATAGGAATCGCCCGATCAGGTTTCCGGGCTCTCTGCGATCTCCAGCTCGACGAGGACTGGCGCAATTGTCCCTGTATCCACGCACCTCTTTGCAAGTCGGGTTAAGCGTCGGACGTACATGATGTGGGCCACCTGGAACCCGACCAGGAGACCAAAACAGAGCGTTACAATGCTGATAACGGTATACGCTGTTATATCA
>CAYSII010000053.1:0-1970 GCA_964431125.1 uncultured Methanolinea sp. | reverse complement strand
ATCGCGGATTTGACATCCTCGATGACTTTCCCCGGGTTCTCGAGGAGTTCATCCGCCAGCCGGAGACCAGTCTTCCCGAAGCTCTCAAGTTCCCGGTAATCGATCTCGAGGGAACGCCGGTAGGGGTACTCGCGGGCGAGTTCCGCGATCTGCTTGCGGTAACGGCTCTTGAGGAACCTGCTCCAGTCCGCGTCGCGGTCGATTATCTCAGGATCGGCATCCTGGTCGGGAACAGTCTCTTTTCTCTTCATCTCTTGCGTGCCAGGAGGACAAACCGGGCGACCATGGCCTCCATCTGGATGTCTGAACTTGCGCCTTCCGAGAGCCGGAAGTCCGTCGTCCCCAGCTGGTCGATGAGAGCGACCCGTATCTCCGGGTCCATGTCACGCCGGGTAAGAGCCCTGTAACACTGGTTTATCAGTTCGTTGGGTGCGATGCCCCTCTCGTTGAGGAGACGGTGGAGGATTGCCGTCGCACCCTCGAAATCGCCGGCGAGCGATGTCGAGATGAGGTCTTCTATCTCGCTCGGCCGGGCCGTGGCGGTGATTGCATAGACTTTCTCGCCGGTGATATCGGGGGACAGTATCGCTGCCCCCTGGAGGGCGTTGATGGCCTTTCTCATGTCTCCCTGTGCGATATCTACGATGGCACTGATGGCATCTTCCGTCACCCGGAGGTTCTCCTTCCCGGCAATTCTCAATATCTCTTTCGTGATGGCCTCTGGCGAGAGACTCCGGAACCGGTATATGGCGCACCGGCTCTGGATCGGATCGATGATGCGGGAAGAGTAGTTGCAGGAGAGGATGAACCTGCACGTGGATGCATAGCTCTCCATCGTCCTCCGGAGAGCAGCCTGGGCATCAGGGGTGAGAGCGTCGGCCTCGTCGAGGAAGAGGATCTTAAAACCCGCCCCGCCGAGGGGGGATGTCCGCGCAAACTGTTTTATCTGGTTCCGGACCACATCGATCCCCCTCTCGTCCGAGGCGTTCAGTTCCCGGAAGTTCATATGCCACGAATCCCCGAAGAACTCCCGTGCGAGCGCAACGGCAGCAGTCGTCTTTCCCACTCCCGCGCTGCCGGTAAAGAGAAGGTGGGGGAGGTTCCCTGTCCGGACGTAGCTGGAGAGGCGCTCGACGATCTGGTCCTGGCCAACGATATCCGCAAGTCTGACCGGGCGGTACTTCTCGATCCAGATCAGGTTGGATTCATCCATGGGGCACCCCGGGCAGGCAGCAGATCACCCTCCCGGTATATCTCCAGTATATCTGCGACAGGAATAGAAAGGTGTTGTTATTTTGGAAAGAAGTCTCCCCGGTGGTCCGGCACCCGGGACCTGTATCTCCCAATAATACTATGGAGGGGACGTGGTTTTCCGTGTCAGAAGTCTCATTCCCGAATGACAGGGACCTTTTTTTGTGGCAGGCAGATCCTCCGGTTCCGTGAAAAAACGAAAAAATAGATAATACTGGCTATTTCTCCTCTTCAAAGAGGGCTACCTTTGCCTGCTCCTTCTTCCAGTAGTAGTAACCTATCGCAGCAAGCGCGAGAATGATGACCAGGAGCAGGAGGAGCCAGTAGAGGGAGAACCCGGTCCAGTACGGGGTAGCCGGAGGAAGTGTCGTCGTCGGAACTGTCGTGATATTGTTGACTTCTGCCGGAGATGTCGTCGGAACGATTGTCAATGTTGGCGTGACATTCTGGAGCTCGTTGCCGCTTCCGTAACCTTCTTCAGACTCTCCTGCCTGCAGCGTTGGCTGTGCCGTGGGGGTCGTGGTGACATAGGGACCGCCACCTCCACCCCCTCCGCCACCGCCGCCACCACCGCCACCGCCGCCTGACTTTTCGAAGGTGACGCTGATTGTGTGGTTCGAGACGACGTTTGAAAAGGTCCATGTCTCATGGGCCCCCTTGCTGTCTCCGTCGACCATCACGTTCTTCGTGTAGTACCCGGTGAGCGGTGTCATGGTAAA
>CAYSII010000052.1:0-2189 GCA_964431125.1 uncultured Methanolinea sp. | reverse complement strand
CATATGTTTTACCGTTGCATACCTGACGAACGCTGCAGGGCTCTCGCTCTCCCTCGGTGCATTCATCGCAGGCCTGGTTATCGGGGAGTCCGAGTACTCGCTCGATGCCTTGAGTGACATCCTCCCCTTCCGGGATCTCTTCGCGGGCATCTTCTTCCTCTCGATCGGGATGCTCCTTGATACCCGGGTCATCCTTTCGCATCTTTCCATCGTTGCCTGGATCATTGTCACCATCTTCGGGGTCAAGTTCATGACCGGGTGGCTGTCCGTTGCCTCAATAGGCCTGCCACCACGCGCAGCACTCTTTGCAGGGCTCTCTCTCTGCCAGATAGGCGAGTTCTCCTTCGTGCTCGCAAAGTCAGGGCTGGAATCAGACCTCATCCCCATGACGACCTACCAGATATTCCTCTCCGGTGCGATCGTCACGATGGCAGCAACCCCTTTCCTGATGCAGGCCTCCCAGCCCATCACGGGATTTCTCTACAGGAGAGCACCACCGGAGGTACCGGAGGGGAAAGGAACAGGAGGGCAGGATGCCCGCCCGGAATTATCCGGCCATGCCGTCGTGGCAGGGTTCGGGCCCGGTGGGTCGGCTGTCGCGAGGGCAGCCGAGATTGCCGGCATACAGTGCCTTGTCATCGACCTCGATCCCGATGCCGCAAAGAGGGAACGGGAAAAGGGAACCATTTTCCTCTATGGCGATGCCACGAGAGAGGAGTTCCTCCGGCACGCAGGGATCGAACGTGCCGCAGTCCTCTTCGTTGCCATTGGGGAATCAAAGCAGGCGGAAATGATTGTCAGGAGGGCACGGCGCCTCGCGCCTGCACTCCCCATCATTGCGATGGCCGGATCGGTGGATGAAGTCGTCTCCCTCTCCTCGGCGGGTGCCGATGAGGTGATCTCGTCAGAGTACGAAGGAGCACTGAGACTTTTCTCGCGGGCGCTTGCCCGGTTTGGTATCGCACAGGAAGAGATCGAGAACCTGCTCTCCCGGATCCGTACCCACACGATCCGTGGCATCACGCAGGGTTCCCGCCAGGAGACGGTCAGGGCAAAGACGGGGGTCGGGTTCGAGAGCCACCATGTATTCAGGGTTCCCGTGAAAGAAGGGGCAGAAGCGTGTGGAAAGACACTCGGCGAGCTCGAGGAAGTGCTGCCTCCCGGCGTGTCGCTTGTCGGCCTCCTGCGCAATGATACCTTTATCGCGGGGATTTCCAGGGACAGCCTGGTCCACGAGGGCGACTCTCTCGTCTTTTACGGGCCGCCGGGCAGGTCAGGGGAGGTTACCTTCCTCGTCCTTGGAAACGGGTAAGATTTTTCATCGCTGTGACCCCGTATTCATCAGGGTTCCCCCCCGGCCGTTGCACCCCGTGTGATCTTCTCCCGGACTCTTCTCCAGCTCTCCGTCTCAAGGAAACTCTCCTCCATCGTCCCGATAATTCTGCAGAAGAGCTCCATGGGAAATGCCATCGTCAGCGTGTCTTTCGGGACGCAGTGACGGGCCGATGGGTCGAACATCCCGAGGACGGCCCGTGGCCTCTCTCTCTGCGCCTCGAGGAGGGGATAGTGAATAACCGAGCTGCACCCGGAACCAAAAGGGCAGATAACCCCCTGGGGATCCGGACACTCGAAATTGGCGAGAGTGAAGAGACCGGAGAGTACCTCGCCCCCGGCAAAGAAGATCACGACGTCCGGGCAGTCCTCCTCCCCGAGGGAATCCCACCTGCGGAAGAGGTACCTGCGGTCACCGGCAGGGAGGAACGTATCTGAAGCAACAAACCCGTCCACGAGTTCCGGCGACCTCTTGTACCTCTCTCCCCGCACGGATCCCGGCTTTCCGGTCGAGAGGAAATACCGGAAGTCCGGGCTCCTTTCCCTGACATAACCGAGGAAGTACTGTGCACCGCTGCAGGAGAGAGACTTTCTGCCAAGGAGGAGGGGGCGCCCTTTCCTGACACGGGCAAGGTCACAGATGATGCACCGCCACCCATCAGGAGACTCTGCCTCGTCTATCCCACAATCCCGGCTGGAGAGCTCCAGCGTGATGGGGAGTTCGGAGGAGGAGAAGTACCTCTCCCACAGCTCCATGAACCGGTCACGCAGTTTCGTATCCATGTGAGCGGGTCTCCACCGGAGAAAATAAAAAAACCGGTGGAGTTCCGATTGACTAAGGCAGCCCGGCCGGCGGT
>CAYSII010000051.1:0-2404 GCA_964431125.1 uncultured Methanolinea sp. | reverse complement strand
GGGACGATGAAGACGCGGTAGCCCATGGCTGCAAGGACCTTCCTCCAGTACCCGAGGCTGCAGGAACCGCAGCTTATACAGGAGATCCCCTCGGGCGAGAGGTGGGCAGGACACCGGGAAGAACGGAGACACTGGGGGAAGAAGATAGCCCGTTCCTCCGGAGGGATTTCTGCAAAGCTCTGCTTCTGCATGGAGTTGTGCAGCGTGATGAAGAAGGTGAGGATCTCGCTATCCTCGAGACCGAAGAGACGGAAGAGTGCCTTTGCAAAGCCCTCGACGAGCACCATGCCGGCCTTCACGAACCGGGGGAAGAAGAGCTTCCCCGTGTTTATCGAGATGACGGAGATCCAGACGAGAACAAGGGAGAAGATGATAAACCCGAAGAGGACGAGGAGCGTGATCTCTCCCACGAGAAAGACGATCCCCTCGAGGGTGACAGGTGCCATGCCGTCACCCCCGGAAACCGGTTCGGAGGGATCGCTCGATGGCCACCCAGTCGGGAGGGGGGCGGAGGACCCCGATGTCCGTGATGAATGCACCCACGAGCCCGTGGGGCGTGATGTCGAAGGCGTAGTTTTTCACACCGACGCCCCTTGGAACAATGGCAGATCGCCCGCAGGTTGCGACCTCCTCCCGTGCTCTCTCCTCGATTGTGACTTCCCGGGAGGAGAGGGCCGGATCGAACGTTGAGACCGGCGCAGCAACGAAAAAAGGGATTTCGTGGTGGCGGGCAGAGATAGCGTGCATGTATGTGCCAACCTTGTTGAAGACAGCGTCCCGGGTCACCCTGTCCGCCCCCACGATGACATAGTCGATCTCCTGCCGCTGCATCAGGAATGCAGCCGCAGAATCCGGGATGACAGTGACGGGGATGCCGTCCCGCTGGAGCTCCCACGCTGTGAGGCGGGCCCCCTGGAGGAGGGGGCGGGTCTCGCACGCGATGACCGAGACCTTCCTACCCTGGAGGACCGCCGATCGCACGACGCCGAGGGCCGTTCCCCATTCCCCGCAGGCGAGGGCTCCCGCGTTGCAGTGCGTCAGGACTGTGCATTCATCCGGGAGGAGTGAGACGCCGAAGTCGCCGATGGCATGACACGACCGGGATTCGGCAGCCACGAAGGCGGTTGCAGCCGCATGGGCACTCTCCTTTGCATCCTGCACAGACTCTCCCCTCTCTGCAGCCTCCATCACCACTCTCACCCCGAGGGAGAGGTTTACTGCCGTGGGCCGCGCCGTCCTGATTTTTTCGGCCTCACGCCGGAGCTTGCCAAGGAAGAGGGTATGGTCACGTTCCCGGATACGCCGGGCGGCAAGGAGCACGCCATATGCACCGGCAATCCCGAGGGCGGGGGCACCCCTGACCTCGAGCTTTTTGATGGCTGCAACGAGCCGGTCAACCGTCCTGCACCGGACGAACCGGAATTCACCGGGCAGGCGTGCCTGGTCAATCAGAGTGACAATCCCGGCAGTCTCATCCCAGGTGATTGGCTCGATCGCTCTCATCGGTTGGATCCGTTCTTTGAGGCATCGATGAACGCACGCATCGCTGCAGCACCGGCATGGGCGACGCAGTCAGGGATGTCCCGCGGGGCCGTTGCCGTGCCCGCGAGGTAGATCCCCGGTCTTTCTGTCGCAACGGTATCGATTTTTTCGTTCAATGTCCTGAAAAATCCGGTCGGTTCAACGGGGAGACCGAGCATTTCCGCGATCTTTTCTGCATCGCATGCCGGCTCAAGACCAGTCGAGAGGACGACGAGTTCCGGACGGAGCTCGACAAGTTCCCCGTTCTCGGTGTTCTCGACGCGGATGAGGAGGTCTCCGCCCTCCCCGGTTATTTCACCCGGCATACCCCGGAGGAACCTCACACCCGCCCCGACTGCCCTCTGGTAGTACTCCTCGTATCCCTTCCCGTAGGCCCTGATGTCCATGTAGAGGATCGTCACACCGATGCCTGGGTACTTCTCCCGGAGCAGGATGGCATTCTTGATCGCATACATGCAGCAGACACCGGAGCAGTAAGGCCTTTCCGCCGGGATATCCCGCGAGCCCACGCACTGGATGAAGACAACAGAGCGCGGGGTCTCTCCTGTCGAGAGGCGCCTGATCTTCCCGTCGGTGGGACCGCTCGCATTCATCATCCGCTCGAACTCGAGAGCCGTGATGACGTCCGGGAGGACGAGGTACCGGAACTGTTCCTTCTTCCTCGCGTCAAAGACCTCGTACCCGCAGGCGATGATGATACTTCCTGCGTGAACCGTGATATCCACTTCCTTGTCCTCCTTCAGGATCGCTTCCCTGCCGCAGACATCGTAGCAGAGCCCGCACTCGATGCAGTGGTCAGGATCCCTGACCACGATGTCCGGCACCGCCTGGCTGTGGGGCTTGTAGATCGCCTTCCGGACAC
>CAYSII010000050.1:0-2633 GCA_964431125.1 uncultured Methanolinea sp. | reverse complement strand
TCCTCCCGGAATGAAGGAACAGCCATCAGGGGAGTGACAAACATGTTGAAAAGCCTCGTCTTCCTGTCTTTCTGGGGGAAGTCAAAGAGCCCGTGCTCCCTGTAATACCGGTAGTCCGCGGGGAATGCCACCCGGAGACTACCGTATCATATCACGGAAGACCTTTGCACCCGCATGGGAGCGGAACGTGGGAGGAGGGATGTACCCCAGAGAGGCATCCCTGACAAGGGTGGATGCAAGCGTATCAAGGAGCCTGTCGAGTTCGGAAGGGAGAGAGACCTCGTCGGATACGAAATGAACTCCGGCGCGTTCACTCTCCGCCCAAGCGGTAAGGACTTCCCGTGTCGGAGAGGCATGGGAGAGGGGTCCCTCGATGAGCCAGGCGATCTGCTTTCCGGAAAGGACGGGGGTGTGTCCCCGGAAGAAAGACCTATCCGGAAACATCTTCCACCGGGGCGCGATGAAACGCCCGTGGAGCCGGCTGCAGAAGACGAGGATATCGGCTTTGCAGAGGAATTCTGTGAAGAAACGATGAAAACAGCACCTGTACACGCAGGTATTGTCATAGCCGCAGCGGATGCAGCCGAGGCAGCCACCCCTGATATCGAGTTCGTCGAGAGAGAAGACCTCCGCAGACGGGCCAAACGTTGCCAGAAGTCTCTCTGTCATCTGCCAGAGGTTGGACTCGCGGTTTTGTGACTCCGTGAGAATGACAATCCTCTTTTTCCGGGTGTCAACGGGACGGGGCGCAGTTTCCGGGACGTACTGGAGGGCAGGGGAGGGCAGCGGCAGATGTGCCCGCTGGATCGGCAGATTCCTTCCTGCATCCTCGAGGAACCGCGAGAAGAACGCGAGGAATCGCTTGCGCTCCCCCCCATCCAGCAGGTCTCCCATCGCTGCCGAATAGGATCCCAGGTACCGCATGCCGAGATCGTCGCAGGTCCCGTGCAGGAATTCATGTGCGGTATGATCGAAATAGGGGACAGAGGTCGTGATCACGCAGGTGTTCCTGCCCCTGAACACGTCCTTTTCCCCCCTTTTCCGCACCAAATCGATGAACCGGAGATACTGGGAGAAAACGAGCATGAAGTAGACGGGGGTTGCCCAGATGACAGCACCGGCACGCCGGACAGAGCCGATGACACGGTCAAAGATGGATCGGTCCCCCTCCATCGGGGAGATCAGCTCGCTGATGTTCTCGTGGATGAAGGTATGCCCCGGGAATTTTTTCTCAAGGTATTGCATGTACTGCATCGTGACACTCATGTCACCCTTCGGGCTCCCGTTCAGGACTGCTTTCTCCATTCTTCCTGCGCACCTTCACCGGAGGTGTAACCCCCTCCTTTACATAATACGTCCGGAAAAAAGGAGGAAATTTTCCTGGGTACGGAAGGCATCCATGGGTTAGTTTTTTTGGCACAGGAGAAGAATGATGCACAGAAAAAATGGCTAATCAGGTTGTTTTGACGCGAGGATAGATGAGTTTTTCCGCCGTGACTGTCACGAAAGGGGGCACCGAAAGGTGGCAATTATCGCTCTTTTAGCATATTTCTGCCTTGCATGTGCATTTACGACGTTTGGACTCGGGATCCATGTCATCTCGAGGGACATGCGGTCCCCTGTCAACCGGCTCTTCCTCCTGTCGATGACCGCAGCAGCGTACTGGGCAATGGGAGAATTTTTCATATGGCAGGTGGGGACACGGGAAAACGTATGGATCTGGTTAAAGGTGAGTTCCTTCTGGCCGATGGTCATCGCGGTGTTCTTCCATTTTATCCTCGTATTTTGCGATCACCCCCTTGCCAGAAAGGAATATTCCTGGGTACTTGGTCTCGTCATCTACGCGCCCTCTCTCGCTCTCTCTCTGGTAGGTCTCCTGACAGAGGATCTGTACGGGGTGGTGTTCATGGAAGGTTCCGGATACGTTTACACTCCAGTCCTCGGCAGTCTCTCCAATATCCTTGAATCCGGTTACATACTGGGTTTGATGCTCTTTTCCCTCATCGTCGTCTTCCAGTCGTGGCAGTCGGAGGCAGGTGAAAAACAGGGCCATCAGAAACGCATCCTTGCCCTTGGGATCTCCGCTATTATCGTCTCCGGGTCACTATCAGCGTTTGTTCTCCCATCTCTCGGGATTTACACGCCGAACATGGTTTTTCTGGGAATAATGCTCTTTTCCCTCCTGATAGCGTATGCTATCCATGCACAGGGCCTTTTTGTGCTGACTCCCGAGATGGCAGGTCCGCAGATAATGGCAATGATCCCGGACGGCATCGTCCTGACCGATCGAAAAGGAATCATCCGGAGTGCCAACCCCGCAGCTGCGGAGATCTTTTCCAGAAGTGCACAGGACCTTCCCGGGCAGGAAATTGAGCATCTGCTTGGCGGGAAACAGCAGGCTGGAATCATGGATGCAGTCCTCCGGACAGGCTCGATCACCGATATCGAAGCAGGTATCGATGGCAATCGGCCCCGCGTCGCCAGCATCTCGGGAGTCCGGGTGGACAACCCGGAGGGTGGAGCCGCCGGGGTCATCCTCGTGGTGCGGGATATCACGGACAGGAAGGCACGGGAGTCTGCCCTTCGCATTGCGAACGAGAAGATTTCGCTTCTCACCCGCCTGACCCGCCACG
>CAYSII010000049.1:0-2780 GCA_964431125.1 uncultured Methanolinea sp. | reverse complement strand
ACCACGATGTCCGGCACCGCCTGGCTGTGGGGCTTGTAGATCGCCTTCCGGACACCGAGTCCTGCATCGAACCGGTTGTAGACCTCGACCGGGCAGATGGTGATGCAGTCCCCGCACCCGTTGCATTTCTCCTCGTCGATGTACCGGGGCATCTTCCGGATCGTTACCTCGAAGTTACCGGGAGTGCCGCTGACAGAGACCACATTCGCGCAGGTGAGGGTGTGGATCCTCGGGTGGCGGTAGACGTCCATCATCTTCGGTGAAAGGATGCACATCGAGCAGTCGTTTGTCGGAAAAGTCTTGTCGAGCATAGCCATGTGGCCGCCGATGGAGGGCTCCTTCTCGACGAGCCAGACGTCGATGCCGTGGCCGGCAAGGTCAAGCGCCGCCTGGATCCCTGCGACACCGCCCCCGATAACAACGACGTCAGGCATCCCTGTATCTCCCGGCCAGTTCCCAGTAGACAGAAGCGTTCTGGAGGATGTGCTCTTTCTGTTCGCCGGTGACCTGCTTGATGACCTTGCCGGGGACCCCCACGACGACGGATCCCGGCGGGATGATAGCTCCCTCGGTCACGACTGTCCCTGCACCAAGGAGCGTGTCCTCTCCGACAACTGCCCCGTTGAGGACAATCGCACCCATCCCGACGAGGACCCTGTCCCGGATCGTGCAGCCGTGGAGGATGGCACCATGACCGATGGAGACATCCCGGCCGATGTGGACAGGAAAACCTGCACTGGTATGGACGACAGCGTTGTCCTGGACATTGGACCGATCTCCAATCGTGATCCTGTCCCGGTCCCCGCGGACGACGGCCCCGAACCATATGCTCACGGATTTTCCTATCTCCACGTCGCCAAGGACAGTTGCGTTCCCCGCGATGAACCGGTCTCCCGTTGCGGCTTTACCAGCAGCCATAATAGCATTAAAAGTTCACTATCTCGCACAATGAAGGTTATGGTCGGGGGTACATTCTGTCCGTTCCACGACGGGCACAAGAGGCTCATTTCCCGGTCATTCGAACTTGCCGGCCCAAGCGGCGAGGTCATCATCGGGCTGACGACAGATACCTTTGCAGCACGAAAAGTCCACCCCGTACTTCCTTACCGGGAGAGGAAGGAGACCCTCGAGGCATTTATCCGGTCGCAGGGTTTTTCCACCCGCTATGCCATCGAGCCCCTCAGCGACAGGTACGGGTCGGCACTCGACGCGGACTTCGATGCCCTCGTTGTGAGCGAGGAGACCCTGCCCGTGGCCCGCGAGATCAATGTTCTCCGGCGAAAACGCGGTCGCCCGAAGGTCGATATCCACCAGATCACCTGTGTCCTTGCCGAGGACGGGAAGTGGATCTCCAGCACACGCATCTTCAAGGGAGAGATCGATGAACATGGGAGGGTGCTCGGGAGGAGATAGGAAAGGAATCGGGAGACCTAAATAATCAGCAGCTACTTTCCCTAACCACAACCGGTGGGCCGGTTGCATTGTTTCCTGGCATGGAAAAGTGTAAAGATCCATTCCGAATACGTCCAAGTGGTTCTGTATCCCTGATTCCTGCACCTGCATCCGTAAGGGTCTTTTGCGTGCATCCCGTGGGATGGGTGTCCCCGTAAAGGAACTCTTACCCTGAGATCCTTTTCCCCCGGGGTGCATGCATTGAACCTGAACCATCCTCCATATTTATGAGCACTTCCATGCAAGGAAAATCCGATACTCTCAGCATCACTTTTGTGCACGCGGGGTCCTCCCTCCGTGCACCTCTTCCCTTTGGGAGACCGGGCCAATGAGGGATCAGATCCGCGGACAGTGTAACCCTCCGGCAATTCACGGGCAGGACATGTATCTTTTCTTCAGGAGTTCCATGGAACACACCCTTTCCAGGAGGCCAACAATCTGGCAGCGTTCATCCGCTGGCATGAATGGTAGACCAGGAGGGAGGGAGTTGAGTGCGAGTATTGGTCAGTCTCTGCGCATGATGATACGCGTGTGGTTATCCAAAAGGCCAGAAAAGAATGATTCATTCTTCGCCGGTGAAACTGCTTGTTTAAATTTCAGAAAAAAAGTGTCCCGGTCTTACCCGTTTTTCCGGGAGAGAAGCAGTGCCACACCCACCGCGAAGGGAACCAGCAGGGGTAACAGGGGTACCGATGGTGGTGTTGTTGGGGTAGCGGAGGTCTCCACCGGGGTTCCGGCAAGGAACTTTGCCATCTGCATCGCATCGTCTGCCTCCTTCGTCCGCCCGAGGGCAGAGAGGGCAGTTGCCCTGTCGATCCACGCCTCCGAGAGGCGGGGGTCGAGCTCGATCGCCCTGTTGGCAGCCTCGAGCCCCTCCTCGAACTGCTGGAGGGAGATGAGGGCACTGGCCCTGTTCGTCCAGGCATCCGCCTGGGTCTCATCGAGAGCGAGCGCCCTCTCCGAGGCCTCGAGCGATTCGTTGAATGAACCCCTCACATTCAGGATGCCGGCCTTCGTGATCCAGGCGAGCGTGAAGTTCTGGTCAAGCGAGAGCGCCTCGTCGATCGAGACGAGGGCCTCGTCGAACTTCCCCTCCATCGCGAGGTCAACGCCCCTGTTGTAGGCCGATATGGCGTCAAGCGGCGTTGCTGCCGTGGAGAGGCCGGTGCATCCAAGGAGGATGCAGAGGCCAAAAACAGGTAACCATCCCATCTTCATGGAAAAATCCCTTCTCTACCTGAGCTTTTCCATTTCTTGCGGAAATACTTTCTTCTTTTTGAGTTCCATGAATAAGCGGGAGAAAGTACCGGGGTATCCCGGGTGGGGAG
>CAYSII010000048.1:0-3260 GCA_964431125.1 uncultured Methanolinea sp. | reverse complement strand
TTATGTGAGAAATAAAGACTATTCTCACTTTTCTGCTTCGGTAATTGCCAGCTGGTACATCCAGTCAAGGAGACGGGGGCACTCCTCCACCCGGCACTCGAGATCGCAGCCGATGCACGGGATCAGTTCCTCACCGGCGAGGAGAAGACCAGGTTCGACAGGGCAGCGCACAGCCTTCAGGACATATGTCTTTATTCCTTCCTTCCGGAACTCGATCCGCTCGATCAGGCCGTCATCGAGGAGCTTCTTGACGAGGCGGGAACACTTCCGGCTGTCGACATCGAGGATCTTCCAGAGATCGCTCTGCAGGACACCCTCGGGGTGAGACTGGATTACCCTGAGCGCATCTTCGGGGGTCTTGGTCATGGCACAGACCGTCCGGCAGGATACTCTTATGGCTGTGGCTGGATGGAGAGGATGTTGTTTCCGCGGATGACAACAGTCCCAAGGGTCCTCCCCCGCACGTTGTTCACGTACTCGGTCGTATCATCCATGTGGATGTTGAGATACTCGTCGACGGCCACGAGACGTCCCTGGAGCTTGCGCTGATCGTCCTTGATCTCCACGATGATTCTTGAATCCACCAGAGAAAAGACCTTTTTGATAGGCAATACGATACCGTTCACCATCTGCCACTTATTGGGGAGTGCCGGTATTTATTGGTTTTCAGCAGTGTTTTTCCACAGGAAAAATAGTGAGGATGAGAGGAGCCTGTCACTCGCGAATCGGAACCCACCGGTCTTTTAATGTCTTCTCGACAGCCGGGAGGGTCGTGTACTCCATCTCGGAAAGCGAGAGCCGATGGGGCTCGAACGGTCCGTGGGCCCGGAGGATATCGGCAAGTTCGTTGCAGCGGGCCCTGACCCGGTCAAAGGCGGGGTCGTCGAACATATCCGCAGGACCGATCAGCTTCCCGCCTGAGACCTGGAACCCGAGGCAGATGACCCGCGGGGGACCATCAAAGCGGGTGCAGTTGGCATCAGGGAGGCCGACTGGCATGAAAGGACCGTGGTGGGACCCCCGCATCCAGCCGGCAACGATGATCGGTGTGGCGAACGGATCGAGGATCTCGCCTACTGCAGGCAGACCGCTCTGCCCGCGGACGATCATCACAGGATCATCCTTCCCGACGTACTTGCCGGCGATGAGGGAGAGCCTCTGCGTGCTCGTCGATGCCGCAATGACCCCGTCCTTTCTCCGCACAGACTTGATGACATACCGCGATGGCGCCCCGATATAGGCGAGAAGGCTGTAGCTCTCCTCCGGGGTTTTGAACTCGATCTTCCTCTTCTCGATGACGTCATGGACCTCGAATATGAATCCCTCGTGCATCGAGGGATCGATGACCAGTCCTGCCGTGTTGAACGGATCTGCAAAAATCTTGTAGAGATAGAAGTTCCATGCGCCGGGCTCTGTCTTGTCAGCCATGAAGAGGAGGACGGGATCCGAGCCGCGTTCCTCGAACTCCATCTCTGCCACGCCTGGCCCCATCCCCTTCACATTCCCCGAGAATGCATCGGAAAGGATGTCCTGTCCCGCCCCGTAGAGCTTCATCTCCTTTGCCATCTTTGCGCACTCCTGGAAGACCTTCCAGGCCAGGGCATGGATATCCGGGTTGTCCTCGCCACGTGTATGGGTCATGATCAGCTCGAGATCGTCGCCGCAGTGCGTGACAAAGGAATCGATCAGAAGTCTTCCTTCCTGTTCCTTGAGCATCTTTGCAGCTTTTTCCAGAATGACCGGGTGTGTGCGGGAATGTCCGGGAAAACTCCCTATATCTGCTTTAATGAGAGAAATGGTGGTCCTTGGCATGAAAATACCCTCAGGTGTTATGCACAAAGAGTAGGGGGCTGCAGGGTAAAAAATGTGTGTATTTCTAAAAAAGGATGGTTCCCTTCAGGAATCAGGAGGAGTATCGGTTTTACAGGAGTCATCCTCTGACAGCGGCACATAGGAGACCTCCAGCACCCCGTGCCGGAACGAGACCTGCTCCGAGCCTGCGCGGGGTGGGGGGACCCTTGCACTGCTCCTGTACTTCCTCTCCCCGTCCCTCCCCCAGACAAAGACCCTGTCCCCCCGGAAGAGAATCCTGATCTTTTCCGGTGGCAGTCCCGGCATCTCCGTGGCGAGCAGGACACGGTCACCGACCCTGTGGACTTCAATCTCCGGCTCTGTCCCATCTCCCCTTGTTCTCTTGCGTGGGACGGGAGATCCTCCCGCAGGAGAGATGACCACGTTCATCCCGATGAAGACTGGCTGGAGCTTTCCTCCGTAAGCGGCAGCGATCAGCTGCCTGATTATCTCTTCAAGTGTATCCCTGGAATCCTCCTGCTTCCCGGTCATCGTCCGCACCTCCCTTTTTCTCCTCGCCAGCAGACCATGTTCTGCACGTTGCCTTTCCCGGCTTAAGCCTGCAGTTCAGCTTCGAGCAGGTGTGTCAGCCTCTTGATCTCGTTCCAGTCCTTCTTTCTCGCGAACGTGGCCCTGCGGAGTGGTTCTGTGTCATATGTCTTGCCCGTCCTGATCTCCGCCTGCCTGAGTGCGGAAACAGCGTTCTCGAGGATCGTCCTCTGCTCCTGGTTGTAGAGGATCTCCCATGCCTGCCGCTCTGCCATCTCGAGGGACTCGCGGTCCATCGAACCTTTGACCTTCTTTCGGGCCTCCTCGAAGTGTTTCCTCGATATCCGGACGTTGACCACGGCATCGGTGATCTCCTGCTCGCTCTTGCCTGCCATGACACTGATGAACTCCCGCATGGCACAGAGCTTGGCCTCCCGGACGAGGGCCTCGATATCGGCACCGACATACCCCTCTGTCACCGCTACCAGGTCGTCGATCTTCACGTCGCTCGTGATGAGCTTGCCCTCGCTCCCGAGGTAGACCTCGAAGATCTTCTTCCTGCTTTCGGCATCCGGCGGGGGAACGTAGATATGCCGCTCCATCCTCCCGGGCCGCAGCAGTGCCGGATCCAGCATGTCAGGCCGGTTGGTGGCGCCGATCACGGTCACGTTCTTCAGTTCCTCGAGGCCATCGAGCTCGGTCAGTATCTGGCTGACGACACTCTCTGTGACGTGCGAGGATCCTGCATACATCCCCCTCTTGGGAACAAGGGCATCCACCTCGTCGAAGAATATGATCGCCGGAGAGGCCTGCCGTGCCTTCCGGAAGACCTCCCGCACACCTTTCTCCGATTCGCCCACCCACTTGGAGAGGAGCTCCGGGCCCTTGACAGAGATGAAGTTGCACTCGCTCTCGTTTGC
>CAYSII010000047.1:0-3304 GCA_964431125.1 uncultured Methanolinea sp. | reverse complement strand
CATGGAGCGGGCGGTCACAGGGGAGAAGCGGCGGGTCGCCCGCGCGTGCGCCGGGAAGAAGAGGTGGTACCACAGGTTCCGCTGGTTCCATACCTCGGATGCCGTCCTCGTCGTGGGGGGGAAGGATGCATCCCAGAACGAGGAGCTCGTGAAGAGGTACATGGAAGGGGGGGATCTCTTCGTCCATGCCGACGTGCACGGGGCATCTGTCGTCATCGTCAAGGGAAAGACTGACCGCATGGACGAGGTCGCAAGCTTTGCCGCTTCCTACTCGGGGGCATGGAAGAGCGGGCACCTTTCTGCCGATGTATATTCCGTCAATCCCTCGCAGGTGAGCAAGACACCGGAAGCCGGTGAGTACGTGTCCCGCGGGTCCTTCATCGTGCGGGGGGAGAGGCAGTACGCCCGGAACGTCCCGCTCGGGGTTGCCATCGGCCTCCGGAAGGGAGCGGAGGCAGAGGTCATCGGCGGCCCCCCGACAGCCATCCAGGCACAGACTCCCCTCTTCGTCAGGCTCGTTCCCGGCCGGTTCGAGCCCAACGATGCTGCAAAGAAAGTACTCCGGGCCATAAAAGAGAAGCTATCTCCCGATGAGCAGAGGGAGTACAAGAAGATCCTCACGACGGAGGCTGTGGCCGCATTCGTCCCCCCCGGCGGGTCTGACATCGTGGAGACGCAATGAAGGCAGAGTTCGCCGACATGAGAGGGTCATCCGGAGAGATACGCCTCTTCCCCGAGAATGCCGACGACCTCTGGCACCTCTCGCACCTCGTCTCTCCCGGAGACCTCGTGTTTGCAACGACATTCCGGGCGCCTGATGCGCCTTCCGATAAGATTCGCCCCGAGAAACTTGAGAAAAAGCCCGTGCGGCTCGGAATCCGCGTGGAGAGGGTGGAACTCCACGAGTATTCCGGCCGCCTGCGGATATCGGGGACGATAGAGCACGGCATGGACGCTGGTGCACACCACACGCTCAACCTCGAGCCCGGGTACGAGGTCTCGGTCATCAGGGACTGGAAGCCCCACGATCTCGAGCGGATCGAGAGGGCGGTGAAGGCATCCGTGCAGGAGCCGGTGCACGTGCTCGCCATCGAGGAGGGCGAGGCCGTCCTCTTCCGCCTCCGCCAGTCGGGACCCGAGGAGGTGGTGACGGTCACCACGGGGAGTGGCAAGGGGGGAGAGACAGATTCCCGCCCGGCTTTCTTTGCGCGGGTCGCAGAAGAGGTCTCTGCCATACGCGGACCGATCGTGATCGCCGGGCCGGGTTTCGTCAAAGACGAGTTTTCGCGGTTTTTACTTTCAAAAAAC
Organism: uncultured Methanolinea sp.; assembly: GCA_964431125.1. Taxonomy (GTDB): domain Archaea; phylum Halobacteriota; class Methanomicrobia; order Methanomicrobiales; family Methanospirillaceae; genus Methanolinea_A. The sequence goes on along the minus strand of CAYSII010000047.1, from coordinate 1,996 downwards.
CCGGATATCGCGGGCAGGCTCACCGTTGTCGAGACACGGAGGACCGGGAGGGGTGCTGTCCGGGAAGTTGCAGGCCAGGGAGTCCTCGACAGGATCTGCGAGGATCAGCAGCTTGGGCGCGAGGTCCGGGCAGTCGAGGAACTGCTCATGCGCATCGCAAAGGAGCTGCCGGTCGCCTACGGGATGCGGGACGTTGAGCGGGCGATTGACTACGGGGCAGCCGAGGAGGTTATGGTCTGCGACACGCTCCTGCACGACGCTGCGGTCGTCCGGCTGCTCGAGAAGGCAGAGGAGCAGAGGGCGCGCGTGACAATCCTCTCTGAAAGTTTCGACCCGGGCAAGCAGCTCCTCGCGCTTGGCGGGGTTGCTGCCCTGCTGCGGTTCCGGGTCGGGTGAGGGACAGGGAGTCGCTCCAGGGTATCCCGGTGGGGGGACATCCCGTCGGGAAGAGGTTTTTCCCCGGAGAAAACCAGGTATTCGAATTTTTGTCCCATCTACAAAAAATGATAAATATCTTTGAATATTTTTGCCAAAAAAAGGAGTTTATACCAAAAAATGGGTTACTTGAGCCCCTTGATCTCCCAGTCCTCGGCAGGGGCTTCCCCGGCAGGAACCTCTTTTTTCTTCCTGCGGACGAAATAGAGGGCCACGTAGATTGCTGCGACCGCGATAATTGCGATGATGACGATCTTCAGGATCAGGTCAAGAGGCACTCCGGGCATGGCTGCCCCCGCGGTCGTCGGGATCGGGGTCATTGGCCCGGTGACGGTCTGCGGAGCCTGCGTGGCGGACTTAAAGAGTGCGAAGATACTCGTATGCGTGATTTTGGCACTCACCGTCCTTGCATTGCTGTCGATGGTCGTGGGAATGTTCTCCCATGCAGAGGTGGCAGGGTTGAACCACCTGATCGCGAGGTCGCTGTCCTGGAGTGCATTCCAGTCATTTTCTCCAATGGTGATGGAGAACGTGATGTAGGGATCGAAGGTTGCCCCGGATGGCTCGATCTCATACGCGTACCCTGCAAATGCAAATCCTGAAACAGTAGCTCCCGGAACCGCGGAATTCGGCAGCCTCTTTATCGTGAGGTTCCGGAGCGGGGCACCCGATGCGTCCTCCGGCTTCATGCCGCTGGGCAGGAAGAGTAATCCCGACCCGTCCTCTGCAACGATGGTCACCGACTGGGAGAGAGTGAGGGCAGAGTTCAGCGGGAGGGATGACCCTGCACCCAGTGTCGTCCATGACTGGGCCGTGGGCGTCGGAGTCGGGGTCGGCGTTGCCGTGGCAGTCGATGCTGCAACCGCGAGGTAAGCGCCGCCACCTCCGCCACCGCCGCCACCGCCGCCACCGCCGCCGCCAGCGCTGCTGCGGACGTCGATGTAGTTGACCTTTGTCATGTTTCCGCTGCCCTTGCTGTTCCAAGCGGTGAGGGTGACGTTATATTTCCCGTAGCGGTACGTGTGGACGGGGTTCTGCAGGCTGGAAGAAGTGCCGTCACCAAAGTCCCATAACCAGCCGGTCGGATAGCCGATCGAGGTATCATAGAAGTGGACTTCGAGCATCTCCATTCCGTAGGTGGGTTCGGCCGTGAAGTCAACGACGGGGATGGTGCTGTTGGTGCGGAGGTTGAGGTGCGTGATCTGACCCGCGTAGAACGGGTAGGTGCTCATCCATGCACCGGCCGTCTCCGCGTCCTGGCATTCCGCCCGAATTCCGTCGACATAGAATGATATGGGTGCGGCGTTATGGATAACACCGTAGACCATCAGTTTCTGGTCCGTGGTCCCCGGTCCCCCGTACTGGCCGGGGGTGACAACGGCGATGGGGTTTCCCGTGCCTTTGTAGACCCCTTCCACCCTTGCCTCGACGAGGGCACCGGCAGGTGCCGGTTCCCCGTCACGGATTGTAACGGCCCCGTAGAACTCGTGGGGCATCACGGGAATGTAGGTCGAAGTGGGAGTCGGGGAGATGGTGGGAGAGGGGGAGGGAGTCGGGGAGA
>CAYSII010000046.1:0-3958 GCA_964431125.1 uncultured Methanolinea sp. | reverse complement strand
AAAAGTCCGTCTTCTACTCCCTGACGCCGATGTTTGTCCTCGGGTGGATCCCCCTCATCGGATTTGTCGTGGGAGGTATCTGGTCACTCATCCTCGGGATCATCGGGATCCGCGAACTCCACGGCCTCTCGGATACGAAATCTGCCATCGCAATGATCCTTGCAATCATCGTTGCAGCCGTGGTTGCTCTCGTCACGATGGGAGCCCTGTTGCTCGCTGTCGTTTCGAGTATGCAGATGACTCTCTGAAAGGGCATCCCCCGTCACATTTTTCTCGCGATCTTCCGGTTACCCCCCGTCCCCTCATCACAGAGGACTGCAACCTTTCTGCCCCGGGGGACTCCCATTGCATCGGCAATGGGGTCGCACTTGACTGCCATGAGGTATGCAACAGGCGGCAGACCGGTATACTCCGAGAGCGACTCGTAGTTTGCCATCCCCTTGGAGATGATGAGGGTGCAATCTTCCAGTGCCTCTGCGAGGTCGTCGGGCACGCATTCGAGACGGACTCCGATCTCGCAGCCGCATCCTGTCGTCGTGATGCGATCGGCATACCTGTCCATGTGAAGAGCGAGCGCATCCTCGAGGGTTGCATCGTTGAGGATCGGCTCCTCGCGGACCGCAACCGTGATCCGTGACCCCCTCCGGAAGAGGAACTCGACGAGGAGGCGGTCAAAGACGATCTCCCCGCAGTTGTCGGTGAGATAGACCACCCGATCCGCACGTTGCAGGATGCGGTCGGTGTCATCGATGAAGAGACCCTGTGCATATTCCTCCTCGAAATAACGACTGAAATCCGGTTCCACCGTGTGGGACAGGACAGCGAAATCAAAGGTGTTGCCAATCACGCTCGCAGTCACAAGGTCCCGGAACGTCCGCAGACGTGGCCGGACCGACCTGCAGACCTCCAGCGCCTTTCTCGTGCTCTCCTCTTTTAAGGCGGCAAAAGGATCGCGGGTGCCAAGCCTCCTGTAAACGTGCCGGTGGAGAATGCTTGCAAGTTCGGGGTGCAGGAGAGGTCTCTTTTTGAGGTCTTCCAGCATCTCTTCGCATTCTTTGCGGATCCTGCTGGTTTGTGCCGGGTCTGCGTTGCAGAGTTCACACTCGAGCAATACACGCGAGAGGAGGCAGGGTTGGCAGCGCGGATCCCATCTCATAAGTGCATCAAAAATTATCGTTCATGGGGCCACCGCGATTTGAACGCAGGTCAGAAGACCCCCAGTCTCCTAGGATGGCCAGGCTACCCTATGGCCCCGGTATGGTTGAGGAAACGTGCATAAATCAGCTCAAAAGCTGATATATTGCCGTTCAAAACCCAAAATATGACTATTTTGGGGTATGTAAATTATGGAAGGGATATCTAATAAACTATCCCATTGAAATCTCTCATTGATACAACACAGGGCAATTCCGGGGCCAGTAAAAAGAACGGGCAGGCCCGGGAAAAGAGGGGCAGGATCGGTTTACCGGAAGAGTGCGCACCGGCAGAGTGCCCTGTGATCAGGAATATCAACATAAAGAATGAATAGACATGAGAAGACCCTTGTAATGCGGTGCGGTCAGGATCGCCAAGGCGGAGAGGTACGTACATATGGTGAAGGAGAAGGTAAAGTCATATATTGAGAAGATACGGGCAATCGAAGGAGTCAAGGGGTGTGCCCTCATCTCCCGCGACGGGATCATGCTTGGCCAGTCGATGGAGAAGGATTTCAATGAACCCTGGCTTGCAGCGATGTGTGCCACCCTCTTTGCATCTGCAGAGTCAGCATCAGGCATTCTGAGGATTGCCCCGCCGGAAGACGTCTGTGTCCATGGAGGGGCATCATCCCTCGTGGTACTGGGTGCCGGGGAGAAGATCCTCGTTGTCGTCGTGGGAGAGAGGGGGTTTGAGCATACGCAGGGAGCCCGGGAGCTTGAAATCCTTGCCACGCAGATAGGGGGGTCGTTCTGATCATGTATACTATCATGGTCATCGATGACAGTCCCTTCATCGTCGATATCTTCGTCACAATGCTCCAGAGGGGCGGATACCAGACTGTTGCAGCCTACGGGGGACAGGAGGCCCTTGACCTTCTCCAGACGGTTAAACCTGACCTCATCCTCCTCGACATCATGATGGAGCCCATGGATGGATGGGAGACCCTGATGCGCATCAAGAACGACCATAAACTGAAGGATATTCCCGTCATGATGCTGACGGCCAAACAGCTGACACCAAGCGAGGCGCAGGAGTTCGGGATCTATATCGAGGATTATATCATGAAGCCCATCACCCACAGGGAACTCTACGAGGCAATCGAGGCCCAGCTCAACCGCCGGAGGATGATAGAGCAGGATCTCCGGATGGCACGGGAGGCAGGAGTCGATGAGGCCGATATCCAGAACTACCAGCGCCTTTACAGGAGTATTGACATCAACAGGCGCCTCCTTAAAATACTCGAGAATACCTACCGCACCAGTGAGACCGGGGAAACAAAAGACGAGGATGTCTTCATGGCAATCCGGAACATGGCTATGAACGTCAGGTTCCAGGAGGAGCAGCTGGACACCCTCCGGAAAAAGTTCATGAACAGACCAGCTCCCGCGTGACGGTGCAGGCAGTCGCCGTGGAGCGCAAAAACCCCGGAAATAATGATTCTTCCCCGGGTGAATGATAAACAGGCTATTTTTCAAGTATTCCGGTTTCAACGGCACATTCACGGGTCCGCCGGAGTGCAGCGAGTGCATCCTCCCTCTTCTGGTCGACGGCATGAGCCCCTGCGAACTCCAGAAACCTCCTGCAGGTATCCTCCGAGAGACTCCTCCCGGCGTTCTGGCAGATGAGGGAATACGTCCTCTCCGGGAAGTAGAGTGACCGTGCAGTGGCGAGGAGAACCGTCGCCTCCTCGTCCGTGATGATCCCGGATTCCCGGGCCTTCCGGAGCGTGCACCGGATGTTGATGAGGGGTTCGGACAGGGGAAAAAAGGTCTCCGGGTCGTAGATAAGTGCGACTTCATCGTCGGAGACGAGGATTCCGTCCCGGTAAAGCCTGTAGATGAGGCCGACACCCTCCATGCCGAGGGTGTCGAGTTCGGCAGCCCGGAGTGCACCCATGCTCGAGGCGCCGATGACGCGGATACCCTGCGAGAGAGCGGAGAGTATCTCGCGGTGTCCCACCGCGCTCTCCTGGAAGAAGACTCCATCAATGAGCGTGATGATACGGGCCCCGCACGAGGCCGCCGAGGTCAGGTCTCCCCTGGCTGCAGGAGGGAGATACACTGCCGGAAGGACCTCCCTTGCAACGGATCTTTCACAGCTTGGTCCGAGAAAGACGACGATTTCGTGCGTCACGGCACCTTCTCCCTGACCTTTCCGGATCCATGGCAAAGACCTCGAGGCCCGGGACGATGACCCTAACCACGGGAACCCCGATCTCGGGCCGTGTCAGGTCGACGACGATGACCCTCTCCATGCCTGCGTTCCGGATGCGGTCGACCGCGATGGTGATATCGGAGAGGAAGTCATCGGTATCGAGGGATGGAATGCTCTCAAAAGGCTCCTCGAATCTCCCGTCGAACCAGTATGCATTCATCCTCCGGACTCTCTCGTACCCTGCCCTCCGCCGGAGATCGGCGGTATCGGTATCCTCCCGTGCCCCATGGATCTGGGTCAGGCGGCTCTGGGCAACCTCGGTCAGGGCCCTCAAGAGGGCTATCCGTGCACTCGTGTGGGTACCCATCCCGATGGTGAGGAGCGCGGGATCACGGAGCTGCAGGTCGTCGGAGACGGCTGCAAAGGTGGGGATCCCAAGGTCGCTCGTGATGTCCTTGATGGAGACCTCAACGTTGGCGGAAACGAACCGGGAGAGGAGATCGGAGGAGAGAGCATCACCGATCGACGTGACGCGGGGACCCGTATCCCGGCTTGCCTCGACGAGGGACCAGGCATCCCGCTCGATGACCTCCATGAGGGCGTGGAA
>CAYSII010000045.1:0-4052 GCA_964431125.1 uncultured Methanolinea sp. | reverse complement strand
GGGGCAACCAGCAGGAGATCTGACGAACCCCCGTCTCCACAGTGGCGCACGTGCTCGACGAGTCCCGAGATCTCAGTAATTGCCGGTCTCCCTGTCGCATACGTGAGGGCCTCCGGGGCGAGGATACCGCAGGCTGCCCTGCTCATCACGGCCTGGACTGCCGCGCCCCGGCGCATGAGGGCACGCGCGAGCCTGACGGTCTCCACTGCTGCGATACTCCCGCAGACACCAAGGACAACCTCCCGTCCCCTGAGCGGAGAGTTCTGCATCATACCAGCGTCACGTCCTCCACAAGGTGCCATATATGTGGTCCCAGTTTCTTTACCCTGTGCGTCTCCACTGTGGCATGGATACCGGCTGCAGAAAGGATATTTGCGATCTCAGGAGACCTGTCCCCGGCAGTGTGGACATGGAGGACGGCTCCCTCTCCCACGTGCGGGAGAACTGAATCAAGGTACGAGCAGGAGTCAAAGTGCCCCATGATGACCCTGTCATACATCCCTGAAAGGAGGAAACGACAGTCGCCGAGTTCCGGGGTGACAAGCCTCGCAACTCCATTAGCATGGATATTCCTCACAAGGTAGGAACAGGCTTCGGGGTCGATCTCCATTGCATGTACTCTTGCACCGGATAAAGCGGCAGGGAGCGTGAAGTATCCAATCCCTGCAAACATGTCTGCAACCCTCTCGCCGGGCCGGATGATCTCCCGGAGCCTTTCCTTTTCCCTCCTGTTTCCCGCAGAGAACATGATGCGGGAAGGGTCAAGGAAGTAGGAGATTCCACATTCCCTGTGGAGAACCTCGCCAGGCGTCCCTGCAAGGATATGGACGCGCGGCTTTCTCCTCTGCCCCTCGCACCCGGGGATCCAGAGGACTGCCGTCGGTCTCCTCCATTCAAGAACGGCCTGCACATCATCATCAGATGGCCTGTTTCTCCCGTGGAAGACTGCGACTGTTCCGATTATTGTATATCCCCGACCTTTCCCGGGTCTGATTCTCGGAAGTGTTGCTGAGAAAGGGAAACCATCCCGGACAGGAACAAAAGCGACAGAACCCCTGACAAAGGGACGGTGTTTTTTGTCCACCCACTCCTCGTCCCTGATCTTTCCAAGGTCGTTTCTCGCAATCTCGCGGACTTTCATCATCTCACGGAAGGATCACGGGATCACCCCGGTCGAGGAGGACATGCACTCCTGCACCGGGGGAGAAGGTACCATGCGCGGGCACAGAGACCTCGTGCGTGATGCCGGTCTCCGGGTCAAGGAGGCCGAGCAGGTCGCGGTCCCTGAATATGACCTCCCAGAGGAGGGAATCCTCTCTCCTTCCTGCTTTCCTCTCGACAGACCCCTCTCCGACCAGTCTGACGGTCCTCGATTCGAGATCGATGCAGCGGAGGAGTCGCCCCTCGACTCCGAGTACCTCCACGTACCTCCCCCGGACAACGAGGATATCCCCGCGGGAATACCGGGGAAGACGGACGGAATAGGTCACGCGGAAGAGCTGCTTTCCCGCCTTCTCTCCGACGAGTTTCGGGTGCGTGGAATACCTGCCGCCGAGTGCCTGCGTGAGTGCCGATGCAATCTCGCGCCCGAGGCGCTGCGAGCCGACTGTGATATCGAGCCCGTCCCTGTGCTCCTCCCACTTCGCGATGAAGGCAAGTCTCTCGCCACCGGCAATCATTGCTTGGAGGGTCGCATCGGCGATGCGGCGTGACTCCTCTATCTCCCGGGGGGACGGTTTCCGTCCCGTTCCCCGAACCTGGACGACTCCCTCGTAGTAACTCCCGCTGATGAGCGAGCACCGGTCACACTGCTCCTTTCTCCGCTCCACCTCGACCGTGCAGGAACCCTCGACCGGAATGGAAAAGAGTTTCCCCCGGACTGTACACTCGACGATGCTCCTGTTGACACCTTTTTCCCGGGTGGTCGTGGAGACCGTCACGTCCCTCAGTTCAGGATGAAAGACAAGTCCCCTCCGGGCTGTCTCCGCAATGGTATCCCCGCCTGCCGGTGTGGTGTCAGACCACACGCCGGCCTCGCGGCGGGCGCCGCAGGTGGGGCAGAATGTTATATGGATGCGGTAGGGGCACTCCAGCCACGGGGTCCCTGCGACCCTGCAGCTGTCGCAGACTTCCCCGCGATACGACGGTTTCCCGCAGAGGGGACACATGGAATCCTGGATGGACATATCTCCCGTCAGATCCGGAATACCTGGGCGTGGGGGACGTCGCCGAGCATGATGCAGGCGGACCGGTGAATCAGCCCCATCTCGAGCGCGAGGGCGACAGTTCTCTTTCCCATGAGGTTTGCATTTTCAGCATTCGCAAGGGCCTTCCTGACCTCGTCAGCGCTCACGGTCCGTTCTCCATAGAAGTCCCCGCGGATGCGGATCTCCACCCCTTCCCGGAAGAGAGTGGTGTCCATCAGTTCCCTGTCACACACGGCAACCACCTCTTCCCCCTTGGGGGACCGGTGAATTTTCATGTACATTTTGTAAATATGGGACGGGATGGGTATTAATACTGCAACAGGGGGTATTTCAGAGGTGAATATCGACCCCGTAGACACGGGAGGGCGTCTCGACATGGATCCGGTAAAGGCTGGTCTCATCAATCTCCCCTGATTCGAGGAGTTTCCGGGTGACGCGGGGGACGGAACGGGGGCCGATCACAGCACCGGGCCGGGAGTTCTCGTCCATGTAATCGCTCTCCATCATGAATGGACGGGCCTGCCGGGCGAGATCAGGGATCGCAGGGTGCGTTGCAATGAGGGAGGGGACAAGGGGGGTCCCGGGGATGGCATAGTGCTTGACAACGCGGTCAGGGTCGAGGCCGGCTGACGCGGCCATCGTCCGCATGTCGGCACAATCCCCGCTCTCCGCGTGGACCTGGACGGCGCACCCGGCCTGCGCTGCGCGTTCGAACGCAAAGGAGAGGATCTCGCAGGACGCCTCCCTGACCTCTGCGGGAACCTCGTAGTGGGGCCTGCCGCTCTTGATGGCCACCGCAGGGCCGTCCTCCACGAAACGGGCAGCAAGATCGATCCCTTCCTTCATGATCCCGACCACCCTGTCGAGGGGAAGGTGTTCCTGCAGCCGCGTGATCTCGGCCGGGTGGACACCGAGAACAGGAAAGACCACGACTCCCGTGCCAGAGACGGTCTTCGCGACGGAGAGGGTCTCTTCAAAGACCGGACGGAAATCCTCTCCGGAGAGCGGGAAGATACCGAACGATCCCGATGGTTTGCTGACGAGGAAGATATGCGTCCCTCCCGACCGGAAAAAATCGCGGGCTGCCGCAAGGCCCCTTCCATTCCGGGGATCGATATGGATGTGGTTGTCCGTGATGGGAAACGCCGGTTGTTTCATTCACTCAACGATCTCCATGAGGGGATAGTCAGAAACCCGGTGCAGCCGTGCCCGGCACGGGATACCCTCGACCCGTGTCGTGACCTCCACGTCGAACATGAGGCCCGAGAGTTCCGAGTACCCGAACGTGTTCGATACCATGAGTCCCCTGTCGAGCCGGACTTTCACGTCTTCGACGAACGGCTGGAGCGAGACACTCTCTTTTATCGCACGCTCGAGGGTGGATGCCGTATCCGGGCTGACTGGGGATCCCACCCACTGGTGATAGAGTGCACCAAGCTTGATCCCGGCCTCGAATATCGCTTTTTCCCGCGGAGTGACCATGAAGTACCGGTTTGCCCCGACGGATAAAAAAGGTGGAGATGTCAGATCAGCTTGATGAAACCGGATTTTGGCTCCATTGCCTCTCCCTCTCGCAGGAAGAGATCGATCTGGGCCCGAATCTCCTCCCGCGAGAAGCCCTGGGGAACGAGGATGTCCATCAGTTCCGCAATGGCGACCCGGTCATTCCCGGTATCCTTTTGTATCTGCCGTATCGTTTGCTTGATCGTCCTGATCAGGTCACGCTTCCCTTTCGTTATGCCGCTTGAGACACGGTCGATCTCAAATGTCCCTGTCTTTGGATCATAGGCGACTTCACGCAGGCAGGAGTCCACGATCTTGATGACCCTCTCGGCGTCCTCCTTC
>CAYSII010000044.1:0-5847 GCA_964431125.1 uncultured Methanolinea sp. | reverse complement strand
CTTGCCATCGTGAACCGGATTATCGAGATGCACGGGGGGAAGATCTGGGCAGAATATGAGCCGGACAGGAAAGCGACCTTTCTCTTCATGCTCTCCGGCGGGAAGGAGAAGGAAGATACCGCAAATGAGGTGTCCCGCCCGAACAGTATCCGTTCCCTGCATATGCTCCTTTCCAGAACCACGGTTATCTCGCCTGGATGACAGGTGAGACAGGGGCTAAAAAAAGGAATCCCTCTATCCGAATATACTCACTCTTTCCCGGCAGAAACCACTGCCATGGTATGAGCGTTCTCACCGGAACGGACAGGGGAGGAGAGATCGTTTTCATGACGTCAGAATCCGCTCGCGTAGTAGTATCCGTTCTCCTGCCGCACCCTGACAGGCACCCCGAAGAGATCCCGGAGATTCTCGTCCGTGAGCACAGACTCCTTCCCGCCATCCAGTACGATTCTTCCCTCCTTCATGAGAATGACGCGGGATATCTCGGGGATGATGTCATGGAGGGCGTGCGTGACCATGATGATTCCGACACCGGAGCGGGCAATCTCGCGGATCACGTTCCTGAAAGTATGGAGTGCAGTGATGTCGAGGCTGTTTGTGGGCTCATCCAGGATGAGCGTTCGCGGTGCATGGACGAGTGCCCTTCCAATCAGGAACCTGCGCGCTTCCCCGGTTGACAGGGTATCCATCGGTCGTCCGGCGAGGTGCCCGATCCCGAGGAACCGCATGATGTGTTCTGCCTTCTCCTCCATCTCCGGGGTGACCTGGTGGCGGAAAAGGCCGATGCTCGAGAAGAACCCGGAAATGATAACGTCACGGCCACGGACACCCCGCATGTACTCGATCTGAAGGTCGGAAGAGACGATGCCGAGGGATGCCCGGAGGGAGAAGACGTCCCATGTGGTCTGCCCCCTGAAGCGGAAAGTGACCTCTTCCCCGTCATCGATGACAGGGTACAGTTCCCTCGTGATGGCCTTGACCAGTGTCGATTTCCCCGAACCGTTCGGACCAAGGATCGCAACATGCTCTCCCTCCTGGATCGACAGGGTAATCCGGTGAAGGACAGTTGCGTCTCCCCTCATGACACTGACATTTGCACACTCAAAGAGGGGCGGCCGTGGAGGTAATTTTTGGCTGTTCGTCTCCGATCACCTCAAAAATTGGTTTTTCTGCCCGCATGGGGGGGAGACCCGGAGTCCTTCCTGCATAGTCAGATTTTCTGTTTCCTGGACATGAGGGTATGGGAGGGGAGGGGCAGACGGGATGGTTCTCCCTTCACCATGTCAGGTTCTATCCCCGGACAGGCAGGTAAATGTTTTGTGGCAGAGATACTCTTGCAGCCATGGATGACAGAGTCCCGGGAACGGAACTGGAGGACCGGATGCGAAGGTTCCGCCAGCGGATGGACAGCGTGCACCCCGACTGGGAGATGGCCGTGTTCTTCGGCAGGGTCAACCTCTACTACCTGACAGGAACGATGCAGGACGGGATGCTCGTGGTGCCGAGGGACGGGCAGGAAGAGTTCTGGGTGAGGAGAAGTTTCCGGCGCGCATGCGCCGAGTCGGACTTTCCTGTCATTCACGAGATGAGATCGTTTCGCGACGCAAGAAGAGCGATCTCCCGCGTTCCCCTCACCGTCCATGCCGAGACTGGCGTCGTCCCCCTTGCACTCTGGGAGCTCTTCCGGAAGTATTTTCCCGTGCATCATGCGGGGAGTCTCGACGCTGAAATAGGGTGGATAAGAGCGAGAAAGAGCCCGTATGAGGTTGCCCTCCTCCGGAGGGCAGGCGAGATCCACAGGAGGGTCCTTGAGGATGACATCCCCGGGATCCTCCGGGAGGGAATGAGCGAGGCCGAATTCGCAACTGCTGTCTATGCACGAATGGTCTCCCTCGGTCACCAGGGAATCGTCCGGTTTGGAAGTTTCAATACCGAGATAGAGGTGGGACAGGTGGCTTTCGGGGAAAATTCCCTGTACCCGACGTCTTTCAACGGTCCGGGAGGGTGCATCGGGATGGGGCCGGCGGCCCCTGTTCTGGGTAACCCTGACCGGAAACTTGCACGGGGAGATCTCGTCTTCATCGATAATGCGTGCATGGTGGGAGGGTACCAGACGGACAAGACCATGAATTATGTTTTTTGTGGTTCGGTTCCGCGGGAGGCCGAAGAGATGCACGCACGGTGCATCGAGATACTGGATGAGATGGCATCCATGCTCGTTCCCGGGGCAGTCCCTGAAAAGATCTATACCTCCATCATGGAGAGCCAGGAACCCGGTTTCCTCGAGCATTTCATGGGGCACGGCAAACCGCGTATCCGGTTCCTGGGCCATGGGGTCGGCCTCACCGTGGATGAGCCGCCGGTCATCGCGCCGGGTTTTGACGAACCGCTCGAAGAGGGGATGGTCATCGCGCTCGAGCCGAAGTATGCCTGTTCAGGCGTGGGACTGCTCGGAATCGAAAACACGTACCTTGTCACCCCGCGGGGAGGAGAGAGCCTCACGGGAGAGAACGCGGGCATGATCTCTGTCTCCTGATTCCCCGCGTTTTTCCGATCGGTGCCCGGAGAATTTCGCACGGTGAGAAAGCAGGATACGACCAGTAATTTTTAAATAACAATATGTAAAATATATTTAACATACTTACCCCGGGATAGTCAAATCCCGGGTGGAAAAACAGGGATGGAGTTCCAGGGTACCATGAAAATACGAGGTTACAGGTTCCTGTCGATAGTTGCCCTTCTTCTTCTCGCCGGGGCTGCTGCAGGAGCGACAACGGAAGAGAGAGCAGCATCATTCGTCGGGGTGACGACAGTCTTTCTCGAGCCGGCAGTCTTCATGCCGGATGATTCGGGAACAATCGTTGTCGAGATAAAGAACAGCGGTTCGGATCCTGTTTCGATTGCACGGGCAGAGATTCTCTCCCAGGATCTAGAGGTTCTCAATTACCAGACGTATGACTCGGTCGGGGCTATCGGGCCGGGAAGCACGATGAAGTTTTCGTTCCATGTCCGGGTGGGAGAAAAAGAGGGCGTCTATTTCCCCATGTTCTACCTTGATTTCACCAATGCCGGGAGCCTGCGCTACCCCTTTGCCCTCGAAGTTGAGTCCACACCTGTCTCTATCGGCGTGGTCGACGCACCTGCTTCATTCTCATCCGGGACGAAGAACAGGGTCACGCTGTCTGTGAACAATCCCCGGAAGGGATCTGTCAGCAGCGTTACAATTACTCCCGGAGGTGAGGGTATCAGGACGACCGAGGAGAGCATCTTCATCGGAACACTCCAGCCCGACGAGGGAAAAACCGTAACCTTCCAGGTCTGGGTTGACCGCGATACAGACCTTTTCTTTGACGTTTCGTACCGGAACGGGCTGAATATGCACCATTCAGTACTCACGCTGCCGGTCACAATCGGGGGGCGGGAAACTGCTGCGGAACTCGTCGTCAATAACATTGAGGTGACACGGAACGGTCCGCAGGTCACGATCAGTGGCGATATCACCAATGCGGGCCTCGAGGACGCAAAAGCCGTCAAGGTTACCGTCGGGAGCCCCGCAAGTCCCGTTGATCCGAACCCGGTTTACGTGATCGGATCGCTCGAACCCGACGATTTCTCCAGCTTCGAGGTTACCTGCACCGTGCAGGGGGATTCTCCTGTCCCCCTCGTGATCCAGTACCGCGACTCTGATGGAACATCCTTCGAAAAGACTGCAACGATATCGATGAGAAACGTCAATTCCATTCTCCCGGAGAGTGGTGCTTCGGCAGGAAACATGCAGGCTTCATCGCCTGGAATGCGCAGGCCGGGAGGGTTCTTCGGTTTCGGTTCCGGTGTCGGAAAGGTACCCGTGACCGAGATTGCAATCGCGGTCGCTGCTTTCATTCTTCTGCTCGTGGCATGGCGGAAGGGATACCTTGCAAGGGCAGCGGAATGGGTACAGAAACGCAGACAGGGATGAGGGCGTGTGACAGGAGACCCGATAATTGAGCTCGTTGAGGTGACAAAGGTCTATCCCCTGCCTGCCGGGGACGTCATCGCGCTTGACCGTGTCTCGATGACAATCGGGGACGGCGAGTTCGTTGCCATCATGGGCCCGTCAGGGTCGGGAAAGACGACGCTCCTGAACCAGCTGGGTTGCCTCGACAGACCAACCTCGGGAGACCTGCTCATTGGCGGGAGGAACACGAGGGTGATGAATGATCGGGAACTGACAGATCTCCGCCTGAATACCATCGGGTACATCTTCCAGCGTTTCAATCTCGTTCCGCTCCTCTCCGCATACGAGAACGTAGAATTCCCCTACCTGATGAAGCACAGGAGAGCGGATAGGTCAGGGCGCGTTGCCGCCCTCCTCTCGCAGGTTGGCATCGATTCCGCCATGGCAGCCCACAGGCCGCCGGAGCTCTCGGGAGGCCAGCAGCAGCGCGTTGCAATCGCCCGCGCCCTCGTGAACGATCCGCGAATCATCCTCGCCGATGAACCGACCGGGAACCTCGACTCAGTCACTGGCCAGCAGATCATGGAGATGCTCGCAGACCTGAACCAGCAGGGAAGGACCATTGTCATTGTCACGCACGACCCGGGAGTGGCCCGGTATGCCGGGCGGGTCGTCACGTTTCGTGACGGGAGAATGACATGAAGGATATCATCCTGCAGCTTGCGCTCCGGAGTATCCGCATTCACTTCCTCCGCTCGGTACTTGCAGCCCTTGGTATCGTGATCGGTGTGGTTGCCATCTCCTCCATGGGGATGATGGGTGCGAACATGACCCTGTCCGTGAAGGAGGAGCTGTCAGGGATGGCCAATATCGTGGTCATCACGGCGGCCTCCGGTCCCGGCGGAGGGCCGGGCATGGCGCCCGGGGGGTTGGGTGGCGGGAGCAGCGACGAAAAGATATCGGAGGAAGAGTTCCGGGACATCCAGAAGATTGCAGAGAAGTATGGCCTTGTCTATGTGATTTACCGGGAATCAGACACTATAGAGGTCGGTGACAGGAAAGGTAGGTCCACCATCTATGGCCTCGACGAGGATGTGATGCGCCGGATATTCTCCGTCTCTGATGGCGCTTTCCCGAAGAGCACAAGTTCCGTGATCGTCGGGCCCACCCTTGCCGAACGGTACGACCTCAAGGTGGGAAGCAGAATCCAGATTGGAGATGAGGACGAGGGCTCAACCACCACGGTCCGGGTCGTTGGTATCCTCACGGAGAGGGGGATGTCAACCGATATCAACTCTGACATGGCAATCATCGGGAGCGAGAAGCTCTTCACGGGCATATATGGGAACGAGGGAGAATACGACCAGGTAAACCTCATCCTCAACGATATCAATGATTCCCAGAAGGCGAGGACTGAGATCCTCGGGAAGATGAACAAAAAGGAAACGACGGTGAATGTCCAGGACAGCAGCAGGATGCTCGAGAGTATCACGTCGTCGCTTGGGACCATGACGACATTCGTGATGGCAATTGCAGGGATCTCGCTCCTCGTTGCCGCAACATCGATATTCAACGTGATGATGATGTCAGTCACAGAGAGGGTCAGGGAGATCGGGATCATGAGGAGTATCGGTACCCAGAAATCGGAGATTCGCAGAATGTTCCTCTACGAGAGTATCATTCTCGGAATCGTGGGGGCAGGTATCGGGGCAATCCTCTCCCTCGGGATCGGCTGGGTCGTCGTCCTTGCAATGGTGGGAAGCACGGATTACTTTTTCCTCCCCGGGAGTCTTGGGTACATCCCGTTCGCCATGGCAGTCGGTATAACAGTCTGCGTCCTGTCCGGCGTCTACCCTGCATGGAGGGCAGCAAACCTCGATCCGGTCGAGGCACTCCGGGCAGAATGAAGG
>CAYSII010000043.1:0-6736 GCA_964431125.1 uncultured Methanolinea sp. | reverse complement strand
TTATTTTGGCAGGTGCCACCTCGTGATGACAAGGGCCACGACACCAAGGAAGACCGCAAACCAGAGGGTTGCAAACCGGGCAAGAAGGGTGGCCGCATTTGCAGCACCGATCGGGATGGATTCAGCAGACAGGAGGAGCATCATGATACCCTCCGTGGCCCCAAGGCCCCCCGGCAGCATGGCAAGGATTCCTGCAATACTCGAGAAGGCGAAGATAAATATCGAATTCAATACAGAGACATGAAACCCGGTGCCTGAAATTGCAATATACAGGCAGAGACATTCAAAGAACCATGAAAAGACGGATAAAACAATTCCAATAGCCATGGGAACCGGTCTTGTCAGGGAAAACGTGGATGAATACAGTTCCCGGATCCTTTCCTCGTACTGGAAGACAACAGGTATTTTTCCGATAAGGTTCAGGATCCTATCGGCAAGAGGCTTTACCTGGAGAATGAAGATAAAAAGGCATAGTATTCCAAGAATAAAAAAAATGGGAAGTATCCCCACTCCAAGAGAATATGCCCCGATGATGATGAGGATGATCATTCCGAGGAAATCGCCGAGCCTTTCTACTACAACAACGGGAATCGTGTGGCTGAGAGAATATCCATAATTCCGAAGGAGATAGGGTTTGATCAGTTCCCCGCTTTTTGCCGGTGTGACTGTCATGGAAAGACCGGAAAAAAATATTCCAAGGCTCATCAGCGGAGGTACCCGGATGTCGATTATCCGGAGGTAATACTGCCACTTCACAAAACGAATGAGGTAGTTGCACAGGGCAAGTCCCAGCATCGCGAAAAAAAGGATGGGAGGGAATGCGAGGATGTATCCAACGGCAGTCCTGAAATCGGAAAAGACCATGATGAGGGCATACAGCAGAATTGCAAGGATGATGACATAGACCGGGTTGATATTCTTTATGATTCGCTTCATCGCAATGCCCTTGTCAATTTGGAGAAAACATGGACAATCGGGCAGCATGCCCTCTGGTGATACCTCACCCTCGCCAGATTACGGATCAGAGTCTCCGGGCCGTCAAAGGGTTCGATTTCGGTATACACCCTCCCCGTTTCGCACCTGAAGTGGGCATCCGATCCTGCGACAGCTGGTTTTCCTTGGATACGTGCAAATCGTGCAGCTCTGTCGTTATATTTTTTCCGCAGTGCCCGGGCATTGAACGCCTCGATGATATCCACCTGCGAGATGATGTCCACAAGCACAGAATGCTGGAGAGACCTCTTTCTCATTGCGTCAAAGGGATGGGGGATAAGGACCAGACCCCCCTGACGCCTGATGGACTCGATGGTATCCCGTGCAGGGAGCATGGGAGGTATCTCCTCCTCGAGAAAAAGCCCGATTATTTCTCCGTCTGTTGTGGTTATCTCTTCGCAAAGGATGGGTTCAATCCCCGGATTGAGGGTGGAAAAATCTCTCCAGAACGAACGGGACCCCGCGAGTGTATTATGGTCGCAAACAAGGGAGAGGATCCGTTTTCTTTTCCATAAATCAATGAGATCCTTTATTTTTATGGTCGCATCCCGGGAATATTCGGAATGGACATGAAAATCAATCTTCAGGAGGTCAGATGACATAAAGGGTGAACACCACGGATACTATCCAGATAGCGATATTCATCAGAAACGCCCTGTCTTTCATCAGGTCGTCAGGGTCGAGTCCCTGCTCGAGAGAAAAAGCGAGGAATCGGAAACACCCGTAGAGAACAAAGACGCTGGTCAGAATAAAATAGTGATCTGCCACCACCGTGATGGCATAAATGAGATAGATAATGACAACTGATGTCGTGGAAAGGACAGCAAAGCTCCTGAGCATCCGGCAATCGTAGAACTCAAGAACCCTCCTTTTTTCTGCAGGGGCTTCCAGGACCGATAATTCGGCTGCTCTTTTGGAGAAACCAAGGGTCAGTGCAAGCAGGAAGGTCGCAATAAAGAGCCATGGAGAGAGTGAGACTCCAAGGACGATACTTCCGGCGAGAACACGGAAAATAAAACCCGTCCCAATGCTGAAGATGTCGATGATGAAGAGATGTTTGAACCAGAAGGAATAGAGGAGGTTCAGGACGACATACGAGAGCGTGACAAGGATAAAACCAGGCGGCATCCGGATTGACAGGAGGAGTACCAGGGATGCTGTGAAGGCAACAATGAATTGTGCCTCCCTCCGGCTGATCTTTCCCGAGGGGAGTGGGCGTTCTCTTTTATAGGGATGGCGGGCATCTTTTTCTTCATCAATGATATCGTTGATCGTATACATGCAGCTTGAGACAAGGCAAAAAATCAGAAAAGCAATGAGAGACTGAAAGAGTGCACCGGGCAAAAAGAGGAGGTTGGCAAAGACAAGAGGTGCAAGGACAAGGATATTCTTGTACCACTGGCGAACACGGATGAGATCCCCGATTGCCAGGATCTTATTGATAGGATTCAAATAACTTTCCCCATTCTGTTCTGTTATACTCCCGTATTCTCCGCCTTCCTATGATATTGTACCAGTAAACATCATGATAGAACCATGACGATTTGATGGCAAGAAAAAACAGGGGCGTATGGAAGACCAAAGGTTCGAGGAAAGATAACGCTCCTTTCCGGAATAACTGGTCACCACTGATGACCGGGCTCCTCCCCGTATTAAAACGGAAATTGAGATTCCTGGTGTCATCCCCCAGAATCTCTATCTGGTCAGGGTCACCGCAACCCAGTCCCCGGTCATGAGCCATACGGATGTAGGGAATGGAGAGCGGGTCAAATCCCATGATCTTTGCTGCAATGGCATCGATTGCCACCTGGTCTTCCGCGGCAAGGAGGATGTTGCCGATGTACGGGATCATTGTCCTGGGACCTTTCCCGTTTCCGCACACGGTTCCGTCCATGACCGAGAATATGGAGGGATGAATCTCTTTCTGAACGGTCAGGAGATCAACGAGTATTTCATGGATAATCCTGTGGCAGTGATGACGACGTTCCGTGATGAGACCACCAAAAGCGTTTTTCATTGCTCCCGTCGTGATGGTATGCCCGTGGGTCTTGACCGTCGGGAGGTGGATGATGCTTGTCCCGATGAATTCACGGGGAATGCGGTGAGTGCCTGCGAATATCTCGTCCAGTGCAGGAGTGTCGGATCTTGCATGGTAGGGTATCCATTCAGCCTGTGTCAGGGGGAGAAACGGGACATTGTATTTTTCGAGGATCGACGACCATTTATTCCCAGCAAGACCCTTATCGATATCTGTTACGACCGTCCTGTTCTCTGTCGCAAGAATGTCTGTATACCGGTCTTCCCGGAGGGTTCTGACGACACCTTCCAGCTGCCAGGGCTGTGTCGAGCATGCAGGATAATAGAGGGACCACGAGAGATTCAGCTTGAGGAGCACTCTTTTGTTCTTGTCAAGAATATCCTGGTACTGGGCAAGGGAAAGGAGTCTCCTGTAATCGTTCAGAATTGTGGCGGGAGATGTCTTGAGAACAGAAACACGACTCATCGTCATCGGATACTGATCATTGTTGGATCACAAATTTAATAAATCTGCGCTGTTACCTGAATGTGCATATATTTTCGTATCTTTTCGAATTCCATGGTATATCCTGTTCAAAAATATACGTGGACACCCCCTCACTGTTTCGGATTGGGACCGTCCTTGTATTTTCTGAGTACGAATGTTCGTTGTCAAACTGCCGCCGGGGTGCAGGGCGATCGAGGCATCCTCATCGGTGTGTGGAGGCCCTTCCCTCTTTCAAGGTTGCCCGTGCAGAACAGGCAAGAACCACATGTTCTGGCATGACATTCCCTTCCTCTTTTCGGAGTTACAATAAAGTTGAATACTCTTTGTGGTCAATGCATTGAGACCATTTGAGATACTGTCCTGATACCTTATGCACGACGTGTTAGTCATCGGCCACAGGCAGCCTGATATGGACAGTGTTGCCAGTGTCATCGGGTATGCGGCATTTGCCAGCCGGCGGGGGGACGCGACGTTCATCCCGGCGGTCTGTGGCCCGCTTCCCGCCGAGGCCCTCTTTGCCCTCTCCGCCTTCGGGCTCGAACCCCCGGTGCTGATCGAGAGTGTCGAGCCCTGTGTCGGGGATATCCCCTCGCTCTTCACGAAGAGCGCCCCTGCAGACATGCCCACGATCGATGTTGCGTCCCTGATGGACGAGTACGACATGCGCAACATCCCTGTCGTGGACGAAAAGAACCGCCTGCTCGGACTCGTCTCCGAGCACGGCCTTGCCCGTGCATACGTGACGCCCCATACCGGCACCCCTCTCACTATCGGCCCGGTGCCCCTTGCAACTATTGCCCGCATCCTGGATGCCAGAGTGTGCCATGCCGGATCCGACCAGCTGCACGGCAACGTCTCGATCGTGATCGATGCGCTTCACGTCGCCCTCTCGCGGCTCACGTCGAGGGACATCGCCGTCGTGGGGGACAACGAACCGACACAGCTTGCACTCGTCTCTGCCGGGATTGCGGCACTCGTGATTGCCGAGGGAGCACCTGTCGGAGAGAGGGTCCGCGAGGCCGCCCGGGCAAGCGGGACGTCGATCCTCTCCACGCCGCTTGATGCGTTCTCAGTCGGGAGGATGATGCACCTCTCCCTCCCGGCAGGAAAGGTGGTTGCAACCGATGTCCCCATCGTCACCCCGCAGGACACGGTTGCATACGCAAAGAGGCTCGTCACCGATTCCCGGTACAGGGCGGCCTGCGTCGTCGGGAAGGACGGGGTCTTCCTCGGGATGATCTCGCGGAACACGTTCCTCGACGACGTGCAGAAGAGGGTTGTCCTGCTCGATCACAACGAGTACTCGCAGGCCGTGGAGGGGATCGAGACGGCCGAGATCCTCGAGGTGATCGACCACCACCGGCTGGGAGCCCTCTCCACCCTCAAGCCCGTCCGGTTCCAGAACGAGCCCGTGGGATCGACCTCCACGATCATTGCGCGGAAGTTCGGGGAGTCAGGCGAACCCCCGGAACCTGCCATTGCCGGGATCCTCCTTGCCGGGATCCTCTCCGACACCCTCGTCCTGAAGATGTCGACCACAACGCCGGAGGACGTCGCGGCGGCAGAGTACCTTGCCGGAATCTGCGGGAAGGATATCCGGGAGTTTGGTGCACGTCTCATCCAGAGCGGGATGGATATCGCAAATACGCCCCTCGAGGTCCTCCTTTCCCGGGATACGAAGCGCTATTCCCTGTTTGGAAAGGAGGTGATCATCTCGCAGGTGATGACCAGCTCCCGGGACTATGCACGGGAGCACTCGCGGGAGATCCGGGAAGAGCTCGAAAGACTGCGGCGGAACCGGGGAGTCGACCTCTCCCTCGTCCTCTTCTCGGATATCATCGGGAACTCAAGCGACCTCTTTGCAGCCGGGGACGCGGGACTCCTCGCCGCACTCGGCTACACCGATCAGCCGGTCTTCCTCCCCGGCGTGATCTCGCGGAAAAAGGACTTCCTCCCGGCGTTCGGGGTGAAGCTGAGGGATCTCTGAAAGGGGTGGGGAATTCAATCCCTTCTTCGTGGAAAGGGGGGAAATGGGGACCGAAGGAGGGGTGTTCCCTTTTCTCTCCGAAAATATCTTCTGGGGAAGTATTCTGATGGCGGGAAAAAAAGAGACGGAAATCCTTTCGAGACTCTCCCGAAGGGAAGAATTCTGGTGCAAGTTGGAGGAAGAGCAAATCCTCTCATGATTCTCGTCGAAGGGAGGGATTCTTCCAGGAAAAGTGTGCAGGATCACTCACCTGCACCCGGTTCCCTTCTCGTCGTAAAGACTGAAATGAAGGGGAGATGAGAAAAACCCCATCACCCTCAAGTATGGGTAATTCCCAGAGAGAGTACTCTCTGCATACCTGCGTTCATTGCTCATAAGCATCAGGGAGCCTTCCTGGAGCGACAGGGATACTTCTCCCAGGAGGAGTAATGAGGAGGTGCAGACTTTCGCATTGAAGTAATCCACCCAAAAATGAAAAGATCCGGTTCTGGAAAACCTCGTCATCTCATCTCCTGCGAGTGGAGTTATCTTCCCCGGATATTCACCAGAGGGAGTCTTATATCGGGAAAACCCGGTAGAGTCTCACTCCTCGCTCTCCTCCCCTTCGCTGACGATCTGGAGCTCCCATTCATCCTCGTCGAACTCGATTGTGCCAGCCCCCTCGCAGACCGGGCACTGTATCTTCTCCGGTATGCTGTTGCACGCATCGGGGGCCAGATCATCGTCAGAGGAGACCTCGTCAGCTGTCGGCATGTGAAAATACTTCTTAATCTCGTGGGACCTGAGTTCCCGGCAGATCCTGTACTGCTCGTTTGGGATCTCGCCTGTTCCCCTGCAGAGGCGGCAGCGGAGGAGGATGGTCATCGGCTGTTCTGAAGGTTCTTGACGAGAATGGTTAATCTTTTCGATATTCTCTTTCTTCTCATCAATATTGAAATTTCATTGAAGAGCGTTTCGTACCTATTCTATGATGTTGGTGTCGGGGAATCCCGGTCCATGCAGGAAGGAGAGGAAGCCTCTCTCACTGCCTGCTTGTTTGCGTGGATCATTGCACTGGAAGTATGCATTCTATAGATGTTTTCGTAATCGACCAATAAGAGGGGCGCCCTTTTGGTGATGGCCGTGTTTGTATTTTTGGAGGAGTGAGGCTATGGTCCATCCTCTGATGCAATTGCTTTCCTGAAATAAATACTGGGCGAGTTTTTAGAAAAAAGGCATCACACCCTGAGAAG
>CAYSII010000042.1:0-7018 GCA_964431125.1 uncultured Methanolinea sp. | reverse complement strand
ACCCGGACGAGAGGAGCGCCGGGGCCCTGATAAAGAAGGCACTGGCACTCCCGGCGGGGCTTGAGTTCCGCGAGTCCTCCCCCGGGGTGGATGTGAGGAGGGGGAGTCTCCGGGATCTCCTCTCCCTCTATCCCTTTGCTCTCCTCGACGAGGGGGGACAGGATATCCGGGCGTGCCACGAACTCCCGGAGAACTACCTCCTCTCGGATCACCGGGACTTCACCCCGGAAGAGGAGGCACTCCTCGGGGACACGGAGAGATACTCGGTCGGGCCGGTCACCCTGCACGCTGACCATGCGATCATCGTCCTCCACAACGAGATCGATCGGAGGAAAGCTGGATGGACGTGACTGGTATTGCATCCCGGATCCTCTCCTACGGCGAGATCTGTGACAGCTGTCTCGGGAGGTTCTTCGGGAAGCTCTCGCATGGACTCACCAACCGGGAGCGGGGCAGTGCCCTCCGGATCGCTGTCGCCCTCGCCGAGAACAGGCCGCACCTTCCGCCCGGTTCCTGCTGGGTCTGCGGCGGACTCCTCTCCCGTGTCAGCGAGTGGGCAGAGAGAGTGCGTAAAGCCCTCTCCGGCCTCGAATACACGACTTTTGCCATCGGGACACGTGTCCCTCCGCTTATTACGGAGAGCGAGGAGATTGTCTGGAGCGATCTTGGTCTTACCGGCGCCGAACCCCTGAAATCCGAGATGAACAGGGAGGTTGGAAAGGCCGTTGCACGCTTAACGGGAAAGACTGCAGACCCAAAAAACCCGGATGTGGTAGCCATCCTCGATATCCAGAAAGAGAGCGTCGAGGTTTCGGTAAACCCCGTCTTCTTCTGCGGCCGGTACTGCAAGCTCGTGAGGGGCATTCCCCAGACGCACTGGTACTGCAGGGCATGCCGGGGCGAGGGATGCGAGAGGTGCGGGTTTACGGGCAGGCAGTACCCGGACTCGGTCGAAGAGATCATCGGAAGGCCCGCGATCCGACTCTTCTCTGCCGAAAACGCCATCCTCCACGGGGCGGGACGGGAGGATATCGACGCCACCATGACAGGATCAGGCCGTCCCTTCGTGATGGAGGTCGTTGCCCCGCGAGTACGTTTTGTCGATCTCTCCGTCCTCGAGGAGGAGATCAACAGGGAGGCAGGAGGACGGGTGACCGTCTCCATCGAGCGATATGGAAAAAGGGCAGACGTGGAAATTATTAAATCAGCCAGAGGTTATAAAAAATACAGGATCCTGGTCGAGATTGAGGGGCCATACACGCAGGATGACCTTCAATCTGCAATCAGAGCCCTGAAAGGGGTAAAAGTGAACCAGCGCACCCCGCTGCGGGTCGCACACCGCCGTGCCGATCGCGTGCGGGAGCGACGGGTCATCGATATCCGTGCCCTGGGAGAGGAGAAGGGCAGGGTGATCCTGGAGGTCACCGGCGAGGCGGGTCTCTACATAAAGGAGCTCGTCTCCGGGGACGAGGGTCGCACCCGGCCGAGCCTCTCCGGCATCCTGGGGAGACCTGCCCGGGTATGCCAGCTGGACGTGGTGCACGTCCAGGGTTCCAGTGAGGGAGTGTAAGACATGGCACATCACAACGGTCCACGCAAGAAGACACGGTACAAGTTCAAGAAGGAGATCCGCAGGCAGGGGATTGTCCCTGTCACTGCTCTCATCCAGAAGTTCGACATCGGGCAGAAGGTTCACGTGGTCGTCGAACCCAGCGTCCAGAAAGGGATGCCCCACCGCAGGTTCCATGGGATGACAGGAACCGTCATCGGGCAGAGAGGCAGGGCATGGCTCCTGTCCGTCCGCGATGGCGGAAAGGAGAAGGTTATCATCGCCAGACCACAACATCTAAAAGCCCAAAGGTAAACACTCCACAACAGTACATTTCAGGAGGTGTGGCATGAAGGTGAAGGCAATCATCAGGGAGGAGAGGATCACTCTTCCTGAACTCCGCGAAGTTCTCCACAGGGTGGAAGCAGAGCGTATAGAGGCAGGCAAAGAGATGTCCTACGAACTGCGCAAGAGCATCGAGCATGCCAACCTCCTTTCAAAGACTACGAGCGAGAAATCCCGTCTCCTGGTCACCGAGCTGCAGAAACTCGAGAAGATGAAACCAGATATCGCGTTCCGCATCGCAAATATCATGCCAAAGACGCGGGACGAGCTGCGGGCAATATACGCAAAGGAAAAATACACGCTCCAGCCCGAGGAACTGGACACCATCATCGAGTTAGTAAAGGCCCATTTCTGAAGGTGGCCCCATGAAGACGGAGAAGAAGGAGATCTACGCTATAGTCCTCGATGTCCTCCTGAAGGGACATCCCGACGATCCAAGGCCGGTTTTCAAGCGGGAACCCCTCGTCCAGGCTGTCGGAGTCGCACAGTTCAAGCTGCTGGAACTCGTCCCGAAAACGACAGACATCCAGCTCCACGAGAACGTGTACATCGGCGACGGGGAGCGGGAGAAGATCGAGCGGGTCAAGAGGCGTATCAGCTATGCCGACCTCACCCAGACGGCCAAGCTCGAACTCCCCTTCGCAGTCGAGAGGATCGTGAAGGAGAAGGAGAGCGAGTTCGTCCAGTTCTTCAACAAATCGATCTCCATCAGCCCGAAGCTCCACATGCTCCACCTCCTGCCCGGTATAGGAAAGAAACTGATGTGGGAGATTCTCGAGGAGAGGGGAAAGAAACCGTTCGAGAGTTTTGCCGACATCAGCCAGCGCATCAGGTCGATCCCCCACCCGGAAAAGATGATCATCGCGCGGGTGATGGAGGAACTCGAGGACCCGAACGTCAAGTACCACCTCTTCACGTCCCGATGAGTGCACGATTCGACCAGCACTTCCTGGTGGACAGGAAGGCAATCGAGCGGATTTCAGGGATCATCAGGGTAAAGGAGCGGACCATCCTCGAGATCGGGCCGGGCCGGGGTGCCCTGACAGCGGCCCTCCTTGACCGCGGGGCCCGGGTCGTTGCCGTCGAGATCGATTCCGGGCTTGCAGGAGCACTTGCTGACCGCTTCTCCCGCGAGGTTGCGGAGGAGAGACTCGTCGTTGTCCATGGTGACGCTGTATCCTGCCCGCTTCCCCCTTTTGATGCCGTCGTCTCGAACCTCCCCTACTCGGCATCCTCGAAGATCACGTTCCGGCTCCTCGAGACCGGTTTTGAGGAGGCTGTCCTCATGTACCAGAGCGAGTTTGCCGACCGGATGCTCGCGCCTCCAGGAACACCGGAATGCGGAAGGCTCTCTATCATGGTCCAGACGTACTGTGCCACAGGCAGGGTCTTCGATCTCCCCCCCCAGGCCTTCTCCCCGCCGCCGAAGGTCCACTCGACGGTCCTCCACATCATCCCCCGTGAACCTCTCTTCCCCATCAGGGACAGGGTCCTCTATGCACGGGTCGTCCGGGCACTCTTTGCCCACCGGAGAAAGACTGTACGGAACTGCCTGAAGAGTGCAGGTTCCCTGCTCGATCCGGAACTCGTCCGGAACCTTCTCGAACACCTCCCGAAAGAGATCCTTGCCGCACGGCCCGAGGAACTGTTCCTCGAGGACTTTGCGACCATCGCGAACATGGGGGCACCGTGAGAGAGTGGCAGGTCTACCCACCGGACGACGACACGTTCCTCCTCCTCGGGGCGGCCCTCGAGCTCGTGGAACCGGGAGAGAGGGTTCTCGAGGTCGGGATCGGCAGCGGGTTCGTAGCAGCCGGGCTCCTCCCGCGCGCGGAGGTCGTGGGAACAGACATCAACCCCCATGCACTCAGACAGTCGCGGGCGGCAGGTATCGAGGTCGTCCGGGCTGACCTCCTCTCCGGGATACGGGGGCCGTTCGATACCGTCCTCTTCAACCCCCCTTACCTCCCCACGCGGCCGGACGAGAGGGTAAACGACTGGCTCGAGTTCGCCCTCGACGGCGGGGAGGACGGGACGGCGGTCATCCGGAGATTTGCAGCAGACGCAGGAAGTGTCCTTGCACCCGGCGGGAAAATACTCCTCCTTCTCTCCTCGCTCACCGGCCCCTCGCGTGTCCGCGATATCTTCTCCCGGGAAGGCTTCTCTTCCTATATCCACGCTGAGTACCGGATGGAGGGGGAGAGCCTCATCGTGCTGGTCTTCCGGCGCTGCGGATGACCGCGAGGTGCGGGGCGTCTTCCTCGCGGAAACGATTTTCCCTCTCCTCGTTCCGGATATAGGACGGCTCTCACTGCTTTGGCCTAAACGTCCGGGAGGGGCACCGTTCAGCGTCCCTGTCCGGTGGCGCAGGACCGTTGATCCGGCATTCCCCGTCCTTTCCT
The DNA here is from genome assembly GCA_964431125.1 of uncultured Methanolinea sp. Lineage (GTDB taxonomy): Archaea > Halobacteriota > Methanomicrobia > Methanomicrobiales > Methanospirillaceae > Methanolinea_A. Next base: position 2,722 of record CAYSII010000042.1, on the reverse strand, counting down.
CCCTTTCCCGGTATGTAGAGGAAGCAGTCACTGCACGTGGGCATGGGAGAGTGATATCAGGGGCAGGCAGGAAAAGGGTTGCGGAAGGAAGAAGGACTCCCCTCCCCCGGGAACTGGTGGAAGGAAATGGCTCCGATCACCGCGCCTTTGCCTGCACCCTCGGCTCGATGATGGTCCATATCCACTCGGCGAGCTCGCGGATGTTCTTTGTCTGGATATAGACCTCGCCCGGCCCGTGGATCTCTGTCACGAACCCCTCGCCGGAGAGGAGGGTCTCCTTGATGCCTCCAAACTTCGTGACCCTGTACGTGCAGGAATCGCTGAAGGCAACGAGGTGGAAGTTATCGACGATGAGGCTCTCGCCCTCCTTCAGGGTGTGACTGTCGATAGCCCCGAAGGTATTGATGAAGACCGTCCCCTCGCCTGTCGCCCGGATCATGAAGAGGCCCTGGCCGAAGAGACCCTTTGTGAACCCCTCCCACTTCACGTCGAGGTCGACAGATCCCACGGATGCAAGGTAGGCAGACTTCTGGAGGATGAAACCCCTTCCCGGGCCGATTGCAATCGTCTCGATGTCACCGAGGGGTGCTGCGGAGAATGCGGCCTCGCCTGCTGATGTCGTTGCCGAGAACTCGTTGACAAAGAAGCTCTGTCCCCCGGCAAGGGCTAGACCGAGCGTTCCAAGCAGGCTTTTCTCTCTCTTCTGGGTCCTGACGCTCAAGGAGGGATGCATGTATGCCATCGACCCTGCCTCGGCAAGGACGGTCTCTCCGGGAGAGAGAGCAACGACGAGGAGGGCATAGGATGGCCTGTGGAGGATCTCGTACTTCACGGACATACCATGGTAACCGGGGAGAAATAGAGGCTTTGGTGACCGGGGTCCATGCACCACCTTTTATATCCCGCAACCGCACACTCTCCCTCGACACTCGCTGTGACCTACGATCGGGGTCCCGGCATCCTCCGGGTGGCCATTGTCCATCCCGTGGAAAAACCTGCAACGCACTACGTGCTAGAAGTCGGGGTGGAGAGCGGGGATCTCGTCCTCCCCCGGGAGTCGTATACATCACAGCCGTCGCGAGATATCTTTGCGTATGACTATCGCCTACCGCTCCAGCCCGGCGAGAGCGTGCAGGTGACGGCCCGGTGCAACACCGGGGGCGCTATCACCCGCGAGTATACCGTCGGGCCTCCTGGTGACACGGAGGGCGATATTCCGGCAACTGCCCCTTCAGAACCCGTCTCCCTCTGGGTGATCCACGCTCTCCCCGCCGGGGCAGGGCTCGTCCTCATCCTCGCCGTCGCCCTCCTGCCGGTCTATGGCCAAAAAATTCCTGGCTGGTTCCGCTACCACGTGATGCTGGCGCTTTCCGGCGGTGTCCTCGCTGCAGTCGCCATAGGCCTCGTTGTGTCGCGCTGGCTCTCCTCCGGGAGTCCCCCCCTCCCGCTGGCCCATGTCTCCCTCGGGGCGGTCATCGTTTTGGTCCTCCTCGCCACGATCCTCGCAGGGGTTTTCCGGAACCGGAAAAGAGCAGGCACGGTGAACATGAGGACGAACCACGTATGGCTGGGGCGATCGCTCGTCGCTCTGGCCTTCTCTAACGTCCTCCCCGGGCTTGCAGCGCTATTCCTCCTCTGACGGCCAGAACAGGCAGGCAGGTGACCGGGCATACGTTCAGCCGATCATCTGCAGGAGCCCTGCGGCAATATATCCGGTAAGGGCAATACCCAGTATCCCGATGAATGCGCGGTCCAGCGTGGTGAGCCGCGCAACCCGGACGGGGGTCCTCCGGCGTGTACGGTACCCCCTCATGTCAATCGTGATCCCGAGCACGTTTGCCCGGGACAGGGCGTTGGAGACGAGGGGGACCATGACCGGTCCCACGCTCCGGATCCTCCCGACGAACCCATCGCCCGGCGCGTATCCCCGCGCCAGCTGCGCTTCGTGGATCTTCCGTGCCTCGATCTGGAGGGTCGGGATGAACCGGAGGGCGATCAGGAACATCAGGGTATAGTCGATCGGGACCCCCCATCTCTCGAGTGTGTTCACGAGATCCCGTGGCTGCGTCGAGATCACGAAGATCTGGAAGGCCATAATCAGGATAGCGAAACGCAGGGTGAGGAGAATACCTGCCTCGAGCGCACCTGTCGTCACGGGGAGGAATCCCCCCGGAAGGAGGAAGAAAAGGACGTCGCCACCGGGCATCGTGACAATGGTGATGAGGATGAAGATCAGGCTCATCGCGAGGATCAGTCTCATCTGCTCGAGCAGCTCGCGGAGAATACTCCCGAGGAATGCGAGGAACAGGATTACCCCAAGGAGCCCGCAGAGGAAGGGGATGGAGAGGGAGAGAACTGTCATTATCCCGGTGACAAGGATGAAGAAGATCTTTGTACCGGGATGCATCCGGTGAAAAAGTCCGTCCTTGTAGATATACTGGAGGATCTCTGCCATCTTCTCCTCACGCTCCGTTCCGGGTCTCGGAGAGGATCCGCCCTGACCCCATGGTCACGATCCGGTCGGCACATGCCGCAGCCATCCGCCGGTTATGGGTCACCATCACGATTGCCCTTCCCTCAGCCCGGAGATCGAGGAGGACCTCCATCACCTCGCGGGCCTCCCTCCCGTCAAGACCGGTCGTCGGTTCGTCGAGGACGATGACCTTGGGCTGCATCGCAAGGACGCAGGCGATGGCAAGGCGCTGGCGCTCTCCCCGGGAGA
>CAYSII010000041.1:0-8458 GCA_964431125.1 uncultured Methanolinea sp. | reverse complement strand
AATAAGACTGATAGTGTACGAATCACCGTCATCACCATGGCGTATCTCACGCAACCATCTATATAGGGGAAGAGAAAAAAAATAGAATCCTCCCGGTGCTGGCGGCCCGGTGCTCCTGGCACATGTCGGCGACCCATGGCTCAAATGCAGGTGCCCCTGTATCTCCCTGGTCGTCGGCATCTTTCGAGCACATTTTCCCCCTCGCATTTTCATGCATCGGACCTGTTCCAGGGTTGTGTCTCCCTGATCTCGCATTGCGCGGGTCTCCCTGGCCTCTTGTACCCGCTCAGAGCCCCCGGGATTTCTCTCTCCTCACAAAGAGAAAAAAGAAGAGTGCAATCGCCAACCCCGGTGTGGAACAGGAGGATCTCTTTGCCGGGCATAGGGGGCCTTGTCAAAGAAGATCCTGTCCCGAATGGAAAGTGATGCGCAGGCAACCCTGTGACTGAATCTTGCATAATTGCAATGATTTTTTGATTTTATTTCACATAATGGCATAATTTATTCAATAGCGTTATCTAAAATTAAATCAAATGATAGTGACTCATGGAACTACGATTTACCCGCGATACAATACGCAATATTTCTTCGGTCCTCATCCGGCACCCGGCGTTCCTCGGTGTAACAATCGGGATCCTGGCAGCGTTCTCCCAGGCGCTCCTTATCAGCGCCGGTGGACCCGAGGCGTACGGGTTTTGCGTCGCATGTCATACCCGCGACCTGGTGAACGGTATAACCAATATTGTTGCAGGTACTACCCTTGCCCTGGCCCCCATCTCGAAGAACTCCCTTCTTCCCGTCATGAGCGTGGCGGGGGTCCTCATCGGCGGATATATCTCGGCCACCCTTCACCGCGAGCACAGGATCAAGAAGGGAACGAGGATTGAGTACCTGTTGTACTTCCTTGCCGGCGTCGCGGTCTTAAACCTCGCGATGATATTCGGGGGGTGCCCGTACCGGGCAGCCCTCAGGACAGGATACGGCGACCTCACCGCCATTCTCTTCATCGTGTCGATGGCAGCGGGAGTGATCCTGGGAGCATACCTGATACTCAAAAAAGCCGAGAGGGAGGACGCCTGATGGCGACCGGACTCCTTCCGGGGGAAGCCGCAATTTTCTTTGTCCCCCTCGTGACCCTTCTCCTGGGCATTCTCATCGGGTACCTTGCACAGCGATCGGGATACTGCTCGATTGGAGGGTTCCGCGACTATTTCCTGTTCCGGCACACGCGTCTCCTGTCAGGGTACCTCTCCCTTATCGTGGCTTCGTTTGCAGGGTACCTCCTCTTCTGGCTCTTCACCCCTGATGCGATGGAGCACTTCTTCTGGGCACTCAAGAGCGGAGTTGCCACTCCTGTTCCCGGGGCACCCGGAGGCCTTGATACCACTGCATATCTCATGTTCTCGATAGTCCCCGGCTTTTTCATCGGGTTGATCGCGGTGTTTACCGGCGGCTGCCCTATCCGCCAGACCGTCATGGCATCCGAAGGGAACTACAAGGCGGCCTGGTTCTTTGTCGGAATGTGTGTGGGGTCGGTCCTCTTCGCTGCGGTCGTATCAGGCTGGGTCGTTGCGCTGATGAAATCGCTTGGGTTTGGAGTCTGACTTGCCATGGCCTCCTCTACCTTTTTCTTCTCTGACCTGGTGCCGGGCGAGCGCCTGGACTGGGTTGGAGAGATGTTCCGTGCATCCAAGGCGACAGGCCATCTCAACACCACCGTATTCCTCACCGGCGACGCGCTCTACAGCCTCGTTGACGCGAGGACCAGGGACTCCTGGCGGGTCCTCGCGGAGCGGGACGGCATCCGAATCGTCGCCGACGGTGACGAACTCGAACTCCACGGCCTGCGGGGTTCGGTTGCGTCCGGGTATCCATGGGTCACGGTCGCGGGAAGCAAGGAAGAGGCCCCGTTCTGGCAGTCCCTCGTTTCGTCCCTTGCCGTTGCGTGGAAGGGCACAAAGGAAGCAGGTTTTCTCCTCTGCGAAGGGCCGTACATGAGCCGGGTGACCGTCTACATGGTCAGGTTCCTCTCGGCCGTCCAGGAAGGTAGCCTTTCGCCGGAGCTCTACACCTACCTTGACGGCGTCCATGCCCTGCACAACGGCCAGCGTCCGTCCGAGTTTGAGAATATCGGGAGGGCGATCGCGGCCATCTCTGCATCCGCGGTCCAGGCCGGGAGGGACCCCTGGTTTGCTGCCTGCTCCCGGTGTGCGACGGCGAGGGGCTACTACCAGATGAACCCCGGGACAGGGTTCTGCGAGCCCGCCTCCGCCATCGAGGAGATAACCATCCGGCCCCTCAAAGAGATCCTCTCGCGGTTTTCCGGGAACCTGCCGATCATATCGTCCGCGTCAGGGGATGTGGTACCTGAAGGGTTGCAGAAGGACCGCGTCCCGAGGCTCATGGTCTTCATCGCACATCCCCCGTACTGCACGGAATGGACTTTTGGGGGGCTCTCGCTTGCCCTCGCCGCTGCGATGGGCGGGATACCGGCAACGGTCGTCTTCATAGAGAACGGGGTGTACGCACTCCACGGGAGCCACCAGGTCCCCGCGAACGACAAGGTCTTCAATGTCCAGGAGATGATCGCGGTCACGACGGACGTTTTGGACCTTGAGTATTTCGTGCACGGGCCTTCGCTTGAATGCCGGGGGATCGACCTCTCACACGGGTTCCCGACGATCCCTCGTATAGGAAACGGAGACCTTGCCCGGGTGCTCTTGAAAGCAGTGCACGAGGGCGCCGCATCACGGCTCATATTCTTCTAAAGATAGAGGGGAGACTGACGTGACTGAACCAATGGATTTTTCCGAACTGACCTGCACGAACCTGATGATCAAGTTAAAGATCCTGCTGAACAAGCTCCCACAGGGCGACTCCGTCGCCTTCTTTGCAACGAGGGAGCAGGTGGACAACACGTGCTCGCCGTTTTCTGACCAGGGATACAAGGTCTCGTGGGACCAGGTGGCAGAAAACAGGTATCTCGTCAGGCTGGGGAAGTGAAGTTATATCCAGATGGATTGGGATACTGCGCTCCATTCACATATATTTTCCCTGGAATTCTGCAGCAATTTCTGTTAAAGCTTCCCGGAGGGGAGATGCAAAGCAGGTGAGGGGAGGATGAACCTCCCCCAATCTCTACCAGTTTTTTGTTTGATACACCACTACCGCTTCATCGCGGTGATATGAATGCTTGCCAGGGAACCCTCGATCTCTTTTTTCAATTCTTCAGGATTCCCTGCACCGGCAGGATTCGCCTGGACCATGGGATCGTTTTGGACGCAGTCAGGGGAGAAGGGGATCTCCTTCACGATCCTGACATCCACGAATCCTGCCGCCTCCACAGTATCGATATATTCCTGTTTTCGCATCGCTCCGGAGACGCAACCCACGTACGCTGCCATCGACTGCCGGAGAAAATCAGGGAGCGGTTTTAAGATTACGGTATCTGAGATCATCAGGCGTCCGCCAGGTTTCAGGACCCGGAACGCCTCGCGGAAGACCTGGGGCTTGTCCGGGGACAGGTTGATGACACAGTTCGAGATGATGACATCAACAGAGTTGTCTGCAACCGGCAGGTGCTCGATCTCACCCAGGCGGAATTCGACATTCCTGATACTGGCCTTCCGTGCAGTCTCGCGTGCCCTTGCAACCATTTCAGGGGTCATGTCGACCCCGATGACCTTCCCGGTCTCTCCTACCCTCCGGGCTGCAAGGAAACAATCAAACCCCGGTCCCGCCCCCAGGTCGAGAACGGTCTCCCCTGGCTGAAGGAAAGCTATCGCTACCGGGTTTCCACAGCCGAGTCCGAGGTTCGCACCTTCGGGGACCGTGCCAAGATCTTCTGCACTGTATCCAACCTTCCGTGCGATAGACTGTGCAATAGTGTCGGGGGTAACTGCAGATCCGCAACATGAAGGGGCAGGTCCGCAGCACGTGTGTTGCTCCCGGGCAACTTTTGCATACTTTTCCCGGACTTTTGACCGGATTTTCTCTTCTGTCATCGGCTCTCTCCCTGAGGGGATCCTTCGATCATGGGTCCCACCACGGTTTTTACTGAATCTGCGAGCTGTCCGGCCGGTATCAGCATGATACAGCAAACCCTGCCATCTTTCTCCCAGCTGATTGCTGCAAGCTTGTCTCCAGGTTCGATCATTGCCTTTTTCCGGAGATCCTTTGGAAGCACCATCTGCCCCCTCTCATCCACGCTCACGATTGCCTCGACATCGAAGTGTCCGCCCGGACCGGGCGGGGTGCAGCATGCGTCTTTCTTACCCATTCAGGATATTTGTTGGAGCCAGAAATATATAAATTATCTGAATATTTAGAAAATTCTGAATTTCATAAACCGGGTTATCCAGTTACCCGCGGACCGATATGGCACTCCGGGGCAGGAGCCCTCCCTGGCCATGCGGATCTTTGCACCTTTTTTGCGGTGAGAACCCGGCGGGGAGGGCGACGGGGCCATGTTCCCGGGAATACCGGTCTCCCGGGCCGTTCCCCGGCAACCTGCGCCCAAAAGATTGTTTCCTCCCTGTCCTGGGATCGGAGGTGTGCTTCTCCAGGCAACATTAAAATAGGCTGCCCTGCATCCGGTAATTTAATAACATTCATATGCCTATCATTTCAATAAAATTTGAAATTCAGGAGAGGTGAAAAATTGTTCAGTTCAAAAAAGGGTGCCCGGGACCGCCAGCGCCACCTGGATCCCCCTAGCCACGGAGAGATACGACCATGACGGACCCCGTCCTCGGATCTCTCCTGTTCGGCTGGGAGACACTTGCCGGGTACCTTCAGGAGCACGTTGTCACCTGTCTCGTGCCTGCATTCTTCATCGCCGGGGCAATTGCCACCTTCATCAAGAAGGAAGCGATCCTCAAGTACTTCAGCCCTGACTCCCCGAAATCGATTGCCTACGGGCTGGCATCGGTCTCCGGGACCGTCCTTGCGGTCTGCTCCTGTACCATCCTGCCAATGTTTGCCGGCCTTTTCAAGCGGGGGAGCGGGATCGGGCCTGCCACCACGTTCCTATATGCGGGGCCGGCCATCAACATCCTTGCTATTGTCTACACGGCAAAAGTGCTCGGGTTCGACCTCGGGATCGCAAGGGCTGTCTCTGCCATCGTTATGTCTATTATCATCGGCCTGATCATGGCGATGATCTTCCGGTCCTATGATACCGAGACGAAAGAGAAGATGAAACTCATGCCATCGGTCCCCGTGGGAGAGCGGGCAGAGCGGCCCCGCTGGGTCGTTTCCGTCTTCTTCGTCCTGCTCATCGGCATCCTCATCACTGCAACAGCGAAAGTGGACTGGCTTATCAAGTATCCCCTTATCTACGCGATGACCCTGGTTATCGCCTACCTCCTGGTGTACTTCTTCGAGCGGGACGAAGTAACCGAATGGGGCTGGGAGACCTGGGACCTGACCAAGAAGATCTTTCCCATTCTTATCGCAGGAACATTCTTCCTGGGAATGCTTGCCTACTTCCTGCCCCCTGAGACGTTCGCACCGTTCTTCGGTTCGAACAGCTTCATTTCCTGCCTGCTGGCATCCCTGGTCGGTACCATCCTCTACATGCCAACCCTCCTCGAGGTTCCGGTTATCGGGACCACGTTCGGCTATACGGGCGGGGTGATGGCAGGGGGCCCGGCACTCTCCCTGCTGCTGTCAGGCCCGAGTATGAGTCTCCCGTCGCTCCTCGTCCTCTATCGTATCATGGGAACGAAAAAGACGGTGGCGTATGGTGTATTGGTCATCATCTTCTCGGCCATCGCAGGTTTTGTGTATGGGCTGTCCCTGTGATGAGGTGAAGCATCATATGAAGAACGATGAGAAACCCTGCTGTGCGGCGGAAGCGTTGCGGCGGATCCGGCAGGTGGAGGTTGGAGGCATTACCGTGGGACTCGCGATGCTCGATGACATCCTCGATGAAGTGCGGGGGCTCCACCTTGCATCGAAGGACGCGATTGCAGAAGAACTTATGAAACGAGTCAGAGTCTACAATTATATCCCTCCCGCAGTTACAGAAAAATATAGGCTTGCACTCCTGCGGGAGTACGAGAAAAAGGTGACACCATGAAGATCGAGATCCTGGGAACCGGATGCATGAAATGCAGAAGACTGGCAAAGAACGTCGAACACGCCGTGGCAGAACTCGGCATCACTGCCGATATCCAGAAAGTGGAAGACATCACTGCGATCATGGACCGGGGGGTCATGCTCACCCCGGCATTAATCGTCGATGGGGAACTCAAAATCTCCGGCAGGGTGGCCGATGTGAAAGAACTCAAAGAGATTCTCAAGGGGTAAAAAAATGGCAGAAGAAGCAAAATGCGTCTGCGGCGGACCCGGAGTGGGGGAAGGCGGAAAGAAGAGGGTTATCTTCCCCTGCTCCGGTGCCTCCAACACCGGGCAGATGTCCAACCATGCAGCGGTCCGGCTGGCACAGGAGGGTTTTGGTATCCTCGCCTGCACCGTGGGGGTACCTGTCCGTGCCCCTGCGACGATGGACAAGGTCGAGAAAGGAGAGGAGATGGTCGTCATCGACGGGTGTCCTGTCGCATGTGCGAGGAAAGTGCTCGAGCAGCAGGGGATCAGGGTTGGCCAGCATATCATTGTGACCGAGCTTGGGATCAAGAAGACCGGCGAGATGATACCGTCCGATGAAGAGATCGAGCAGGTCGTAGACGCCGCGTGGAGAGGGGGATAGGAAAAGACAGGATGCAACGGAAAAATGAGGTATGTATGTTTGAAAAAATTCTTTATCCTACAGACTTCTCCGAATGTGCAAAGAGGGCTGTTCCATACATTATCAAGCTCCATAAAGCTGGCGCAAAAGAGGTCGTCATCCTGCATGTGATTGAAGACACCGGGCTTGAGGATTTGGTACGGCACTGCGAAAAGGCCGGATTCGAACGTGATGATTTCAAGAAAAATGTGCTTGGCGATATCACGCGGGAGAAACAGCAGGCCGCCGAGGAGATCAAAACCCGGTTCGATGCTGCCAGGCTGAAGGCAACAGTGCGGGTTGAGTTTGGACACCCGGCAAAGGTGATCTGTCAGGTGGCGGAGGAGGAGAAGGTTTCCGTCATCGTCATGGGCGCATTGGGAAAACACGCTATTCGTTCGATGTTCCTCGGGAGCGTTTCAGAAAAGATCCTGCGCGGTTCGCATCTGCCGGTTCTTGTCGTGAGGTAGTCCCGGGAACTGATTCTACCCCCCTCATTGAACAGCCGTAGTCAATAAAAAAAGAAACGGGAGTGAACCGATGAAAAACTTGCGATCGTCAGTTTTTTTTAGTGGGTGTAGGGATCATGTCCCGACCATTATATTGCTGGGCCTGATCATTGGATTGACGGTCTGGGCGTTTTCAACCGGTGTTGCGACCAAGGAAGGTACACCCGATCTTACACCGGCCGTGATCGGCCTGCTCATCGTTGTAGGGCTCGCTGCAGGCATCCTGGGTGGGATTATCGGGACTGGAGGGTGCAGCGTTATGCTGCCGATCCTGCATTTCTACCTCGGCTACCCCGCGCCCATAGCGATTGGGACGACCCTTTTTGCGGTCATTTTTACCGCGATCTCCGGAGGGTACTGTCACTTGGTGAGAAAGAACCTCGATGTCCGGACAACAGTCTGGCTTGCCGGCTTTGGCATCACCGGGGTAGTCATCGGGTCCTACCTGTTCAATCTCATCAGCGATCAGACCGCGCTCCTCGGTCTGCTGCTGGGGCTGGCATTCCTGCTTCCTGCGATACGGATGATCATTGAAGGGATAGTGCACCGGAAATATGTCTTTTCGGAAGGAAATAGCATTCCCGGATCCAATGAAAGAAAAGGAGTATTCGGATTCCTTATTGGAATCATGACCGGGCTTGTCGGACTTGGTGGAGGGTATGCACTTGTCCCGGGCCTTATATACCTCTTCAATGCACCGGTGTATGTTACGATGGGGACTTCGTTGGCAACGATGATCCCTTTAGCTCTGGTGGGTGGCGGGATTAAACTGGTGCAGGGGTTTGTTGCCATCGGTGCCGGTCTGATCCTCGCAGCGGGGACAATTGTAGGTGCCTATTTCGGCGCAATGATAATCAAGAGGTTCCACCCCGCTATGTTGAAACTGATCTTCGGCGTGTATTTCCTGTATGTCTCTATAAAATTCATCCTGGCGTATTTCGGGATTATAATATTCTGATAAAAACCTCCACGGACACCGTACAATGAAAATCGTTGCAGACACTGCAAATCCGAATGAGGAGGATCACAGAGACGATGACATGGTTACCGAACGCCGCCTGAGCACATTCGAGAAATACCTCACCGTCTGGGTAATCCTCTGCATACTTGCCGGGATAGCGCTTGGGACGATCGCTCCCGGGATTGCTGTGGCTCTGGACTCCCTCTCGGTCTACCAGGTCTCGATCCCGATCGCGGTTGCCCTCTTCTTCATGATGTA
>CAYSII010000040.1:0-8594 GCA_964431125.1 uncultured Methanolinea sp. | reverse complement strand
CAGGGTTTTTTCAGGGATTTTCCCGGTAATCGGGCCCCCGGGCTCGTCCAAAAAAAAAGGATTCTCTCAGAAGCAGAAGTGCCTGTTGACAATCTTGAGCGCACAGTAGTCCCCGCACATCGTGCAGGCGTCGGCATCGGCCGGCATCCGTTCCTCCCTGATCTGGCGTGCCCTCCTTGGATTCAGAGCAACCTGGAACTGGCGTTCCCAGTCGAGATCGCGGCGGGCATGACCCATCTCGAGGTCTCCCTCCCTCTTTTTCAGCTTGATCATGTCACCGACATGCGCAGCAATGCGCGAGCTTATCACTCCCTCGAAGACCTCGTCGGGGGTCGGAAGTGCAAGGTGCTCGGAGGGGGTGACGTAGCAGATGAAGTCTGCGCCGTACGCGGAGGAGAGCGCAGCCCCGATTGCTGCGACACGGTCATCGTAGCCGGGTGCGATGTCTGTCACGAGGGGCCCGAGCATGTAGAAAGGTTTCCTGTTGCTGACCCTCTTCTGGAGCACAACGTTGGCCTGGATCTCGTCGATGGGGATGTGTCCCGGCCCCTCGATGATGACCTGGACACCCTCGGCGTGTGCCCTGTCCGCAAGCTCCGCGTTGATCAGGAGTTCCTGTATCTGCGCACGGTCTGTTGCATCATGGACAGCCCCGGCACGCATCCCGTTCCCCATCGAGAGCGTGACCTCGTGTTCCTTCATGATCTCGAGGAGGTAATCGAACTCTGAATACAGGGGGTTCTCCTTCTCGTTGTGGAGCATCCAGGCCGTCATGAAGGCACCACCGCGGGAGACAAGACCCCCGTGCCGCCCCTGGTTGCGGAGGCGCTTGACGGTCTCCCAGTTGATGCCTGTGTGTATCGCCATGAAGTTTGTCCCGAGCTTTGCCTGCTCTGCCGTGATGCGGAAGAGGTCATCTTCCCTCATGTGAACGACGGCGCCGTCCTTCCGTGCAGCCTCGATGAAGGCCTGGTAGAGGGGGACGCTCCCGACCGAGAGAGTTGTCGCAGCGATGACCCGTTTCCGTATCTCGACGAAATCCCCGCCGGTGGAGAGCTCCATCAAGGTATCTGCACCTGCCCGCTCGGCCTGGCGTGCCTTTTCAACCTCCATCCCGACATCCACGATATCTGTCGACGTCCCGATGGAGGCGTTCACCTTCGTGCGCAACCCTTCCCCGATGCCGCAGATCCTGACCTTCCTGTAGGGCGAGACAGGAATGACGATATGTCCGCCGGCTATGCCCCTGCGGACAAAGTCCTCTGTCACTCCCTCCTGTTTTGCAACGAGCCGCATCTCTTCGGTGATCCTGCCGGCCCTTGCATCATCGACCAGACTCATGGTTAATCATGAGAAGAAAGACAAGATAAAAGGTTCTTTTTTCAATCAGGGAAGAAATCTTGCTTGTTTCGATAACAATTAAAATTGCTTTGCCTTGAATCAACCTGCATTGAAAAAAGCGCTATGCAGGATTCCTCAAAAGGAGGGATATCTCCCGGTGACGGCAGGGGAGATGTGCGAGGTGTCGTGATTGCAGGAACGCATGCAGGGAGAACACAGGGCAGGGGAGTACGAACTCCCGGGGTGCAGTGCAGGGTGCCATAGATTGATGAAACTTCCCGGTTCAATACTATAGCACGGTGACACCACGGGTGCAGGTAAATTTTGGCGGATTCGTTGACCTGAGCACTATCGACTGGCCGGGAAGGGCTGTCTGCACTGTCTTTCTCAGGGGGTGCCCCCTCCGGTGCTCGTACTGTCACAATGCCGCCCTCCAGACAGGAAGCGACATGCGCGATGTCGAATGGGTGGTGGAGAAGATCGCAGCCGTCCGCCCCCTCGTTTCAGGCGTGGTCTTCTCGGGCGGCGAACCGACGCTGCAGAAAGAACCGCTCATCGCCCTTGCAGAGGCCTCGCGGGAGATGGGACTCTCCATCGGCATCCAGACGAATGGGTATTTTCCTGGTACAATCCGGCAGATGCTCGAAAAAAGCCTGCTTGACCGTGTCGCGCTCGATTACAAGAGCCGGTGGGAGGGTTTTTCCAAGCGGTGGGAGGGTTACGGAAACGTTTGCAGGGAGGATTACACAAAGAAGGTCCGGGAGTCCATTGCCCTATGCCAGGAGGCCCACACTGCAGGGACCCTTGATGCATTCGAGGTCGTCCTCACGGTCTTCTGGGGGAACGAGAAGGAGATACTTGCGATCGAAAATGAGCTCCCCCGCGGGACGATCGTGCTGCAGCAGGGCGTCCACAAGAGGTTCTGGAAGGACTGGGATCTCTCCCGCGAGGTGAAAGGAAAGCCCTACCTCTCCGCAGAAGAGGTGAAGGGGCAAAGGCCTCCCCTCTCATATGAAGAGCTCTCGGCTCTTGCCGCAAGGATGGTCAGGGTGGGCAGGACGATCCGGATTCGGACACGGGAGACAGGGGAGGTGATCTATGAAGGTGATCGGGGTCGTTGGGTTTCCAGCAAGTGGTAAGGGGGAGTTCTCCCGGATAGCAGGGGAGATGGGAATCCCTGTCGTCGTCATGGGAGATGTCATCCGCGAGGAGACGCGGAACGCGGGCCTTCCCCCGACCGACGAGAACCTCGGTGCAGTCGCCCAGCAGCTGAGACAGAACGGCGGGATGGATGAAATTGCCCGCCGCTGCGTCCCCCGGATCCGGAACATCAACGCGCCGGTGGTACTCGTCGACGGGATACGCGGGGACGCCGAGGTGCGCCTCTTCCGGGAGACGTTTTCGGGTTTTGTCCTCGTGGGGATAGAAGCGCCCTTTGCCGTGCGGGCAGCGAGGCTGTCAAAGAGGGGGCGGGAAGACGACCGGGAGAACCCCCGCGCCCTCGCAGAGCGCGACCTCCGCGAGGCTGCATGGGGCCTTGACCGTGCCCTCTCCGGTGCCGATCACCTCATAGGGAATGCCGGGACTTTAGAGGAGTTTGCCCGGGAAAGCAAAGCGCTCCTGCAGAGGATCTCGGAGGATCCATGAGGTCGCGCATCTATTTCTCCTCGTCCTCGAAGGTATGGGAGGATATCTCGTGGATCTTTGGCATCGAGGAAGCGGGATTTGAGGGATGGGAGATCGTTGCAGATGGCAGTTACAGGCTCGATTGCGAGCAGAACGTCCGCCGGATAGACGAGACGATAGCCTCGACGCACCTGGGAATAACAGTGCATGCGCCCTATGCAGACCTCAATCTGGCAACGCTGAACCATCCCATATGGAGAGAGTCCATCCGGCAGGTATGCTGCTGCATCGAGCAGGCCTCGGAATGGACAGACCGCGTGACGCTCCACCCCGGCTACGTCTCGCCGGTGGGAAAGATCATGCCCGACCGCGTCTGGGAACACCAGAAGACGGCCCTCCGGGAGATAGGAAAGGTCGCACGGGATCATGGTGTTCTGGCATGCCTCGAGAACATGATCGGTATGCGGGAATTTCTCTGCCGCGACCCGGGCGAACTCCTCGGCATGACCGGAGACATCGAGGGTGTCGGGATGACCATTGACATTGGCCATGCCCACACCGTGGGGCTCGTCCACGCGTTTCTGCCGCTCGTGCCGAAGGCATCGCACATGCACGTTCACGACAACCATGGCAAGAACGACGAGCACCTTCCCATCGGGGACGGGACTGTTGACTGGGCATCCGTCGGAAGAGTCATCGCACGGGAGTACTCTGGCATCCTTGTTATCGAGGGGCGTGATGTCACAGAGGGAAAGAGGAGTCTTGCCGCCGCCCGGGGGTGGCAGGCATGAGTGGCGAGACCCTCCACGTGTTTTTCCTCGGGACAGCCGCAGCGCTCCCCACGCCATCCCGCAACCCTTCCTGCATCATGGTCAGGAGGGGACACGACACTCTCCTCTTCGACTGCGGGGAGGGGACGCAGCAGCAGATGATGAGGGCACGGACAGGGTTCCTCGTCGACGGGATCTTTGTCACCCACTGGCACGCAGACCACTTCCTTGGGATCTTCGGGCTTGCGCAGACACTCTCGTTCATGGGGAGGACGGAGCCTTTGACGATTTACGGGCCGGAGTGGGTGGCCGAGGTTGCGCAGGCAGTCAGGAACCTTGCACGGTACAACATCAAATTCCCGGTGATCCCTGTCGAACTCCGGCCCGGCTCTGTCGTGAGGTTCGAAGGGTACACTGTCAGGGCTTTCGGAACAGATCACGGGATGGCAGGACTCGGGTACGTGCTCGCTGAGGACGCCCGACCGGGCCGTTTCAACCGGCAGAAGGCAATCGACCTCGGCGTCCCGCCCGGACCCCTCTTCGGGAGGCTGCAGAGGGGAGAACCTGTCCGCATCGCCAGGGATACCGGGACGGTCGAAGTGCACCCCGGTGACGTGATGGGACCCCCCCGGCCGGGGAGGAAGATCGTCTACACCGGGGATACACGCCCCGTTCACGCAAAAATTGCAGATATCGCGAGCGGTGCCGATCTCCTCATTCATGATGCGACATACGACGATGCGGCGCGTGACCGGGCGGTGGAAGTCCTCCATTCCACTGCAGGGGAAGCGGGTGAAGCAGCAGCATTCCTTGATGCCAGAACCCTTGCCCTTGTCCACATCAGCTCCCGGTATACCACGGTCGCCGGTCACCTGAGGGATGCCCAGGCGCGTTTTTCAGGGAGGGTCTTTGTGCCCTCCGACCTCGAGATGATCGAGATCCCCTACCGGGAGAACGGGAAATGAGAAAGAGACCCTGTTACCATTCCATAGATACATAAGAGTTCCGCACGTACAGTAAGAATCATAGGAGTCCGGGCGGAATCTTCCGGGGAACACCCCCGATGCCCGCCCGCTGGTCGATATGAAAGAGGCGAATATCACGGTATATCGCATGAGCCCGGCGTGCGATCTTGGCGATGTGGAAGTGGGAAAGACCTATATCGGGCGGGTCCAGGGATTTGCAAACTTCGGAACATTCGTCCAGCTGAATGACAGGGTAAAGGGTCTTGTGCACAAGAGCAACGTGCGCACGCACCACAGGGAGCGTGACAGCATCCTCGTTCGGGTGCTCAACATCCGGAGCAACGGGAATATCGACCTCGAGGAGGTCACCATCCCGGTGTACACGGTCGAGATGGTGGAGAAGAAGTCGACCGCCGTCAGGCTCGCGGAGCTCTCGGGAAAGGTGGGAAAGATCGTCCGCATAGAGGGCGAGATTGCCCAGATCAAGCAGACGAGCGGCCCGACGATCTTTACCATCGTGGACGAATCCGGGACAGAGAACGCCGCAGCGTTCGTCGAGGCGGGCGTCCGGGCATATCCCGAGGCGGAGTGCGGGGACATGGTCAGGATCGTCGGCGAGGTGATGATGCGCCAGAACCAGCTCCAGATCGAGGTCGAGAGCCTGACCATCCTTGCAGGGGAGGATGCCGAGGCGGTCAGGGAGAGGATCGACAGGGCACTGGATCTCCGTTCCGAGCCTCCGGAAATCCCTCTCCTGATAGAGTCTCCCGTTCTCGAAAAGCTCCGGCCGGCGATGAGGAAGGTTGCAAAGATCATCCGCAGGGCGGTCTTTACATCCCAGCCGATCGTCCTCCGGCACCACGCGGACGCGGACGGGATATGCGCTGGCGTTGCCATCGAGCAGGCAGTGATTGCACTCATGAGGGAGTCGGGCGCAGACTTCGACGCGGATTACTTCCTCTTCAAGCGGGCCCCCTCGAAGGCACCATTCTACGAGATCGAGGATATCATCCGCGACCTTGACTTTGCGACGAGGGATAACATCCGGTACGGGCAGAAGATGCCGCTCGTGATCCTGATGGACAACGGGTCAACCGAAGAAGACCTGCCCTCCATGAAGATGGCTCAGGTCTATGACCTCCCCATGGTCGTGATCGATCACCATCACCCCGATGAAGTCGTCGACCAGTTCCTCGTCGGGCACATCAACCCTTACCACGTCGGGGGAGACTTCGGGATCACTGCCGGAATGCTCGGGACCGAGGTTGCCCGCCTCGTCAATCCGTCTGTCGAGCAGAACATCAGGCACCTGCCAGCGGTTGCAGGCGTCGGAGACAGGAGCGAGGCTCCTGAACGAGCGAGGTACCTTGCCCTCGTGCAGGATACCTACACCGAGGAGGACTGCAGGGACATTGCCCTTGCGCTCGACTACCAGCAGTTCTGGCTCCGGTTCAATGACGGCCGTGAGATCATCAAGGACGTACTCAACCTTGCGGGCAACACGGAGCGGCATAAAAAACTCGTTGCGCATCTCGTCGAGGAAGCAAACCGTGCTATCCTGGACCAGATGAGTGCATGCATGCCACATGTCCGTCACCAGACGCTGCCCAACGGGGCGGAACTCTTCTTGATCGACGTGGAGATTCATGCCCACAAGTTCACGTTCCCGCCACCGGGAAAGACATCCGGCGAGGTGCATGACCGCCTCTGCCAGCAGCATGCAGGGTCTCCCGTCGTCACAATAGGACTCGGACCTGATTTTGCAGTCCTCCGGTCCCGGGGCGTGATGATGAATATACCGCAGATGGTCCGTGAATTAAGGGACGAGATACCCGGGGGAGGCATCTCGGGTGGGGGCCACCTCGTCGTCGGGAGCATCAAGTTCGTGGAGGGAATGAGGGAGGAAGTCCTGGATGGTCTCATCGCCAAGATTTCCCGTGTCAGGGCTGGAATGCCCGCATGATTATTCCAGGTACTTCTGTTTTTTCGGATCCCTGTTCTTTCCCTTAGGTAAGTGTCGAGAATACCATTATTAAACGCCGAATTTCTGGTATCGCCATAATTAATCCGTTGTTCGAACCGGACCTGATGGGTATTTATATATAGACGTAAAGTGTACCAGACTACCACGGCTGAGGTGAATGGACGTGAACACTTCACGCAATATACGACAGTGTTATAATGAGACCCAGGCCAGGATTATCCAGTACCTCAAGGGAGGTCTCGAGAAGGGAAAAATCTACTTCAAATCAAAATACATAGCACGGGAACTGGGACTCTCACCCAAGGAGGTGGGGACCAACATGGCCATTCTCTCCGAGATCTGCCAGGAACTGGCAATCATCAAGTGGAGCTACTCGAACAGCACGACGTGGATGGTAACGTCCCGATCGGCACAGGCGGGGTGATCAGCACCCCGGACTGGTTTTTCCATGAAAAAAGTTGTCGAATTTGAATCGGTCATTGAATTCGTGGCCACCATCAATGAAGAGAAGGACTGCCTCATGTCCCAGGACAAGACGCAGGACAATCCGGAAACCCTCTGGTTCAACATCGATGTGCCGAAAGGGCATGGTGTCAGGGCCGGGGATCGGGTAAGGATAACAGTCGAAAAGATCTGATGGGGTTTTTCCCGGAGAAGGCACCCACCTGTTCCGGCCGAGAATTCTCTCCTGAAAAACCCGGCGAAATGACCCGGAGCCCAACCTGGAGGCTCAGTTTCCGGAGAGGACTGGTCAAAAGAAAGAGAAGGAATCATTCCCCGGTGGAGGAGTCCTTCTCGATCTCCTCGACGAGTTCAGATCCCGTTTTTCTCCTCGTCCTGCTGACATCCTTGAGATCTTCAACCGATATCTCTGTCTTGACGGAGGCATCCATCTCCCTGAGTATCTCCTTTACCTCGTCGGCAGACGGGATCGTTCCGAGGATATCAGCATCAGGGATCCTCCCGGGCGCCGGGCCCTCACCCCCCACTTCCCCGGTCTCTCCAAGGAATCGTGCTGCCTGTTTCATGAGGGATGTGACCTCGAACGGGAAGATTATCTTTGTGGCCTGGCCGTCAGCCATCTTCTTGAGCGCATCGAGCGAGAGGACTGTGATCGCCCGGCGATCGAGGGGCTGTGCCCCGACCGAGAGAATCCGCAGCGACTGGGCCTCTCCCTGAGCCTGGAGGATACGCGATATTCTCTCCCCCTCTGCCCGGAGAACCTTGCTCTGCCGGTCACCCTCGGCCTCGAGGATCATGCTCCTCTTTGTCCCCTCGGCCTTCAGGATGGCAGATCTCTTCTCGCCGTCTGCCCGGAGGATGGCTGCACGCCGTGCCCTCTCGGCAGCTGTCTGTTCGGTCATGGCCTGCTTGACGGCACCGACAGGATCCACCTCCTTGATCTCCACGCGCTCAACCTTGACCCCCCACTGGTCCGTTTCCCGGTCAAGGATGTCACGAAGCTTCGTGTTGATGATGTCCCGGTTGTAGAGTATCTCGTCCAGTTCCATGTCCCCGATGATGCCGCGAAGGCTCGTCTGGGCGAGTGCAACAGTCGCCATCCGGTAATTCGCGACTTCGAAAAAGGCTTTCTCCGGGTCGATAACCCTGATATAGACGATAGCATCCACGTTGGTCGGTGAATTGTCCTTCGTTATGACCTCCTGGGATGGAACATCCATGACCTGGGTGCGCAGGTCCATCTTCACGATGTTGGTGATCAGGGGAAAAACCCACCGGAACCCGGGGTTCATGCGGCCCCGGTACCGGCCGAGTCTGATGGCAAGACCCTGCTCGTAGGGCTGGATGATGACAACCCCCCGGGCAAAAATGATCACTATTGCGATGATCAGAAAAAACCTGCATGAAGATGTATCTTCACACCGAAGCAATGAAAATCTAACCCCG
>CAYSII010000039.1:3157-9759 GCA_964431125.1 uncultured Methanolinea sp. | reverse complement strand
ATGCATGCAACCCACTGCGACCCCGGTGATGCTGGAAAGATCATCCGTGATCTCCACAGTCCCTACTGGACCGAGAGACAGTCTGCAGTGAGGCGGATTTCAGAGATCAGGAGCGCCGAAGTCCTCCGGCAACTCATCCAGAACCTCCGGAAAGAGAAGTGGTACATCCGGGAGGCGGCGGCTGCAGGGATCAGGGCAATTGACTGCCCGGAGCTCGTGCCGGAGCTTATCTCCTGCCTTGGATACGGGGACGAGATCATCCGGAACGCAACAGTCCTTGCCCTGGGCAACATCTGCCTCCCGGAGGCTTCCTCTGCCCTTGAAAGGATCCTCGACGACCCGGACTGCAGGGTCCGGAAGAGTGCACGTGTCTCGCTCGAACGGATCAGGTCTGCACCGCGGGGTCAGAAAGGGGTCGTTCCCTAGGATCGGCCCCTCCCAAAACTCCCCCGTTCACCCAACCCGCCTGCTCTGCTTCTCATCGTCCGGGTGCAGGAAATACCTTCGTTTCTGTTCTTTGCAGGTGATTCCAATGGAGATTCTTCATGCATCCTTCCCTTTGTTCACCGGGGCGACCCCGGGACCCCCGGGGCCAGGAGGGTGCATCATCCGGGACCGTGAGATCGGAATCTCCCGATTCTGTGCAAAAGAGAGCCGGAGAAATGGAAAAATAATCCCGGGAAGTTCCTTCTCCTGCCCTTTTCTTTGACGCGCGACTCTCCGGCGTGGAATCCGGGCCGGGGAGATCGCATTCCCTTCTTCTCTCCGGTGTCGTTCCATGGGAATGGTTCGCGTGATTGAGGCCCCCCTGTTCAAGGCCATTTCTCTCCCGGCCGGGCATCCGGTCTGTCAAGGGACCAGGTTGGACTCCCATGGATCATACCTGCACGCGGTGATGCACGGCCTGTGCACTATCTGCAGCTCCCCTGCAGGAACGAATGGGAAACTGCCACCAGGGCTGTGGCAGGGAAAGGGGGTTTCCATCCTGTGAAAAAATCACAACCAATAAGCCACGTTCCGCGAAAGTATTCTTTCCCTGCCCCGGAGGATCTTCATGGAATTCCGTTTCTCCCACCGGATGCACTGTGCACCACCCTCGTTCCTCGACCGGCTCTTTGCCGTCTCAAAAGACCCAGAGATCATCTCCTTTGCAGGCGGCCTGCCATCCGCACGGTTCATCGACCTTGAGGGGATCCGGGATGCAGCAACCCGCGTCCTCGACGAGGAGGGGAGAGATGCACTCCAGTACTCGACAACCGACGGATACTTCCCCCTCCGGGAATACATCTCCCGCAGGTACAGGCACCGGCTCAACCTCTCCATCCCGCCGGAACAGATCCAGATCGTCAACGGCTCGCAGCAGTGCCTCGACCTGGTCGCAAAAATATTCCTCGACCCGGGGGATACCGTCGCGATGGAGCGGCCCGGATACCTCGGGGCAATCGAGGCATTCTCCCTGTACGAGCCGGTCTTCCGCGACGTCGCTCTCCTCCCCGGGGGGCCGGACACCGGGGAGTTCTCCCGCGTCATCCGGGAAGCCCGTCCAAAATTCTTCTATGGCATCCCGAACTCCCAGAACCCCTCGGGGCAGACCTACTCGCCGGATGCACGGAAAGCCGTCGCGGAGGTGATCGGGGACTCGGAGACTCTCTTCTACGAGGACGACGCGTTTGGGGAACTCTTCTTCGACGGGAAACCCCGCCCCCCTGTCGCAGGACTCATCCCCGGCCAGGCAGTCCTCTCCGGCTCCTTCTCCAAGATCATCGCACCCGGAATGCGGATCGGCTGGATCTGTGCGCCACCGGAAGTGCTCGCAAAGTTCAACTGCGCAAAACAGGCAGCCGACCTCCACTCGAATTTCCTCTGCCAGAAGATCCTCTCCGCATACCTCGAGACCCACGACCTCGATTCCCACGTGCGGCGCATTGCACGTGCCTATGGAGAGAACTGCCGCCTGATGTGCGAGATCCTCGACGATCGATTCCCGCCCGGTCTCTCCCATACCGAACCCGAGGGCGGGATGTTCCTCATGGTCACCCTCCCCCCCGGCATTGACTCGCACCGGCTCTTCGAGGAGGGTCTCTCGAAGGGCGTTGCCGTCCTGCCCGGGACACCGTTCTACGCGTGCGGGGGTGGAGAGTCCACCATCCGCCTCAACTTCTCGAACGTGGACGAAGAACAGATAAAGGAGGGCATGGACAGGCTCTCGTCCGCCATCAGGGACCTTGCCCCATGAGGGCGATGAGCCGGGGCAATTCCGGAGTTCCACCGCAAAAACCCCGCAAGCTATACGTTCTGGCATCCCCACCTGTACGTGTGATGAACCATGGCGGGTGAACCGGGCGGGGGAGGCAGAAAGGAGGGCTCGCCCCCAAAGAGCAGGAGCAGGCACATGAAGAGGAGTCATGCCCTCGGGATCGCGATCGCCTGCGGTATCATTCTTTTCATCCTTGCTGCATTTGCCACGTTCTCTGTCGAGGCTGACCTGTCGCCGGAACCGGGGGTCACCTATCCCTACACGACAACCTACGCGGTGCTCATCCCGGAGGGAAAACCGATCTCGATCGGAGGAACGGAGATCATCGTCCTTGCATCGGGGGACGAGATGCTCATGAAGATCGGGGAGAAGACAGAGAAGTTCACGGTCGGAGAGACACGGACCGTGTCAGAGAGGCAGGCAGTCTTCCGGACCCTCGGGATCGCGATCTACGCAACCAGCTACAGGCTCCAGGCAACCTACCGGGGAAAGACCGGGGGTCTTGCCGATTTTTACCTTGTGATCAGCACGTCCCGCGAGGTCCCATCCTTCCTCATAGGGAGGGTCATCCCGGCTGATGTCCATGCACGGGCGATATGACCCTCCCCCGGCCCTGCCACGGGCGGGACCCGGAAGCGTCCGGAGGAGATCGCGGGTGGATGGGGGAGTCCCATCCCATCCTGTACGAACAGGGGCAATACCTGTTCCCGCAATGCAATCCCGGAAAGGAGTGTTCCCATGACGGGGAAGAGAACGAAAACCCCCATCCGCGCCCTCCTCGAAGGTCTCGTCGGAATAGTCCTCGTCCTCGTTGCCCTCGTCCTGCTGCGGTACGCAGCCGACAATACGTCGTGGCCGGTCTTCGACGGGTTCGCAGGCGTGCTCTCTGCACAGGCCCCGCTCATCGTGATCTTCCTTGTCCTCTTCATGATCGGAGAGGTTCTCGCCGCGTTCCCCTTCCCCCTCAACCTCCCGTTCCCGGTCTTCAACGCGGTGGGAAGCGTCCTCGTCGTCACCCTCTTCTTAAAGATACTCGAATTCCTGGACCGGTTCTATGCACTCGGGATAGCCGGCGCACTGGCGGTCATCGGGCTCATCCTCCTGCCCCTCACCCTCCTCGTGACACTCGCTGCAGGGTACATATCGATATTTGCGCCTCCCTGCCAGGGCGAGCGGTCCGGAAGGGATACGACGGGCCCGGCGGATAGCGGGAAGGTGGAGCCGGAGTGCCCGTCCTGGGAAGAGATCGGCGAAGAGTTCCGGAAGGCATGCGCGGACTTCATCCGTAAAATGCGGGAAGAGATGAAGGGGCGTTGAGAGCCCCGCATCCCCTGCATTCCCGGTATGCAAAACTCTCAAAAAAAGGGCAGGATCGCAGCACCGGAACTGCCGTCGTGTTCCCGTCCCGGTGCCGGGAAATGCTGCAGCTTCCCGCGTCTCCCCGTGGCACTTCTGACTGCAGGAACCCGGCCCACCCGGTTCCCGCCAGGAGACAGTCCTCCACATTTATCTCTCCTGAAGTGGAGAAGAGGAAACAATGGGAGACATCATCGAGGATCCCCTCCTCCGGGACAGGCATTCTGTCTTCTCCGACCGGCACGATGCCGGAAGGAGGCTGGGACGGTTCCTCACATCCCTTCCTGCGATCGCAAACCCGATCGTCCTTGCCATACCGGCCGGCGGTGTCCCTGTGGGACGGATGATCGCGGAGGCGCTCGGTGCACCCCTCTCCCTTGCGGTCGTGAGGAAAGTTCGCATCCCCGGAACGACCGAGTCCGGGTTCGGGGCAGTCACGTGGGACGGGGACGTCCTCATCAACGAGCGCCTCCGCGATGCCCTCGGGCTGTCGGAAGGGGATGTCGGACGGGCGGTTGCAGAGACGCAGGCAAACGTCCGCGAGAGGATGCGTCTCTTTTTACGGGGAAAGCAGCCGCCACCCCTCGGGGGAAAGACTGCCATCCTCACGGACGACGGGCTCGCCTCGGGGTTCACGATGCTTGCTGCTGCACGGAGTGCGAGGAAGATGGATCCCGCCAGGATAATCGTCGCTGTTCCGACGGCCTCGCTCTCGGCTGCTGAACTCGTCCGGAGGGAGGTCGATCTCGCAGTCTGCCTCAACATCAGGACGGGGAGGACGTTCGCGGTTGCCGATGCCTACCGGGAGTGGCACGACCTGGACAACGGAGAAGTCCTTGCCGAACTGGAGAGATGGCACTGAGGGATCACGGGGGAAAAGGATCGGATTTCCCCCTGTCGCCAGGAACCCTTTCCGCCACGCACGATACCGGCAGGAATGCCCTGTCCCCGGAAATACAGGACCCTCTCCGGGATATTTCCTGGTTCTCCTATCCGGTATACCGGCAGGCTTCATTCACCTTTATCCAGTAACCCTTCAACGGGGAGACGGTCCGGGTATCACCGTGGGTTCCCAAGCCCCCTCTCGCGATAACTGGCTCGTAAACCTGTTCCCGTGAATCGTACCCGATGACCATCTCCCAGTGGTCTTCCACTGACCGGAACGCTTCCCGTGCCTGCACGGGGACGTGGGACGCAATCCCGATGGCATTCCAGCCGGGAGAGAGCTCTTTTCCCGGGGGAGAGGGGGACTGGCCGGCTGCATAGACGAGAGGAACGGTTGTCGCACTCCGCGAGTAGACCCAGATACCGTCCAGGACGCAGAGCCTGTCCCCGTACTGCAACTGCTTCCAGCCCAAGCCCGAACCCTCATAGAGGAAGAGGGACCTGCCTGCAGTATCGACACCTGAAAAAACGACCCCCGCGGTATCGAAGCCTCCCGCAAGTGTTCGCGGTACAGAGATGAAGTTCCAGCCGGGATCGAGAGTCAGCATATTCCCAAGAGGGGTTCCCGTTGCCGTCGGTGTTGGTGTCGGTGTCGGTGTTGGTGTTGGTGTCGGTGTTGGTGTCGGTGTTGGTGTCGGTGTTGGTGTCGGTGTTGGTGTCGGAGTCGATGTCGGTGTCGATGTCGGTGTCGATGTCGGTGTTGGTGTCGGTGTTGGTGTCGGAGTCGGTATCGGTGTTGGTGTTGGTGTCGGTGAGGGAGTCAGAGTCGATGTCGGTGTTGATGTCGGAGTCGATGTCGGTGATGGAGTCAGTGTTGGTGTTAGAGTCGGTGTTGGTGTTGGTGTCAGAGTCGGAGTCGGTGAGGGAGTGTCAATCACTGTATCTCCGATGGGGACCGTGCGGGAGAGAGCCACATTCTCATCAACGAGGATGGTGATGGTAACACTCCCGTCCGTCACGCCGTCCAGCACAAAGAGGATCGAGGAATTGGAAGGCCCTGTCTTTCTCCCCTCGAGGAACAGGCGTGTTGCAACGGTCGTTGCGTCTGGCGCAGCGGTCCCCCCGAACGCGATGAGGTCATAGGTCCGTGCAGGTATGGTACCCGACTCTGTCGTTGTGAAGACCCCGTTCCGGGAGGACCCCACCTTCCGGATCTCGGTGTTACCCGTGACCACTACCAGGACGTTGGTACGCGTGTTCCAGAGTGTCGCAGAAAAGATTCCGTTGTTCAGGGTGAAGGGGAGAGAGAACTCCTTCAACTCGAAGGAGAAGGGACTGCCGGGAGTGACGGAAAATGAGCCGTCAACGGAGAGAGAGAAATTGCTGCTGTCGGGAAGATCCTGTATCGCGATTGTCACCCGGTCACCCTGATGAATGCGGTCCGGGGAGAGCGAGATGGAGACCGCCGCGGCCCCCTGTGCGAGCAGGAGGAGAATGCAGACGAGAGAGAGGCGGGATGAATGCATCGTGATATTCCTGCAGCCAGTACCTGTGATGGTATGGGCATACTTATTAGCAATTCGGTGCCCGGTCCGGGCAGGGTACCTGGCGTGTTTGCCTGCAGGAGACCCTGCCGCCCGGGAAGGAAGGGCCCACGGTCAGGAAACCCCCTTCCGTGTACAACCCATGCTCGAGAATGAGGAGACCACTTATATACAATCCCCGGTACACGTATCACCATGCCAGGAGCAGCAGTATTTGTTGATTCGAGGGGAGGAAACACGCGGAAGGTGGCGGAAGCCATTGCCGAAGAAGTCGGTGCGGCCATTTTGGATACCCGGGGACCTGTCCCGGAGGGGACAGAGATCCTCTTCCTCGGCAGCGGGGTGTACGGCGGAAAGCCGGGTGACGCCCTCAGGGAGTTCGTGGAGAGAGGCAGCTTCTCCGGGATGAAGGTTGCGCTCTTTGCAACGTCGGGGGGTGCCCGCGGGGCAGAGATGATGCTGGAAAAGATTGCGGATGACCTGAGAAAAAAGGGTGCAACGGTGCTTGGGACCTACCACTGCAGGGGAAAGTTCCTCTTTACAAACCGTGGACACCCGGA
>CAYSII010000039.1:0-3057 GCA_964431125.1 uncultured Methanolinea sp. | reverse complement strand
TTGGGACCTACCACTGCAGGGGAAAGTTCCTCTTTACAAACCGTGGACACCCGGATGCGGAAGACCTCGGGAGAGCAAGGGCTTTCGCACGGGAAATGGTAAATGCTGCCTGAAAAACCCACCCCCGCATCCGGAGCGTGCACGGGTGCATAGTCTGCCCAACCCCCGACCCCCCAGTGGAGGCGGGTCGGGCCCATGGAGCGGCAGGAGACGCCGGATAGCGTCCCCTCATCCGGGTCATTGCCACTCCCCTGAACGGACAGAAACCTTCCCTTTTTCCGGAATGCTCCTCCAAATCCCGCGGAAAATACCGCCGGATTAATCTGGTGCCCGGGTACCTTCTCCGGGAGATGCCAGGTTCAGGTGTTCTGCACGGTACATGAGGGCGATGACTGCCGGCATGATCAGGATTGCGCCCAACAGGGAGAATCCGACCGTGATCACGGTCGTGATACCGAAATTCGAGACGATGTTGAACTCCGAGAGGATCAGGGCCGAGAATCCAAAGACCGTTGTCAGGCCAGAGACCGTAATCGCCGTTCCAATCTTCTGGACACTGGTCTGGATCGCCGCGTAGAGGTCGAGGCCCCTTGCTATCTCCTCGTCGACGCGCTCCATGATGAGGATTGTATACTCTGATGCAACCCCGATGGTCATCGAGCCGAGAACGGCAGTAAGGGGGGTGTAGTCAAGGCCAAGGAGGTACATGATGGCCCCGTTCCACCCGACGATGGCAACGATGGGGAGCAGGGGGGAGACGGCATGGATGCGCCTGTAGACGAGGATCAGGAATGCAAGGATGAACGTGAACCCAAGCAGGGTCATGGTCGTCTTGGACTTGTTGATATCGTCTATCAGGGCCGCAAACATCTCGAGCATCCCGGTCACGCGGGCATGCACCCCGGGCGGCGGTGAGTTCCATGTCACGTCGTTCCTGATGAGTTCGATCTGGGACCGCGCCTGCGCGATCTCCATGTCGACCGTTGAGAATTCAAGTACCGCCTCGATCTGCCCGTTCAGGTACCTTTTCCTCGTCGCATCCGGGATGCGGGAGAGGGCCTGCTCCACCTCTTCCCGGGTCGACGGCAGGACCCCATTGTTGTACTGGGCCAGCAGGGTGGCAATACTCGTCACACCGGTGATCTTCTCGTTGTTCTGGAGCTCGTACTCCCCGAAATCATGGATCCAGCGGATCGTGGAAGGCTCGAGGACATTGTCCGAGGAGACAATGACAGGAATGGTGGTCGTGGATCCCATCGTCCTCGTCACCTTGTTCATGTACTGGAGGGCCGGCATCTCGGAAGGGACGAACGTCTTTTCGTCTGCGCTGATGGGAACCTCGTTATCGAGGCTGAACCCGATGATCGCCACAAGGAAGACGAAGAACAGGATGGGGACCGGGTTCTTTGCAATCCGGAATGCAACGCTCCCGAGGAACGCATCGTACTTCTCGATGAGAGTGCCGTGTGACCCTGCCTGGCTGCCGGAATTGCCGAAAATACCCGCACCTTCCCGTGCAGGTATTTTGCCGTGCTTCCCCTTCGGCGCCTTCGGGCGGTACCGGATGAGGAGGGCAAAGACCGGGACCATGACAAGGGCAGCAAGGTAGCAGGAGAGAACGCCGATCGTGCAGGTGACGCCAAAGTCGCCCACCATCGGGATGGGCCCAAAAACCATGGCGATGAACCCCATCGAGGTCGCAAGCATCGCGACGAGGACGGCAGGGCCTGTCCTCGTGATGGTCGCCCGGACTGCTTCCTCAAGCGACGACTTCCTTGCCTCCTCGTCCAGCCGGGAGTGAATCTGGATGGCGTAATCGATACCGATCCCGATGAGCACAGGGAATGCCCCGATCACCACCATGCTGATCTGAATCCCGGAGAGCCCCATCACCCCGAACGTGAGGATGAGTCCGGTTGCCACGACGGTGACCGGGAGGAGGGTATACCGGACATGGGAGAAGAGCGCCATGACGGCAACGACCATCAGGACCATGGCCGCAAGGATGAGGACCCCCATGGACGAGCCCATCTCCTGCTGCATCTCCTGGGAAAAGGCGGGACTGCCCGAGAGTGTCACCGTGAGCCCGGGTGGCGGATCTGAAAGGGCAATGATACTCCTGATGGTATCGAGGACTTCCTGCTGCCGCTCGGTCGAGAGGGCAGGCTGGAGGGGAATGGCACTGATCGTCATCATCCGCGAGGGCATGTACCGTGAAACGAGCGCCGGCGGGGCCTGTTCGATGATGCGGTTCACTTCTGCCGGGGAACGGGGGAGCGTCCCGCCATTGCCCTGCCTGAGAAGGTCGACGATGCCCGATACCCCGGCCACGTACTGCTCGTCTGAGATGTCGTTCTGGAGCCGTTCGATGTAGTGGAGATACTCGATGTCCGTGATGTCATCGGACTCGAAGATGACCATGATCGCATCCGACCCGTACGTATCCGTGTAGTGGGCGAGCATGGCTCCCCGGGGGGTATCTTTGTCGATATAGGTATCCTTCCCGGTCTCCATGGTCACCTGCGAAAGGCCATACAGCGCAACGATGAAGACGAGGACTGCCACAGCCGCCACAACCCGGGGATGGGCGATGATCCGGTCGGCAAGCCACGCGTAGGGATTGATCATCGGCGCTCACTCCGGGGAGCGGCCCTCCTGCCACCAGCGGTTCCACGGGGACCCGGGAGTCCCGGAGAGGAGGAACAAGGGAGACCGGGAGAGAGAGCCGGTCCCTGCCCGCATGCCGGTGGTGGACAGGGAGGGAGAGGAGTTGTCATATTCACTACAACATATCTGGGAGGCGGGACAAAATAAGGCTATTGCACGGGCAGGGGATACCCTGCAGCGGAAGGAAAAACCGCATCCAAAGAATTTCCCGGCGATAAGGTGCACTTTTCCAGGTATCTGGAGAGAGGGGTCCCCCGCTCATCGCACGCGGACAGGAATGTGGATCTGTCCCGGGAGCGCAGGGGGATGGCCCCTCCCTGCCGGAGTCTCTCTCCAGCGGGTCTCATCCGACCTTCACGAGGACCCACTCCCCCTCGATCCGGACGGGAT
>CAYSII010000038.1:0-10580 GCA_964431125.1 uncultured Methanolinea sp. | reverse complement strand
AAACGGTTCTCCTTTTTCCGGACGGAACCCCCGTATCCCTGGATCACGATATCTGTCGTTTTCTCCATGCAAGAGGCAGTCATCTCCAGCCTTAAAAAAATTCAGGGCTGCCGTATCTTCCGGGGCACCAGGAGATCGCTTTTTCCGGCCGTGCCGCCGTGGCCGGGAGGCGCCACAGGGTGTGCATGCACGCCGCACACATCTCCGGCTCCAGGGGATCAGCCCGGGAACAATCGGAGAGGGGGCCGGAAGGCTTGCACTGCAGGGAGAACGATGCGTTCCCGGCGGTCCTCCTGCACCCATCCCAGACCTTTTCGCCTCCCGGTGTCCTGCACGGGACTGGGACGGCGCACGTCCTGGCCGGAAAACGGGATGGTTCCTCCCGCGCAGGAAGCGTAACCCCCGGAGGGGTTCCGGATGGGGTTTTTCTCCCCGGAAAAAGGGGCAAAGAGCTTTTTCAGGAACAGACGATCTCTTCAAGTCCACAGAGCAGGCCGGGAATCTTTCCGATCTTCTCCCGGTAATCCTTTGCCTTCTGCCTCCGGTGCTTCATCCCGCAGTGGGCAATATCGTTTCGGACCTGCGTGATCATGTCCCAGGCCTGCACGACCTTTTCCCAATACTCCCTTGATTCGAACCACTCTGAATAAGCACTGGGTTTATAGAGCTCACCCCGCTTTTTCATGTTCCCTCCGGTCATTGCCCTCTCAGCAGCGGCCCTGCATGTGTCATCGAGCCAGGACGGTGCGTCCCCCGCGGCAAAGATGAGAAGGGAGACCATCCACTCCCGTGCAAGGGCAACTGCCTGCATGTAGAGACCCTTCTCGATCTGGTAGGAGATCAGCTCTCTCTGGGCCCGGAGGTGGGATCTGTCGATCCCCTTCTTTTGACCCGGTTCCGGTGCAGAAAAACGTGATATCGCCTCAATCTGGTCAAGGATGCAGGTGAAGGGCGGGGCAAACCGGCCGATCTCCTCCTTTGCCCCGGGAATCCTCCCGATGATCCTCTCTGCCGCAGCAAGGGCCTCGATCGGCTGTGCCATCCGGGTCGCAAGGCAGAAACTCTCGATCTGCGTGGAAAAATCTTTCATCTTCACGGGCCTGTTACCCTCTTCCGCTGCCCTGTATGCCCGATCAGCCTGTTCTTTGACAATCTTCTGGATATCTCCCGCATCACCGTGCACCATGAACGACCGGACAGCACCCATCCAGTCGAGGATCCGGGTAAAGGACGTGAGGTCAAAGACCGGCGTCTCTTCGTTCATCCGCGCCTCGTATGCCCCGTATACGACAGCCTCGATCCGGGCCTTCCTGATGTCCCTGATATATGCTGAGGAGAGGAACGCAATGAACGGGAGCGATCGGAACCCGTGGGTGATGTCAAAGACGATCGTGTCACCCGGATCCACCTCTCCGGCAACGATGGAGAAGATATCCCAGAGCTCCTGCTCGTTCTTTCCCGCCGGGATCGTGACCGGTTTGCAGCCGGCAAGCCTCATGTCGACTTCCCTAAAATTTTTTGCATAGGCCTCTTCGGTCGAAAAGAGGATCACGGACTCTACCGCGAAGAACTCCGCCAGGGCTTCCTGGATGAAACGAGTCTTCTTCTGCCTGTCACGAAACACGTAGGTTGTCTCCTGGAGGCCTCCTGTTCCCAGGAAGGAGAGGAGTTTCATCGCTTCAGGATCACCTCGAGGAAGCGTTCCCCGTGGGGGGTGAGAGTATAGTGGCTTCCGACCCGGTCCATCAGGCCGTGCCTCCGGAGGAGTTCCTTGTCCTCGCCGGTGAGCCCGGCGCCGGATTCGCGCATGCCTTCCACGAGGTATCCGAGGTAGTCCGACGGGTAGGGGAGCGTCGGGATCCTCATGATCTCGTAGGACTCCCGGGAGGGAAAGAGCAGGGGTTCGAGTTCTGCCCTGTTCTCCTCGTAGAGGGCAGCGTGTCTCCCGGTGTCGTCACTCTCCCCGAACCGGGCGATGAGGCGCCGGTTCATCTCGAGCCTCTCGTTGATGATACTGACGTTCTCGTTGATGACATGGAAGACGCCGTCCACGGCGAGGAGCTGACCGAGGAGGGCAAGAGTAATGCACATGTTCTTCCTCCCGCCAGCGACATTAAGGTAGATTCGCTCGCACTGGTGCCGTTCGCGTTCCTCCCTGATCACCCGGGATGCACGGGCCATGAAGTCAAAGTTCTGGTCGTCGTCTGTGATATCGTCGTAGGGGAGGACATACGAATGCACCCGCGTCCACGTGTAGCGTGACCGCAGGGCAGCCCTGACGAGGTTTGCACCGGCTGTAACGTTGGGGTTGCCCGTCATGAAGAGGACAAGGTCGGATACCGGTTCGCCCAGCCCATCGATGAACTCGGTGACAACAGGGGGACTGAGGCCAATTGGAGCGATAACCGCAGTTTTCATAGCCAAAAGTCTCTGCCGGAACGCGGATAAAATGTTCGGATGCCGTGTGCCGGCCGGAAATAAGGATACGCCGGGGGTACAGGGCAGGCAGGGCTCCTGCCGGGTGCGGGTCTCTCACGCAGGGAGACACCGTATCTTCCGGGGGGACAGGCTGTCCGGGCAGACATCCCCGGCATGGGCCGGGTTGGCAAAAAATCTCCCGCCTGCTGCACAGGTGTGCCGGAGCGGGAGAACCGGGGGGAACGAACCGGCGGACCGGACAGGGTACCGGGATAGAAGGGGACTGCCCCCTCAGGCGGTCTCCTTCTGCCGGGCAGGGGCCGGGGCAGCACGGCGGATCGTCCCGAACCCCTGCGATACCCCTTTCCCGATCCCGATGTACTCAGGGACCTGGAGGTTGACGCGGAAAGACCCCATAAACCCTGTCATCTCCACTCCCTTGTACCGCGTCTCCACCTTTTCGAGGTGGCTGTGGACGGTGAGCCTGTGCTCGATGACAACATCCAGCCCCTTTGCCATGGAGAGCAGGTTCCCGGTGAGGATGGCGTTGAGGAGGCGTTTCTTCTCCTTCCAGTCGGAAATCTCCTGCCATTTCCGGTAGTTCTCCTGGTTTAGGCCAAGCCACGGGCTGACAAACCTGTACTCGACCATCTCTTTTGAGGGGGCGAGCGGGACCATCTGGTCGTATGTCACCTTCGATACGACCCTGTACCGGTTTCTCGGAAAGACGAGTTCGGTGATCCCGTCAGAGATCTCCCGGAGGACGGCAGCGCCATTTGAGACTCCAAGGATAGAGGGTGTTCCGGCAAGCACCTTGTACTGGACCTTCGGGTATGCGAGCAGGGGCCTGTCAAGGTGATGGTGGAGGAGGGGGTACTGGGGAAATTTCCCCGCGATGTACCCCCTCAGGTTCGTCCCCGTCTCTGCCACCGGCCTGTCGGTGTGCAGGACGAGGTACCGGAGGGGGATGCGCATGGCCGGGATCACTGTCCTTCAATCGTGACAGAGACCCACCCCATCGGCCGGCGGCCTGTCACGGTGAACTCAACGGACTTCGGGTACGGCGGCTCGATTCCCTCCTGCGTGGCTCTTCGGGGAACCTTCCCGAGGCTGCACCTTCTGATCACCTGTTCGGCAAGGCCCGGGTCCTTCTCCTCGAGGAGGCCGATCAGTGTCTGGTAGAGCGTCCCCACGCTGAACCCGAGCCTGACGTGGGGGCCATCCCTGAGCCATGCCTCCGCCTCGCTGAGGGAACGGAGGAATTCCCCATTCCTGTCCCGCGAGACGATCTCTTTCTCCTTCTCAAGGCACCAGCGGCTCCACCCGGAAAGCACATTCCCGGGGTGGGCGGAGACGCCCCGCGTATCGGCAGGGTTCCTGATGCCGAGGAGCTGCATCTTTTTGCCCAGGAGGGGCATCTCCCTGCTCTGAATGACCTTTCCGATCTGTTCCAGTCCCCCGATCCTCCCGGAGAACGTCCCGTTGATGCACTCTGCATACAGTGTGTAATTCTTTCTGGCAAGCCGGTCTTGACTCAGCGAGTAGGTATGGATGCCCTCGCAGGTGAGCCAGTGATCGTCTGGCATGCAGTCCGAGACCTGCAGGAACCGGAGAAGGTCGTATTGGGGATCGTAATGATTGCCCTGCGTCGGCTTCAGGCCAAAGACCGAGCCCACGTATTCGTTGCCTATCTCCTTCTTTTTACTCCTCCGCCTGTCACCCAGGTCATTCTCGATGCTTTCCGGGAACGCGTCGTCGTCTCGGGCGTGCCACCAGAGGAGTGCCGTCCGGATGGCACCCTTGAGGCTGCTGCCCGGGATGTAGGGGACTCCCGCTGACTTGATACATTCCCGGATCTCATCAGGCTCCTTATCACCGGAGCGGTTGGCGAGGCGGTAGACACGGAACGCGAGCGGGTTGATGCCATGACCCCTGATGAATTCTGTCAGGCTGAACTTTTCTCCATATGCGGCATCGTCCATCCTCTGGACAAAATCGTCCCTCTGTTCCTTCGTAAAAGATCGGGCAAGCGCTGAGATGTTCAGCCTCCAGATGAACATCCCGCCATCATTTGCCTTTTCCCTGATATACTCGCTGGGGTGGTAGACAAGGCCCGTCCCGATGTGCACGGGGGAACGCGTGGCAAGAATGACCCGCATCAGGCACACCTCATCCCGATGGTGAACGCAACCCCGTACTCGACCATGGGGGGGTTCTCCCGGACACGTGCAATCCGTCCATACCACGGTCTGCCGGTATTCCGGAAGAAAGCCCCCTCGGAGAGCATCAGGATCCTCTTCTTTGCCACTCCGTCCTGCGTCCTCCCGCGGACGGGGATGATGTCATACCATATCTGTCCCCCAAACGAAGAGAGGTCATCGGGGAGGAAGCGCGAGAGCGAGACAAGATACGGCGCATCCCTCTCTCCCGGCAGGGAAACAGCAGTGAATGCGAGGGAAAAGGCACCCTGCCCGGACGACCGGCGGGGACCGATACCCTGGTCAGCAAGGAGACAAAGAGACGCACGGACGGCACCCTCCCACGAGGGGTCCTGGAAGTCAAGGAGGAACCAGAGACCGCTGTTTGCAAAGTGCGTCCCGCTCGTGTGGTAGAACTGCTGGGAGACCGTCGAGAGCCTGTTGATCTGGTTGTGGGGGATGTCGACGTCTCTGCAGATATCATGGTCAAGCGGAGATTCCGAGAGTATTTTCGCCTTCTTGTTGAAATGCAGGGTCTTCCACTTCTCCAGGAGTCCTGCGGGAGAAAGATCTCCCCGGGAGAGCTTCTGGAAGATATTCCCGTCGACCCATCGGACTTTCCTCAAATCCCTGACCCGGTCGGGCGGGAGATCCGGCATCTCCGGGAGCGGGACCATCGGCATAGGGTAGAGGTACACCGGCTCTTTCCCGGAGAGGAACGGGAAGCACGAGCTGATGAAGAACGGCGGTTTTCCGGCAAAGGCATCGATCAGGACCCCGGGGTCATCGCCGAGCTCTGCCATCCCCTGGCAGATTGCCCCAAACAGGGTGTTTGACGGGAATGCGTCAGGGAATGTCGACCGCGGCGTCATATGGACTGCCAGCATCTGCAGCCCCCCCACTCACAGCCGTGCGAGTATGTCGCGGGGCGAGTGTGCACCTTCCGTCCGGGTAAATGCCCGCCAGTCTTTTCCCGACCTGTAGTCCTCGGGAGACTTCTCCCGGAGAGTGATGTCATGGAACGTGATCTTTCCGGATCCCCGGCTTCCGTATCCTCCGAGGTAGTTGTCCTCGAGGAGAGACATGGCCTCAAAGACAAGCCTGAGCCTCTCCTCGTCCTTTGGGTTGTACACCGAGAAGACCATCTCGAGGGTGAACTCTGACCCGGCAGGGACACGCTCGATGAACCGGGGGTTGGCCATCGACGTGATGCGGTTGAGATAGTTCTCCCCCTTGATCTCTTTCCCTTGCAGGATATCCTCGTTTGATTCCCAGAGAGCAAGGGTCTCATCTGTCGGGTGACTGTCCCTGACGATGAGGCGGGTCGGTCCCGATTTTACTTCCTGGTCTGCACTCCGCCCGAAGGCGACGCAGAGGGCGCAGTCCGGTTCCTTGCACTTGTGGGGATCCCCATTTCCGGAGAGCCATTTTTCGCCGTGTTTGAGTTCGAGGAGGGACCGCATCTTCCCCTTGATCGACGACCCGGGGATGTAGGGGAGGTTTGTCATCCTGTTCATGATCACCGGCGAGTCTGTCCCGCCTATCTTGAGCGATTCTGCTACATCACCGATGTGAATGCCTGTTTCACAGCGTATCTTTCCGGTAATGAGATAATTTTTGATGAGTTTATAGTCCATGGGTCATTCCTCCTGTTACCTCTTGTAATATGTATGATAGGCAACGATTGACTGGAGCAGCTGGACAAACCGGGCGTAATTTTCCTTTATTTCTTCTTCAGGGGACCCTGCGTGGGCGATGCGCTCGACACAGAGGGAGATGAGCTGGAAGAACTCGTCCGGGATGAGCTTTCTTCCCTTCGCGTACGCAAGGTTGGGGCGGATCATGCAGAAATCGGCCTCAATGCTCTTCCAGCCCCGGTTCCTGAGGTTCTCCTGGTTCGTGACGATCTTGTCGAAGAACTTCCGCAGCTGGGTCGGCTTGAGCTTATCCCCGAATTTTTTTGCAAAAGTCTCTGCGATCCCGGACTCCTTTGTGATCTCGTCAATGCTGATCTCCGAGAGATTTTTGCACCTTTTGATTTTTTCCAGGATTTTACCGATATCACCGCCAGAAGAGGTGTCCTGCCTGCTGTGCGGTGGAAATCCGGGGCTGGTCTGCCTCGTTGGATACGATGGTCTGGTCATGACATTCTCACTCCAATTTAGTCTCCACGGTCTTTCCGCAGGGCAAGGCTGGTCATGTATACCGGCAGCCGGATCCAGGGGAATGCCGGAACGACCAGTTCCTCGACGTCCCTGCGGTGTTCATCATTCCTGATGTTTCTCTTCAGGGTGTACTTGAGGTAGGGCAGGTGTCTCTTCGAGGTCCTGAGCAGATCCTGCTCCCTCTCTGCACCGGTCCGTTTCTTCTCCCCGGCCGGTGTGTCACCGGAAGGTGATCTCTTCGCGCCGATCTCCTTTCGGGGTGGACGGAAGCTCTGCTCCCACAGGTTGAGGAACGTATAGATCATGTTCTTCGGAATGACTTTCTGTTCGACAAACTCCATCATTCCCGCTGCGATCCTGATGAGAGCCGAGAGGTTCTGTTCTCCCGTCCCTTCCCGCAGGGGGACAGTGGTATCAAAGACTGCGACGTGGGCTTTTCCCGGCATTCCCTTGGCATCTTCGAGCAGGGCACCCGCCTGGATGACCGCCCGGGCGACCGGCAGGTTCGGGTGGACGATGGCGATCCCTGCCGAGAGGGTGATGTCGGGGTTGCTACACGTAAAACGCTGGAATTCCCGGTTCAATTCGTCTGCAAGACGGATTGTATCATCCCACGGGCCGATGATGAAGAGGTCGTCTCCGCCCGAGTACGTGATGTAGAATTTCGGGACGGAATACCGGTCCCTGCACGCCGGGCAGGGGTTCGGGTGCACGTAGTAAACTGTCTCCCTGCCTTCCCTTCCTTCCTCCGGAGGGATCCTGACCGTGGTTTTTTCTGCTGCAGGCATGCAGGCCGTGCAGAGGTCGCGGTAGACGACGAACCGGTTGCAGATGCTGTTGATGTACCCGCTGAAGAAGTACTGGAGCTGGCTGCTGAGCGTGTGCACACGGGAGATGGTCCGGAGGTCCTTTGCAAGCCCGGCCCCAAAGATCGTCCCGAGGTTGTCCACGTCGGCCTTGAGGTACCCCAGCCTCGGGGAGCCCTTCGAGAGCTGGGCCATCTCGCTGAAGGTGAGTATCTCGTACCCTGCAACCGGCACGGTGTTTCCCACGAAGAGGAACCCTGCTCCGCCGCGGTGCTTTATCCGGATATCAGAGGAGTTGAGGGTGAAGATCTCGCCGGGGTGTTCCAGCGGGAGGTCAGAGACGAGGTCGTATCCTGCCTGCAGCCCGAGGTCTGCAAAGGAGAATGGCAGATTTTGCCCGGCTGTCAGGAATTTTGCATGGACAAGTTTTGTTCCGATCTCGTGGAACATGCTGCACTCGCTGCACTCGTTTTTTTCAGATTTGTGCGTCCCGCATACGGAACAGAAGGATGAGATCGGTTCCTCGGAACCATCCGGTTCAAAGGTCAGCCCGCAGTCTATGAACTTCTGCCTCTTCTTCCCGGTACTGATGACGGAGAGCCGTTCGCGGACCGAGGAGAAATTCTTCATCTCCTCCTCACCGGCTTCAAGGGTTGCAAGGGTGACAGAGAGCCTGCCGTTCCATTTCCGGAGGAGGTTCTCGTTCACCTTCCTGCCGATAAACCCGACCCTGTCCCGGTTTTTCCTGGTATTCGGTGCAAGGACGAGAAAATTGCCGCCGGTGTTCCAGAGGACGGAACACTCCGAGAGACCGCACTCCCGGACGATCTCCCGGGCCAGTGCATCTGTCAGGAGCGAGAGCCAGAACGATCTTCCCCGGAGTCGCTTTGCCGTCCCCTTCCGGGCCTGCTCAGGGATCACCGTCGAGAAGATGAACTTCTGGATCCCGGACAGGTCACCCCCGACGAGGAGGAATGGCTTCTCGCTTTCCCCTTCCAGGAAACAGTGGGCGAGTGCTGCAGTCGTCTTCGCATGGTCGTACAGCGGTATATCCGGCTCATTCACGAACACTGCCGATGGAATCAGGGACGTGTACTTCCGGAGCAGTGACATGACGGTGAGAACCGGGGGATCTCTGGGCAGCTGTTCGCTCTCGTGTTTGAACTTCCGCCAGAGATCCCTGTAGGAATCGCTCAGGTTCCACAGGCCCATCTCGCTCTGCCTGACGGGGAAGGCGGATTCTCCTGCACCGAGGGGATGCAGGGGATAGACATAGTCGTTCTGTCTGCTCTCCCCCTTACCGTTCAGGCGAATCTGCGGGAAGACAGCTTTCAAGGGTTCTTTCAGGATCTGCCCCTTATCACCGCTTACCCTTTCCCTCCGGTCTATTGCAGACGAGAGATGGTCTGCTTTCTGCACAATCGCGGCAAGCTCAGGGTTCTTCGAGGACTGGGGGGAATGATGGTACAGCACGAGATCCTCAATTACCGGGTCGTGGAGGAACCGGGCAGCATACATCGCGCTCCAGCGTGCATGTGCCCCGTGCTCCCCGGGATCCGGGATTTTCCCATACCGTTCATCGAGGGACTCTCCGGCCCTCTGCATGAATTTGCCGATATCGTGGAAGAGCGATGCCAGAATCAGGGTTTTGACATTCGATTCCACGAAACAGGAATTGATCAGATTATATTTAAAAAACTATTTGACATGATTTTTCATGAAAAACTCCGGGGACATTATGGTCATCGAAATGAAAGGTAATTCAATCCTTTCCGGGTGTGCATGTAACCCTGCCGGTGGAGAGAGTGCGTGCTAATTATTATGACAGGTCAGTTATCAGGTGTGACTGCACGGTGAAGGATGCGTGCATTCGTCACCGTTTCAGGGAACTGCGTATCGTGTAACCCGAAAAGAACACCATAGCGGGAGACAGTCCCTGTTTTTGTGGGACACACGGAACAACGAGTCCCGACGTCCAGGAATGGTTCACCATATCCTGAGCTGCAGTCCTTGTTTTTGTGGAACGCCCTGTGCAACCATATAAGATTGTTGCGCTCGTAACGGCAAACGAAGTTGCAGTCCTTGTTTTTGTGGAACGCCCTGTGCAACGCCGATTCTGCTTCCGGGGCCGAACACTGTACTCGGAGTTGCAGTCCTTGTTTTTGTGGAACGCCCTGTGCAACCCCGGAAGGATGTTGTTAGAACATTTTGGCGTGAAGTTGCAGTCCTTGTTTTTGTGGAACGCCCTGTGCAACCTCGAGAGTACGGGTGCGGGTATGTGTGCGGGGGAGTTGCAGTCCTTGTTTTTGTGGAACGCCCTGTGCAACGATGGTGAAAGTATGGAACATGGAGGAAGAGAAATAGTTGCAGTCCTTGTTTTTGTGGAACGCCCTGTGCAACGTCGAGGGCGAGTTCGAATATCACTCGCATACGGTGGTTGCAGTCCTTGTTTTTGTGGAACGCCCTGTGCAACTGGACCGGCTCGAATTGGCGCGGACGCTGGAAGGAGTTGCAGTCCTTGTTTTTGTGGAACGCCCTGTGCAACAACGACGAAAAAACAGAATGGAGCATTCTGATCGAGCGGTTGCAGTCCTTGTTTTTGTGGAACGCCCTGTGCAACAGGAGTACGACATACTCTCCTATGTGGAGGAGTGCGCGTTGCAGTCCTTGTTTTTGTGGAACGCCCTGTGCAACTTGTGACAGAGCGCACGCACTAATCTCTCACTCACTAATGTTGCAGTCCTTGTTTTTGTGGAACGCCCTGTGCAACTGATCGACGAAATTATGGGAATAACGCGGGCGAGTAGTAGTTGCAGTCCTTGTTTTTGTGGAACGCCCTGTGCAACTCGATGCTCCTGCGCGGAGCGATCGACGGGGGGTATGTTGCAGTCCTTGTTTTTGTGGAACGCCCTGTGCAACACGATCAACTGAGTTGCGCGTATAGCTGCGGGTTGTCGTTGCAGTCCTTGTTTTTGTGGAACGCCCTGTGCAAC
>CAYSII010000037.1:0-10801 GCA_964431125.1 uncultured Methanolinea sp. | reverse complement strand
GCCCACCGGAGCATCCCGCCGTCGAGGTACCCGGAGACGGAGTCGAGCCCGACCCTCCGGAGCCCGAGCGTGGCCTCCGCTGCCCGGGCAGGATCCTCTGCGACGAGGAAGATCTCGCGGCCGGGCGGGAGGACCCAGCCTGCCTGCGTCGCAAAGTTCCCGGAGAGGTCGATGTTCCACGCTCCGGGGATGTGGAGACCGGAAAACGCAGGATAACTCCGGGCGTCGAGGAGGACGGCATCCTCCCGCCGGCTCCGCTCGGAAAACTCCGCGGGTGCGAGGGGCCCGGGGTCAGGAAGCGTCCGCACCAGGGCAGGGCCTGCCCGGTTTATCTCGGAGCACCGGGAGAAATGGTCAGGGGCCGCCGGCATGTCAGACGTGAGTGCCCGGATGAACTCCTCCCTCTCCCGGATCCGGAGGGCATAGTTGTACTTCTTCTCGTACCCGATGGTGCTCGTCCGCTTTGCAGCCATCGCCCTCCCGCAGAGCGAGCCCATGCCGTGGGCAGGGTAGACCTCACACTCGTCCGGGAGCGAAAGGATATTCTGCCGGAGGTTATCGAAGAGCTGCCCGGCAAGATCCTCTGCCTTCCCGGGGAAGAGGTCGGGGCGGCCCACGTCCCCGACGAGGAGGGTATCCCCCGAGAAGAGTGCGACCGGAGTTTTCCCCCGCGAC
Source organism: uncultured Methanolinea sp. (assembly GCA_964431125.1). Classification (GTDB taxonomy): domain Archaea; phylum Halobacteriota; class Methanomicrobia; order Methanomicrobiales; family Methanospirillaceae; genus Methanolinea_A. The sequence continues at coordinate 10,126 of CAYSII010000037.1, read as the reverse complement.
GTGTCCGTTGCAACGAAGCAGACGTGCTCGGGCGTGTGTCCGCCGGCCCCGATCACGCGGAAGGAGATGTCCTCGAGCTGCACCTCGTCGCCCTCGTCGAGAGCCTCGTGGGGAAATGCGCACCGTCCTGCCCGCGGGGCATAGATAGTCGCGCCGGTAGCATCTGCAAGATCGAGGTGGCCCGAGACGAAATCGGCGTGCAGGTGGGTCTCGAAGACGTGGGTGATGGCAAGCCCCATCTCCCTTGCAGCAGCGATATACTTCCGGGCATCCCTGTCCGGGTCGATGACGGCACAGGTCTCGTTTGCCGCGACGATGTAGGAGCTCTGGGCAATGCCTGGGACGAAGAACTGCTGGACGATGATACCGGTCTATACTCCGATGAGGTAAATGATGGTTACGGCTATGGCAATGAAGAGGAGAGTCATAATGCTCCCGACACGAAGGTAATCCCGCGTGCTGTAACCGCCCGGGCCCATCAGGAGGGCATTGACCTGGTGGGTGGGCAGGATGAAGCTGTTCTGGGCACAGACAGCGACGAGCAGCGCGAGTGCCCGCGGGTCCACGCCGACGTCCTGCCCGGTCATCATCACGAGGGGGACGAGCAGGACGGTTGCCCCGACGTTCGAGATGACGAGCGAGAGCCCGGTCGCGATGGCGGCGACGAGGAGCAGGACAACTATCGGGTGGGCCCCGGAGAGGAGGGGGGAGAGGTCTTTGGCAAGGAGGCCCGCAGCCCCGCTCTTCTCGACGGCGAGCCCGAGGGGGATCAGCCCCCCGATCAGGACGACCGTCTTCCAGTCGATCGCCCGGTAGGCATCGCCCGGCTCGAGCACGCCGGAGAGGACCATCGCAACCGCACCGGAGAGGAGGGCAAGCGAGAGCGGGACTCCTGCCTGCGAGATGGCAAGGGAGACGGCAACGATCAGGACGGCAACCCCTGCTTTCCCGTGGCGGACAGGGTCGCCTTCCGGCCGGGAGATGAGCCGGAGGTCGCGGTGTCCCTCGAGCGCCCGGAAGTTCTCCCACGAGCCGAAGGCAACAATGATGTCGCCGGGTTCAAGGGGCAGATCGGAAAAGTCCGCCCTTGTCTCGGTCTCCCCCCGGACATGGACGAGCGGCTCGACCCCAAACGTCTGGCGGAACATGATCTGGCGGGGAGTCTTCCCGGCGATGGATGCCCGGGGCCTGACGACGATCTCGGCAAACCCGTACCCGCTTCCCCCGGCAAGGAGTTCCTGCAGGGACTCCGTCCCCCTGCCAGTCGTGCACCCCCACTCCCGGGTAAACCGGGCGAACGCCTCGTCCGGTCCAAGCATCGCAATCTCCTGCCCGGCCTCGAACCTCGTCAGGCGGGAGGGTGCAACGATAATCTCGCCTCCCTTCCGGACGGCGAGGAGGGAAAGCCCGGTGGACGATCCGGAGAAGACCTCCTCCCGCGTCTTTCCGGCAAGGGGAGACGAGGGGCCGATCCGGCAGGCATGGATCGGCTGGTCGATCTGCCATTCCTCCGGCACACCGGGTGCCTCCTCCCTCTCCCGTGCTGCCGGGAGGATCTTCTCCCCGGCAAGGACGAACAGGGCGATTCCCCCGAGCAGGAGGAAGATTCCGACCGGTGTGACGGCAAAGAGGGAGAACGGTTCCGCCCCGCCCTGCCGGAGCAGGTCGTTTAAGACGATCAGCGGGCCCGAGCCGATCATCGTCAGCGTGCCCCCGAGGATCGCCGCGAACCCGACCGGCATCATCAGGCGCGAGACCGGGATCCCCGTCCGGCGGGCGATCCTCCCCGTCGCCGGGAGGAAGAGCGCTGCGGCTCCCACGTTGTGCACAACGGACGAGAGGAGCCCGACCGTTCCCATGGCGGCGGCGAGGATCCGCCGCTCGGCAGTCCCGGCATACCGGACGATCGTCCCGGCGATGCGGGCCGTCACCCCTGTCCGCTCCAGCCCGTGCCCGAGCACCATCACGGCCGCCATCGCAACGACGGCGTTCGATGCAAACCCGGAGATCGCCTCCCCGGGGGAGAGCAGGCCCAGCCACGCGAGCGAGAGGCAGGCAAGCAGGGCGACGATCTCGATCCGGATGCGGTCTGTCGCGAAGAGGACGAGCACCGCGAGCACCACTGCCCCGACGAGGATGACCTGCGTATCCATCTGCAACAGGAGAGATGTGCGGGAATAGAGGGGAAAAAGGTTCGCCGGGATCATCCGGGGGTGGCATCCGGGTCAGGGTATCCCTGCAGCCCTGTCCTTTAATCGTACCTCTTACCGCAGGATACCGGGGATCCCGGTAACCCTGCCCGGTGATCGTACCCCTCCCTGTGGGAGGCGGGGGACCAAGGAAGCATTACACCCCTTTCTTCTGCCACTCCCTCGCCCGGCAGGGGTCGTCCGTTGCGAACCCGTCGGCAGCAAGCGCTCCTGCCCTCTCCCACGCGCCCGGGGTGTTCAGGGTCCACGGGATGACCCGCATCCCCCGTTCATGGGCGGCATTCACAATCTCCGGGGTGAGGGTATCGAACCGTGGCAGGAACGCAGCGAGAGGGAGGTCCTCTCCCTTCCGGGGAGCGGGGAGCTCCGGCCGGGACGAGATCAGCCCGAGGGCGACACCCGGCAGGATCTCGTGGACCATCCCGAGCGCCGCACGGTGGAACGAGACGACGAGGAGCGGGTCCGGGGCGAGGCGGTCGAGCACCTCGCAGACGACAAGCTCGCTCCCCGGCTCCTTGATCTCGACGCAGAGGCCCGTCCTGCCGCGGACAAGCCCGCATACCTCCTCGAGTGTCGGGATGCGTTCCCCCTGCCCGGCATCGAATTCCCGCAACTCCTCGAGCGTATACTCTGCAACCCGCCCCTTCCCGGTTGTCGTCCGGTCGAGGGTTGCGTCATGCATGATGACCGGCACCTGGTCGCGGGAGAGGCGCACGTCAACTTCCACGTAATCTGCGCACTCCAGGGCGGCCCGGATAGAGGCCGGCGTATTTTCGGGTGCCCGGGCAGCGGCACCCCGGTGACCGATGATCTTCATGGGAGACGATATTCTGGAGAGGAGAGAGATAAAAATGTGCATCGGGAGGGAGGGCATCTTGCCCCGGCCCGCAGACGTGCACACTTAATCTCCCTTGAGAAACGATGGATCATGGATAGGTTTTTGGCCTGTGGTCTGATGAGCATCCCCGTAAAGACGTCCCCGCTTGAGATCTGCCCTGTCAGGGGGGTTCCCCTCCGCGAACGGCTCCTCCGCCTCTTTGCCCCCTTCCTCATCGGCGGGTTCTACATCCTCCTCCTCTTCCTGTTTCTCCCCTCCGAGAGTGCTCTCCTCGTCGGCGGGCTCATGCTCGCGTACCTCGTCCCCCCGGCCGGGAAGGAGAGCATCGTCCCCCTCGGGATCGCGCTTGGCATCCCGTGGTGGCTGATCACCTTCTCCATCGGGTTGATGGACGTCCTCGCCGGGATATTTATGGCCCTCAACTGCGATGTCGCGTTCAAGATCCCGCTCCTCGGCCGGTGGATCGCCCACTTCCTCGAGAAGGGCAACGAGTTCGTGAGCCGGCGGCCATGGCTCGAGCGGTTCTACTTCACCGGCGTCGTCCTCTTCGTCATGTTCCCCCTGCAGGGGAGCGGCGGGATCGGGGGATCGCTCGTCGGCTGGATGATCGGGCTCTCGCCTGCCCGGACGCTGCTTGCCATCACGATCGGTGCGTTCCTCGGGTGTGCGGCAATCGCGCTTGGTTCGCAGGCGATAAAGGAGATCTTCCTCCTCAATGTCACGGCAGGGATCGCAGCAATCGTCATCGTCGTTGCCGTGCTCATCCTCTCCTATGCACTCTACCGGAAAAGGATCCTGCGGTGAGGGGGGAGTCTTTTTGGATTTTTCCTAAACGTTCACCCCCGTGCATCAAGGATTCTGGGATTACCAGGGTGAACACCGGTTCGTGACGTGCAGCCGGTGTACCTTTCCCGGCTGCAGCGGACTGCTATCCCCGTGCATCCAGCAACGGTCGTTCCAACGGGCGGCACGATTGGGAAAGATGCAGGGAAACGTACCCCGGTACCAAAGGAGAAGAATCACCCGGGAAACGACCCGCACTGCCCCGTGCGGCAAACAGGTTACCCGCAAAAACACAGGGTTCTCACCGGGCAGCAGCAGGAAGATGGAAGACTGCGGGGAAAGAGGAGAAGGGGGAGATCAGGGCCTGGATCAGGGGGGACCGGGATGAACCCGGGTCCCGCTCACATCTCATTGATGACAAAGACCCGCCACTCGCTCCCGTGCAGCCCGACCGTGTCCCAGAACGTCTCCTTCTTCACGGCTGCAGCCTGAGGGGAGGGCGAGAACGCGTACGTGCCGTAGCCTGTGCGGTTCTCCCGGACGGTTTTTGCAAGCGCAAGGACATCCGGGTTCCCTGCAAAGAGCGATGCGGAAAACGTCTCCTGTCCCACCTGCCCGGGGTCTGCGTCGTAGAGTATGAAGCCGCCGGGCTCGTTCACCATGACGGTATAGGGCATTCCCTTCACCGTCGCTTCAGCAACCGGGGCAACCATTTCATACGGCGAGAACGCAAGGCTTGCCATGCCGAGGAACTGCCCGTCCGGGGACGTGACCGGGTGCGCAATGATGACTCCATCGACACCCGCGGCGAGCCTGACAAGCGGGCTCATCACAGCACTTTCTGACACAAGTGTCTCCCGGACGATGATGTGATCCGAGATGTCCTGCCCGACGAGGACCTTTGCAGCGGCAGGTTCAGCTGCAAGGACTGTCCCGTTCCTGTCATACGTGATGATGTTGATGACCGAAGGGTCCGATGCAGCAACGCGGGAGAGGACTGCGTCTGCCTCCGGGCCGGAAAGCCCGGTCCTTGCGAGGTCGGCTGCCGCGCCGGCGACTGCTGAATCGAGGGCGGAGAGGGAGCCCTGCAGCGTCGAGGTCACCCGGGAGAGGGTCTCTTTCATCGCGTCGTGGCGGGCACCCGGTGCCGGTCCCGGGAATTTTGGCCCGGGCTGCTCCGAGACGCAGCCTGCAGAGAAAAGGAGGAAGAGCGCGAGTGCCAGGGAAACGGGAATAACCAGTGACCTGGTCCTGGAAAAAAGGATGGGTTCCCGCAGGTTCTTTGCCTGGGGATGACTCAATTTAAACCATGCGGCCATATCATTAACACTCGGAAAAGGTCAGCAAAAAGATATCGTTCACGATGGTTATTGCGGAACTCCGGTTCCCCAGGAGAGGGAAAATCTCTTTGCGCCGGCTCCATGATATTTCAACGGGCGTTCCTGCGCGAAAGGCCCGAATCCCTCAATTGCGTTGATGGACACTTTTCCATTCGCAAATCTCTTTGCCTGATCGATTCTCCGGGATGTTTCCCTTCACCCTGTACTGTTCTACGGCCTGGCTGAAGCTGCCGCCATCATCCAGGTCAAATGCCGCAGGACACGTCTCCCGTCAGGTGCTGCACGAGGTGCAGTCTTTACACTGAATACAAACCTGTACCAGAGAATTCACCATGTATTTTGAAATATACCCCGACTTCCCCCTCCATGAAATGCCCCCCGTCAAGCGGCATCATGAATCATTCGGGCTTTCTCTCTTTCCCTGTAATGCCTTTTCCCTTGGCACCTTTTTATCATTCCCCCGCGTTCCAGCCTTGCGATATTGCGAGCATCAGTCCCCGGATGGCTCTTACTGCCGGAGAATCATTTTCAAGGGCCGGGAGCACGGAAGGCTCCTGTTCCCGGATGCTGGGATCAACTGGGATTCCCCAGATCTGTTTGAAATACACAGACCCGGGATCCCTGACACGGTTTTTTCCAGTCCCTGATCCGTCCATATTCATGACCAGGATTTTCTCCTTTATCCCGCACTGGTCCGCCAGCCGGGCAAGGTCGTTTGCGACGGTCACTGCATTATAGGACGAATCGGTCACAATCAGGGCGATGTTGAATCCCTCTGCGATTGATCGACCGAAGTGCTCGAGGCCTGCAGGAGTATCAAGAAGCACAACCTCTTCGGGAAGGCAGGCAGCATTCCTCAACACCGCGGAGAGGAGCGTATATTCCGGGCAGAGACAGCCCGAGCCGGCATTCCTGACGCCGCCGAGGACCAGGAGGCGGATTCTCTCTCCCACCCTGACACCATACCGGCTGACGACATCGGCCGTGTCCGGGTTGAGGACCATGAATCCTCCCTGTCCCGGTCCAGCGCCAATTTTTTCAGCAATGTACTCCTTTCGTTCAGAAAGAGAGATGAGACCCCTGGCCTGACTGGGGGGGAGCCCCAGGGTGACCCCCAGGTTCTGCTGGGGATCCCCGTCGACCACAAGAACCTGTTTTCCTTCCCTGGCAAAGCAGTGAGCGAGCAGGGCGGTCAGCGTTGTCTTCCCCACCCCTCCTTTCCCGCAAACCACGATGCGCATCTTCGTTTCCCGGGATTTTTCAGGTTCCGGTGGTTCCTTTCCTTCCAAAAGAACGTATACCCCCTTCAGATACCGAGCTCGGATCGCTTCCTCTCGATGTGAGATGAGATCAGGTCCGCGGCCCTGAGCGGGTCCGGTTCAACGGCAAACGAGGCATTCACTACGTCTTTTAAGCCCTCTGTCAGCAGGGATACCACCGCAGGGCTTCCCGTGATCTTCGGCATAACCCCGAGGACCGTGTATACCCCGGATGCAACGAAGTAAGCGCCGATTGAGACCGCTTTCTGGGAATACCATTCGGGCGCCGCCCCTGCTATGGGGAGCCGGTGGATACCCACGTTCAGGGCATTGCCAAGCTCGGCGGCAAGGTGCAGGATGCGGGCATTGTCGACGCAGGAACCCATGTGGAGGACGGGTGGGATCCCAAGCGACCTGCAGACAGGCCCAAGACCCGGACCTGCGAGGGATGCCGCGGAGGGCTGGAGCAGCCCTGCTTTTCCGGATGCGATGGCAGCACAGCCGGTCTCCACACAGAGGATATCGCGCTTGATCAGCTCCTTCGAGAGCGTGACGTGGCCATAGTCGTGCTTCACTTTGGGATTATTGCAGCCCACGATACCGACCGCCCCCCGGATATTGCCGGACGCGATCTGGTCGATGAGCGGCTTGAAGCTCCCCCCGAGCGCTCCCCGGATGGCCTCGACCGAGAAGCCGGTCGTCACCTTGACCGGTTCGACCGGGATGAAGACCCGTTGCGGGTTCCGGTTCGGGAAGTTCTCGACTGCCATCTTCACGATTGCCTTTGCCGTCGCATACGCGGTCTCCGGCTCGAACCCGAAGTAGTAGGAGCCCGGTATCCGGGACTTCGGGCTGGTAGAGATGATGAGGGTATGGTAGCAGCTTGCCGTCCGCGGGAGGGAGGGGAAGATGCACTGGTAGTCAACCACCATTGCCTCGAGCGCTCCTGTGGTGATCGCAAGCTCCTGGTTGAAGTGATTGCCGGCAACGGGAATACCCTTCCGCATCAGGAGTTCGTTGCCGGTACAGCAGAGCCCGACGAGGTTGATCCCGGCCGCCCCGACCTTCTTTACCAATGCCTGGATTTCCGGGTCTTTTGCCGCCTTGACGACCATCTCAGAGAGCATCGGGTTGTGGCCGTGGAGCGATATGTTGACGTACTCCTTCCTGATCACCCCGAGGTTGACCAGCGACTCGTTTGGTTTGGGTGTCCCGAAGAGGACATCAGAGACCTCGGTTGCAAGGCTCGATCCGCCCCACCCGTCCGACAGCGAGGTCCGCAATCCGTGGACCAGCGTGTTGGCGTAGTCTGCGGCAACCCCCATCTGGACCCGGTGCATGGCCTCGACCACTTCACGGTCAATTCCCCTGGGAGTAATCCCGACATTCTCCCAGAACTCGCGGGTTGCTTTCGGTGCCCGCGAAGCTATCCGGAGCGAATTTCCCATCGTACCAAATTCTTCGAGCATTGCCTGGCTGAGGGCCGCCGCAATTGTCTTATCGTCTTTCCCCTGGACGTTTACCTGGTACTCGGCCGCAAGGCGCCTGAGCTTCTCGGGATCGGTGATACGATAATCGCTCACCGTCCCCTTGCCGATGCCATGCAGCGTCAGAACGATCTCCCGGCCATGGTCGGAGTGGGCAGCGGCACCGGTCGCGATCTGGTCGAGCAGGTTCCTCGCCACGATCAGGTCGGCATCGGCCCCGCACACCCCCCTGACCCGGTGTGGCGGGATGATCCGGCAGGGTCCCATCGCACACCGCTGGCAGGATATCCCGGCAGCACAGTACTTGCACTCTGGCTGCTGCATCTCGTACCGGTCCCAGACCGTTTCGATCCCTTCTTTCATCGTGAGTTCGATGAACGGCTTTGCCGCCTCATCGATAGTCCGGCTTTCCTTCTTTTGGGCGATAAGGGCAGGGTTCATCAGGGTAAGCCGTGCACGATCAAGTTCGCAGACGTCCTGCCGCCCCCGGACGAGTGTTGGTTTTGGTTCTTCTTCCATAGCGAATTCACCTGTTTTTCTTCACTTCGATTGACAACCTGTGCGTTTCCTGATGTTCATCACCAGGCATTCGTATCCATCCAATTGCTATCAGACAAAGACGATCAATGCGATACCCGATAAATCTTATTCAAAAAAAATTGAATTGAAAGCAACCTGCACAGGCCTGTTGACTTCAAGGGAGTGTTATTCCTTTATCATCCGTGAAATCTCTTCCAGGGGGAGAGTGGCGTACCGCGGATCGGCCACGACGGAGACCATGAGATCAGGATCGTCTTCGAGCCGGGCTGCAAGGTGCTGGATGAATCTGCGAAGGGGAGGGGATTCAGGAACTGCCCGCGAATAATACATCCAGAGTCCTTCCCGGCGGGCAGTGACAAGGCCTGCATTCCGGAGCACGGTCAGGTGCCGGGAGATCTTGGTCTGGGACATTGCCAGTGCGACCTGGATCTGGCAGACGCAGAGTTCACGTTTCAGCAGGAGATAGATCCGGAGACGGGTTTCATCCGAGAGTGCCTTAAAGAGGGTCGTGTAGGTGTGAAGTGCTTTTCCCCCATGGCGAATCTTCCGCGAGGTCATACACTCCCCTATCCTTTCAATCGCATATAGTCATGCCCGTTCACACGAACATTCCCGCGAGCCGGAGGGCCTGGAAGAGGCACCCGGTCAGGATGGCAACCCCGGCAATCGTGGCCACGAATGCTGCAACGAGTTTCTTCTCAAAGATCGAGGCAAGGAGCGTCACTTCCGGAATAACCCCTGCGTCCGCAGGCAGATTTTGACGAGTGTCAGCATCACGGGCACCTCGATCAATACCCCGACCACCGTTGCAAGCGCTGCCCCGGATGCAAGCCCAAAGAGGATGGTTGCCGTGGCAATCGCCACCTCGAAGTGGTTTGAAGCCCCGATCATCCCGGCGGGTGCTGCATCACGGTAGGGGAGTTTCAGCCAGCGGGCCAGGGCGAAGTACCCGATGGTGAAGATGAGCATGGTCTGGATGAAGAGCGGGATCGCGATCCAGAGTATGGTCGCCGGGTTCTCCACGATGACGTTGCCCTTAAATGTAAAGAGGAGTACGAGCGTCCCGAGCAGTGCGATGATGGAGACCGGGGTCAGGAAATGGAGAAACTTCGTCTCGAACCAGGCCATGCCTTTCCGTTTAATAATCCATTTTCTGGTGAAATATCCTGCAACCAGCGGAAGGGCGACATAGACCGCGACCGAGAGGAGAATGGTCTGCCAGGGGATGGGCATCGCGTTCACCCCGAGGAGGAAACTCCCGAGCGGGGCGTAGAGCACGAGCATCGTGAGCGAGTTGATGGCGACCATGATCAGGGTGAGGCCGTCGTTTCCCTTCGCAAGGTAACTCCACATCAGGACCATCGCCGTGCAGGGCGCGATGCCGAGGAGGATGCAGCCCGCGACATAACTCCTCCACAGCTCGACCGTGGTCCCGTCCGCGAGTACCTCGGTCCCGGGATGAATGAGATAAAGAGGTACCCAAGGAAGAACGTGGCGAGAAGATACATCGTGAACGGCTTGATGGCCCAGTTCACAAAGAGGGTGAGAGCCACGGGTTTTGGGGTCCGGGCGGCTTTCAGCACTTCTGCAAAGTCGATCTTCACCATGATGGGGTACATCATGAAGAAGAGGGCAACCGCGATCGGGATCGAGACCTGGTAGACCGAGA
>CAYSII010000036.1:0-12509 GCA_964431125.1 uncultured Methanolinea sp. | reverse complement strand
GACCATGGAGAAGGAATGATCAGGCAAGGAGACGGGGCTCAGGCAAATTACAGAAAATCTGAGACGTTACCTCTCGATCTCGAGGAAAGCCTCGAGGATCCTTCTGTCATGGCATTTCCCGAGCATGTAGTGATAGTGGGCAAAAGGATACATCAGTTCCAGTTCCCCCGGGACAACACCGCACGTCCCGAAGATGATGATATGGTAGGTCTCCGGAGACAGGACAGAATCGATCACATTGCGGAAGAGTCTGTGGCTCGGGCTGCTGCTGTATGGTTTCCGCAGAGCGCATGGAAGAAACAGGGCGATCTCTTTTCTCGGGATCGCGTATGCCGAGATGATATAGCGGAACGCATCTTCGAATTCCGGCAGGAAGAACGGTGGATCAAGGAGCCGAATGCTCTTATCGTCGCCCCGGAAAAATTTCCTTTCCTGGAGTGCAGCTGTCATTCCAACCCCTGGAATCTCTTTTCGTGGGAAACAAAATTTCGCCCCCGCTCTTCATCCTGCAATTTTCTGTCCCCATGAGGCTTGTGTTATTTTTTTGCTGGGAGAGAGACCATCAGGAAGATGCATGAGCCCTGTTCCCGGCAGGAAAAGGGAAAAAGGGGCATATCATTGGTACCGTGAGAACCCCTGCTCGATGAGATCGGAGAGCCATCGATCGAGGAATTCCGATAATTCGTTCCTCAAAGCGAGGTTCACACGCCCGGGTTCCGGGTATACGACCTTCCGCGTCTCTCCTGACTGGAAAACGAGTGGCTCCGCGCTCTCCTCCCCGTGGTTGACGCGAACCTCGATGTCGGGGTCAGCGACCATCACGCCATCGACGACCGGGTTCTGGGAGAGGGCATACGTGTCCATGGAGAGCCGGTCAATGCAGAGCGGAACGTAGGGAGGGTTCTTTATGACTGCGTACTGCCTGACGTCGAGGATCCCCATCTTCTTCATTTTCCGGTATATCGAATGGTAAATATCTGGAATGCAGAGCCCTCCTGAGCACATTTCCTTTCATAGCTTGGAAAAAAAGGAGAGATAAACGTTATGCAGGACATCCGGCAATCCAGCCATAGCATTTCCTCTCTTGGCCGGGAATGGTTATGCAGAAAACAGGTGTTCGAGAAGGATCCTTGTTCCGATTGCGATGAGGATAATGCCACCTACTATCTCGAACCTCTTCCCGAAGCGTTCGGAGAGTCTTCTCCCAAGGTAGATCCCTGCAACGGAAAAAAGGAACGAGACAAGGCCTGCCACGATTGCGATCCGCACGATACCATCACCGATAAGGGCAAGGGACAATCCGACGCCGAGGGCATCGATGCTGGTCGCAAGGGAGAGAGCAACAAGCGTCTCTGGAGAGAAAAAATTCCTGCTGCCCTCCTCCTCATCTCCCCGTACTCCGTCGAACATCATTTTTGAACCGATAAGCACGAGAATCCCAAAAGCAACCCAGTGATCGAGGCCGGATATCAGGTGAATCAGGGAGAATGCACCGAAGTACCCGAGGAAAAGCATCCCGGCCTGGAAGATCCCAAAGCATGATCCAAGGAGGAGGGCAAGGGAGTGTCTCCTTCCATTTCCATGGCTTCCCGCGGAGAGCGAGACTGCAAAACAGTCGAACGCAAGGGATATTCCAATGAAAAGGACAATCAGAAAGTCCATGTATCCCCTACCGGATCTGCGGGAAGCAGCATAAACCATCCTGTTTATCCCCCCTGTGTATGGATGATATTCCTGCGGCAGGACGCAGGAAAAGGTATTTGTGAAGAAATGCTGACCTCTTGGCATGTTCTGTCATAGCATGGCATGGAGGGACGGGCATTCCCGAGGTTCCTTATGATCAGGTTTACCGCCGGTCGCTCGAGAGACCGGAAGAGTTCTGGGGAGAGGCCGCAGAGGAAGTGACCTGGTGGCGGCGCTGGGACAGTGTCCTCGACCGCAGGAGACCGCCGTTCTTCCGGTGGTTCCCGGGAGGGGTTCTCAATACCTGTTACAATGCCATCGATCGCCACGTGGAAGGGGGAAGGGGGGATCAGGTTGCCCTCGTCTATGACAGTCCCGTGACAGGTATAATCCGGAAGTATACCTACCGGGAACTCCTCGATGCGGTATCCCGGTGTGCGGGAGGTCTCCTCGAACTCGGTGTCAGGAAAGGTGACAGGGTGGTCATCTACATGCCGATGATCCCCGAGGCTGTCATCGGGATGCTCGCCTGTGCACGGATCGGTGCAATACACTCCGTTGTCTTCGGTGGGTTTGCTCCGAGGGAACTTGCAGCCCGTATCCGGGATGCAGCACCAAAGGTTCTCCTCATTGCCTCCTGCGGGATAGAGGTCACGCGGATCATCCCCTACAAGCCCCTCATCGACGAGGCAATTGCACTAGCCGGGATCGATATCGACTGCTGCGTCATTGTGCAGAGGCCCGAAGATCCGGCTCCGCTCCTTCCCGGGCGCGACAGGGAATGGAATGGATTCATGGACAGGGCACCTCCTGCAGAGTGTGTTCCGGTAGAAGCGACGGACCCGCTCTACATCCTTTACACGTCGGGGACGACAGGGATCCCAAAGGGGACCGTGAGGGACAACGGAGGGCACCTCGTTGCCCTCCTCTGGAGCATGAAGAATATATACGGCATGAGACCGGGAGAGGTGTTCTGGGCAGCATCGGACGTGGGATGGGTTGTCGGGCATTCCTACATCGTTTACGGGCCGCTTGCCTATGGTTGCACGAGCATCCTTTACGAGGGCAAGTCAGTCGGAACACCGGATCCGGGTGCCTTCTGGAGAGTCGTCTCCCAGCACGGGGTCAGCGCCCTCTTCTGCGCACCGACGGCTCTCCGTGCCATCCGGCGCGAGGACCCTTCCGGCATGCATGTCCGGAAATACGACATCTCACCGCTCCGGACTCTATTCCTTGCCGGGGAACGATGCGATCCTGATACCCTCTGCTGGGCATCGGAGACACTCTCTGTCCCTGCAATCGATCACTGGTGGCAGACAGAAACAGGGTGGGCAATCGGTGCTAACCCCGTCGGGATCTCGATGCTCCCGGTGAAACCGGGATCCTGCACGCGTCCAATGCCGGGCTATGACGTCTGTGTCCTCGACGAGTCCGGACGGGAAGTCCCGCCCGGGACAACCGGGAATATCGTCATCCGGCTCCCGTTACCTCCCGGATGCTTCACGTCCCTCTGGCAGAAGGACGAGGAGTACGTGAAAACATATTTCTCGGCATACCCGGGTTTTTACCTGACCGGTGATGCAGGCTACATAGACGGGGATGGATACCTCTGGATCATGGGAAGGACAGACGATATCATCAACACAGCGGGCCACCGGCTCTCGACAGGAGCGATGGAGGAGGTAATTGCATCCCATCCCGGGATCGCGGAGTGCGCAGTTGCAGGAGTCGCCGATGAAATCAAGGGAGAGGTCCCCGTGGGATTCGTCGTCCTCAAGGCAGGTGTCAACCGGAATGGGAAAGAGATCGAACGGGAGCTTGTCCAGATGGTCCGCGACAGGATCGGTCCCATCGCATCCTTCAAGACAGCGGTCGTGGTCAGGAGGCTCCCAAAGACGCGGTCCGGGAAGATTCTCCGGGCAGTGTTGAAGAAGATCGCTGACGGGCAGCCATACTCCGTCCCGCCAACGATAGAGGATCCTTCCGTCCTTTCCGAGGTCGCTTTGCGGCTCTCGGAAGCAGGATACCCCCGCAGGGGATACTGATGCAGGGAGCCAGGGGAGGTTTTTTTTCAATTCCACCTCTGAAGTTCCGGAGCGCTTCTTCCTGCGGCTGCGGGTTATTCCGCATGGAGGGGATGCTCGTTTGACTGCCTCAACGTTGGTACCAATGGTATCCCTCCCGATAAAAGGGAAACCTCTTTGAAAGGGATCCATCCCAAACACTCTTTTAGATGGCGCACACAATCGTGTTCGAGGCAGGATCCGGCGTATGCTGGTGGGAATGGATATCGGTGGGACGAATACTGACATCGCCTTCGTCGACGGGGAGATCACGTCGGAAAAAGTCCCCAACACGGCAGGTATCGATGCCGCCCTCCGTCATGTATCCCGGAGAGGGAGACTCGCGGTCAGCACCTCCACGCCTCTTAACAGGATCCTGGCACAGGAAAGTCCTAAGGTCGTCACCATCCTGATACCCGGCATGGGTCTTGTTCATGGGGATGGTGTCCGCGGTGCAGTCAATCACTGCGGTGACATCGTCGAGGACATTGACAGGAACGAGGTCGACCGTTTCCTGAGAGAGAATCCTGCAGATGCCGTTGCCATCGCGGGGAAGTTCTCCGTCAGGAACCCGGCCCTCGAGATTGCAGCAGCCGAATGCGCACGCAGGTATTACCCGGAGGAGAGGATTGCACAGAGCCACACACTCTCCGTCCTCGATTTCCCCGCACGGGTTGGAACAACGCGCCTGAACGCAGGGATCAGGGACGAGGTCTTCCGTCTTTACTCGCTCCTCGGAACGAAGAGGAAAGATTATCTCTTCTTCCGCGGGGACGGCGGGCTTACCACGCCGGAAAATGCGCTCCGGGATCCATCTGTCCTCCTCCACTCGAGTTCTGCAGCCGTGGCACTCGGCGCCCATTACCTGACGGGACTCTCCGGGTGCCTCGCAGTCGACATCGGGGGGACGACGACAGACCTCGTCCCGGTCGAGGAGGGGATGCCCCGCATCAGGGAACTCGCATTCAATGGCGAGAGGACGGTCACACGCTGCGTGGAAGCAGAGGCGCTCCCCTACGGCGGAGACTCTGTCATCACCGACAGGCTTTTGCCCCGGAGAGAGGGGAATGCGCTGGCCTTTGGGGGAAGACTCCCGACACTCACGGATGCCCTGAACCGGATCGGATACGAGATCGGCGATTCCGGTACATCGATCTCCCTCGACAGGCAGCGTGCGGAGGACGTGGTCGGGGAGTACTGCAGCATGGTCGCTGCGGCAGTTGCACGCTACGATCAGGAAAGAATTGTGGGGTGCGGCTTCCTTGCACCCTTCCTCGTCCCCGAGATTGCACGCCGGGCAAAGAAGTCCTTTACTCTTCCTCTCCACGGTGCAAGTGCCAATGCCGTGGGTGTCGCGGTCTCCCGCGTGAGTCTTACGCTCCATGCCCATTTCGATGAGTTGCGGGGGAGAGTGGTGGTAAACGGCGAGGTGGGGAGGATGGAGAGAGTGGGAGACGACGATGAACTCGTCGCATTCTGCACCGGGGAGCTGAGACGGAGGGCACTTGCAGCAGGAGCCCATCCCCGGGATCTCGATGATATCCAGCTCATCCACTGCACCTCGTTTGATGTCATCAGGGGATCTTTCCGGCGTTTTCGCATCGCTGATATCGTCGTCCAGGTCGCACCCGGTATCACTGCGGAGGCCCGATGACGACAGGACTCGTCTTTGACAGGGAGTTCCTCCTGCACGAACAGTCTCCCACCCATCCCGAGAGGAGGGAGCGACTCTCGTATACCATCGACCAGCTCCGCGAGGAAGGGCTCTTCTGCCATCCCCGGATCAGGCTCCTTCCCCCTGCCCGGGCAACACGGGAGCAGGTGGAGAGGGTGCACCACAGCGAGTACATTGCATTCCTCAGTGAGGCGAGCAGGACGGGGGGTTTCATCGACTTTGACACACTGGTTCCACAGGGACTCCTTGATTCCGCCCTCCTTGCGGCTGGTGGCGCAATCCGCGCAGGGATCTCTGTATGGACGGGGGAATGTGCAAACGCCTTTGCCCTGGTAAGGCCGCCCGGCCACCATGCCCGTGCAGGCACCGGGGCAGGATTCTGCTACGTGAACAACATGGCTGTCATGGTTCGCCAGCTCCAGCACGAGGGAGCGAAAAAGATCCTCATCCTCGACTGGGACGCTCACCATGGAGACGGGACCCAGTCAATCTTCTACGAGGACCCGTCCGTTCTCTTCCTCTCGGTACACCAGAGACCACTCTACCCGGGATCTGGCGATATCGACGAGATCGGCGAGGGGGCGGGACGCGGCTATACAGTCAACGTGCCAGTACCCCCGGGAACGGGTGACGAGAGCTATTACCATATCTTCGAGTCTGTCATTGCACCCCTTGCCGAAGAGTTCGCGCCTGACCTCGTCGCGATCTCTGCAGGACAGGACGTTCACTTCACAGATCCCATCGCTGGCCTTGCGGTGACTGCGAGGGGCTATGCAGAAATGGTGAGCAGGGCAGTTGCGCTCTCAGAAAGAATCTGTCACGGGCGGGTTGTGGCAGTCCTCGAAGGAGGGTACAGCGTGGAGGGGGGCCTCCCCTATACCAATCTCGGGATCATCGCTGCCCTTGCAGGACTCTCCCTGGAAAACCTGCGCGAACCAGCCATGTACCAGGACCTGCTCCTGCGTGCATCCGATCCGTCTGCCCACGAGAGAGTGTGCAGGACAGTAGAGAAGCTTCAGGGGCTCCTCTCCCCGCACTGGGAGTGTTTTTCGGAGTCTCCCGGACGATGAAGAAGAGCAGAGAGACTGGTACCTGCCAGGAGAATCTTTCACGGCTCTTCCGGGGTCTAAAAAAAAGATGGAAGTTCGAGAATGCCCAGGCATTTTGACAGGAAAGAACGAATACATGGGGATGGAGAAAGGGAATGGTCCGAATAGGTCTTGTCCAGGCATCTGCCGGTTCTGACGCCGGGGCAAACGTGAAAAAGAACCTCAGGCTCGCGAGGGAGGCTATCGGCCGGGGAGCACAGATTGTCTGCTTCCAGGAGCTCTTTTACTCCCCGTATTTCCCGAGGTGCCATGGTTTTCCGGCAAAGCAGTATGCGCAGGAGATCCCCGGCCCCCTCACCGGGCTCTTCTCGGGGCTTGCCCGTGAGTCGGGCGTCGTACTCATACTGCCCCTCCTCGAAGCAGGGCAGGACGGGGCCCTCTACAATTCAGGGGTCATCGTCCGGCCGGACGGGAGCCTGGGGCGGGTATACAGGAAGGTCCACATCCCCTGCGACCCCTTCTACTACGAGAAGGAGTATTTCACACCCGGGCAGAACTATGTCGTCGAGGAGACGCCCTTTGGCCGGATCGCGGTGCTTATCTGTTATGACCAGTGGTTCCCCGAGGCCGCCCGGGCGGTCACGCTCAAAGGAGCCGATATCATCTTTTACCCGACTGCTCTCGGGACGATCCGTGGTCTGGAAGATCCGATCGAGGGTGACTGGAGGGAGGGATGGGAGACTGTCCAGAGAGGACATGCGATAAGCAACGGAGTCCATGTTGCTGCCGCAAACCGGGTTGGGCGCGAGGGAGACCTCTTTTTCTTCGGCGGATCCTTCCTCTCGGATTCCTTTGGAAGGGTCATCGCACGGGCCGGACAGGAGGAGTGCATCCTCGTTGCCGATGCCGACTTCTCGATGAACAGCCACGTCAGGGAGGGGTGGGGGTTCCTTGCAAACCGGCGGCCGGATACGTACCATGCTCTCGTCCGGCAGGAGTCGTCCCTTTCTGGGGAGACGCCTGCCCGTGCAGGGTTCCGGATGCCTGCCGAGTGGGAGCCCCACCAGGGGGTCTGGCTCTCCTGGCCGATCGATAACGGCACATTCTCCGACCTCCAATCCGTCGAGAACTCCTACGTCAGGATGATACAGGCCCTCGTGGGGAGGGAAAGGGTCTTTCTCCTCGTGGATGACTCCGATATGGAAAGCCGGGTCAGGGATATCCTCTCCCGGAAGGGAATCCCCCGGTGGCATGTCAGGTTCCTCGTCTTTCCCTATGCAGACGTCTGGTTCCGGGACTACGGCCCGACATTCCTCGTGCATGACCACCAACCTGCGCTGGCCATGGTCAACTGGACATTCAATGCATGGGGAGGCAAGTACCCAGAGCTTCTGCCTGATGACAGGATACCGGCCTTCCTCGGAGAACAGCTGGCGATTCCGTCCTTTTCCCCTGGCATGATCCTCGAAGGGGGCTCGATCGAGACTGATGGGAAGGGGACGCTCCTCGTAACCGAGCAGTGCCTGCTCAATCCCAACAGGAACCCCGGTATGTCCAGGGGCCAGATCGAGCAGAGACTCAGGGAATACCTCGGCGTCTCGCGGTTCATCTGGCTCCCCGGCGGTATCGAGGGTGATGACACGGATGGTCATATCGACGACGTGGCCCGTTTTGTCGACCCTGAAACGGTCGTCTGTGCCATCGAGGACGACCCGCTCTCCGGGAATTACAGGATACTGCAGGAAAACCTCGCAGTCCTGAAAAAAACAGCCACTCCTGACGGGAGACCTCTCAGAGTCGTTCCCCTGCCCATGCCCCACCTCCGCGGGGATGTGCTCCCGGCAAGTTATACCAATTTCTACATCGGAAACGGTGTCGTTATCGTTCCGACATTCAATGATCCCGCAGACCGAAAAGCTCTGCAGATCCTCGAATCGCTCTTCCCGGAAAGAGCCGTCATCGGTATCGACTGTTCCGCAATGATATCCGGGCTGGGTGCCATCCACTGCGTCACCCAGCAGTTCCCGTCGCCGTGAAAAAAAATAGTCTCCATTTTTTGACTCGTTTTTTATTTTGGTGGATTGTTTCATGAGAAAAGTGGAACCTTTGTCCACCAAAAAAACAGGTGGACAGTCCATCTATTAAGTGTCTCACAGGTCAATTTCTGCCCGATTTTTCGGTCGGCCGCGTACCTGGCTGATAGGAGAAGTGCAGGTGGACTATTTCCCATGCATGGCCCGTGCCCTTCAGGACAGCAGATACATGTCCCCGCGACTTGCATTCCTCCATGTCCGCTCCCGCAGCAAAGTCTCCGGAGATCCATGCTATTGTCCCGACCGCACCAATCTCGAGGTTCATCAGTTCGAGGTTCCTGAACCGCTCACCCTCCCGTTCCAGGTATTTCTCAATGCTGGCAGAATCCCGCAGAATATCTCCACGATCGGGTGCGACGAACGATGCCTTTTTCTCGAGGAGGGCGAGGGCGCCGGGGATATCTCCTCTCGATAAGCACCTCGCAAACATGTCCAGGGTATCGAGAACCTGGAGACTGGTCTGCGCACTCGGTCTCATACACGAAGATTTAGTATGCGATCCGATACAAGAATATCGATTCTCCGCCGTCCGGGGGCATGGGTGGATCAGGTATCTATCGTTTACGACGAAGAGATCGCCTGCGCATTCCCGTTCATGCCGGCAGCCGGCAGGACTGGACTTGAGGAGAATAATTGCCGGGGTTTTGGAAGGGGATTTGCATATTTATTCTCCCCAAGCAAATGGATAGTTGGGATGGTACCGCGTGACGATGCGCCGGCAGCAATGCGCAGTGCTGGAAAAAATCCCCGCATCATTCTCCATGTCGACATGGACAGCTTCTACGCATCCGTGGAGGTGAAGCACCACCCTGACCTTGCCGGCAAGCCCGTGATCATCGGCCCGGATCCGTCGGAGAGCCGGGGGCGAGGGGTCGTCCTGACCTGTTCATACGAGGCACGGAGATATGGAGTCCATTCTGCCATGCCGGTCAGCCGGGCAGCCAGGCTCTGCCAGGGAGCAATCTTCCTTCCCCCGCGGCACGAACTCTACCAGGAGACGTCGAAGAGAGTCATGGAGATCCTGGAGGGATATGCGGACCGATTCCAGCAGGTAAGCATCGACGAGGCTTTTCTGGACATCACGTCCTGCGGAGATTACATATCCGCAACAGAGATCGCAAAGAGGATAAAACAGGATATTTTCATGGTGGAGCATCTCACGTGCTCGATCGGTATCGGACCCGGAAAAACCATCGCAAAGATTGCATCGGACCTCGAAAAGCCCGGAGGGCTCGTGGTGATATCTCCCGAAAAAGCTCGGGCCTTTCTCTCATCCCTGCCGATAGGAAAGATACCAGGTATCGGCCCAAAAACAGCAGCGTTTCTTGCAGCGAGGGGAATTGGGACAATCGGAGACCTTGCGGAAGCAGATATACAGGTATTGATGGAATTTTTTGGGCGATCAGCCGTTGCATTAAGGGATCTTGCGCTGGGAATGGATGATGCAGACCTCGAAGAGACCAGCAGGGCAAAATCGATCAGCAGGGAACAGACTTTCTCTCCCGATTGCGGGGACTCGAGCCTTGTGATGAACACCCTCCTTGGACTCTCCGATGAACTCTGCAGGGAGCTCGAGTGCGGGAAGGCCTATGCAAGAACCGTGACGGTCAAGATCAGGTACCCTGATTTTTCGACCAGGACACGCGCAGTGACATTGCCACATCCTACCCGCGAGCCCCGACACATCAGAAAAGCAGTTTTTGAACTCGCACTCCCCCTCGTCCATGATCAGCAGATCAGGCTCGCGGGAGTCAGACTCTCCTCGCTCGTGGTATCTGACAGCCGCCAGAAGACAATCGGAGATTTTTCCAAATAAATGGGAGAGAGGGCCGGGGGTGGCCCCCCCCAAAAAAAAGGGGACTGCCCCGGATTACAGGACGACACTTGCCGAAAACATGAATTTATGGATGTTTCCGCTCGCTGTCACGACCTGTTTGAACTCGATGATACTTGCACTGCCCCTCGTGCTGCCAGAAGAGGAGCCCTGATTTGCCCATGCAGAGACAGTTCCACTGGCAGAAGAAGCAGTGATAGAACTATAGGGAGTTGGGTCTGGCATTCCCGGCGGGGTAGAGAACCCCTCCCCGGTCGAGAGAGGAGTGTCAATGCCTTGTCTGGTGGTCATATCGGGGGGAATCAGGTTTTGAAAGTATGAACTGGACATGAGATTTTCCCCCGTGGTCTGGTCCTGGCCTGCAAGTGCTCCTGGAGAGAGGATCATGCATGCAAGAACAATTCCGGGAAACAGGAACTTCCAGGACCCTTTGTCCACTATCTTTTCACCTCCTGCATCTGTTTGTTTCGGGATCTTTTCCTGCGTTCCTTTTTTAAGGGACGCCTGTGAAATCCCGGGCGTCTCGCAGAATCCTGACGATTCTGCCTCCGCCAGGGATAGATACTGGCTCCCTGTATATAAATCCATTGAACCACGGAGTCGTACCTCACAAGTCCTGACATCCACCATTGACCGTGGCAAAAGAATTACAAGTGCTGAAGGAGTAACTGGAAACGTATGGCTGGACCGGTTGCAAGGAAAGAAGAATCCCAGGTGAGGGACGAACTGCGGCAGTACCTCCAGGAGATCGATGTAACCATCATCAGGGAATTTGACGAAGGTGACTTCAATGGTTTCTGGGTACGTTTTGGAGACTATCCGATCCTCCTTGAAAACCAGAAGAACAAGAGTTACTACATCGTGGCATTCCAGATCACGCTACCCGAGGGTCCCGAGCTTGAAGCATTGAACGAGTACTACCAGAGGAAGGATGCAGCTTTTATCTATGAGCTGACGCGGGCTTTTACCTCGCCACTTACGGGATTCTCCCGGATCCTCGAAGGAGGAAAGGTCATCGGTTTTACGCTCTCCCGCTATATCTACCCGTTTTACCATGATTTCTCTGTCAAGGATCTCGACCGGGCAATCCAGGCAGTGGTCAGCCAGGGTTCGATCGGTATCGCTTTCCTCAAGACCCTGTTCCCCGGAGGAAAGGAAGTCCCTGCACACTGATTATCTGTCGGAAACGTCCTCATGAGCCATGCAGAAAAGTGTTCCTGCCGATCATGAAGGGGGGCATATCTGACCATTCACCGGAAAGCGACATGTTTGGCAGGAGATAGCCGTTTGAGAGAACTCGTGCGTGAATAACCTTCCCGTGTTTTTCACCCGGGGGAAACAGACAATATCTTAAATACAGGTATTCCAATGGTCATTACAATGGATGAGAAGGACCTGATCGAGAAGGCAAAGAGGGCAAGAAACCTGGGTAAGCTTGAAGAAGCCATTGCAGCATACAGGAGTGCCCTCGAGGAGAACCCCCGGAACAGGGAGGCAAAAGAGGAGATGGGAGACATCTACTATGAACTCGGGAGGCATGCAGAAGCTCTCTCCATGTATGATGCCGCACTGGCGGAAGACCCCCGTAACATCCTCGTCCTCTATAAAAAGGGATACACACTTCGCAAGATTCACAGGTGCGAGGAGGCGATCCAGTGCTATGACATGGCGCTCTCGCTCAACCCTGATTTTCTCTATGCTCTCAATGAAAAGGGGTACTGCCTCAACGAACTGGGGAGGTATGCCGAAGCAGTCACCTATTTTGACCATTCTCTCTCCATCAGCCCGCGCAATATCCGTGTCCTTGCAAGCAAGGGTATTGCACTGAGGGAGATGGGACGGCTGGAAGAATCACTCGAGTGCTTCGACCGTGCCCTTGAACTGAACGCTGTCAACGCGTTTGTCTATTACCAGAAATCCCTCACCCTCCGTGCAATGGGAAAAATAAAAGAAGCAGATGAGTGCATCACCCGGATAAATTTTCCGTGGGCAAAGAGGGACAGCTACAGGTGACCGGGTTCTCCCGGAGGGGGAGGCCGTATTCTTGCAAAACAAAGCAGGAACAAGCCCCCCTTTCTGGTCTGAAAACTGACTGATTCACAGGTCCGGATA
>CAYSII010000035.1:0-12652 GCA_964431125.1 uncultured Methanolinea sp. | reverse complement strand
TATGTACTTAGATATATAGTTAATGTATTGTTGTTAACTTCGTGCAACAGCCTCATAGGGATAACCTTATTTCAAAGACGCATCCATGTATTATGGCACGGGCGAGGGTTGCCGAGCCAGGTCAAAGGCGCCAGCTTGAGGGGCTGGTCTCGAAGGAGTTCTTGGGTTCAAATCCCATCCCTCGCATGTTCCCCGGGCGTATTGCCGGGCTGTTCTCTGGAGTTGAGTATAACAGTGGTGCTGCTGCTCTCAGGAAAATATCAGAGATGGACTATCTCTGTTCCGCCGAAATGCTTTTTCAGGTACTCGGCGAGTACCTTCCGGTGACAGCGATCAGGCTCTGCCTCGGCACACAGGAAACATGCCTGGTTTGCTGTTTTCTTCGAAAAATCTTTGAGAATTTCCCTCTCCTTGATTGTTTTCAGGTAACGTTTTTTAAATTCCATCCACGGTATTTCACCATTTTTCAGTGCGTTCATCAGTTCCTCTGTCGGTGCGCACTGTTTCATCTCCTTGTAGCCGATCCCTGCAATCGTATCCAGGAAGTAGGGAAGGTAGGCTTTTCTTGCATAGCCCGAGGTGAAACCATCTTTCAGCCTGACATCAATGACGGTTTTTACATTGTTCTTCATCAGCAAATCAAAGAATATATCAGGCTTCTTTCCTGAAGTTCCGATGGTAAATATCTTCATAGAGAATGATACTGAAATCCATTTTATAAAGAGAGTACTTCATGAGGGAACAAAGGATCTCTTCTTCCCACCATCAACCTGCCTGGTTCTTTTGGGATCTCTCCTCTGGCTGAAGAAAATTGGTGGGAGACAGGAGGTGTCTCCTCACCAGAGACAGAAGGGTGGTTCACGGGATATCGACGTCATCAGGATTTCCGCTGCCTCCTCCTCTTCCGGTTTGCCGTGCACAGCAAGCCAGACGCTGCCTTCGGCCCCGCAGACACCACCGCCCGCGACCAGCTCTGCCTTTGCTCCGGTCAGCAGGGAGATGGCGTCAATCTCCGAGAATACCTGGCCGGGCACGGGAAGGAGTCGCGGTCCACGGGCTCCCGGGACGTTCAGTTTTCCTGCCAGAAGATCGAGATCGCCAGAAATACGCTTTTCCAGCCCGACAGGGAGGATCAGGCGGACGCGCCGGCCGATGACAGCCTGCAATGCGACGCCAATCGTTCCTCCCTTTGGATGACCGATAAAAACTGCCGCCCGTTTCCGGTTCAGGTCGAGAGCATTTGCCCCTTTCAGGATGATGTCGCCTTCCACGAGGTCGTCTGCGACATCAAAGATCGTCCTGCCCTTCTGCCACTTCCCGTCTGAAATTACCACGTCGCCAGGAAATCCGCCCTCGCCCGGCAGGCGCCCGGAATCGTTCGTGGGGTGCGAGGCGGGAAGAACGATGCCACGGAAGAAATGGCTCCGGCAGAACCCCTCCGTTCCCTGCATTATCGCGAATATTTCCTCGGCCACGTAGCCATTCGTTGTGCCGGCCACGATGACAAGGGTTCCGCGTTTGAGTGTTCTCTGGATTTCAGGATGCACTGCAAGTGCTTTACCGATCAATCGTTTTCCTGCTGCCGGAGTAACGAGGAACTGTCTCATGCCATGGATCTCCTCATGTGATTATCGTATTCACATCTTTAAGCCACTATGCCGCGTTTGTATGGAACTGGATACAGAAATGCGGATTCAGTGTGAATTCCGGTGGTTTGATTCACCTTCAATGGGTAGTATCGGGAGGGGAGGCTCTTTGCGGGAGGGGTTGCCTTCAGTGTTCCTCTCAAACCGGAGTGTCACCACCATTTTTTTCAAAAATTTCTCCCAAGGGAGTAGGCTTTTTGGAGGTTTATCTCTCTCATGGAACTGTCCTGCGGCAGCATCCCGCCGAGAATCTCCATTGTTGCCTCCTTCACACCCACACCAAGTAACCTGTCATGGAGCATTATCCGGCGCATGCTCTCAGCGATACCGGTCTCTTCGAGGTGCTCGGCCGAGTGACCTGCAGAACAGATGACAATTGCTTTCTTGATGGAGATCTTCGTCTGCCTCTGGCCTTCTTCATCGTAATAATAGGCATATCCGTATGTCAGAACCCTGTCAAACCAGCCCTTCAGCTTTGCAGGACAGTCACTCCACCAGACCGGATAGATGAACGCAAGGGCATCGGCCCGGTTATTTTCTCCTGCTCTCCGGCGATATCGCCGGGAACCGGTGCATGGGGATCATGACCGATCTCCCGCTGGTACTGGTCAGCGTCCATCTCTAGTCTGAATCCCATCGCGTATAAATCGCCAGTCTCGAAGGTGTGCCCAGCATCCCGCAGACCCCGGCAGAATGCATCCAGAACCTCCCTGCTAAAGGACGTTTTGCTTGGGTGAGCAAAGAGGATGTAGACGTGCATAGTGTCATTGTTTTGCATATCTCCAAAAATATTGAGGATTTCTCTCTCTGATTCAATAAGGGTGTAAGAATTGACCATGATACAACATCAGGGATCTTTTTGCCAGAGATGCGCCATGCCCCTGCAGGCAAAAGGAGACTTTGACACAAATGCAGGCGGCAGTAAAAACGAGGAATACTGCCATTATTGTTTCCTGGATGGAAGATATATGTCGAGCCGGATATCACCAGGGAACAGATGATTCAGAAGTGCGCTGGCATCATGGAACAGATGCATCTTCCCGGAGAGATCATTGAGCAAACAAAAAAATGCATCCCCCTTCTCAAAAGGTGGAGAGGGCAGGAATAACTATTATTCGGCAAGGAACACCTCCTTTTTAAAAAAAACATAATCAGGGAAAGAGGTAAAGCCGGTAAAAGCGGTCCCTATCTTCACACCAGCGGCCGGGGCTCGTCCCCGCGGGAAGCCGGGAGTCTTGCACCCGAGATGACGACTTGTGCGGGAGTGCAGCGGACTTTCTCGAGGATGAGGTTTTTTCCGGCCACGGTCATTGCAAAGACAGGTATCGATACTCCGGCCTGGAGTAGTGCCCGGGGCCCTGCTCTCTCCCGGATATGCCGTGACGCGCAGGATGTGACGATATCGGTCGTTTCTGCAAGCGCAATCGCCTCGTCCTCCGTTACGCCGGTAGTATGGACCGCGATGATGAGGGCTCCCGGATAGTCCCTCCGGATTGATCGGGCGTCCCCGGGAGAGGCAACGGTGACACCGATACGGGAGAAGCCCCGATCACGAGCTATCCGGACACCGCCTGGCTGGTCGATCGAGGCACCTTCCTGATCGCACACGATCCCCCCGAGAGCTTGTATCCTCTCGATGACCGCCGGGATCGGCGTTGTGACGATGAGACCGGACATCCTCCCCCCGATACCCTGGACGAGGGATGGACTTTTCACGATAACAGTCCCGGCACCGTCGCACGCGATGACAGCACAATCGAGGATACCTGAAGAGAGACCGCACGCGAGGAGCTCGGACGCTCCGAAACCGACGTAATCCCCAATGGCTTCCACAACCCTCTCCGGTGTGCACATCCCGAATGTCCGTATCCGGTACTCCATGTTCTCCCTGATGCCTTCGGGGGTGATGGGAGAGACCGGCTTTCCGAACCGGCGTGCGAGAGGGCATTCCCCGACCACGGGATCACCTACGGAGATGACTCTTCCGTTCCGTATAACAACTCGCGCTCTCCCGATTGCCTCGATGATGTGTTCGTCAGAAATCTTCCCTGTCATTCTCGGATTATGCCCCTTCTCCGTGAGAAATCTGATCGGGCTCCCTGCATTACTGCTTCTTTCTCGTCGCCGTCCCTGCAGCCAGGCCTGCGCCAAGGAGGGACAAGACGGCAATCGCTGCATTCAGGGGCGATTGTGGTGTCGGGGTCGGAGTGGGGCCCGTTGTTGTAACGGGAGGTGTGGTGGGGGGAGCCGATGGAGTCTCTGCCGGTGTGACCGGGACAGTTGTCGGAGTTGCAGTTACCGGTGATAAGACCACGAGTTTCACGTTGTCAATGAATCCCTCGGAGAATGGTCCGGACGTGTAATCTCCCTTCGTGGTGATGGCAAGGCGGTCGAGGTAGAGCAGTTCCTTTGCGACCGGGACGAAGTAGCCAAAGACATCCTCGTTTGTCTCCTTGTTCACGACCTTGATATCCGCATACCGGGTCTCCCGGTTATACCGGAGGGTGACATGATACGTGGTGTTCTCTTTAAACTCAACGGTGTTGCACCCGGCGAGTGCGCCGCAGTAAGACGCATAGTAACTCGAGATCTCGCGCATCTGGTTGTTCTGGTCAACCACCCGCAGGGAGAAGAGTTTTCCATACTTTCCGTTCCCAAGGGCCGAGAGGATCGTTGTCCCCCGGGTAAAGTCCATCTCGCTGCTGGTCAGACCGAACCGGAAGGCACTGTTTGGCTGCGATTCGAGCAGGATGACATCGTAGTCGAGGGTAAACGACTGCCCGTCGTAGGAGACGGGGATGCATGCATACCCGTTTGTACCCCCTTCCGTTCTGAAATGGTACATTTCCCGTGCAGGATCCCAGTAATACCGTGAGGGGCTGTTGGTGGTCCAACCCGGGTTTTCAGAGAAGTCTGTTTCGTAAAGAACTGTACTCTGGATATCTGCCAGTGCAGGAAGAAACACGCCTGCCATGCAGAGTGCGCAAAACAGGAATAAGAATGACCGTGACCAATGCATGTATCTCTCTCCTTTCAGTGGTTCAGCATGTGAATTATATCCCCTCCATAATACTTGGATTCGGGCAGGTAACAGGGCACCGGCAGGAATGCTCACCGGGCGACCGGAGAGGAAATGTTGCTGTGATTGGTAAGTCATTACACTCTATATTTTTTACGACTTCGCACGTTGGCATATGCTGCTTCCCAGCCCGCTCTTCGGGAAAATCCCGGCTGGAGGGAATATCATTAATTATCTGGGGGACACATCCAGTATGAGGGTCAGGAATATCACGTGGATCCTGAGCGATTCCCACCCGGGGGACTTCTGCTGATGGACGGGGAGATTTACTATAACCGCGGTATCGCCTATCACAAGAAGGGCCAGTTCGACGAGGCAATCGCCGATTATACCAGGGCTATCGAGGCGAACCCGGAAGATGCCGAGGCATACCATAACCGGGGAGTGGCAAGGGCCGGGAAACACGATTATCAGGGAGCAATCGAAGATTACAGTGCAGCCATCCGGATCAACCCCCACTTTTCGGAGGCATTCTATAACCGGGGGGTGGCCCATTCGCTCCTGAACCAGCCGGAGAAAGCCATATCTGACTTTTCCACGGCGATATCACTCGATACTGACTTTGTCGAGGCCTATTACAACAGGGGCCTCGAATACGCTCGGATCGGGGAGGATGAACTGGCCATCGAGGATTTTTCGAAGGCGATTGCCCTTGACCCGTCTCATGCAGCAGCATACAATAACCGGGGAGTCATTTTTGCCCGGAGGGGAATGCACGAGAAGGCAATCGCGGATTATACCCGGGCATTTGAACTCGACCCCACATTCTTTGAGGCTCTTTTCAATCGCGGGATCGAGTTCTCCCGCCTGGGACACCTCGATGATGCAATTGCGGATTATACCCGGGCTCTCGAGATCAATCCCGACAAGGCGGACATCCTCTATAACCGCGGACTCGTGTACGGGAAACTCGGGCAGTCAGAGGCTGCAATTGCAGATTACCTCCGCTGCCTCGAGAAGAACCCCTCCTATGCGGAAGCCCACAACAATCTCGGGGTTGAATACAGCCGGATCGGTCTCGTGGAGACGGCGCTTGACCACTACGCGAAGGCAATCGAGATCAACCCGGGGTTCGTGGAGGCGTACAACAACAGGGGGGTGCTCTTCAACCGCCTTGGCAGGTTCGATGAAGCGATTACGGAATTTTCCCGGGCCCTTGAGATCCTCTCGCAGTGGAGATCTGCCGGGCAGCAGGAAGCGGGAACTGAAGGATCTCTCGCCGAACCGGCACCCGCGGCTGCTCCGGTTCCGGTGACTGCAGAGAAGCCGGGCAGCGAAGAAATCGCACCATCCGAAATGGAAATCCCGGGGGAAGACCCAGTAATCCGGAACCTCTCCGAGGAGATAGACCGGACTCCCGATGACCCCGAGCTCTATAACAGGAGGGGGATCGAGTACTCCCGCCTTGGACTCTCTGAAAAGGCAATCGAGGATTTCTCCCGGGCAATCGATATCGACGCCGGGTATATCGAGGCGTACTTCAACAGGGGGAACGAGTATGACAGGCTCGGGCGGGTGGATGATGCGATCGCTGACTATAGCCGTGCCCTGAAGATCAACCCGAGGTTTGCCGAGGCCTGCTTTGCACGGGGGGTCGAGTACCAGAAGGCCGGGCTCTCTGACAGGGCCATCTCGGAGTTTACAAAGGCCCTCGAGATCCAGCCTGCGTATCCCGAGGCTCTCTATCACAGGGGATCCGAGTTTGCACGAATCGGCCTATCTGACATGGCCATACGGGACTTTTCCCGGGCACTGGAGATGCGCTCGCAATACCTCGATGCCCTCATCGCCCGGGCCGAGCAGTACTCCCGGAAAGGTCTCCCGGAAAGGGCAGCAGAAGACCTGACAGCGGCGATAAAGATCGAGCCGAACAATGCGGACCTTTACGTCAGAAGGGGAACTGAACGGGCCCTTTCCGGGAAGACCGCGGAAGCCGTTGAAGACTTCTCGAAGGCAATCGAGATCGATCCTGCGAGTGCCGACGCATACCTCCAGAGGGCTCACATGTTCCGAAAGCTGGGGCAAATACAGGAAGCAGTTGCTGACATCTCCCATGTCATCGAGTTAAGACCGGCAGATGCACAGGCCTACCTCTTCCGGGGGAGGCTAACGGCAGAACTTGGCAACCCTGCCGATGCCATCGCCGACTATACCCGTGCCCTCGAGTTCGATCCCCGGCTTTTCGATGCATACATGTCCCGTGGAGAGGCGAGGAGCAGGTGCGGGCACTCTGTGAAGGCAATCGAAGATTACTCCAATGCAATCAGGCTCAATGGACGTTCCGTGGAAGCGTTCACTGCACGCGCAACAGAGCTCAGCAGGGAGGGGAAGTACAGGGAGGCAATCGAAGACCTCTCCCGTGCACTCGAACTCTCTCCCGGTGACGAGGGTATTCTCCTCGCCCGTGGTCTCCTCTACGAGCGGCTGGGAATGATGGACGAGGCGATTGCCGATTATACGAAGGTGATCGAGATCGACCCTGCGCACGAGAAGGCCCTCATCAACCGCGGGAACGCTTATTCTGCAAATGGATTCCCGTCAGAGGCGATTGCAGACTTTTCCCGTGCCATCGCGATCAACCCGGAGAACCCGGTTGCATACTACAACAGGGGGATCGAGTACGGGGAGACAGGCATGCTCGATGATGCTATCAGGGACCTTTCACGGGCAGTCGAGATCCGGCCGGATCTCGTCGATGCGTACTACAACAGGGGTGTCGCATTCCACAAGAAAGGGATGCTCGAGGAAGCCATCTCTGATTACAATAAATGCCTCGAGATGAACCCCGGAAACGAGAAGGCGCTCAACAACCGGGGAAATGCTCATGCGGGCCGGGGAATGTACGATGAGGCAATCGATGATTTCTCGCGTGCTATCGGGGTGAACCCCGAGAACCCGATGGCATACTATAACCGTGGGATCGAGTATGGCAGGAAGGGGATGATAGAGAAGGCAATAGAGGATTTCTCGAGGGCGATTGCCATTAAGCCTGACCTTGCAGAGGCCTATTACAACCGGGGAGTTGCCTACCAGAAAGTCGAGAGGTACGAGGAGGCTATTGCCGATTACACGAAGGCAATCGAGCTCTCTCCCCGGAACGAGAAGGCATACAATAACCGGGGAAACACCCATGCAGCCCTCGGGATGTATAACGAGGCAATCTCGGACTTTTCAAGGGCAATCGAGATCAACCCCGAGAACGCGACGGCGTACTATAACCGTGGAATCGAGTATGGCAAGAAGGGGTTCACTGAGGAGGCCCTTGCAGACTTTCGGAAGGCCGTGGCGCTCCGATCGGACCTTGCCGAGGCATATTACAACATGGGCAGCATCTACTATAACCGGAACATGTGCAGGGATGCGATAGAGGAGTTCGACCGGGCACTCAAAGTCAGACCGGGGTACGCGAGGGCCCTCCTGAACAAGGCGCTTGCATACGAGAAACTCTCGATGAATGCAGATGCCATCGCGGCCTACGAAGGATTCCTCAGGCATGCCCGGAATGAATCAAGGGAACTCATCGATTTCGTCTCCCAGAGGCTGCGTGACCTTTCCCAGGGATTGTGAGGAATAACCGCTTTCCCGGAAAAAGATTGAACAGTCTTTCTTTTCTGGCGGAATCCCTTTCACCGGGATACCACATGTGGATCAATGTTTGGATCAATGATGGTTCCAGCTACCTTGAAAACCTGGACTGACTATCCACGGTCATTTTACATGAGATTTTAACCGCTTTCGGGGAGCCCCGGTACGCTTTCGATGACTAAAAACAGGAAAACAGAGTACGACCTCATGCATTCTCCCACAGTAAAAGTGCGCGGAGGAAAAAGGGGAATAAATTTCAGGAGGATACAAGGACGATGCTGAAACTCCGGGCACCACCGCGGTACTGGAGAGCACCCGGAATGATCTGGAGGTTCATCTGCCCGCCGGGATTCTCGCAGAGGTTACTGATCAGGATCTTCTGGTCGGAACTGGAGATCACCTTCCTCCCGTCGGCATAGAGAGTCATCGTTGTATCTCCCGGGGAGATTTCGAGGGAGAGTGTGGAGACCAGTCCGGAAAGCGAAGTAACTTTCATGCCCGTGAGGATCCCGCTCCCGACGAGGTTTCCGTTCACGTAACAGCGCACGGCATCGAATCTCATGTCGTTGAGACTGTGGGCATTGATATCCAGAATGCCTCTCTCGCTGCTGTCCACGAAGATCTGGACTGTGTCGCCCGTGGAGAACTCCCGGATTGTTCCCCCAATCTTGATCCAGGCAGGCTTTCCACTCACGATGAACTGGACAAACCCTGTCGAAAGAGTTCCCCGCCTGCTCCCGGTCAGGTAGATATCCACTATTTTCGGAGCACTGACCCTGACTGCACCGCTCTGGATGCGGGTGTCCGAACCGAAATCATTGGCAACGGTGAGGCTGACGGTGTAGTCTCCCTCTCGCGTGTATGTGTGGACAGGGTTCTGTTCCCCGGAGACGGATCCATCCCCGAAATCCCAGGAGAATGCCCTCGGCAGACCCGTGGACAGGTCTGTGAACTGGACCGTGAGAGGCACCTCTCCCTGGGAGGGAACAGCAGCAAACTGCGCACGGGGGATCGTCCCGGCCCTGATGAAGTCTCTCTCGATCTTCTGGCCAGTCCCGTACTGGTTGCGGACAGTCAGGGCAACGGCGTATGTCCCGGTTTTTGTATATTCATGGACTGGGTTCTGTTCTGTCGAGGTCTCCCCGTCCCCGAAGTTCCATAGCCATGATGTGGGATTCCCCGTGCTGATATCGCGGAACCTGACGATCAATGGGACCTGGCCGGACAGGGGTTCGGCAATGAACCCTGCCTGGGGTGGCGAGGGGCCTACCGGTGCCTGGGAAGTCATCGTGACGACAGGGATGAGATCGGAGGGCGCCGGGGTTGTCCCCTGTACTGTGGGTGTTGCGGGGGCCACTGTCTCCCCGGGAGTTGGTGGAATTGTTGTCGGTTGCGGTGTGGAAGGGGCCCGGGATGAAAAGACAACCACTTCTCCCTTCGGCCCGGAGTAGACGACCTCCACGAGCTCGGGTGTACCGGGGCCGTCATACTGGACCCGGAGGGTCTTTCCCGGTGTTATGGGCCAGTCCTGGGAATGGAGGAAGGAGAGGGAGGATGCAGGGACCACTTGTCCGTTGATACGGACAAGAGTCCTGTCGCGCTGGAGGGGGTCTCCCCCGTCATGATAAATATACACCATGTTTCCTGACCTCTCGACATTGGCCGAGAACCGGGGAACGATATCTGGTTGTGGCGGGAAAAAGATGAATACCGCCACGATGACGACAAGAATGATAGCCACTGCTGCCACCAGAGCGAGCAGGATATTCTTTGAAATTGCAGATTCCCGATCCATTCTCTTCCACCCGAAAAACTTTCGCACACCTCGTTTTGGGACGTATCCTGCCCGCCAGGGGCAGGCATATCCGGTATTTAAATGTAGTCTCTCCTATCCCTATATCAATCTATCCCTAAAAAAGGGCAGAATCTGGCAGGAGGAGCGTGAATGAGAGCAGGTTTTATTGATCCATGGGTGTGGAGGGTAAAAAGGAAAGGTGCCGGGTTATCTCGCTGGTCCTGTTTCTTCTCATTTACCGATTGAGTATCCGGATACTCCGGCCTGGACAAGTGTCGCTCCAGGCCGCGAACAGTCAATCACCAGGATACCGGCCGTGTCAGGGGCCAGGGAGACGAATCGTATCCCGGCTTTTCCGTCCGCAGGTTCCACTGGTGATCCCGAATCGAGGAACCGGATCTCTCCGGGTCCGCTGGAGACGACGAGCCCGAGACCCGAGATAAGGTCATGGTATCCCTGAACGGATATATCCTGTGCAGCCCCCGCTGCCCGGACTTCACCATCGATCGAGAGGACCGTGTTATCGAATGCGAAGGCGAGTATCTTGCCCGACCTGATGGAGACCCTGCCCTTTCCATCGGAGGCAAGGGTGAAGCGGACGCGTGATCCGACCGGGAGCTCGGTGACTGTTCCCCCGACCTTCGCCCGGGAGCCTGCTTCTGTCACCACGAAGTCAAGGAAGCCTCCGGCGGGAACGTAGGCGTCCCTCTGCCCCTCGAAGAAGACATCCCTCTTCTGTGCCGGAACGACCGTGATGAATCCCTGCCCGATCTTCGTGTGCCCGCCGAACTGGTTCCGGACCGTGAGCCCGACATCGTACGATCCCTCCCTCATGTACGTGTGAACGGGGTTTTTCGCGTCTGATGTCTCCCCGTCGCCGAAGGTCCAGAGCCAATCTGAGGGGATCCCCCGGGAAGTGTCCGTGAACCGGACGGTCAGCGGGACGGGGCCCGACCGGGGCTCAGCGACAAACGATGCAAGGGGGGCCCCGAGCGTGTCGACAGGGATGAGAGTCGGAGGGGGAGTTGGTGGCAGAGTCGAAGGGGTTGCAGCCGGGGTCGCGGGAGTCTCTGCGGGGGAAGGGGCAGGTGTTTGCTGGAGGGGAGTCTCCGATGGTGATGATACCAGCGCCCACGGTGAAACCGTGGCTGAGAAGATCTCCTTCCTCTCCCTTGGGGAGGCGACATAGTATACCCTGAGTGTTGCAGGTGACACGGAGCGGGGCAGCGTGAGGGGGAGCGTCTCGCCTATCGACCAGGGACAGTCGATCTCTCCGCCGGGGAAGGGAACCTCGAAATCATCGAGGAAGACGGCCACGTTCCCGCAGGGGAGGGGGTCGCCCCCCGCGTGCGTCACGAAGGCCTCTCTGTCCTGCAAGGAAAGGTTGAACTGGGCGGAGGGATAGGGTGGGGGAGCAAAAAACGTCGAGTAGACGAAGGCCCCGATGATGATGACCCACAGTACCACGATTGCATGGATCATCACCCTCGTTCTCTTCGGTGATTCGTTCATCTGTCCTCGCGCTGGGAGTGATCAAGTGAGCTGGTAGGATGTTGCTGCACCATCGTAATAGGTATTGCTGGTCTTTATGTCGAGTCGCATGAACCCGTTATCCGGTCGCGGGTAGAGATCCCGGAGTTCTATCCTCTGCCCGTTTTGTCCGTTGATGATGGTTGTTCCCCGGGAATACTCAAATTGTGTCCATACCGGTGGGCTTGCAGCCGGCACAATGATAGAGAGCGACGACGTCATCCCGCTGTACTGGCTGATCCATATCCCTGTGACCGCTCCCTGGGCAAGGAGGGAGCCGCCACGCGAAACGCGGACGGAAGGGAAGGAAAACCGGGAGATGCGGTTACTGTTCATGTCGATCTCCACGTTCGTGCTGTCCTGCATGATCTCGAGAGTCATTCTATCATTCACGTTAAGGCTGTACTGGTTGCCTCCCACGGTAATATGCGAATAACTGCCCTTCACCGTGAAGGAGATCTGGCCCCCGTTCCTGACATATCCGTATCTTTCCGTGTTGAGGAGTGTTGTCGGAACGGCCCAGTTTCCAAAATCGACGTCAGTCTCGTAACAGTGAGGGGGGTTCAGGACGATGAAATCGTAATAATCCTCGTTGACAGGTTGTGTCCGGATCCATCCGCCCCTGACAATCTCCTTCACGAGGTACTGCTCTGCGGGATGGTACTGGAGGCCTGTTATCATATATGTTCCATCCGATCCGGTTGTCCCCGATTTGACGAAGATCCAGTTGTTCCCCTGTTTCCGGTAAACCTCGATGGTCCAGCCTGAAAGACCCGGCTCTCCGGGATCGCGCTGTCCGTTTTTGTTGAGGTCATGGTACTTTGTACCGGATATGGTGCCGCAGGCGGGTGGAACCTGCACGGTGATATAATTCTGCCGGATTATCGTATGATTGCTACCGCAGGAGTTGGATGCGGTGAGGGATACGGTGTAGGTCCCGGGAGAAGCGTAGGTGTGAACCGGGTTCTGGAGTGAAGACACGTTACCGTCGCCGAATGCCCATGACCAGCCGGTGAT
>CAYSII010000034.1:0-13185 GCA_964431125.1 uncultured Methanolinea sp. | reverse complement strand
AGATCCCGGAGTTCAAGGCCTGTGCTGTGAAGATCGAGAAGATCGAGGGGGGGAACTAGATGGCAAAAAAAGGTGACATGTTCTACGCGTGGACTGCGGATGCAGACCTTGCCAAGAAGGCCGAGTGCGGTGGTGCCGTCTCCGGCCTCCTGAAGTTCATGCTCGAGAAGAAGATCGTTGATGCTGTCCTCGCGGTCAGGAGGGGGCAGGATATCTACGATGCTGTCCCGACAATCGTGACGGACCCGGCAAAAATCAGCGAGACTGCCGGTTCCCTCCACTGCGGGACGCTCCTGCTCTCCAAGATCGTCAAGAAGTACCTTGAAGGTGCGGGGAACAAGAAGATCGCGATGACTGTCAAGGGCTGCGACGCGATGGGGCTGTACGAGCTTGCCAAGCGGCAGCAGGTGAACCTTGACAATATCGTGATGATCGGCGTCAACTGCGGGGGAACAGTCAGCCCTGTCATGGCCCGGAAGATGATCCGGGAGAAGTTCGGTGTCGACCCGGACACCGTCCACAAGGAAGAGATCGACAAGGGTCAGTTCATCATCGAGTACGAGGGCGGCCACAAGGGCATCAAGATCGATGACCTCGAGGACGAGGGATACGGTCGGCGCTCCAACTGCCGCCGGTGCCTCTACAAGGTCCCCCGGCAGGCAGACCTCGCCTGCGGGAACTGGGGAGTGATCGGGGACAAGGCAGGCAAGGCCACGTTTGTCGAGGTCTGCAGCGAGAAGGGTGCAAACATCCTCGACCAGGCCGTCAAGGCAGGAGCGATCAAGACCGAGCCCGCTGACCCGAAGGGGATCGAGATGCGCAAGAAGGTCGAGGGCGCCATGCTCAAGCTCGGTGACAAGTGGCGGGAGAGGGACTTTGCATCACTCGGCACCGGCAGGGAGCGCCTTGCAAAGATCGTCAAGGAGACCTCCCGGTGCATCAAGTGCTACCAGTGCATCGAGAACTGCCCGATCTGCTACTGCGTCGAGTGCAGCACGAAGAAGCCCTACCTCGTCCCACCCGGACAGCTGCCCCCGAGCTTCATGTTCCACCTGATCAGGTTCGCCCACATCGCGGACTCCTGCGTCAACTGCGGCCAGTGCCAGGAGCTCTGCGCCATGGACATCCCGAACGCCCTCTTCATGCACGCCCAGCAGGTGGAGCTCGAGAAGATGTTCGGCCACGTCCCCGGTGTCGACATGAAACTCCCGCTGCTCGCCCTCGTCGAGGAGCGCGAGGAACGCGAGAGGCTTGCTGCGACCGGAAGCGACCAGATCTTTGATATCTTCAAGTAACCTTTTTTTTCTGCGATTGCACAATTTTTTTCAAATTCCCAGAAGAATCAGCTGCTTTTTGAAATTTTGCCTCCCTGGGAACAGCCATCCGGCCAGGAAGTCCGTGAACCCCGGAATGAGGAGGACTGGAGAGATGATGACAGAAACCAACGGTATTTAAATAATAAGTGTGATACGTATGAACCGGAGGATTTTGGTATGACTCCAGAGGACTACAAAAAGATCATTTCTAACGCGATCAGCCGTGAAGTCGAGGCATATACATTCTACAAGACGGTTTCTGACAAAGTGAAGGACGCCAATCTGAAGAAGCTCTTCAACGAGCTTGCCGGGGAAGAGACCAAGCACCGGGAGTTCCTGCAGGGTCTTCTTTCCAAGGATATCAAGGCTCTCAAGTTCTCGGCCACAAAGGACTACAAGGTCGGGAATAGCATCAAGACTCCCGATCTTACCCCCGACATGAAGCCCATCGACGGCCTCGTCATCGCCATCAAGAAAGAACTCGAAGCAATGCAGATGTACACGGCACTTGCGAACAACAGCGAGGACCCCCAGCAGAAGAACATGTTCCTTGAGCTCGCCAGCATGGAGCGTGGCCACAAGGCCCGGCTCGAGGAGATCTACGTCAATACAGCGTTTCCAGAGAGCTGGTAAGGGACAACTCCCCTCTTTTTTCAGCCGGATTCACGGGGAGAAAGGGTATAGTCTCCTTTTCGGGCAAAAAATACTATTTTCTCCTTTTATTCTTCCAGCGGTAGGAGACATAGCCTGCCCCAAGGATGGCGGCAATGATGATACTCATATACACGGGGTTCGTGGTGATTGACTCGGAAATGCTCCTCTCTACAACCGCAACCCGGAGCGTGACCGGGGATGTGACCAGCTGGTTGTCACGTGCGTCCCGGTAGCGGACCTCCGCGTCCAGCCCATAGACCTTCCGGGTGGCTGACTTGTCCACGCCGAGGGAGAACGTGACAGTTGCCTCCTCTCCGGGAGAGAGATCGCCGAGGGCAGCCGTGTGCTTCACTGAGGAGAATGGTTCGGTGACTTTTATTCTTGCCTGCGCACTCCGGAGGGTCACGGGGCCCGTGTTTTTAAACGTCAGTGCAATCTCCCGTTCCAGGCCCTGCGGGATGGTAACTTCAGCAGGTTCGATCGAGAAACCTGCCTTCCCAAGGACCGGAACGCCGACTGTTTGGGGGTCAGAGACGACGATCTCCCCCTCGTCGTCGCGGTACTGGATGACCACGTCGAGGGGATACGTGGCGTTCTGGGCTGTTTCAGAGACCCGGATGCGGAATTTTCCGGAAAATTCGTCCTGTGGGGCAAATTCCCCGATGTACGCACTTCCATCGACAGGTATGACAGGACTATCCGCGTGGCGGACGATACGGACTGTCGCATCCCTTCCCGTGAGGAACCCCGTGTTCTTTACAGTTACAAGTATCTCTTCCTCCTGCCCGGCATATACCTTCCCCCCTTTCACGTCCGATACCCCAAAAGTGATCCTCGGAAGGACAGACAGCTGAACGGAGAGAGTGGCGTTGATATCCTTGTAATGGAGGATCTGGGTCTCTGACCCTACCTGTTCGGCAAAGGTGAGGTAGGAATACGAAACCGCGACGGGAAGGGTGAAGATCCCCCCGCTTGCATTCTCAAGAACCCTGATCTGGAACGGGACATTCCTCTCCTCACCAAGGGGAAGATCGCCGACCATCTGGGGGTCAGTCCTGACGAGGATAGGGGCATCTCCCGGTAGAAGCTCAAGCCTGAGAAGTTTTGCAGTCGCCGGGCGATCTGCCCACTGCTCCTGCCCCGGTGAGATGATCCGGGTCGCCGGAGTGGCCCGGTTCTCCACCAGGAGAACGATCGTTGCCTCTTCTCCCGGAGAGTACTCGTTTTTCCCTGCGATGGAGACCGCAAGGTCCGGCTTCTCTCCAAGGTATTTTTCGGCTGCATGGACAGGAACGAGGACCAGTCCTGCGGAGAGAAGAAGGCAGAGGACGATGAGCGGCATCCCATTTTTTGTTGTCATTGTAATAACAACAATATGGGACTGGCCTTATTTATACCTGTTGAGGTGCAGGTTCCGGGCATGGAGAGACGGGTATGTTTGGGTGGGCATAAGAGGGATCTTTCCCCTCCCGCGCGTCAGGAGAGAAGGGGCGCCGTCTCTATGGATATCAGGCGTAACCCGTGATATCGTAGTTGATGGCCGTCGAGTTGGCAACGCATTCCTTACCGTTCTGCAGGCCGTCCTCCACCATCCGCTTCAGCAATGCAGGGTAGACTGCTCCGACAAGCTCGAGGACCGGCCTGCCGTTGCAGAAGAACTTGAACGTGGGTGTGCTCCGGACACCGAACTTCTCGGCAGTCCACTGCCCGGCTATGATATCGAGCCGGGCAAAGAGGACACGTCCTGCAAAGATCTCAGCATATTCCCTGACGTAGGGCTCCATTGTCCTGCAGTGCGGGCATGCCGGGCTGTAGAACATGACAAGGACAGGTATGCTGCTCTTTTCGACAGTCGTTTCGAAGGTACTGTCAGTCACCTCGACCAGGTTTTCTCCTCCCATGGTACCATCACCTTGCGTCTCTATACCTTCGCCCCGCGTCATATACCTTGGCATGCACGGGATTATCCTGTGTCAGCCTGCTTCTTCCACGGGGCTATTGATCACGTTCTCGGAAATGTCCCCTGAGTACTCCCTGGCACGATGAGTACTCTCTGTGATGTCGGGGGGTGCAACTGCTATCTCCTGGGGCAGGGAGAGGGAATGATCTCCGATCTCCCTGCAGGAGATCCCAGGCTCAACAGTCTTCTCAATGTTTTCATGGGATGCCCGGATGCCTGCAAGGAACAGAGATTGAATACCCCGGTCGGGGAGAAAAAGGGCGAGGCCATGGGCCTTTTTGGGGGAGGACATCATCTCACCGGAGATGGCATGTGCAGGGTTAGGGAAGTCTTTGAGGACTGCGGAGGTCTCGGTCCCTTCAACGACCTATCTGGGAGAACTCCCTGGCTGCCATCCTGATCGCCGTTGGGAGACGATCCCTTGGAAAAACCACCATTGTCGTGTATCCGGCAATATACGCAGCGATCAGGAGGCGGAAGAGGAGGCGGGGGTCAGCCCCGCGGGTCACATCGAACGTCTTCCCACGCTGAACGGGTCTCTCCGAGAGATCCTTCGTGACGAGGTGGGTCCCGTCCGGCTGCACGATGTGCCCGGGGGGATCGTTCTTCTTCACTCTCTGCTTCTTTACCCACTCCCTGGGAAGCGTGATGGCAAATGACGACCTCCCCGGTGACCGGGACTTTCCGTATCTCTACTGTGGCACTTTTATAAATTTTCTATATATCTCTATCTTAATAAATATAATATATATATCACTATATTCTCCATCGGGAAGGTGTATATCGGATCATCCCCCTGTCATTTATGAAAGAGAATGATTGGATTACGTAGTCCGGCATATGTTGCCACATGTTTTGCGCTCGTCCTCGTTCTTTTCCTCCTTGCATGCGGATGCATGCAGCAGACAGGACAGAAGCAGGAGGGCACCCCCCTGCAGGCACGCGAATCCCTCAGGATATCCGGGTCGACAACGGTTCTCCCCGTCGCCCAGGCTGCCGCAGATGCTTACATGAACTCCCACGGGAACGTGGACATCATGATCACCGGCGGAGGCTCAAGCGTCGGTATCCAGGCCGCAGGCGAAGGTACCGCGGATATCGGGATGTCCTCCCGCGACCTCAAGGCCGAGGAGAAGACCCGCTATCCTGACCTTGTCAGCACCGTTATCGGAAACGATGGTATCGCCGTGATCGTCCACCCGCAAAACACTGTCGGCCCCCTCACGCTGGCGCAGATCAAGGGCATCTACCAGGGGAACTTCACAAACTGGAAGGAACTTGGCGGGCCTGATATGATAATCGTCGTGGTGGGAAGGGACAGTGCCTCCGGGACCCGGGAGTTCTTCCACGAAAAAGTGATGAAGAAGGAAGATTTCGTGGCCGGTCAGCTCGAGAAGAACTCAAACGGTGCCGTGAAACAGACGGTCGCCCAGACCCCCGGCGCCATCGGGTACGTGGGGCTTGGGTACCTCGACGGGACAGTGAAGGCAGTCCCCATCCTCGTTGATGGTGACGCAATTGAGCCCAGCGTCCGGAACGTGCTCGACGGCAAGTACCCGATCTCACGACCGCTCCTCCTTCTCACGAAGGGTGAACCAAAAGGACTTGCACAGGACTACATCCGGTTCCTGCTTGGTCCCGAAGGCCAGAAGATAATGTTGGACGAGGGCTTTGTCCCGCTGGGACAGGCCTGATCCCAAAAAAAATTATTTTGCAGGATGCCAGAGACACCCATGCCTGCTGCACCTTCCATGGCCACGGAACGGGATGGAAAGGTACACCGGCAGCGGACCGGGGAACTGGTCATACGGGTAATCCTCCTCCTCTGTGCTGCGTCTGCAGTGATCGCGATATTCTTCATCCTTGCGTTTCTTCTCCGCGATGCATACCCGATTTTCCAAACAGTTGGGATTGCGGATTTTTTCCTTGGGCCTGTCTGGAACCCGACGAGCTATCCCGTTGAGAAATTCGGGATCGTCCCCCTTGTGGCAGGCACACTCTGCGTGACAGCCGGTGCAATGGCGATCGCGGTTCCCCTCGGCATCGCGTGTGCCATCTGCATCGCTCACCTCGCACCTCCCGCCGTCCGGGACATTGTCAAACCTGCCATCGAACTGCTCGCAGGTATCCCCTCTGTCGTCTATGGATTCTTCGGTTTGATCGTCCTTTCCGACTGGATTCGGGTCACCTTCGGCATCCCCTCCGGGGAGTCGTGGCTTGCAGGCTCGATTATCCTCGGTATCATGGCACTTCCAACTATTATCAGCGTCTCCGAGGACGCCCTCACCTGCGTGCCGCGGGAGTTTGCAGAGGGGAGCCTTGCGCTCGGTGCAACACGCTGGCAGACGATCTCCGGGGTGATCGTTCCGGGAGCTCTGCCCGGCATCTCGGCAGCCGTCATCCTCGGGATGGGCAGGGCCATCGGAGAGACGATGGCCGTACTGATGGTGACAGGAAACGCCGCCATCGTGCCCTCACCCCTCTGGAACGTCCTCTCGCCGGTGAGGACGCTTACCGGGACGCTTGGGATCGAGATGGGGGAGGTTGCAACAGGGAGCATGCACTACCATGCCCTCTTCGGCGTGGCCGTCGTCCTGCTCGTCATAACCCTCATCGTCAACGCGGTAGCAACACTGATCATCGGGCAGATACGGGAGAAGTATGGACGATCAAAAGGCTCCTGTGCCGGGGTGACAGGACAAGAGAGAAAACCCCTATTTCCGC
Organism: uncultured Methanolinea sp.; assembly: GCA_964431125.1. Lineage (GTDB taxonomy): Archaea > Halobacteriota > Methanomicrobia > Methanomicrobiales > Methanospirillaceae > Methanolinea_A. Next base: position 6,531 of record CAYSII010000034.1, on the reverse strand, counting down.
CAGAGATCCGGGAGAGAATCGGGACTGTCATTCTTGTCGGAGCCCTCTCCTGCATTGGGCTTCCCCTTGCAGGCGTCGCAGGCTATTTTGCTTGTGCTATCCTCCTCTCCCTCCTTCTCCTTTCATGGAACAGGGTCTCTCCCCGGTCGGCCGAGAAGGTTGCATTCTTCTTTCTCTTTGCCGCCACTGCAGCTGTCCTCCTGGTCCTCGCAATCATCCTCGGTGATATCGTGATCAACGGGCTGCCTGCCCTATCCCTCGGGTTCCTCACGGAACCTCCCCGTGACCTCGGCAGGAGCGGGGGCATCTTCCCGGCGATCGTCGGGACGCTGTACCTCGTTGCCGGGGCGATCGCGTTTGCTCTCCCGCTCGGGATCGGGGCTGCGATCTACCTCTCCGAGTATACGACGGAAGGAAGGGTGACAAAGATCGTCCGGGCCGGGACCGATCTCCTGAACGGGACCCCCTCTATCGTCTTCGGTCTCTTCGGCTTTGCATTCCTTGTCCTCTTCCTGAACTTCGGGATATCCCTCATCGCAGGACAGATCACGCTCGGTCTCATGATACTCCCAACGGTCATCAGGACGACAGAGGAGGCTTTGAAAAGCGTTCCCGTATCCCTCCGCGAGGGAAGCCTCGCCCTCGGAGCGACCCCGTGGCAGACCGTCTCCCGCATCGTCGTCCCGCCGGCCGTGCCGGGGATCATCACGGGCGCCATCCTTTCCATCGGGAGGGCCGCCGGCGAGACCGCACCCATCCTCTTCACGGCAGCGGTCTTCTCCCAGCGGTTCCTCCCCAGTTCCCCGTTCTCTCCGGTCATGGCGCTTCCCTACCACCTCTACATCCTCGCAACGAACGTTCCCGGTGCCGAGGCGAACAAGTACGGGACTGCCCTCGTTCTCCTCATGCTCGTGATACTCTTTTATGCACTTGCGATAGGGATCCGGACACATTACCGGAGGAATTCTCACTGGTGATACCATGAATGCTGATACTATTCTTGCTGCGGACAGGCTGAGCCTGTGGTACGGCGACACCCGGGCCCTCGAGGAGATCACGATGGAGGTCCCGGACCGGAGAGTCACGGCCCTCATCGGGCCGTCGGGATGCGGGAAATCGACCCTCATCCGGTGCTTTAACCGGATGAACGATATCCTGCCGGGATGCAGGATCGAGGGGCGCGTTACCTTCCACGGGCAGAACGTCTATGATAACGGATCCGACCCTGTCACCCTGCGCCGGAGGATCGGGATGGTCTTCCAGAAGCCCAATCCCTTCCCGAAGTCCATCTACGAGAACGTTGCTTATGGCCCGCGCGTCCATGGTGTCCGCGACAGGAAGGAACTCGATCGGATCGTGGAGAGGAGCCTCCGGCGTGCGGCGCTCTGGGACGAGGTCAAAGACAGGCTCTCCCATTCTGCCATGAGCCTCTCGGGGGGCCAGCAGCAGCGGCTGTGCATCGCGCGGACACTGGCAGTCGAGCCCGAGGTCATTTTGATGGACGAACCGTGCTCCGCCCTTGACCCGATTGCGACTGCGAAGGTTGAGGCCCTCATCGGGGAACTGAAAGAACAGTACTGCGTGGTCATCGTGACGCACAACATGCAGCAGGCCGGCCGGGTGAGCGACTACACGGGGTTCATGTACCTCGGGCGCTTAATCGAGTTCGGGGAGACGACACAGATATTCGAGAGCCCGGCAAACGAACTGACGGAGAACTATATCACGGGAAGATTCGGGTAGGATGAGATCATGAAGGACAGGTTCCACGAGGAGATGGCAAACCTGAAGTCGGGAGTCCTCGACATGGGGTTCTTTGCAGAGAGGATGCTTTCGGATGCACTGCGGGCGCTCAAAGAGAACGATTGCGGGCTTGCCACGGACGTGAAAGAGAGGAAGGTCGCACTCTCCGAAAAGAACGATGCGCTCGAAGAGGAGGCATACCGGATCATCGCCCTCTACCAGCCGGTCGCACGCGACATGCGCGAGATCGCTTGTGCCCTCAAGACCATCACATCTGTCGAGCGGATCGGGAGGTACGGGAAAGACATCGCGGGTGTCGTCCTCTCCCTCAACGACCCCCGTCCCCACGACCTCGTCTCGGCCCTCTCCCTGCCCCACATGGGGGATCTCGTCCTCTCGATGGTCGATGATGCCCTCCGTGCATACGAGACAGGGGATCTCTCCCGGATAGCGCACCACTCCAGGAGGGATGACGTGATCGATGCGCTCCGGCACACCATCTTTCGCGAAGGGATCACCTACATGATGGAGGATCCCCGCACGATCACGCGGTGCATGAACTACCTCATGGTAGCACGGTACCTCGAGCGGTGTGCCGACCACTCCTGCAAGATTGCAGAGAAGGTCCACTACATGGTAACCGGAGAAAAGATCGAGATCAGGTAAGGGAGAAGACCCGTGCGTGGACTGCCCCATTCCCCCGGGTTCGCGCGCTGCCCGGGAAAGGGAGGAACCTCCCCGACACCGGTTCAATTCCCTGATTTTCATTCCAATCCGACCGCAAACCTTTAACCGATCGTCACGTAACCCTTGATCAATACCGCACAGGAGCCGTCCGCTCAGGCACGGCCCGTGGTCTCATGTCAGAACCGGAAACCGAGAACGATGATGACCCCCATGATAGGGTGAGTCCTGCCTGTTTTCTTCGCCGATCTCCGGAAGATAGATCTCTCCGGGTACCTGGGCTGCACCTGCCAGGAGGATGCCTCCCATGAACTGCACGCCGGCAGGCACCGCATGCGGGGCCCCTTTCACGGGTACGGGACGGGCAGCAGGCAGCGCCGGCCGGGGGTTCTCCCTTGCCCGGGACCATGTCTACTCCGTGCAGCATGGTGCGTGCACGTTTTTTGTCTCAGAGAATTACTCGTACAGGAGCGAGGCCTACTATGCCATCCTCGCGCGCGAGGTGGCAGGCGACGAGGTCGCACCCGATACGCGTTCCATCCTCGACGCGTTCGTTGTCCCTGTCTGCCTCGAGAGGGCAGGGCACTGCGGGATCGCGGTTGCAGACTATTCCATATCCTATTCCTGTGCTCCCGCCCCGGCCATCGTGTACGGCCTGAACTACTTTGCCTGCACCTCGCACTACGAGATCCTTGCAGGGGACGGACGGGACCGCGAGAAGGTCAGGCACGTGACAAACAGCGGGAAATACCCCTGCTGTTCCCAGCCGTTCACCCCTGACTCCTCGATCGTGCGGGCGGTCTCCATCTTCGGAAAGACAAACTATCCCCTGCCGGGGATGCAGGAGATGGCGGCTTCTGTGTACGGGTGCTTCCGGATCCCGCTCGTTGAACTGGTCTGCCTCTCCCGCGGAGGAGACCTCGTGCTCTCCTCCCTTGCTCCTGTCCGGTACTCCCGCCTCCAGCCGTCAGAACGCAGGCTGCTCAAGGCCTGCATCCTCGGGCAGGTCTTCCTATGAGCCGGCTCGGGATCTTTGTCGACAGAAAGACACTCTCCTCCTCCGAGCAGCTGACCGCCCTGATCCGGTGCCGGGACGCCGCCGAGGAGATGGGGCACAGCGTGGAGTTCATCTTCCCGGTCGACATCAGGAAGATCCCCCACATGGACGCCCTCTTCATCCGGGCACGGACCGACCCGATGAACGTCACCTACGTCGCCTCCCGCGTGGCTGCATGTGCGGGCATCCCGGTGATAGACGATCCCTCCTCCATCCAGATCTGCTCCGACAAGGTCAACATGTACATGCGGCTGGAAAAAGCCGGGGTCTCCATCCCGCGGACACTCTTTCTCTCGAAGAGAGACCTCCACCCCGGCAGGGTGCGGGAGATCATGGACGGGCTCGGGACGCCCCTCGTCCTGAAGGAGCCTTCGACCTCGTTCTCCCTCCGGGTCGAGAAGGTGGACGATCCCGTCTCCTTCCTCCGGGTCGCACGCCGCTTTCTCAAGATGTCGGACTGGCTCGTTGCACAGGAGTACGTGCAGAGCACCTATGACTGGAGGATTGGCGTGCTCCGCGGGAGGTTCCTCTATGCCTGCAAGTACATCATTCCGTCCCAGACATTCAAGATACAGGACTCGGTGAACGGGCACGTGGTGTACTGCACCGTCGAGAGCGTCCCGCCGGACAGTGTCCCCGGCCATATCCGGGACCTTGGCGTTGCCGCAGGCAGAGCCATCGGGAACGGGCTCTACGGGGTCGACATCAAGGACGGGGAGAGACCCTGCGTGATCGAGGTCAACGACAACCCATCGCTCGAGGGAGGGGAGGACGGGTCCTATCCCCATGTCTACAGGGAGATAGTCCACGCGCTGCTGGAGACGAAAGGAGAGCAGGCGACATGACCCTTCGATTCGAGGATACTGCCAGTGCTGTCTGTGCCGGCTGCGGTGCCCGGTGCTGCCACGAGGCACGCCCCCCCCTCTCCCCCCGGAGAATCGCAGTCCTCCTCCGGAGTGGCGTCTCCCCCGGCGCCATCGAGTACGAAGGGTACCACAGGATCCGGGCAGGGGAGGACGGGATGTGCGTGATGTGCTCGGGAGGGAAGTGCCGGATCCACGCGATCAAGCCGGAGACCTGCAGGGCCGGTCCGTTCACCTTCGACGTGGAGGAAGGAACCGTGCGCATCTTCCTCAAGCACGAGTCCCTCTGCCCGCTTGTCTCCCTCCTGAAGAAAGACCCGGAGATGTACGAAGAACATTTCCGGGTTGCCACCGGAAACATCCTTGCCCTCGTCCGGTCCCTCCCCGCGGGAGAACTCGCGGTCATCAGCGCGATACCGGAGCCCGACTGTGACCTCGTGGCCCAAATACCGCTCGATTGCGACACTTCCCGCACGCCATGAAGACCGGAACCGAGCACGAGTTCTCGATCAACAGCAGCGAGATGGTCCCCCTCCCCTGCTCCGACCGGATCCTCTCCGCGGCAGGAGGGAGCCCCGACTCGGAGGCCAGGATGGCCGGTGCGACGATCGGAAAGGAACTCCAGAAGACCGTTCTCGAGTTCGTCCCCCTCCACCCGTCTTACAGGATCTCAGTCCTCGAATCCCTCGTTTTTTCGGGAATCACGGAGTTTTACCGGCGTTTCTCCGATAGATATACCCTCCTTGGCCTCGGGATGCACCCGGCGTTTGCACCCGGCGAGGGAGACGTCTGGGACAGGGGGCTCGTCTGGGACCACGGCGAGTCCGCGATATACCGCGAATACGATCGGCTCTTCTCCCTCCGGCAGCACGGCTGGTTGAACGTCCAGGCATTCCAGGTGAACCTCGAGTACGCAAGCGAGAACCACCTCGTCAGGATGTTCAACCGCGCACGGTCGCTTGTCCCCTACCTCGTTGCCGTATCTGCCGCGTCCCCCTTCGTCGAGGGTCGCCTGTCCGGAGCACTCGACACCCGGCTCACCTATTACCGGGAGAACCAGGCAAGGATACCCGAGATCTGCGATGGGATCGTCCCGCGCCCGATTGGATCAGTCGCCGACTACCGCGGGAGGCTCTCTGCCGTCTACGACCTCCTCCGGCAGGAGGGCGCAGGCATCCTCTGCGAGGAGTGGGTTGCCTCTTATGGCGTCATCGTCCGGTTCAGCCGTCCCTGCATCGAGATCAAGGTCATCGACGAGCAGGAATGCGTCTTCTCGGACATGGCACTCTGCGCGTTTGCACGGGCCCTTCTCCGTGCCGGCTCCCTTCCGCTCGAAGACGACCAGAAAGCGCTCCTTGCACGGACAGAAGATGCCATCCGCCGGGGGACAGAAGGGATCGAGGACGAGCTCTTCCGCCTCTTCCGTCACGCGATGGACGCTGCCACCCCTGAAGAGAGGCATTACCTGGCCCTTGTCAGGAACCGGATCGGGGAGGGGTGCCTTGCCTCCCTCCTCGTGGATAAGTACCGGGAGTCAGGAGACCTTCCGGGCATCATGCGTGACCTTGCCCGGTGCCTGAAGGAGAACCGGCCGTATGGTTGGAGATAGCATCGGTCTGAAACCTCCATGGATGAACGGAAGACGTGGTCTTTCCCTCCGGCGCAGGTTTTCCCTGCTCTCCCTGCCAGGCACCAGCATCCTTTGTTCATCCAACCGGCGTCTCGATCATCTCCCTGCAGGGCTCCCGTAAAAGAGTGCAACCAGCACACCGATCCCGGTGAGGAGCACTCCCACAAGAAGCACGGCCGGCTCGAGCTGGGCCAGCAGGAAGATGCAGGAGAAGAGACCGAGAAGGGGGAAGACAGGAAACCTCCCCAGCCTGCCGGGGATGGAGAACGGTCGTGGTCTGTCGGGCTCCCTGTAGCGGAGGATGATGACAGAGAGGTTCACCACCACGAACGTGACAAAGAGGGTATAGTTGGCAACGTTTGCAACAAAGGCGATATCCCCGATAGATGTGAAGAGGAGCGAGGCAACCCCGACGAGGAGGATTGCAGCCGTGGGCGTGCGCCGAACGGGATGGACCCCCGACAGGATGGCGGGGAGCGAACCTGCACGGGCCATCCCAAACGAGATCCGCGAGGAGGCAAACATCATCATCAGCACGGTGTTTGCGGTCGCAA
>CAYSII010000033.1:9428-13295 GCA_964431125.1 uncultured Methanolinea sp. | reverse complement strand
AGCACGTGCGCCACTGTGGAGACGGGGGTTCGTCAGATCTCCTGCTGGTTGCCCCTGCAACAGCGAACACGCTCTGCAAGATTGCAGCAGGAATCGACGATACACCGGTCACCACGTTTGCAACGACCGCAATCGGGAGGGGGATGCCGGTTGTCATTGCACCCGCAATGCACGGGTCGATGTACCGTCACCCCGGGGTCAGGAGATGCATCGAGACCTTAAAAGAATGGGGAATCGTCATCGCCGGCCCGCGGCTCGAGGAGGGGAGGGCGAAGATCGCGGATGCCGATGAGATCATCCTGCTGTGCGAGCGCGAGCTCTCCGGAAAGCCACTCGCCGGCCGGCACGTGCTCATCACGAGCGGGGCATGCCAGGAACCGGTCGATGACGTGCGGGTCCTGACCACGCGTTCCTCCGGCAGGATGGGGCAGGCCCTCGCCCTCCATGCTTTCCGGCTCGGGGCGCGGGTCACCATCGTGCACAGCGGTTGCCTGCCTCTGGTCGAAAATGTCCCTGTAACGGATGCGAGGGGGATGCGCGAGGAGGTCCTGAGGATCTGCCACACAGACCCGCCGGATCTCTTCATCTCCGCTGCCGCAGTCTCCGATTTCTCCCCTGAACCCTTCCCCGGAAAGATCCCCAGCGGAAAAACCGTGACCATAACGCTCCATCCCCTCCCGAAGATCATCGGCGAGGTCGCAGGGGAATTCGGGGTTCCCACCGTGGCCTTCAAGCTGGGTCGTGATGCCCTCGAACAGGGGAAGAGAATGCTCTCGGAAGAGATCGGTCTTGTCATCGCGAACGAACCAGGCGCGATGGGCAGGGAGAATGCCGCAATCACGATACTCTCCCGGAGCCGCCCTCCCCGGCACCTGGAAGGAGGAAAGGAGGATCTTGCCGCAGAGATCCTCGAAGCCGCGATCGAGACGTTTTCACTCTCGCGGGCAGGTTGACCCTCCCGTCCGGCCCGGCAGGTCATGTACTTATCCTTCCTTCGCCCAATGTGAGGTACGCGCAGCCTGGAAACCCGGAGATCGAAATGTCCATGACGCCGCATGCATCTGCCTTCTGTCCCGGCCACCTTTCCGGCTACTTCCGGCCGGTCTACGGCCCGTCCCCGGATGAAACAGGGAGCCTCGGCGCGGGCATCGTGATCCGGGAGGGGGTGACAGCCACTCTCTGGCCGGCAGAAAAAACAGAGATAACCGTGGAGAGACGGGATCCCGTCAACGGGAACGTCCTCGAGGTGATTCGTTCCTCTCCCCCCGTCGAGTACCTCCTCTCGCGGCTCGGTGTAAAAGCCCGGGTGCGAACCGTCTGCACCCTCCCGATCGGCGCGGGTTTCGGCCTCTCTGCCGCCGCACTCCTTGCAACCGCACTCGCCGCGGATGCCCTCTTTGACCTCTGTTTGAGTCCGGGGGAACCTGCCGAACGTGCCCATGAGGCGGAACTTGCATTCCACACGGGCCTTGGAGATGTCGCTGCCTGCACGGGCGGGGGGAGAGACTGCAGGAGGGGCGCGGGAATTTCTGCCCCGATCGACCGTGCCCACGATATAACCGAACCGCTCTGTGCGCTCGTCTTCTCGCCGCTCCCGTCGCCGGAGATCCTCCGGTCAGAGGAGGTTATGTCACGGGTCATCGCAGCCTTTCCGGACAGGTGCCCGGGTGACGTGCGGGACTTCTTCCGGCTCTCCCGCGAATTTGCCGAGAGGAGCGGGCTGGTGACGCGCGAGGTACGGCAGGCGCTTTCTGTCTGCGACCGCGCGGGGATTGCCGCGACCATGACGATGCTCGGGAATGGCATCTTTGCATACGGGGCGGGTGCCCCGGAGATCCTCGCTCCCCTCGGCGACGTGTACCTGCTCCACCCCGACGGGAGGGGTGCACGCCTGATCGGGGTGAAGAAATGATACCGCCCGATCACCCCCGGTACCGTTCCCTGGTCGCACGGGAAAGAATTGCCCACTTTGCAGGGGAGGGTATTGTCAGCCTCGAGGGACTTGCCGCCCACGGGCGGGGCGAGGCTTTCGATTACCTGATTGGAGAGAGGACTCTGGAGAGCGCTCTCCTTGCCGAGAGGACGGCTGCCGCACTTCTCCTGTGTTCAAAAAGACCCGTGATATCCGTCAACGGCAACACGGCCGCACTTGCCGCCGAGCAGATCGCACCACTCCAGGAGCGGACGGGAGCCCGTGTGGAGGTGAACCTCTTCCACAGGACAGAGGAGAGGATCCGGAAGATCACGAACCTCCTCGAGGATGCAGGCGTCAGGGTGGAGAGTGGAGTTGCCGAGCGCCTCCTTCCCCTCTCGCACGACCGCGCATTCTGTCTCCGGGAGGGAATCTACTCTGCAGATACGATCCTTGTCCCCCTCGAGGATGGCGACCGGTGCGCTGCCTTAAGAGGCATGGGAAAGACCGTCATTACAATCGACCTCAACCCCCTCTCGAGGACGGCCCGGACGGCAAACCTCACGATCGTGGACGAACTGACCCGCGCCCTGCCCCATATCACGGAGGCCTGCTCTTCCCTGTCCCGGACCGAGGCCATGAATCTTGCAAGCTCCTTTGACAACAGGAAGTTTCTTTCCGATGCACTGGAAGAGATACAGAGGAGGCTTGCCCGTGCTCTGGATTGAGAAGTACAGGCCGAGGACCTTTTCAGAAATTGTCGGGCAGGAGAGGGTCATCGAGCGGCTCTCCCACTTCGCAGGCGTCCGATCCGTTCCCCACATGATCCTTGCCGGCCCGCCGGGGACGGGAAAGAGTGCAAGTGTCGAGTGTCTCGCGCGGGCACTTTACGGAGATTTTGCGGAGGAGAACCTGACCGTTATCCCGACGTCAGACCTTTTTTCCCGGGGCAGGAAGTTCCTCGAACGGGAGGAGAGGTATGCCCACCTCTACCGGCCGGAAGAGAGCGTGCTTTCCAATTTCAAGAGGATAACCAGGGAATATGCAAGTTTAAAACCCCTCGACGCAGCTTTCAAACTCCTGGTCTTCGAGGGGGCATCGTCCCTTCCCCGCGATGCGCAGCAGGCACTGCGCCGCATCATGGAGAGATCCTCACGCACCTGCCGGTTCATTTACTGCACATCCCACCCTTCTGCAATCATCCCTGCCATTGCCTCGCGCTGCCTGCCCCTCTTCTTCTCCCCGCTCCCGGATGCAGTTGTCCAGTCGCACCTCCGCATGATCATCGAATGCGAGGGGACTTCCGCAGGGGCCATCGGGGGAGATGACCTCGACCTCGTCACTGCTGCTGCCGGCGGAGACCTCCGCAGGGCGGTCATGCTCCTGCAGGTTCTTGCTGAAACGGGAAGGGAGACGGGGCTCGTGGCCCTCTCCCGGACGGAGACCGGTCAGGTCGCACAGGCCGCATTCTCTGCCATCAGGAACGGGGAGTTCCCTGCTGCATGCAGGCGGGTCGAGAGTCTCGTCATCGAGTACGGGCTCTCTGCGCAGGAAGTACTCCATGAGCTCTCCTCTGCAGCAAAGAGAGATTTCAATGACCCCCGTATTGCTGCTGCCCTCGGCGATGGGGATGCAGATATCCTCCACGGGCACAACCCGTTCATCCAGCTGAACGGAGTGGTCGCGAAACTGGAAAGGATCCTCCACGAGAGAGAGGATACACAAAACAGTCCTGCCTGATGGCAGGGGATCAGGAGAAAAGCAAAAATTTTCGTCTTTTTGGAAAGAGGTCCTCCCGGGTTCAGTATTTGGGGATGAAAAACCCCTTTCCTTCTAAGGAGGAGATGCCCGGGATCCCTTGTTTTTACGGGCAGTGTCCCCGCCGGAGAGTATATTCTTCATTCGTTCCTTCTTTTCAATCGCTGCGGTGGCTGCGTCCTCGACTGCCTTCTTCA
>CAYSII010000033.1:0-9328 GCA_964431125.1 uncultured Methanolinea sp. | reverse complement strand
ATTCGTTCCTTCTTTTCAATCGCTGCGGTGGCTGCGTCCTCGACTGCCTTCTTCATCTCCCCGAAGTCACGGTGGGTGGAGTCGACGACGACCTTGACCGGCGTGTAGGCGGACTCGCGGAAACGCGGGGTGAAATCCACGATCTCTCCTCCCGTCCGGAGGAAAGCACCCGGCCTGCCCTCCTCGATGAATCCCACCTCGCCGATCCTCACGCCTGCTCCCCGGACGACTGATGCCACCTCATCTGCCGCGTCGGGGGGCACCGTGATGAGGAGAGAGTCGAGGGAGACGCCGAGGTAATCGATGGAGAGGGCATCGAGGAGTTCAGAGACCTTCCGGTGGACGAGTGCACCCACCTTCTCCTCGTCGATGACGACCCTGCAGCCGGCAGTCGATGCGAGCTCGTGGGCGTCACCGCGGAGTCCGCCGTTTGTTACATCCGTCATGGCGTGAATCTCGCCGAGAACAGGGCTTGCCAGGAGCGCCTCGCATGCCCGGAGGAAATGGAGGTTGATGGTGTGCTCGACGACCTCGGGAAACCCGGAATAAAGAGCCGCTGTCGCAATGGTCCCTCCTCCGGCACCCTCGGTCATCAGGATGATATCGCCGGCCCGCGCCTCGCGCCGGGCGGTGAGGTGGTCTGCAACCCCGACTGCACCCACGCAACCGGTCATGCGGGAGCCAAGGACCATGTCGCCACCGATCCGGAGGGTGGAACCCGAGACAAGGGGTATTCCCATCGTCTCCCCGACCGTGCAGATCCCTGCCGTGTAGTCAAAGATCTTTGCGACGTCTCCGTCGTCTGCCACGTGGATGTCCGAGAAAAGGAGGAGCGGGCGTGCACCCATGACGTAGACATCCCGGAGAGTTGCCCTCGTGACGTGGAAACCCGCGAGGAACGGGAAGTCGGAGAGACGCGAGTGCATCCCGTCAACGGTGCAGACCAGGAAAGGGGGTACCCGGCCCTCGCCAGAGGGTATCCGGACAGCGCCTGCATCGTCCATCTCGTCCACTCCGACCGATGCAGACGTCTTCCCGATGATCCTTGCTATCTGGCGGTGAGCAAAGAAATCACCGGTTCCCCGTGAACCGACCCCGAACTCCCCCATGGAGACTCCCGACTCCCGGAAGGAGAAGAGATCTCCCGAAAGACCCGTCGTGTTCCGAACCTCGGCCACGACTGCCCTCGCAAAGGCCTCCCGGTAATCGTCAGACGATCCGGGCTTGAACTCCCTGATCCTCCGGATAAGCTCCTCCACGACCTCCTGTTCGGTGACCCCGGAAGAGAGAGCACGGCGGGTGAACTCCTCCACGTCCATGGAAGTCCTGTTGAACGTGCATGGTCATAAAAAAAGCCCTGGCAGACCCGGATGGGAACGGGGAGAACAGGACCCTTCGTGGAGAGGATCCCTATGCTGTTCAATGAAGGAAAAAGGGGACGATGTCTCCCTTCCTCACGGGGTTTCCTTCTCTTTTTGTAACTTACCAGCTGTGGACGAGCGGGGGTATTTCGATCCTGTCGGAGAAGGTCTCGACGTGCCCGTCAGGGAACCGAACGGTTGTCACTGATGGGGAGAGATCGATCCTGATCAGGGGGGCAAACCAGTATGACTTCAGGATCCTTTCCCCTTCCGCGAAGGAGAGACCTGGAGTCCGGGCTGTCGTCTTTCCGGCACTGCTGCTGACGCTGGCAAACGAACCCACGGAGAGATCGACACTGGTGCTCCCGACAGAGATAACAGTGACGGGTTTTTTGAACTCCGATTCCAGGGCTTTCTTCAGTTCCGTGGCAGGATCGACCAGCCTCAAGTACACAGCAAAGTACTCGAACCAGTCGAGGTGGTAGGTGAACCGAATGTCAGCCCTCCCATCCTCCCGGATGACGATGTCAAGTGTATCGGACGTCATGGCCGCTGCAGGGGCTGCCACAAGCAGGAGCAAAAGGAACATCCCCCCAACCCATGCAATGGTGCGCATTTCTCCAATCCTCCCGGTGATGTGAGCTGGTGCACGATGGGGGATAAATTTTCTCCCTCCGGCCCCGCGGATTTTTTGTCAGAGACCTGCGATATACTCTTTACAAAGGACTTCAATACCCACAGGTATCCATGCAGAAGAAACACCTCTCGGTCACTGTCCTTGCGGCATGGAGTTTCGTGGTCATCGCGTTCATGGTCCTCGCCCGGACGCTCAACCTCGAGATTTTTTTCGTCCTGTGGCTGATAGGTGTTCTCGTTGTTGTTGAACTGGCCTCTGGTCACTTTGTAACGCCACGTCACCTGCAGGTTCAGAAACTCGTGATTGCTGCAGGAGTCATTCTCTTTGGTGCGATAGTGGCACGAAAAGTCCTGGAGATCCTTGCACGATGAGACGAGGAATTGTTCTTGGGGGTGGGATGGCACTGGGAATCCTCTGCCTCGTTCTAGTCGGATTGCATGCCGGAGAACCCCTCCTCTACAGCCCTGCATCAGATGCGCGTGCAGATGACCATGTCAACCCGCTCGCGCTCCCTGCGATCACGGGCGACCGGGCCTCGCGGGTCGTCCCCCTCATCGCTGATATCATGGACAGACCGGGTCCGCTCGTCTTAAATATCAGGTCAAAGGACTTTGCGAGCGCTGCGCGGGACCTGCAGGAGTACCGGAATACGCTTGCGAACCTCGATACGCTGGTCATCCAGCTCGACCTGACCGAGGGAGAGCTTGCAGATTTCCGCCGGGCAAGTCGCGAGAATTATCGTGTCCTTGCCGAACTCCTGAACGGGACGGAAAGGTGGACAGAACTCGAGACTCTGGAGGTGCGGTTCCGGGAATCCGGGGATTCCGGGATGGTGACGAGCATCAGGTACGAGGGGGAGACCCTGAAACGGAAACTCCAGGATCTCTACCGCGATTACCTCGAACAGGACGAGGTCATCCTCTCGACCGGAGAGAAGTTCGAGATCGATACAACGAAGTACAGGGCAAGTATCGGGGAGTTCCGCGAGATCGTAAGCAGCATAAGCAGGCAGCAGGAAGAAAAGGCAGGGGAATCACAATCTACCGGGGACTCTCCCCTGGCACTTTGGGTCTCACCCGACCGGGCATCGTTCGGGCAGACGATCCTGATGGAGGGGCAGCTTTTGCAGGTAAATGACTCATCCCGGGGAGGAATCGGGCTCTTCGTCGATTCGGCAAGGATAGCAACTCTCCAACCGGGCCCGGAAGGATCGTTCTCCCATGCCTACCGCGTGGAGAGAGATCGTCCCGGATCCCACACCGTCTTTGCCGTCTACGACGGATCGCTCTTCTCCTCCATCGAGACCTTCACCATCGATCCCATTCCGTCCGAACTGCTGCTCTCGCCTCCCCGTGTCCAGGGCGGAAGGGTCAGGTGCGACGGTATCCTCTCTGCCGGGTCAGGACCCGTCCGGGGAGCTGACATCGGTATTTTTGCCGATGGAAAACGTGTTGGAACCTGCCAGACCGGAGAGGACGGATCTTTCAGGGCAGAATTCCGCCTTGCGCCCGGCACATACCGCCTCCGGGCCGGGTTCGAGGGCGAGGGATTCCCCCTCCTCCGCTCTGAGAGCGATATCCATGAGGTCACTGTCCTGCCGGTACCGCCTGTGGCTGATGACGGCGAGGAATCCAGACCCGGTCCCGACCCTGTCGCTCTCCTCATCGGAGCCGGCCTGGTCTGCCTGTCGGGCGCCGGAGCCTTCTATTACCTCCGTTACAGGAGGCATCGTATTTATCTGCCCGATCTCTCAATAGCCCTCCCCGGAGAGCCACAGGACGAGAGTTTCCCCTCTCCTGATGAGAAAACGCCATCCCTGCAGATACCGGCAGGGATATCGCCAGAGATCCCTCTCCCCGCGCCGGCCAGCGGACACCATGAGATGTCTCTCTCTCACCTCTTCAGGAGACTCCGGTTCGCAGTCTCGAAGGACGCCTTCTTCCGCTATCCCCTGTCCCTCACACCAAGGGAGCTGTGCACTCTCTGCAGGGATGCCCGTATCAGGGATCTGGTGTGTTCTTTTGCGCGTGGCTACGAGAAGGTGATGTACGCGGGGCAAAGGCCTGCCCCCGATGAGGAGGACCGGATGCGGCAGGCATATCACGCCATACTCCATTTCCTGGAGGGGACCAGCCATTAGCCGGGTAACCCTTGCTGCGGCAGGACTGATCGTGGCCGGTCTTGTCCTCCTCCTCTTCCACTTCTCTGTCACGACCATGGACTACAGCAGGTACAACGTCGAGTGGAACGGGACGTCCGTTCTCTATGACATGATCGACGAGGCCGGAGGGACCACAGTAACGGGCATCTCCCCCCTTCCCGGGCAGGGTGATGCCCTGCTCCTCTTCATTGCTCCGGAAAAGGATCTCCCGCCCGGCGTAAAAGAAGGACTGCGGGATTTTCTCCTCCGGGGGAACTGTGTCGTTATCGCATCCGACCGGGAGGAGGATAACGACCTTCTTTGGGAGCTTGGGACTTCCATCCGGATTCGAAATGCACGCATTATCAGCGTGGATCGCTCCTTCGATGACCCGTCGTCGGTTGCCGCTTTTCCTGTGGCAGAGGACCCGCTCTCCGCCGGAATCTCCCGTATCGTCTGCAACCAGCCCTCGTTTCTTGAAGGCGGAACACCAGTATTTTCAACCTCCCTCCTCTCGTTTGCAGATGCCGATGGTGACTGCAGGCTCAGCAGGGGGGAGGTGCTCGAGAGGTTCCCCATCGTCTCCCGGGATGAACCTGGTAACGGAACACTGTACGTCATATCCGACCCCAGTATATTCATCAACGGGATGCTGACGGCATATCCTGCAACAGGAAACAGGGCCTTTGTGGCAGGTATCATCTCCCGGAAACCGGTTCTCCTCTCCCTCCAGGGATACTCCCGCACGGGAGCATCCGGGCCCCTGATCCGCGCCATTAATCTGGTAAAGGAGAGAACATCTATCGAAATGGCAGCAATCACCCTTTCCATGCTCTCGCTCGGCTTTTTCCCCGTGTTCAGGAGGCGTCCCGGATGACCGTTCCCGCCAATGACCTTGCGATGCTTGCCGGGTACTACGGGGAGATACGAAAGAGAATGGGGGAGTTTATCGTGGGCAACGAGTCCCTCGTGGAACTCTGCATGATTGCGCTCCTCTCCGGGGGCCACCTCCTGATGGAAGGCACTCCCGGAACCGGGAAGACCTCGATTGTCAAGACACTGGCCCGGCTGACGGGGTGCGAGTTCGCACGTTTCCAGTGTGCCGTCGACAGCCAGCCGGCGGACATTATTGGGGTAAGGATATTCGACCAGGAAAAGAAGGATTTTGTCCTCCGGAAAGGACCCATCTTCTCCAATTTTCTCCTCATCGACGAGATAAACAGGCTCGCCCCCAAGACCCAGAGCGCTTTCATCGAGGCGATGAGCGAGAGGCAGGCAACCATCGACGGAATCACGGTTCCCATATCCCCTCCTTTTTTCGTGATTGCAACACAGAATCCCTACGAGTTCGAGGGGACGTTCCCCCTCATCGAGGCACAGAAAGACCGGTTTATGTTCTCGATGACCCTCTCGCAGCTGGACAGCGAGGGTGAACTGGAGATCATCCGGCGCGAGCATGCAGGGAGACTCGACTGGGACTCCTTCTACACCCGGTTAAAACCGGTCATGAACAGCCGGCTCATCCTGTCCCTGGTCAGTTCGATCGGAGATGTGCACATCGACGAGCACCTGCTTGCCTATATCCGGGATCTCGTGGTTGCAACCCGGAACCACAGCGATGTCCACATCGGGGCGAGCTCCCGTGCATCCATTGCCCTTGTCCGGGGCTGCAAGGCCCTTGCGGCCATCAGGGAGCGGACATATGTTATCCCTGACGATATCAAGTACCTGGCCCTGCCCGTCCTCCAGCACCGGATCATCCTCACGCAGGAAGCCCAGATCAGCACCGTCTCCCCTGCGGGAGTCATCCGGGAGATACTGGAACGCGTCGAGGTGCCGTGATCCGTGAGGCTCTCGGGGCACTCTCTGGTGCTTATCGCCGCCGCCGGAGTGCTCTTCATCATCTCCTTTGCATTCGACTCCCTTCCCGCCCTCCTCCCGGCGGGATCGATCCTCGGGCTCCTCCTGGCAAGGGCGTTCCTTTTCCTCCGCTCCGCAGGGATCTTTGCAGGGAGCGTCCGGGTGACAAGAGACGCAGCTCCCGTCATCCTCCGGCAGGGACGTCCCGTCAGCGTCACCTGCACCGTGCATTTCTCGCTCCCCCATGGCCTTGCGGCCGAGATCACCGATCTCCCCCCGGCCGGTGCCCCCGTGACCCGGGGATCGGTAACTGCGACCCGCCTCTCCCCCGGCAGCCATCTCGTGACGCTGACATACGGGGTGTCATGCATCTCCTGCGGAAGGCTTTTCTTCCGCGGCGTGGACATCGTCCTCCACGATTCCTTCTTCTCCATCCTCCTTCCCTTCCGGGGGGGAGAAACCTCCCTCCCCTCCCTCTGGGTGGACCCGGTTGCGCGAACCCGGACAGGTGACGGTGTCGGGATGTACGGTGAAAGAGAAACTGATGCCCTGAGAGCGTTGCAGGGGTACGGTGTCAGGGGTTTCCGCGGTTATCTGCCCGGTGATGAGCCCCGCTCCATCGACTGGAAACTGACTGCCAAACATGGACGTCTGTATGTCAGGGAATACACGGGGCTGATGGGAAAGAATCCCCTCCTCGTCGTCGACCTCCCGGACAGTGCGGTTCCCTGTCCTCCAGCGCTCCGCGATGCCGTCCTTGGTGCAGCCCTTGCTGCCGTGCGCGAGATGTCCAGGGCACCCCGGGGCTGCAGTCTCATGGTCATATCCGGTCCAAACCTGTTATCATTCCTTCCCGGCGAGAGATCCATTGTCCGGCTCGAGCGTGCACTCCGCGAGTACCATTCTCCCCAGCAGGTGTTCCGCTGCTACAGGGCCATCGATCCGGCGGTTGCAGCATCGTTCCGGCAGAGGATCAAGGAGCGCGTGAAAACCGGCGAGTTGTTCTTCCGGAGGCTCGATGAGATCCATGCAGGGTTTCTTCCCGCAATCGAGCCCCTCCCCTTCGAGGTCCAGTGTGCCCGTGCCCTTGCAAGGGAGGGAGACTGTGCCCTGCACGTCCTCTCGCCCGGGTGGGGAGACTCAAGTCACCTCGGTCTCCTCGGGTTCCAGGCACGGAGGCGCGGGATAGATGCCCGTATCGGTATCCCGGACGCTGCACTCTCCCCTGACCTCGTGCGGCGCCTCAGGGGCTACGGATACACTATCGTCCGGGTGATGGCATGAGGAGGGGAACGACCATGGCAGTCGCCGGTGCAACCGTCTCCCTTGTATCGGCAGCTGCACTTGCCGGGTCACCCCTCTTCATCCCCGCTGCTGTGGCAGGCGCAGTCCTGACAGTCTCGTGCCTCTTCATTCTCTTTTTCCGGCCCGATGAGACTGCACTGTTCCTGCTCGGGCAGCCTCCGGTCTCCTTCGCGTGGAGCGCATCTCCATTTCTCTCTGCCGCGCTCGAGTCCCTCGTTATCCTTGCATTCCTCCTATCGATCGGGGGAACCCGGACGTCCCGCGGAAAAATTTCCACCCTCCTGCTCATGGCCCTGCCATGGTTGCTCGCCCTCGTCACCTCCGGGAGCAGGCATGCCTCCTTCCCCCTCGTTGTGATCCTTGCCGCTTCGGGGGTTGCATCTCTCGTGATCCTCGGTTATGCATCCCACATTGTCTCGCGCGTCATTGGAGGTCTCCATGAAACTTCCGGCAGTCAATGAATACGTGGTGTCAGGCACTGTCCTGCTCGCCGCTTCTGCGTTAATTCTCCTCGTCGCAGCGGTCACAGACAGGGGGGACCTGACCAGTGCCACTCTCTTTCTCTGCGGGGCTGCGATGTTCCTTGCCGGCGTGTTCATGCTCAGCTTCTCCCGGGCCGAACCCTTCGATGCAGATACTGGCTCCCTTCTCGTGGTTTCAAACATGCTGAACCTGTGCAGGACGGGTGCAGATCTTGGCGTCAGGGGAGATGCGATATTCCTTCCCTCCCCCGGTGATCCGGGTTCTGTCCGCGAATTCATCCCGGTCTCCGGCTCGAATCCCCCTCCCGCGCTCCCGGACTTCACGTTCGTGACGGGGGCGGAGACACCCGGCATTGTCCTCGTGCCGGCTGCCGCTCCCCTCATCGACTATTGCGAGAGAGAGTTCTCGCTCGTGATCCCCGGCACAGAGGAAGATCTTATCCCGGCGATCCGGGAGCTTGTCAGGGACGGCCTCGAGCTTGCCGACAGGCTCGAGATCGTCCGGGACGGCGAATCGCTCGTGATGCATCTCCGCGGTTACCGGCTCTTTTCCGGGTGCGCGCTGGTCGCGGGACAGACGCCGAAGTGCTGCAGCATGCACCCCTGCGGTGTCTGCAGTCTCGTTGCCTGCATGCTCGCCCGGGGAACGAATATCCCCTGGCAAATCTCGCACGTCTCGATCAGGGAAGGGACAAGGGAGATTACCGCGATATTCCGGAGCCTTCCTTCACCCGCACCCAAAGGTGCAGATCCCGGTAACTCGCGTTGATCCTGTCCTGTCCCCAGAGAGTATCGGGTGGCAGGGTATCCCTGAAGAGGAGGAATTTCAGCTGGTTTCCTCCCCTGTTATCCGGAATGAACTGATGCCTCTGCTGGTAGGTCGTGTTATGGGGAAGGGTCACGGAGAATGACTCCATCCTCTCCATCGAGAGAATGGAACTCGTGTTCGTCTCCGGGTCGAACCATGAATCGAGGAAGAGGATCTCGACAAAGTAGGTGACATTCCTGTACTCGTGGTTCCCAATACCTATGATCACCGATTCCGGCTGGAAGAGCACGAGTTCCGTGGGGTAATCCGCAGCCTTCCCCTCCCGTCCGAGGATGTAGAACTCGGTGAATTTCTCCCCTTCCTTCGGGACGACGATGACAAATACCGTTGTTCCCACTGCGGCGATAATTGCGGCGATAAGGATGAACGAGAGGGCGCGATCGAGGCGGGATGCCCCGTCCGGGAAGAGTTCCCCGATGGCCCCCCGAGCCATCTCCCTGAAGGGAACGGAGAACCTCTCTCCTTCCGGCAGCCGGGCGCGGCGCACCTGTGCTGCGACGGCCATGGCAAGCGTGAAGATGACGAGAGAGAGAACAACAGGATCCAGCCGGATCCCAAACGGAGTATAATTGAGGGCGAGGCCGATGAGGGGGACGACGGCAATCGAGAGACCGAACGAGAGGGCGAGCCTCTCGATCCCGTCGATCTCCCCCTTCCCCGGGAAGAGTGCTGCAATCAGGGCGTATCCGGGGAAGAAGAGTACCATCGGGAGGG
>CAYSII010000032.1:10326-13940 GCA_964431125.1 uncultured Methanolinea sp. | reverse complement strand
ATGGGGCCAGCCTGTGAAAAATATTATTTTTTGAGGGAGACATGCGAAATGTAGGTTCAACGACAAATCCAGAATATTCAGGAGATTTTCCTATTTTTTCCCCTCTGTGGATGCAATTTCGGGATTGTGATAATTATATATATGTGTATGAAAAACTCTGCACATACATAATCAAGGTGGCATTATGGAGCATTATGAAATCTCCTTATGGAGTGTACTATTGGTCACTCTCTTTTTTTTCTCGACCATCATCGCCTTTCCTGTCATGGCAGACGCGTACGTGGGCGGGATTCCGCTGACAACGGTTCAGTCCGGCACAGTCTCCGGCGGGCTGTACATCGATGCTGACCCACCCCTGTTCGGACCGACAGACGTGACAAAGACCTTTGCACCGATCCCCTCGGTCGATGACATTGCATGGGCCCGTCTCTACGTGGCAGTCTACTCCGGCCAGATGCAGGACAATTACCGGGGGCACGCAACCGTTTTCTTCGATGGGACAGGCGATGGCATGTCATGGATCGTCGTCGGTGCCGAGTCGCTGGACACGCCCGGGAACTATACCTACCCGGGTGAGGGCGGATCGGGCCCGGTTTCCGTCAATGACCACTGCAACAGGGTGACAAGCGACTACCTGATGTGGTACAATGTGACTCCCCTTATCCTCTCGAAGACCCCCGTTGCCAGGGTCGTCATCCAGAAAGTCGATGGTGCCTTCGACGGACGGGTCAAGATGCTGACTCTCGTTGTCGCATACAATGACGGGGATGCGGACCGGATCTACTACTGGGTCAACCAGGGTCACGATACCCACACCCATTATGCGGAAGAGAACGGGATGGCCTACACCGGAGTGACCTTGTTTGACCTCTCTGCCCTCTCTGGTCCGGTTGAATCCGCTACTCTCACCGTCAACCACATGGCGGGCACCGACGGGAACTACACGTGGCAGGGCAGTGAACTCCCCACACACCCAACGGGATCGACGAATCCCCCGGGGCACTTCGTTCAGGGGGCCTATTCAGGATATGACGCGTGGGAGATGACAGGTCCTGTGACCCCGGGAGAGGAGAATGTCCTCACTTATCGGCGGAGCGGCCAGTATTACAAGATATCGCTTGCCACGCTCGCCGTGAAGACCGGGCAGTCTCCCTCTCCCGACCTCGAGGTCACTTTTGTCAACCCGGTGACGGGAAACGTCTTTGCATGGGAGCCAAATACCGTCAGGATCACCGTCAGGAACAACGGTCCCGAGGCGTCCGGCCAGACAGCAGTCCGGCTTACCTCCTCAGATGGTTTCTCCGGGTCGGGGAGCGTGTCACCGCTCCAGCCCGGCCAGAGCGGAATCGTCCCCGTTGTCGACACAACGGTCCGGGACACGGCCGGTGGGACAGTGACGTATACTGCCCTTGTTGACCCGGACAACCTCGTTGTCGAGACAGACGAGATGAACAACGAGAAGTCGAGTACGACAAAGACCACGGTCTACAACGGCTACAAGGGAGCCCGCTACTGGGAGGGACAGAGCGATATCATCACTGTCAGGACCTTTGACCTTGCCGGCGGGATCCTTTCCTCATCCGGGGACAGCGTGTACAGGCCGGGCGGGGTCAGTGGCGGCTCGTGGAACGAGTATACAGTGACATGGTCAGCATCAGACCTCCCCCTGCCGGACGGTGCTGTGGTACGGGAGGCGAGGCTGTACGTTCCCTATAACTGGGACAACACGGGGGAAATCCCGGATCGCTTCAGTGTCACCTTCAACGGTGAACCCCTTGCCTTCGATGCCTGGTACTCCGACAGGAGCAACTTCGGGGGATATGCCCATTACGTCTACGGCCTCCTTGCATACAACGTGACGGAGCAGTTCTCGGCGGGAGGGAATACGGCGATTATCCACAAGGACAACGCCGGCAGTAACCTTGCGGTGTACGGCCTGACCCTTGCTGTCGTTTACGAGCAAGACGGTGAGCCGCGGAGGCAGATCTTCCTCAACGAGGGCTTCGACATTCTCGGAGCAGACGAGAATGGTTACGGGACGACGGTCGAGGAAGCGACGGCCTATATTCCCTTCACCGGGATGACGATTGCCCCCGGTAACGCAACCCATGCCCTCCTGACCACCTTCGTCCCGTCCGGGAACGGTCCTGAAGGTGATCTCCTCTGGAACGGCGTCACCATCGGCGACAATGTCTGGGACTATGGCCCTTCAACGGGAACGCAGGTCGCAGTGGACACGCGGGACGTGAAGAGCTTGCTGCTCGCATCCGGGAACGAGGCGGGTATCCGGAGCACGGCCGGTTCCACGCCTCTCATGGCCGCAAGCCACGCCTTCCTCGTTGTCGAGTGCGGGGAGACCCCGCTCCCTGACCTCGTCATCACGTCTCTCTCTACGAATGGGAACGAACTCTTCGCAAACGAGCCAAACGCCATCAATGCGATTGTCCTGAACAACGGGTCAGGAGCCGCAGGTCCGTTCCCGGTCGTCTTTAATGTCTCCGGTGCCCTGTACAATGTCACCCTTCCCGGCCTTGCTCCCGGGGAGAACAGGACCGCATCCATCACCGACACGACGCTCCGCACCACGGGCGAAAGTGTTACCATCACCGTCGTGGCTGATCCCGACGGGCAGAGCGGGGGTGGCGGGGTCCTGAACCGGGCGAACCTGACGAGGGTCGTCGCAAACAACGGGTACAAGGGGAAGAGGTACACCGGCGGCAGTGATATCGTGACTGCCGCAACCTTCGAGGGTCGGATCAACATCTCGGTCTCGACCGGGGACGCCGTCTACCGACCGGCGGGCTGGACTGCTGCGTCTGCGAACTGGTCAGCCTCCGACCTCTCCATTCCTGAGGGTGCATCCATCATCCATGCCCGGCTGTACCAGGGGTATACCTTCGACCAGACCCCCGGCGGAATCCCGGCCTGGACTGCCACCTTCAATGGGCAGACCATCACCCCGGTGGCAGCCTATTCCGACCGGAAGGGATACGCGACCTACAACTATCCCTCGGGCCTCTTCGTGTATGATGTGACGGATTTGTTCTCGAAGGCAGGAAACACTCTCCTGCTCTCGCCGGGCGAGGGCAATTCCAACGGCCTCTACGGCAGCCTTCTCGCTGTCATTTACTCTGATGATTCTGGGCCGGAGAGGAAGGTCTGGATTAACGAGGAGTGCGACCTCCTGTACGCCGGGACTGCCCGTTTCGTCTCGGACGAGGAGGCAACGGCGTTCATCCCGTTCAGTAACGTCTCGACCGGCAGGCTCCATGATGCATCCATCCATCCATTCCTCTTCTCGGCAAACGAGGCAGGTAAGAGTGCGTTTGTCTTCAACGACGGGAACTACGGGGACCTCTCGGGATGTTACATCCCCGGACCACAGGTAACCCTCGGCACGTTCGATGTCACTGATGATCTCCACGACGGAGACAACATGGCCCTCTACCGGAGCGTGATCGTAGGGGGGAGCGGGGACAACATGGTGGCCGCAGGAGGGTTCCTCGTGGTCACCTACCGGCAGGAACCCCCTGTTGCCGATTTTGTTGCGAACGTGACGTCCGGCACTGCTCCCCTGACCGTCCGGTTCACCGACGAGTCGACCGGAACGATCG
>CAYSII010000032.1:0-10226 GCA_964431125.1 uncultured Methanolinea sp. | reverse complement strand
ATACGATATCCGGCTGACTGTCTCCGGACCGGAAGGATCGGACAGCGAACTCAAAGCCGGATACATAACTGTGACACCTGCACCAGTGCCCCCGGTCGCCCAGTTCACTGCCAATACCACCTCCGGCACTGCTCCCCTGACCGTCCGGTTCACCGACGAGTCGACCGGAACGATCGCCTCCCGGACGTGGGAGTTCCGCAAGGATGGTTCAGCCTGGACAACGTTTGCCACCGGCGCTGAGCCCGTCTTCTCCTTTGCAGAGCCCGGATCATACGATATCCGGCTGACTGTCTCCGGACCGGAAGGATCGGACAGCGAACTCAAAACCGGATACATCACTGTCTTCCCGCATACCGGTCCCATCGCCGATTTTTCCGCGTCACCTCTCTCGGGTGACGCACCCCTGACCGTCCGGTTCACGGATCTTTCCACTGGCACGATCACGCTGAGGATGTGGGACTTCCAGAACGACGGGCAGGTGGACAGCATTGCGAGGAACCCCACCTACACATACAGGACCCCCGGCACCTATTCCGTCAGGCTCCGGATCACAGGACCTGACGGTGGCAACGAACGTATCCGGGAGGCATACATCACCGTGATCGAGCCACCGAAACCCCCGGTCGCACGGTTCACGCAATCACCCCAGAGCGGGTTTGTTCCCCTTACCGTTCAGTTCACGAACCTCTCGACCGGTGCGGTTGACTCCTATCTCTGGAACTTTGGCGACGGGACGAGCTCGACGGAGCCCAACCCCGTCCACACCTATTCCCGTGCGGGGTTCTACCAGGTGACACTGAAAGCGAGCAACAGCGCCGGAAGTTCCTCGACGTTCGGGCTGGTTTTTGCCATCCCCTCCTTTCGCATGGTCGGGTAATCTCCAAAACCAACCATTTTTCCGGCTCCTGGTGTCCGGCATGGACTGAACTCGTGAACTCTGTCCATTTCATGGTTCTTCCTCCCTCCCGGGAAAAATGCTGCACAACGTGGTGAACACCCCGGCACGGGAAGAGACTAAATTATCAAAAAATGTAAATCAAGTAAAAATAAATAATAAAAAAATAATTAAATTTAATACAATTCAAATCAACCATTTATCCGGCTAAGTGCCCCGCAGGGCACTTGTGCCGGCTGGCGGGATTTCCCGGCCAGACAAGGAAAGCAACGAACATACCCCATATTATCGAGTCAGGAGAACCGGGTGGCATGCAGGGCAGCGTATATCCAGCGTCTCCATCGGGGAGGAGGCGTGCCAGGACATCTGGCCAGCGATGGGACGTTCCGGATACTACGGGGGGTTCTGCCCTGCATGCACCTCAACCTCTTTTCGAAGAAATCTTTCCTCGCCTCTCCGAGGCGCTCCTCCGGGGGACGGCAAGGGGGGACCTTCACTGCCAGGTCGAAAGGTTCAATTTTTCTCTCACGGAGAGTCACGTATCGAACAGGAAACCTGTGACCTGGCCAGCCTGTGCACCGCAGGGGAGGCAGCGCATCCAGAGGAGGATGAACGGTGCCCCGCAGTGACCCTCACTATCGTTTCTGTCACAGGACAAGGTTTCGTGCCCCGGTCAACATGCTGGAGTGTGGTGCCTGTGAGCAACAGGCTCGGCTCGTTCTCCCGTCTTCGGTTTCCCGCAGGGACTGAATTTATCCGGCCGGAAACCGTGATCCTGAAAAGAGACCTGCAATCTCTGCGCCCGAGATATCCCTGATAATTGCAGGCGAGAGATCGCTGACCGGGTAGTACCTCCCCCCGGCAGTCTCGGCAATCTCGCGGCAGTAGCCGAGTCGCATCCTGAAGAAAGACTGCCGTGTCTCCTCGGTATCGATGACGACCGTGTGGATGCCCCGGGCCCGCAGGGCAGCGGCTGCATGGAGCACCTCGGCCCTGGTATCCCCCCCGGACGAGACGTTTGCCCTTCCGTCCGAGATCAGGACAAGGACGGGAACCGCACTCCCGTTCTTCTCTTTCTCGCGGTCAAGCACTTCGATTGCCTTCCATATCCCGGCGGGGAGCGGGGTCTTCCCTCCGGTCGGGAGATCGGAGAGCCTCTTCTTCGCAAGGTCGACACTGTGGGAGAGGGGAAGGACGAGTTCGGCGCTGTCTTTCCGGAACGCGACCATCCCGATCCGGTCCCTGTGCTGGTAGGAATCGAGCAGCAGGGAGAGGACCGCCCCCTTGGCAGACTCCATCCGTCTCTCTGCCCCCATGGACCCGCTCGCATCAACAAGGAAGACACAGGATGCCGAGACCTTCCCGACGCGGACCCTCTCCCGGATGTCCTCCCCGCGGATGGCGATTGCAAGGTCACCGTGCGCCCGGGACTTCTGATGCGGCGCTGCTGCCCGGATGGTCGCATCGAACGCGAGATCCCGGGAGCCTTCCGGCATCCGCGACGAGATGGCGGCACCGTTCTTCCCGGACGAATAGGTCTCAATCCGCCTCCCGTTCAGCCTCTTCCGCTTCTCCCTGTCGCGCTCCCGTGCAAGGGCGATCCCCCGGGTATCGATCGGGTCACCGATACCAAAGACTTTCTCCGGGGCAGTCCCCTGCCCGGAATGCTCCTTTTGCGGCGGCAATCTCTCCTGATCGCCGTGACCGGGATGGTGGGATGCACTCTCCTCCCTTCTTTCTTCCCTGTGCTCGGGTTGCTTTTCTCCCCCTGCCTCCCTACGTCTCTTCTCCTTTGCGTTCTTCATCGCTTCGTTTAGCCGATCCGGGTCGAGGCGGGGTTCATCGAAGGGCTTCCGGCGCATCCTGTGCGGGATGGCATACTCCATCGCCTCGCGGATATCTGCGAAACTCACGTTGGTCCGCCCGTCGAGGGCAGCGATCGTGCGTGCTGCCCGGGCGACAGCGATCTCTGCCCGGTGCGTCCTGACGCCGAGCTCTATGCAGGCTTCGACCAGCGTACGGAGGACATCCTCCCCGATTGTCACCGATGGCAGGATCTGCTGCGCCCGGGAAATCATTCCCCGGAGCGCATCCTGCGCCTCCCGGAATTCCCGGACCGTGCCGGCAGGGTCGTTCTCGAACGCCTCCGCGTTCCGGACGACCGCCATGCGAAGCTCCGGGTCGTCGATCGCCTCAACCGAGACCTGCAATCCGAACCGGTCGAGAAGCTGGGGCCGGATCTCTCCTTCCTCAGGGTTCATCGTCCCGACGAGGATGAACCGTGCCGGGTGGGAGAACGATATCCCCTCACGCTCCACCACGTTGATCCCGAGCGCCGCCGAGTCGAGGAGGACGTCAGCGATGTGGTCGTCGAGCAGGTTCACCTCGTCGATGTAGAGGATGCCGCGGTTCACGGCCGCGAGGATGCCGGGCTCGATCGCCTTCTTTCCCTCCCGGATGGCACGCTCGATGTCGATCGTCCCGACAAGGCGGTCCTCGGTGACACCGATGGGGAGATCGATGACCCTGACCCTCCGCGTAACAGCCTCGAAGGGAACGCCCTGGGCATGCTTTCCGGCACAGTCCTCACACATCTCGCGGGGGTCGCGGGGGTTGCACTGGAACGGGCAGCCCTTCACCACCTCGATCTCCGGCAGGATCTCCGCGAGTGCCCGGACTGCTGTCGACTTTGCCGTCCCCTTCTCGCCGCGGATCAGGACGCCGCCGATGCGGGGGTTGACAGCATTCAGGAGGAGCGCCTTCTTCATCTTCTCCTGTCCCACGATGGCTGTGAAGGGGAGGATAATGCGGCGGGGGGAGACGAGTGACATGTATTGTTATTTATTGCATACCTTTTCTTAAATATTTTATTTTTGTATTGATTGGTAATAAAATATTTTGTAATTTGCATAAATATTTATAATATCTAAAAAATATTTATTTTACTTGAAATAAAAAAGGTGACTATTAAAAAACCGGTATACAGTATACAAGAGAACGAATTAATTAAAATCGCTGTTTTGGATATGCATTTTTTTACTTATAATAGGTATTTATGTAAGATCTACCCTTACCTTTCGTCAGGAAGGGAATAGGGATTTAATGGATATCCGAAAGATCAGCAAGCGCCTCTTTGAAGGACGATTATCCCTCGAGTATATTTGGAAGAAACGTTGGAATGCCGACTGTCCCTCTTGTTCATCGTCTGAATTCTACTATCACCAGAGATGGAGAGTACGGTGTAAAGGGTGTAAAAAGGACTACTGACCACTTCAGGGAATCAGGTTCGCTCTCCTCCGAATATCGCCTTCACAGTGGCTCTCTCTTGTGAAATTGTTCGAGCAATCCACATCTGCAAGGAAGGCCTCACAAGAGGTCCATAAAAGCTACAAAACCACGTTGGCGAGCCTATGATATCCTTCCTGGGGTAATCGTTGAAGAACTTACCAAAACGGACGATATTCTAAAGGGAGAACTGAAAGCAGATAAGGCCTACTTTGGCGGGAAGAGGAAAGGAAAGCGGGGAAGAGGCGCAGATGGCAAGACCATCGTCTACGGGATCCTGGAATAGGGAGGGAGGGTCTTAGTGAGCATTGTTCAGGATGTCTCTGCCGAGAGTCTTATGACCGAGAAGGTGAAGAGGGTGAGGAGAGGCTCCATTGTGTACACAGACAAGTGGCGAGGATACTACAACCTAATCACCTTCAAATAATTTGTTCAGGAAAAGCCATTATGAGGGTGCGATTCGGAGAGAAGAGAATCTTGTTCCCTGCAGTGGCCAGGGGTGTTCCGAACTTATATTTTACCCTATTTCACCCAATGAAATAGTATTCTAAGGAATCACAGAAGGGACATCTTGTAAGTTCTCGCTTTTTCCAGAGATATTTGAGGGCAACCCAATCATCGGAGACTAGCCTCCCGATCTCCCGAAAATCCCTACGATTCATTGTTCCTTTCCAAATGAAAGGTTAGTGTTAAATCTTACAGAATTACCTAGAAAAAACTGGGATTCAGGAAAATGGTCCCTTCCTTTCAATCGTTCCTCCTCCATGCGAGCAGAAGCCCCAAACCAAGTGCCAGCGGCAGCAGGATGACCCCAGGTGGCGCCTGCGTGGGTGCTCCCGTCGTTGCTGCAGGAGACGAAGACCTCTGTTCTTCCGGCATCACGAGCATCTTGTTGTACCGCAGCACGTCGGGGAGTGTCTCGACCCCAGGCACAGACTTAGGGAAGTTGGTGAATATGACACGCTTTGCCGGGATGCCGTTGTCGCGGAGCGCCTCCTCCAGTCCCTTGGCCATCTCGCCGGACTGCATGTTCTCGATGATGTACCGGACATTCCGGTATCTGTCCGGGTTATTGTACACATCATTGACGACCGCACGGGGGGTGTATTTCCCCTGCTCATAGAACTCTGGGGCAAAGACCGTGACCGTGTGCAGCCCGAGCCATTCTTCGGACGCTTCCCTCTGCCAGATCATCACAACAACGTCCTGGCCTCCAATCACATCCCGCTCTCTGGAAGAGAGATCAGCTGCGTCGATCGCCGCGAGGTACCCATCCAATCTTGATTCGTAATACGACTTGTTCTCGGGATCTGCATCAATCAGCCACCCGGCAACCTCCCGTGCCAGCGCTTTTGCCCCGGAGGGCGTGTTCCATACCATGGACGGGTTCCGAAGAGTGATCCAGTTCACCGTCCCGTAACTGTTTGCCTCCATGAAGTTCTCGACGTATGGCATCACGTAGCTCTTGTCCACCGACCCGTTGTGGGCGACGAAGAGATCGGCGGTCTTTATGAAGTCCATCTGCATCTGGATCCTGTTCGGGATAATGTCAGATTGCATGTGCGGGCAGATGGTCGGGTCGGCAACATAGATTGCATCGACCTTCTCCCCGCCGATGTACTGAATTGGATCCCAGAGTACTGCTGTCGTGGAGACGACCTTCAGTGCAGATACTCCCGATATGACACATATCATGAGAAATATTACAAAAAGGGTAAATTTTCTGTCCATGAGATCACTTCTGAAGGAAAAATGTTAAAATTTTCGGAATGTCACGCGCCTCTTCGGGGAGAGGACGACAGCCACGACAAATACAAGGGAGAATAGGACGGCCGTCAGCGGCGCGACCGGGAGCGCGTACTCGAGGCCCACGCACGCTCCCGTGACGCTAATCATGGCTGCAATGGCAGGTGCGGCAATGAACATCGCCGAGATGCGGTAGCAGAATTGGAGGGCGATTGCCGCCGGTGTGACGAGCCAGACGTAAAGAAGGAGTCCGCCGATAATCGGGAGGCAGAGTGCGACGGTAAGTGCTATCGCAAAGAGCATGGCATAGTAGATAGGCCTGACGCGGATCCCGACCGATTCTGCTATCTTCCGGTTGAAGATGATGGCAGAGATCTCCTTTGAAAATACAAAGACAAAGAGGATTGCAATCACACAGATGATCGCAAGCAGGTATATCTCCTCCCGGTAGAGCGAGATGACATCGCCAAAGAGGAGCCCCATCGCGGAAAAGCCCCTCCCGAGTGTCTGCATGTGCGCGATGAAGAATATCGCAATCGCCATGCTGATTCCAAAGAGCAGTCCGAGAGCGGTATCGGGCGAGACGCGTGCCCTGTCCGAAAGGGGTCCGATAAGGAACGCAACGAGGACGCCGGCCGCGATCGCGCACAGGACAGCATTGAAGGAGAAGAACGTTCCAACGGCAGCACCGGCAAATGCCGCGTGGGCCATTGTGAACCCGATCGAAGAGATCTGGATTTGAGTGATGATGACGCCAAGAATCGCACAGGCAACCGATGCAAAGAGCATTGCCTCGACTGCGTGGCAGACGACATTGTTATGGATGAGGACCTCAAGCATGGATCGGCTCACCGACATCCCTGATGACCCGTGTAACGCTACCGGGATCACACGCCCTGTCAAGGACGATCCTTCCGTCCGCCATGACCACCAGCCTTACCTCGCGATCCGGGAGATCGTCGAATGCATGGGAGACGAGGACGATCGTCACGCCCCGTGCGGCAAGCGACCCGAGCAGCCTGTTGATGGCCTCCCGTGCAAAGATGTCGAGGTTCGAGAACGGCTCGTCAAGGAGAAGGATTTCCGGGTCCCGCGCGAGGTTCTGGGCAAGGAGCACCTTCTGCTGCTGTCCACCGGAGAGCTGCCCGATGGGCCTGTCGGAGATGTCTTCGATCCCGAGCATCGAGAGCGCACGGGATACCGCTTCCCTGTCCTCCGGTCCGGGTTTTTTAAACAGCCCGATCCTGCCGAACCGCCCCATCATCACGACCTCGGCAACGGTAAACGGCGTGAGGGGATCAAACGAAAAGTTCTGGATGAGGTACCCGACCCTGCAGCGGACAGAGACACCGTCCCCACGGACGTCATGCCCGCAAACGGTGACCTTTCCGTGGGTTATCGGGAGCATCCCGTTGATGGTCTCAAGCAACGTCGTCTTTCCTGCGCCGTTCGGTCCTCCGACCACGACGAACTCCCCCTTCCGGATGGAGAGGGAGATGCCCTGGAGAGTGGGGCGGTCTGCACCCTCATACGCGGTATAGGCATCCTCGATCTGGATGACAGGGGTTGATCTTTCCATTCGGATCAGGGGAGAAGGGTGATAGAGAAGAGTTCTGCCTCGGGCAGGGAGTACATCTTCTCGGCGAGGGTCTCGATTGCTGCCTCATAACCTGTATCTTCTGGCGGCCGGGAGACAGGGTAGGGAGTCACAACCAGACGCTTTCCATCCGCGAAAAATTCGCACCTGATCTCTTTCGAGACAACGATCTCGATGTTCCGTTTCCCGAGTGTGCACCCGCTCCCAAGCTGCACCCCATCGGCAAGGCAGGACTCGGGCGGAGCACCAGCACAGTGAACCTCAGCCTTCATCCGGAACGGGTCGCTGCAGAAGTTTTCCCTCGCAAACTTCCCGATTCGGTAGCCGAGCACAATGAACGGCCCCAGGTGTCCGTGGAACGCGGCGAGGTCTCTCACGGAAAATTCCGGATCGAGGTTGTAATACCTGCAGTGATCATGGGTATGAGAATCCATATGATGATTCCGCCTGAATGATAATTAAAGGTTATTTTTTCGAATTTAATAAAAAATATTTATGGTATTTCCTTATGATATATTAATATAAAAGGTATGTTGTCAATAGCTATTCCTTTGCGGGAAGTAGATCTGTATGGACTCACAGGATATTGTTCATGAAATAATGGAAGCATCAGAGTATGACTCGCTTATTCATACTATTGTCCCAACTCATTCCTTTCTCCTCTCTTCCATGATTGACAGCCTTCCGGAGAAATGTAACAGAATTCTCGAACTCGGGTGCGGAACTGGTCTCCTGACCACGATGCTTGCCTATGCATATCCAAACGCGAAAATCGTGGCAATTGATATATCCAAGACCATGGTCCAGCTGGCAAAATCCAGGAAGAATCTTGAATCAGTCCAGTTCCTCATCCGCGATTTCCGCAAATCCTGGCCCACAGGCTCCTTTGATGCCGTGGTCGCTGCACTCTGCCTGCATCATGTCTCCGTGGAAGACCGCCAAAAAATTGTTACAAGAGCGGCAGAACGTTTAATGCCCGAAGGAAGATTCATTTGCGGAGACATCTTTCGTTCGGAAACCTCATGGGAAGAAGGAATCATGACAGATTACTGGAAGAAGGCTATGATACGCAATAAAGCTCCCGAACGCATCGTTTCCGGAATGCTGTCCCAGAGACAGGCCAATGTTTCTCTGTTTTCGACCATCGCCGAATTCAGGGAGATGCTTGCTCAGTCCGGTTTTTCCCGGACTTGGGTACCTTTCACTTCAGAGTTCGTCGGGCTCGTTGTAGGGGAGATGGATTCGAAAACATCCTCAAACGCAGGTACTTGATGAACCTCCTGACGAGAGATCATGCGGATCCTGCCCACACGCATGGATATGCGCAATGGATATCTCGCACCGTATTGGGGAATTTGCCTCGCAAAAGGGAGTACTACGGACTGTAGCCTTCATAGTGGGGACATCCAAGATCCCTGGCCAGAAGGTCCGTTCGACGCAGTTGTCTCTTCCCTCATCCTTCACCACCCCATGAGGAAATGTTTTCCATCATTACCCGGGCATTCCAAACCCCCGGCACCCGGGGGAAGATTCATCTGCGGGACATCTTCCGGGTGGAAAGTCCGGAACTGGAACAGATCCTCTGCAGGATGCGGGAGGGGGAGATGCACCGAGCCGTAGCGTCGTCATCCCTCATCACTGTGATGCCTGAAGGCACAGATGGAGACCTGCCTGTCTTTCTATCCTCGGAGGATTCTCCCGGATAGCGG
The DNA here is from genome assembly GCA_964431125.1 of uncultured Methanolinea sp. GTDB lineage: Archaea > Halobacteriota > Methanomicrobia > Methanomicrobiales > Methanospirillaceae > Methanolinea_A. The sequence continues at coordinate 994 of CAYSII010000032.1, read as the reverse complement.
AGCGTGCAGGTTTCTCTCCTGATCTTTCTGCCCCATTATTCCAATCTAGCCAGCCTTATCGTGGTTTTCGTCCAGCGGAGAAATCCACAATTCCCTGTGGTCCCCCCCTTCCGGGAGCCGCCCTCTGCCACTCGTGAGGGATACATATTCCTGTCTATCATTCAAAAAATAATAGCAAATTTTATTAATATTTAATAGAATAATATGAAAACGGTGACCGGACACCCAATGGCCGCGTTACCCCCATCATGCATGGCCTTGGAGACATGCTAAAAAAGCACCTATCAACCGTTACGGAGCTTTTCAGAATGGCCCCGAAGACAGACGCAAAGACGGCGAAAGTGCAAGGCACAGGAAAGGAGACAAAAGAATCACCAAAGACTTCTCTCAGGGGTTCAGCCAGTTCTGCACGTCCCGATGTTGTCAGGGAGAGAAAATCATCTGAGAAGAAAACCGAAAAAAGCACAGAAAAGAGTGTTGCCACTGCGACGAAGACCGCTGCGAGAAAACCCAAATCCCGGAAGAAAGAGACTCCCGCAAAGGAACAAAGAAGGAGCCAAAAATTGTAACCGCCGGCAAGGACTCTTCGAAAAAACCCATACCTGCCGCTTCACCTGCTCCACAAAGGACAGCAAAAAATTGAGGCAATCTTCGATACATTTTTTCCTGTATCTGTTTCTTCCGGGAACTCCCCCCGGAAAAGATGGCAAAAAGGGAGATGTATTCTTCTATCCCCTGAACATGAGGCTGATCCCCTTTTTCCAACGACTTTTATCCAGGAAAGAGGTTCCTTTTTCTTTTTCCTGCAGTACATTTCAGGAGAAAACCAGGTCGGGATGCCGCCTATCCCCCGGATGAAAGTCAACTCAGCATCGAGTGACGCCCCTGCAACCGTCAGATGACAATGACCGGGTATGCCAAATAACCTACATTTCGCATGTCTCCCTCAAAAAATAATATTTTTCACAAGCGGGCCCCATCACCCCAAGAATTT
>CAYSII010000031.1:0-15189 GCA_964431125.1 uncultured Methanolinea sp. | reverse complement strand
CCGACCATTACACCGACCAGTACACCGACCATTACACCGACCATTACACCGACCAGTACACCGACCAATACACCGACCAGTACACCGACCAGTACACCGACCATTACACCGACCATTACACCGACCCCCGTGAAGACAGGAGCTCCGATACCCGAACGGACGTTCATTCCCGTTACTTCAGTGACACCCCATCAGTTCCCGTCCGGGACGGCAGATTCGCTCCTGACGGTGACACCGACTCCGACACCGACACCGACCACGACGGCCATACCGGTGCCGATCGAAACACCGGAAACACCAAACGGTGATTTGCAGGGAGAAGGGGGAAGCGGTGATGCCGGGTTCTGCACCCTCTGCCTTGACTCCGAACCCCGGTCTGCGCTTATAACCATAGACGGGAACAGCAGAGGTACCACTCCTGCCTGCGTATCCCTTGAACCGGGAACGCATGAAATCGCCCTGTCCTGCGGGGGCCATGCCGCCTGGGAGGGAGAGATCACGGTTGGGGGAGGCCAGACCCTTTACCTGCCGGTCTTCCCGCTGAAACCTCTCCATACTTACGTGATTGAGACAGCAGTTTCGGCCGGTGGATCCGTCTCGCCCGGAGGCAGAATCGGGGTCACCGAAGGGGAATCCATCGAGATCTCCTTTTTCCAGAAGTCCGGGTACGTGCTCGTCGATGTCCTGCTCGACGGCAGGTCCATCGGTCCGGTCTCCCCCGTGAAATTATCGGACATTTCTGCGAATCACACGGTGGAGGGAAAGTTCTCCCCGGTGAACCTTCCTGTTGCAGCCATTGATGCCAATACGACCGCGGGAATTGCACCGCTTTGCGTGGAGTTTTATGACGTCTCCTCCGGGGACATCAGGACAAGGCTCTGGGATTTCGGAGATGGTACATACTCGACGAATTCGACGCCAGTCCATGTCTTTGGTATGCCGGGGAACTACTCTGTCACCCTCCATGTCTGCGGCCCGGGCGGATGCAACGTCTCGATGTCTCCCTGCATCGTATCCGTGCTCGGGGGAAGCATGCATGATGACGATGCAGCGGGTGATGAGAACAGCAGCCCCCTGACACCCATCCCGGAGGCAGGCACCCCTCTCGTGATCGGGGGGAGCATGGGGTACCTGGAGGTCAGGTGCCCGGTCGAGGAGGCACCGGTCTTCATCGATGGGACGTACCAGGGAGAGATCAGGAACGGGACGCTTCTTGTCCCGCTGTACCTGACGGGAACTCCCTGCAGGGCAGTCACGGTGAGGGCACGGGGGCACCTCCCGGCAACGGTCCCGATCGAGATGTATCCCGGGGAGGGAGAGACTGTAACCGTTACGGTTGTCCCCGTGAGGCTCCCGGGAGAACTTCCGTTATCCGGCGGGTCAGCAGGGCTGCCGGGTCTACCGGGGAATGTCACGGTAACGATACCAGACTTTTCCGGCTGACCCGCCCATCGCCAGATTTTGGTACGAATCCAAATTTTTTTCCCTTCCTGCGTTGATATTTTCCTAATGGAATCCACTCCGGGGGACGGCATTTCGCCGCGGAAGGCTGCTTACCTCAAGTTCATCAGGGAGAGGGGAGACATGGCACGCACCGGAGAGATTGCAGAGAGGTTCTCGGTTGATCCATCCACGGTGACAAAGGCAGTCCGGGATCTCGCGGAAGATGGTCTTGTCTCCTACCAGCCATATGGGGGAGTCACCCTCACGGAGAAGGGGATCGCCTGTGCAGATTTCCTACTCTGGAGGCACCGGGTTCTCGGGCTTGTCCTCTCCCACTACGGCCTATCGGGAGCGGAGGCCTGCCGGGAGGTGGAGCGCTTCGAGGCTTTCGTCTCGGCCGGCGCAGTCCGAAGGATCTGTGCGTCGCTTGGGCACCCCACGAGGGGTATCTGTGGCGCCATCTGCCATGGTGCACTCTGCGAGGAAGAGAAGAGCAGGGAAAATTCTTGAGGTGGTACCAAAATGAGACGCTCCCGCTCAACCCGCGCATTCCCTCCGGGAGATCGCATCCTCGTTCTTTTTACATTCATCGTTGCGGTTGCATGGTCCGCAGGGTGCCTCTCGGGCGAAAAGCTGGATCCAGGCATTGCGGGTGAAAAGATCGCAGCAGTCACCCTGCTGCCCCAGGAGGAGATAGTCAAAGAGATCGCAGGCAGGGACTGGAACGTGATCGTGGTCGTCCCCCCCGGGGCCGAGCCCCACACCTACGAGCCGACTGCATCCCGGGTTGCGCAGGTGAGCCAGGCAGATATGTACTTCAGGCTCGGTCCCGGCCTCCTCCCCTTCGAGGACACGCTCGTCCATCGCATCACTGCCCATAACCCGGATATCGTGGTCGTCGACATGTCAGAGGGCATTTCCCGGCTGTATGGCAGTGGAAAGGAGAATGAGAGGCCCGACAGCCACGATTCCGGTGCCGATCCCCACGTATGGCTCTCGGCTCCAAACCTCCGCGTCATGGCCGAGAACGTGGCACGGGCTCTCTCCGCACACGACCCGCTCCATGCAGGGGAGTACGTCTCCCGGAAGGAGGCCTACCTTGCAAAGGTCAACTCCTGCGAAGCGGCCATCCGCGCGAATCTCTCCGGGCTTGAAGGCCGCCCATTCCTCGTCTTCCACCCTGCATTCGGGTACTTTGCACGGGACTCTGGCCTCGTGCAGGTGGCCGTCCGGGAAGAGGGCCACGAAACAGGACCTGCCGGCCTCTCCCGCATCATTGCCCTTGCGAGGGAACAGGGGATTTCCGTTGTGTTTGCCGAACCCCAGTTCAGCACGAGGGAGAGCGAGGTCATCGCGCAGGAGATAAACGGGACAGTGGTCCTGATCGACCCTCTCGCCCCCGACGTCCTCGGGAACCTCGTTCGCATCTCGGGTGCAATCGCAGAGAGTTACGGTGAGCAATGACAGGGTAGTGGGGAATGAGACCAGTCATCGAGGTGCGCGATGTCTGTTTCGGGATCAGGGGTTTTTCCATTCTCGACCATGTCTCCCTCGAGGTGAGGAAAGGAGACTTCTATGCCCTGATCGGCCCGAACGGCGGGGGAAAAACGACGCTCCTGAAGATCATCCTCGGCCTCCTCGAGCCTTCCGCGGGGACTGTAACCGTGCTCGGGCAGTCACCCGGGGAGGCGAGGTCGCGGATCGGGTATGTCCCGCAGTTCAGGACATTTGACTTCTCCTATCCGATCACTGTCCGCGAGATGGTCCTCTCGGGGAGGCTCCCGAAGAACCGGTTCCCCTGGGCACGGTTTTCACCATCTGACCGGGAAGCAGCAGAGAGGGTGCTCGAAAGGCTTGGGATTGCAGACCTTGCCAGACGACCGGTAGCCGCTCTCTCCGGGGGCGAGCAGCAGCGGGCGATCCTTGCCCGGGCACTCGTTGGAGACCCCGAGATACTCATCCTTGACGAGCCGACGGTCTATGTCGACGCCCCGACAGAGGTCCAGTTCTACACTCTCCTCGAAGATCTCAAGAGATCTCTCACCATCCTCCTCGTCAGCCACGATATAGGTGTCATCTCCCGTTATATCACGCGTGTCGCGTGCCTGAACCACAGGCTGTACACGCACGATTCTCCCGAGATAACGGAGGACATGATCGAGGCGGCATACCAGTGTCCTGTCGACCTCATCGCCCATGGCGTGCCTCACAGGGTTTTCAAGGATCATCCGGGGGGCGGTGGTGCGTGATCCCTGGTGCAGGTATCCTCGCCTTCGGGTTCTTCCAGAATGCACTCCTTGCAGCAGTGCTTGCGAGTATCGCGTGCGGTATCATCGGCACTTTTGTGGTGGTCAGGCGGATGGCAACGCTGAGCGGGGGAATCTCGCACGCTGCATTTGGTGGGGTGGGCCTCGGGTACCTCTTCTCCTTCGATCCAATCGCCGGGGCGCTCCTCTTTTCTGTCGGCGTTGCCCTTGGAATCGGTGTCCTGAAGGAGAAGGCGGGGCAGGAAATCGATACGCTCATCGGGGCAGTCTGGGCTGCAGGGATGGCACTCGGGGTCATCTGCGTGAGCCTTGCTCCCGGGTATGCCCCCGACCTCTTCAGTTACCTCTTTGGTAACATCCTGCTCGTGCCATCCGGGGATATCCAGCTCATGGCAGTCTTCTGTGCGGTGATCGTGGGAGTCGTCTCGGTCTTCTATCTCCCCCTCCAGGCAGTCACGTTCGACGAGGAATACGCCCGCGTCATGAATCTCCCGGTGACGGCCTTCTCCCTCCTGCTCCTCCTCCTCACGGCGGTCTGCGTTGTCCTCCTCATCCGTCTCGTCGGGATAATCCTCGTTATCGCCCTCCTCGTTCTCCCGGCTGCAAGCGTGCGGGAGTTCACGTCACGGCTGCCCGTGATGATGGCAGCCTCCGTCTGTCTCTCCTTCACTCTCTCCCTTTCGGGACTGGTCCTCTCGTTCCTCTGGGACCTCCCGTCCGGCGCGACGATCATCCTGCTCGGGGCAGCCGTGTATGCGGTCGCGCTCCTCATCTCCCGTCCGGGGAAGTCCCGGTGGCGCGGCGGCATTCGCACCGGCCGACAGTCGCCGCAACAAAAAGGGCAAAGAGTGCAGTGAGGGTATAGGCTGCCGGAAAACCCCCCGTCTCCGCAACGAAACCTGCGACGGAGGGGATCAGGGTCATTCCCCCGTAGCTTGCGGTGTTGAAGAGGCCCATGAAGACCCCCTGCCGGGCGCCGGCAGAAGCAAGGAAGGAGAGCTGCGCAATCATCACCATGCCCGCCATCCATCCGATCACGAGGAACCCCCACATCGAGAAGAACGTGAGTGCGACCCCGCCGGCCATGGCGACTGCCGCAAGCTGCATCGTCCTGACCGGGGGAAGGCTTGCCCGGGCCGTGACGATGACAGAGACAATCGTTGCACCGTTCATGAGCGCGATCTGTTCCGATACGGAGCCTGCGGGCAGGTCCGTGAACTCCGGGTGGAGGGCGGTGACCGCACCCGTGATCCCGACGAGGACAACAGCGGAGACCCAGAGCCAGAAATACGTCCGAATAGCCCAAGTAAGCCTCTTTCTCGTCTCTTCTGCGGGTTCTGCACCTTTTACGGGGGTCGCTCTTTCATACCGGTGCAGGGCAAGGGAGAGGGCGAGCGGTATGAGGGATATCCATGTGAAGAGAAAGATTCCATCGCGGGAGCTCCCTCCACCGCTGACGAGCCAGCCGGTCACGAGGAGGCCAAGGAGGAGCCCGAGGTTCAGGAGACCCATGAAGTACCCGCTCATCCGCTCGTGGTCAGGACGCGCATTGAGGAATGCCAGGGCTGAGGGGACGAAGAGTCCCGCACCGATACCCTCGACGAGCCGGGCCAGGAAAATGACTGCTGGCGACCCTGCAAGGACGAGGAGGACGCCGGAAAAGACCGTGAGGCCGAGGCCTGCACGGATGAGCAGGGTCTCGCCCAGCCTGTCGGAAATGTACCCGGCAGGGAGGACGAAGATGAAGGCACCGAGGAAGTAGGCAGAGAAGATCGCCCCCTGCAGTGCCGGGCCGGTCGCAAGAGAGGGAAGGACAGGTACAATGGCATTCGAGAGTGCCATGAGCGAGAAGACACCGGCAAGGAGAGGCAGTCTCTCTCTCATATCATCCGGTACGTCTCCAGGTTCATGGGGGAATGCGTCTCGATGTGGTATCGCTTGTAGATGGAACTTGCGAGGTCAATCGTGTTGTTCTCGTCACCGTGCACGGTGAAGATCTTCTCGGGCCGGGGCTGGACGTGAGCGATGTAGCTCATCAGCTGCTTCCGATCGGAGTGACCGGAGAAACCATCGATGGTCACGATCTCGAGGTTGATCACGATCGTCCCCTTCCTCCCGATGGGGACTTCGCGCCACCCCTTCTGGATCCGCCTCCCGAGCGTCCCCTCTGCCTGGTAACCGACGAAGACGAGAGCGTTTCTCTCGTCTGCCGCGAGGTTGCTTAAGTACTCCATCACGGGACCGCCGTTGAGCATACCGGAGGTGGTGATGATGACGCAGGGGTCGCCGAGCATTACCTTCTCGCGGAGCTCGGGCGAGTCGACAGGAACAAAACAATCCGCGAGGAAGGGATTGTGCCCTTCCTTGAATATCTGGGTCCGGAGTTCGCTGTTCAAATACTCAGGGTAGGTGGTATGGATCGCCGTTGCCTCCCGTATCATCCCGTCGAGGTAGATCTTGACGGACGGTATCTTCTGCCTGCGCATCCCCTCCTCGAGCGCGAGCATCACCTCCTGCGACCTGCCGACGGCGAATGCAGGGATGATCACCTTTCCGCCCCGGAGAATGGTACTGTTCACGGTCTCGTACAGCTTCTCTTCGGCTTCGGCACGCGTGGGCTGGATGTCACCCGACCCCCCGTACGTGCTCTCCATGATCAAAGCTTCGAGGCGGGGGAAGTTCGCTGTCGCCGGGTTGAAGAGGCGGCTCTTGCTGAAGTTGAAGTCACCGGTAAATGCGATGTTGTACAGCCCGTCGCCGACATGGAAGTGGGCGATCGCGGAACCGAGGATGTGGCCCGCGTTATGGAATGTCAGCTTGACGTCCGGGGCAATATCCGTGACGCTGCCGTAGTTGAGGGTGATCGAGTGCCGGATATAGGCCTTGACCTCGTTTGAACTGTAAGGGATCTTCCGATCCTCCTTGCTCACCACGTCCAGGTAATCGAGCTGGAGCATTGCAGAGAGGTCCCGTGTCGGGGGTGTGCTGTACACAGGGCCGTCGTACCCATACTTGTAGAGAAGGGGGACGAGTGCGCAGTGATCGAGGTGGGCATGGGTGAGAACGACAGCATCAAGCTGGCTTAAGGGATGGATCTCGGGGACGTAGAGGTAGGGCGTGCTCGCGCTGTTGTCGGGTTTTTCGCCGCAGTCGATCAGGATCCGTGATTCTGGCGTCGAGAGGAGGAAGGCAGCCCGGCCCACCTCACGGCAGCAGCCAAGCATCGTCACCCTGACCCACTGGTCTTTTGCTATCACGTCGCGGTGGATCCTCCGGCCGATCGCCCGGAGGAACACTTTGCGCTCCTCGTTGACCGACCTGAGGTACTGTCGTATCTGCTTGACTGTGCTCGACTCTATCGGGGGAGTCCGGACGACCTTGGGCGTCCACCCGATATGCTTCGTGATCTCGCGAAGGGTCACCCCGTTCTTCCCTATGACGACACCGGGCTTTTCTGCCTCGATGAGAACCTCTCCGGTATCGGCATCGAAGAAGATATCGGTGATACCGGCGTTCTCTGCGACAACCGCCCTGATGTCCCGGACTGCCTTTTCAGGATCCTCAAGGACATTGGGCCGGACAACGATCCGCTTGCGCAGGTCCCGGGCAAGGATCTTGATGAGGTCTGCCTGGTCTGCAAACTTCTTCGGGTCATCCGTGTAAATGACGAGCTCCGGCCCCTCGAACTCCACGTCGGAGACGGTGATCCCGGGAGGGACCTTCTCGTTGATCTTGTCTTTCAGCTCTTTGAGCCTCTCTTCGATGAGCATCAAAACCGACCCAAAAAAGTATTACGCAGGGGATACGGGCGAAAGACCGGCGATCTCACTCTCGGATAACTCCCTGTAGGCATCTTTCGTGATGACCACGACATGGATCCCTTCGCCAGAGCCTGCATCTCTCTTCATTGCCGACCGGATTGCCCGGATGGCAAGCGCGACAGCCTCCTCCACGGAGAGATCCTTCCTGTAGCGGTCTTCCAGTACCCCAAAAGCCATGGGTGAACCAGAACCTGTAGCCACCATCTCCTCTTCCCGGGATGCACCCCCGAGTGCGTCCACCGCATACAGCTTGGGCCCGTCCTCGTCGACCCCGCCCACGAGGAGCTGGACATAGAAGGGGTAGAACCGGTTTGCGTTCAGGATATTCGAGAGCAGGGTCGCAACCGCACCGATGGTTATCGGCCTGCCCCTCCTGATCTGGTAGAGGCTGCACTCCACGGTCATCAGACGGGCTATCTGCTGGGCGTCCCCGACTCCCCCGGCAGTGGTCATTCCAATCCTGTCTGCAATCTGGTAGATCTTTTTTGCCTTCTTGGAAGCGATCAGGTACCCCATCGTGGCTCTCATCTCGGATGCAAGGACCACCCCGTCCTCGAGGACGAGGCCAACCGTGGTTGTCCCTTTCAGCCCTTCCCTGTATTGTTCATTCATGGAAACACCCCAAAATATTGGAAAACGCTGGTAAATTGCCCTAAAAGCGCTTCAAACAGTATAGTGTCATCTTAAAACATAAACATTTTTGTCAGGGCCTGTCCCTGCAGAGAGCCCTGATCAGCTCCCTGTCAAAGAGCATTGCCACGAGTTTCCGGTCGCCGTTGACGACCGGCAGCTGGTCGACACGGGCCCGTTTCATCTTGAGGGCGCACTCGCTCACCTCGGCGTTCAGAGGGACCGAGATCACGTTCCTGACCATTGCCGTTTTTACAGGGCGGTTGGGCAGCTGGATCTTCGAGATACCGTAACTGATGGTGTGCATGTCCCGGATGCTCTCCCAGGTCCATTCGTCGTCATCGGTCCCATTTGAAAAGTCACTCACCTGGACGGTGTCCTCGATCGATGAATGGCGGATGAGGTCGCGCTCGGAGATGATTCCCTGGAGTATACTCTCGTTGTCGAGGATGGGAATTGCATCAAAGCCCGATATCTCCATGATCCGGCCGACGAGCGGGAGAGGAGTCTCCTCCCAGAGGGCAAAGGTCTGGCTGATGTAGGAGTCCTTGATCTCGTCCCGTATCTTCATCTGGGCGAGTGTCGCAACCAGATCTGCGACAGAGATCAGGCCGACGAGTTTTTTATTCTCGATCACCGGCAGGCGGCGGACGGAGTGTTTGATCATCAGGGATGCTGCCTCCCTGACGGTTGCATCCGGGGATATCGTCACAGGATCGGGAGTCATGAGGAGGCCAAGCTGCGTCTCCTCGGCCTTCCGCAGGAGATCTTTCCTCGTGATGATCCCGACGAGTTTTCCTCCCTTGAGGACCGGGACACCCGAAATCCCGGTGCGCTTGAGTATCTTGAGCACATCATCGCGGTTTCCGGGGATCTCCACGGAGACCACATCTGTCGTCATGAAATCCGCAACTTTCATTTCTGCGATGGTCTCACCACCAGGACGGCTACACTGCTGTTGCTGACGACAAAGGAACTGACGCTCCCGAGGAGGAGCCTGTCCACTTCACTCTTTCCGTGGGAGCCGACCACGACGAGGTCTGCCCCGATTTCTCCGGCTGTCTTGATGATCTCGTTGCCTGCATGACCCTGCCGGATGTGCGATTCCAGCACAACACCTGTCTTTTGCGCTGCCTCCTTTGCACGTTCAAGGGTCTCCCTCCCCTCCTTCTCGAGCATGCTGAACATGATCTCCCAGGTGCTGTCCATCGGCAGTGACGAGAATAACCCCGTTTCAATGACGTAGACCACATGGACTTTGGCTTTCCAGACACGGGCCTCCTCGAGGGCGATCTCGAGTGCCCTCTTCCCCATGTTCGACCCGTCAACAGCGACCAAGATATTCGAGAACATCAGTATACTCCAGAACAGTCTGCCTATGTAATGGCTATTACAGATTTATAACCTTTCTCACGATATTCCCGGCACATCCCCTGTTTACGAGTGTTCCCGCGATATCCCGGCTCAAAACGAGGTTGGAGGAACGCGGTTCGATGAAAAGGAAGTTTGCCCTGTTCTTCTCCCTGATGAAGAAGGAGTCGGAGAAGAGGGATGCTCCGAGCGTTGCTGCGCGGAGTACGTCACGGGGGGGGAGGCGATAGACGGTCGCAAGGAACTCCATCTCCCTCCACATGTCCGGCTGGACGCACATCGCGTTGTCGGTCCCGAGGAGGAGCGGGATCTCAAGATCGAGGATCTCGTGCACAGGTGGCTTCTCCGGAGAGGATGTGACCCCAAGCTTCCAGTTCGCCCTCGGGCAGACAGCGACCGGTATCCCGAGATCGGCAATCCGCCGGAGCTGTTCCCGTGTTGCGTGCGTGCAGTGGACGAGGAGGTCGGGCTCGTAATCGAGGGCGCAATCGATATCACCGGCGTCCCGTTCCCCCGCGTGGAAAGCAACGAGTCTCCCCAGCTTCCGGGCGGTTGCAACCATTTCCCCGAGCCCCTCCAGGACATCCCGGGCACTGCTGACCCCGAGGCCGTGCGCGATTGCCTCGCCCCCCTCGCGACCGAAGATGACAGGCCGGCACAGGACTCCTTCCGCAGCCTCGAGCAGTGCAGATACGCCATCTTCTCCTCCTTCGCGGAAGTCGGCAAACCCTGCCGTGCCCCCCCCTGCCATCACCCCGAGTGTCAGCCGCATAGCCCTCACGAGTTCCTCCCGCCTGGTCGACCGGAGAATCCTGTGTTTCTGGCCGTCGGGAGGTCTCACGACGGAATCAAGGTCTCCCTCGAGGGGAATGTCGAGGGCGACACTGTCCCCGACGTGGGTGTGGGCATTGAAGAACGCGGGGATGATCCAGGGGAGTTCCTCTCCTGTTCCATCCACCTCCTCGATCTGCGAGATGACACCGTCTTCGATGACTATCCTCACTGCCGCATCTTCCATTTCCTCGCCGAGGAATGCGCGGCCCTCTACCAGCAATTCCCCTCCGGTCATGTATCCTGCCAGCCTTTTATATACCGAGAATGAGAAATATGTTTGTATGGCAAAGAAGAAGGGTGGACGCCTGATATCCTCGGCAGGGCTTGTCAATTACTACGAGAGCGAGGACAAGAGGGCCATTCACATCAGCCCGTACTCGGTCATCGCCGTGAGCGCTGCAATAGGGGTTGCAATCCTGGTTCTGAATATCATCTACTAAAAACTTTTTTTTCCATTCATTCCTGGTTGTTTCTCGCAGGGAGGTATATTCCGCGAAACAGGGAAAGCGAATTGCGATCTGCTCCCCCGGGTCTTGCGGAGTACTTTTCCGTATATTCATTCTCCTCCCGATATCGTTCAGCTGCTCTGCCAGACCCTTTCACCCCATCCGGCGATATTTATATACCGGGGTAACGGTAATCACCAATTGCCGATGTTCCTGATCATCCGCTGCCCGGGCTGCCGGACGTTCTCCTATGTCGACCGGTTCCAGCAGTGGAAGCTCTGCCCGGTCTGTGGCGAAGCGATCGAGGTTGCGAAGGCACCTGCATATATCGAGGTGGACGAGTACCAGATGGCCGAGAAAATCGTCGTCCAGCTCGAGGAGTACCTGCACAGGAACCGGAAAAAGGACCTCTCTGCAGAGGAGATTGCCGCTCTCCGCGAGCAGTATGCCGCGTGGATCAGGTCCCGGGCATGAAATTGCAGGATCACCATTTCTTTCCGCAGCCGGGGCAGACGATGGTTATCTCGCGCCCGCACTTCTGGCAGTGGAGCCCGAGTCTCTCGTTGTAGAGAACCGGGGAACCGCACCTTCGACAGAAGATCTCCTGTTCGAACCCGCACCCGTGCCTGACCATGAGGAGGATATGGAAGGAGGGGCAAGAAAAATGTTCTGCATCCGGCGGTCTGCCACTATGTCCGGCAGGGGGTATCGGGAGTTTTACGTCATCTCATCTCTTTCTGCATAGTAATAATATTCGCCTGTTGACTTCTGTTCCCGGTCGAGGAACGAGCCGGGCTTGTTGATCCGCGGTCTCCCTGTCTTATCGCGGCGGAACGTGACATCGAGACGTGAGAGGAACCTGTTCATCCCCTCCCGCATCCCGAACGGTCCTGTCGCCTCGCCCCGGACACCGGGTGTGCCCTCGAAGACGAGGATCCTCTCGCTGATCATGTCGACAAGGTAGATATCGTGGTCGATGACCAGGATGGCGGCATCCCTCCCGTCCACGTAGTGGCGGAACATCCTCGTGATCCTGACCCTCTGCTCGACGTCGAGGTGTGCACTGGGCTCGTCGAGGACGTAGAGGTCGGCAGGTCGCGAGAGGCATGCGGCGATGGCAACCCGCTGGAGTTCCCCCCCGGAGAGTGCATCGAGGGGAGACTGCAGGAGCGGTCCGAGGGAGAGGGGCTCGATGATGTCGTGCTGGTAGAGCGATGTATCGAACTGCTTCGTGCATGACCGGAGGTAGAACTCGACAGTGTCCGAACTCTCGGCCTTGATGTACTGGGGCTTGTACGAGACTTTTGCAGATATCTGCAGGGGGCCGTCATCTGCCGGTTCAGCGCCGGCAAGGAGCCGTGCAAAGGTGCTCTTGCCGATACCGTTTGGTCCGAGCACGCCGAGGACCTCCCCTGCCCGGATGTCGCCCCCCGACACCGCGAGGCAGAAGCCCGGGTACGTCTTTGTCATGCGGGGGAACTCGAACAGGACTTCCCTCTCCGATCCCTTTGCGTGTGCCCTCTTCTCGAAGACGACAGGGTATTCCCTGAACCGGACGTTCTCCTCGGGCAGGTACCCTTCGAGGTACTCGTTGATCCCCACCCTGACCCCCTTCGGCTGCGTGATCACACCAAAGACCGCCGGTTTCCCGTATGCAACATGGACGACGTCTGCCAGCATGTCGAGGATGGCAAGGTCATGCTCCACGATGACGACCGGCCTTTTTTCGGCGATCTCCCGGACGAGGCGTGCTGCTGCAACTCTCTGGTAGATATCGAGGAACGGCGTTATCTCGTCGAGGAAGTAGAAATCGGCGTCCCTGGCGAGGCATGCAGCGATTGCAACCCGCTGGAGTTCCCCGCCGGAGAGGGTGCCGATGTCCCGGTCGAGGATAGGGTCAAGGCCCATCATCCCGACGAGCGATGCAAGCTTTCCGCGTTCATCGGTCTTCTTCAGGAGTTCCGCCGGCGTGCCGGAGAAGACACGGGGGATGTAGTCGATGTACTGCGGCTTGAGGGCGACCCTGATCTTCTTCTGTGCGATGGTCTGGAGGTAGTCGAAGAGCTCGGTGCCTGCATACAGCTTCAACACATCCTGCCACGCGGCCTCCCCGTGGAGGAGGCCGAGGTTTGGCCGTAGCTGGCCCGAGAGGATCTTGACTGCGGTTGTCTTTCCGATCCCGTTCGGGCCGAGGATGCCTGTCACCCTCCCCTCTGCCGGCACGGGGAGGCCGTACAGCACGAAACCGTTCTCGCCGTACCGGTGGGTGGGGTGCTCGAGTTCCTCGGGGAGGCTGACGATATCGATCGCCTCGAACGGACATTTCTTGACGCAGATTCCGCATCCGACGCAGAGTTCCTCGGAGATGTGCGCTTTCTGGTCCTCGCCGATGATGACAGTCTCGTCGCCCGTGCGGACCCTGGGGCAGTAGATGATGCACTCTGTCCCGCACTTGCGCGGGTGACACCGATCCCTGTGGACGACTGCGATGCGCATGGGAAAAAAGCCCCCTTCCCGACCTTCGTTTTCAGGTTCCCTGCGTGAGGAGGATCGTCCAGGCTATGAACCAGAAGGCAAACGTCATGAACCCCTGGAAGAACCAGTCCTTTGCGCCCATCGTGTGGGAGCCGATCCTGTAGAGGACGAAGATGTGCCTCTGGAGAACGATTCCTGCGACCATGATGAGGAATGCGAGGAGGGTGTAGGGCTGGAGACCGGCGACCTGACCGGGTTCGATGACAAGGTACGATATCACGCCGGTCAGGATCCCGAGGACGGATGCAACGAGTGTCCTGTAGATCCTTCCGAGGTGTTCTGCCTGTTTCTCCTCCCGCGTCTTCTTCCGTGGCGGGGCTTCGGCAACAGGCGTTTCCTCTGTCTCTTCCACGGTACCGGTATCTTCTCCCCCGGCTCCGAGGGCTTTTAACTTCTTCTGCTTCTCCCTCTCCCGTGCAGCCCTCTCCCTCTCGAGGTTCTCCCTGTACCTCTCCATGAACGATTTTTTCGCCGGGTTCTTGCCTTTTTTGCCAGGGGAGTCTCCACTCATGGGAACACCAGTAGTCCTATATTTTTTGGTGCCCGAGCCATATCTAATTTGGTATACCGATGGCGACAGCCCAGGGACTGAGCGGGATTGACGTGCGTGCAGTCGTGACGGAGTGGGAACGCCTCCTCCCCCTCTGGGTCGAGAAGGTGTTCGAGGTTGCACCCGGCACCATCCTCGTCCGGTTCAAGGGAAAGGAACATGCCCGGTACCAGCTCGTCATCGAGCCCCCGGTCCGGGCACACCTGTCTTTCCACCCCATAGCAGTTCCCAAGACTCCCACGTCCTTTGCCATGCTCCTGCGCAAGTACCTTTCCGGGGGCAGGGTGCTCTCCATCGGCCAGCACGGGATCCAGCGCATCATTATCTTCGATGTGGGGAAGAGCGACCGGCTCTACCACCTTGTCATCGAGCTCTTCGACCGCGGCAACATCATCCTGTGCGAGCGGGACTGGACGATCATCCAGCCGTTCCGGAGGCTCCACTTCCGGGAGCGGGAGATCGTTGCCGGTGCCGTCTACGAGCTCCCCGCGCAGGGACCGGCGACAGCGGAAGCGTCGGAATTCGCGCAGTTTATGGCAGGAGATCCCCGGGACACTGTCCGTGCGCTTGCCGTCGGGGCGATGCTCGGCGGGCCCTATGCCGAGTACGTCTGCCGGAAGGCAGGCATCGGGAAGAAGACCCCTGCCCGGGAGGCACCGGCAGACGTCATCTACCGGGAGATTGGAAATCTCCTCCGGCGTGCAGCGGAGGGAATCGTACCGGTCATCTCTGCGGAATCCTGCCTCCCCTTTCCGCTCGACGGGGAAGCAGTGCCGGAAGCTCTGTCCCTGACCTTCAACCAGGCGCTTGATTCTTTCTATCCCCCCCCGGCAGCAACCCGGGAGGAGGAAGGAACGGGGAGGGAGCCGAAGGGGAAGGGAGACCACATCCGGTCCCGGCAGGAGGAGGCGGTGCGGAAGTTCGAGGCACGGATCGCGGAATGCGAGCGGAGTGTCGAGGCACTCTTCTCGCATTACCAGGTCGTCCAGGAGATCCTCGGCGCCCTCCGAAAAGCACGGGAGAAGTACTCCTGGCAGGAGATCGAGGCGATCGTCCGTGGTGCAAAGAGCGGTCCAGCCCTGCGAATCGTTGCCGTGTACCCGGAGCGCGGGGCCGTGGATATCGACCTTGGCGAGCGGGTCACGCTGGCGGTGGATAAGAGCATCGAGGAGAATGCAGCCTCATACTACGACGAGATAAAGAAGTTCCGGCGGAAGATCGCGGGTGCACGGGCAGCCATGGAGCGGGCGGTCACAGGGGAGAAGCGGCGGGTCGCCCGCGCGTGCGCCGGG
>CAYSII010000030.1:4264-15370 GCA_964431125.1 uncultured Methanolinea sp. | reverse complement strand
CCTGACTGCATGAGGTTATATGTGGCCACCGAGAAGATCAGTGCCGTGAGCATGAAGAGAACGAGACCGGCGATCAGTGCGATTCCCCCGATTGTCAGGATCCGTGTTCCCGGGATGAGCATGGCGGCCCCCACGATGTACAGGGGCCAGTACAGGAGCACGGCATACCGTGTGAACTCCCGGGGGCTCCAGACGCTCCTCTCCCTTTCTTCCTCGTCACCCTGAGGGAACCGGTCGATCAGCTCGCCCATGTGGACGAGAATTGCACTCCCGATGGCCGAAAATATTCCCCCGATGACCACCCCGAACAGGAGGAGTTCGTTCATGGCAAAACCCCCGGTTCATCTGACGGGAAGGCTGGTTCCTGACACATCAGGGATATATGGGGTGGGAAAGAGTATTGTTCTTTCTCCTTTCCCGGAAAAGACCGGGCCATGTCAAGAAAATCCATGTCAAGAAAATATTTGACACCAGATGCTGCAGGTATTCCTGATGGAACGGATTCGACAACCCTTTTTCCAGAGGGAGTTCATCGATGCAGCACTCGGGCAGAGGCCGGCTGATCTCCTGTTCACACGGGCATGCCTTTACGATCCCTTCTCGTGCGACTGGTGCGAGACCGATATTGCCGTAAGCGGCGGATGGGTGGTGGGAACGGGGAAAGGGTACAGGGCAGGGGTCACCCATGACCTCTCCGGGAAAAGGGTCATTCCCGGCCTCATCGATGCGCACGTGCACATCGAGAGTTCTCTCCTTGTCCCTGCGCACTATGCACGGGTTGTCGCCTCGCACGGGACCGCAACGGTGATCGCAGACCCCCACGAGATCGCCAACGTCTGTGGCGCCGTGGGACTCGAGTACATGCTGAGAGAAAGAGAAGGACTCCCTGTCGACATCCTGTTCATGCTTCCCTCGTGTGTTCCTGCAACACCCCTCGATCCCGGCGGGGCGACCCTCTCGGCTGTCGATCTGGCGAGGTTCTCGGGAAGGGAAGGAGTCATCGGCCTTGGAGAGGTGATGAACGTCCCCGGTGTCCTCGGAAAAGACAGAGAGGTATGGGAAAAGATTGCGCTTTTTTCTTTAAGGGACGGACACGCCCCCCTCCTGTCAGGGCCATCCCTCAACGCATATATCTGTGCCGGGATACAGAGCGACCACGAGAGCACAGGGATTGCCGAAGCACGCGAGAAACTGATGCGCGGCATGTATGTCTTCATCAGGGAGGGGACAACGGAGAAGAATCTCCACGCACTCCTGCCTCTCGTTAACCGGTGCACTGCCCCGCGCCTTGCGTATGCAACGGATGACCGGCATGCTGATATCCTGTGCAGGGATGGCCACATCGATGACTGTATCCGGAAGTCCCTCGAGTATGGTCTCGATCTTGAAACCGCCCTCCGGATGGCTACACTCTCTCCTGCAGATCGTTTCCGGCTCGATGACCGCGGTGCTATCGCACCCGGGAGGAGGGCAGATCTCTGCGTGCTGGAAGATGGCTCCCCCTTCCGCATCAAGACAACGTTTTTTAGGGGTAGACCCGTCTCGTCCTACATGCCGGAACCCTCCCGGCCCCCGGTCACCCCGATGGAAGCCCGCGTCCCGGAGATAGCGGATCTCGCGGTATCCGGGCAGGGCACCGCAAGGGTGATAGGGCTCGTTCCCGGGCAGATCCTGACGGAAGCGCTCTCTCTTGAGATTGGTGCGGCAGGAGTCCCTGACACTGACAGGGATATCCTGAAGGCTGTCGTCTGCAGCCGGTACAGGAGAGGAAAGACCAGTGTGGGTCTCGTTCATGGGTTTGGCATGCACACCGGTGCTATCGCAGGGAGTGTCTCGCACGATGCGCATAATCTCGTCGCCGTCGGTGCAGACGATAGAGCGATCAGGCATGCACTATCATCAGTCATCACCACCGGCGGGGGACTTGCTGCAACAGACGGGAAAACGACTGTCACCCTGCCTCTCGAATGTGCAGGTCTCATGTCTCTTTTCCCTGCAGAAGAGGTTGCCCGGAGGCTTTCTGCACTCCACGAGATGGCAAATAAGCTCGGTGCGATTCCTGACGCATTCATGTACCTCTCGTTCCTCTGCCTGACAGTCATTCCCCACCTCAGGATAACAGAGAGGGGGTTGTTCGATGTCGACAGATTCCATGACGTCCCCCTCTTTTTCTGATTCATGTTTCCTTTTCCATGAGGCAACGCCATCTGGAGATATCAACCAGCGATCCGCGATATGAGCAGGAAGGAACTGGATTTTACCTGAAACCAGAACGGTAAACCGTGCGAGCAGTACCGGGGGTGTCTCTCCTTTCTTGTATGAAAAGGTTAAGTACAACGAGTAAAAAATAATTCTTCCATAAAATGGCAGAGACTCACGGAAACAGAAAGATATCAGTCCTTTTCATCGATGACGAGCCTGCACTGCTCGAGATTACCAAGCTTTTCCTCGAAAGGTCAGGAGAGCTCAGGGTCGAGACCTGCAGGTCCGCCATCGAAGCCCTTGAACTCTTAAAAACCCGTAGTTATGATGCCATTGTCTGCGATTACGAAATGCCCCTGATGGACGGGATCGTCTTTCTCAAGATTCTCCGGGCCGAAGGCGACCTCACCCCGTTCATCATCTTCACGGGGAAGGGCAGGGAACACGTGGCTGTCGAGGCTCTCAATAACAGAGCGGATTTCTATCTCACAAAGGGTCAGGACCCGAAAGCCCAGTTCACAGAACTCGACAGGATGATCCGCCAGGCAATCAGCCGGAGAACCGCCGAGGACTCCCTCCACATTGCCGACCGGCAGATGGTCGATATCATCAACCACCTTCCCGATGCCACCTTTGCCATCGACAGGGAGGGACGTGTCATCTCCTGGAACAGGGCCATGGAAGACCTGACGGGCATTCCGGCCACACAGATGATTGGAAAGGGCAACTTTGAATATTCATTGCCTTTTTACGGAAAAAGGCGTCCTCTCCTTGTCAATCTCTTCAACAGGTCAGAAGAGGATATCAGGGCCCTGTCTTACCAGAACATCCAGAAGGATGGAAATTCGCTCACGGCGGAGAACCCGGAGGCATTCCTCAAAGGAAAGCCGGCCGTGCTCTGGTCGAGGGCTACCCTGATTTCTGACCGGAAAGGTTCAGTCATCGGGGCGATTGAATCGGTCCGGGATATCACTGCTATCCGCAGGGTAACCGAGAAGCAGCAGGCCGAAATCGCAAGGGAAAAGGATATCGGGCTTTTCGACAGGATATTTGGAAAATCGACTGCAAGCTGGTTCAAGAGGGGAATGGACCTTTACTACAAGCAGGGTCGATTCCTGGACGCGATAGAGTGTTTTGACCGTGTTATCGAGATGGACCCGGGACACGTGGACGCGTGGAGAGAGAGAGGGACGTGCCTCAAAGAGCTCGGGAGGTACGAGGAGGCACTCCAGTGTTTCGAACGGGCAATTGACCTCGATGACAGGATACCTGCCACCTATTATGCCAAGGGTGAGACACTCGAGAGGCTCGGGAGGGAGACAGGAGATTTTTCTCTCTACGAAAAGGCTATCGCCTGTTTTGATATCGTTCTCCACAAAGAACCCGACAACGTGAACGCATGGAATTACAGGGGAGTCTGCCTCAAGGAACTCGGGAAGTACGAGGAGGCACGGCGCTCCTTCGATAAGGCCCAGACCATCCTCAAGCTGAATCCAAAGACACTGACCCGCTGATACTATCCTCCCATCCCGGGTAATCTCTTGGCACACCTGTTGAATCCCAGTGTCACCCATGTTTTTAAATGATCTCAGGAAAAAATGTATAATCACTGTGGTGCCTCCATGCCGGACACGCCGGTACTCCCTTTGAATGTTGATAAAAACATTGCCATTCTCGGTGTGGTTACCCTGGTTTCATGTATTGCCTACGCCGGGGGACTGGCGAATGGTCTCTTTGTCTTCACTCCGCTGCTCTTTTTCTTCCCGATCATCCTTGCAGCATACTGGTTTCCCCGTCATGGTGTCATATTCGCCGTGATAGTGGGAATCCTGGAGGTTTTTTCCGTCTACCTTTTTGCCTATCCCAGCCTTTCCGAAATCTCTTTCGCAGTTACAACCGCGAGTTTCTATGTTCTCATTGCTGTTTCCGTGGTCATTTCGTCCCTGTCGGGGGAGATGCGGGAGAGAGAGGCGCGTTACAGGGGTATATTCAACAGTTCTGAAGCAGGGATATTCATCGTGAAAAATGGGACCTCCGGACTTCTCATCGAGGAAGTGAATCCGAAGGGGAGCGTGATCCTCAGGGCACACCCCCATGACCTCCGCGGAGGACAATTTATAGAGTTCTGGAATGATGAAGCCGCAAGAAGGCTTTTTCTCGAAATGCTGGAAAAAGAGGGGACCGTCCCGCAGTTCGAGACTTCACTGAGGAGGTCTGATGGAATATCAGTCCCTGTCCTGATCTCGGGTGCCAGACTCCCCGGGCGCATGATGGTTCTCATGGTCATCGATATCTCCGGACGCATTGACCAGGAAAAAGAATTGCAGGAGAAGAATAAACAGCTTGCATTGATCAACCGGTTGGCCATGGAGGCATCGGCTGCCACCGATATCGGAAAAATGATGCGGTCTGTCCTTGCAGAAATCAGGATGTGCACAGGATGCGATCTCTGCGGGGCTTCTCTCTTCCGCGAGGGGCATCCCCCGTCGCTGTTTTGTGATGGAGAGCCCGAGCTTCTCAAAGCAGTGGAATCTCCCGATTCGGGGGTTGCCAGAGAATGGAAAGCTGCAATGGCTGGCGCCGGCAACTTTTCATGGGGAGAGGACCGTGAAGTCTCAAACGGGACTCCCCGTGCAGGGATGGTTGTTCCCCTGACAGGGGGGGATGGTATGGCCGGTGCTCTCTTCTTCATCTCAAAAAAAGCTCCCTTTTCACTACCTGACCAGCTGCTCCAGTCCCTGGCAAGCGGGATAGCGACAGCAGTCAGGAGGATTCACCTGATGGAGGATCTTGCAGAGTCCAACCAGGAGGCAAATCTCTACCTGGATGTCCTGATGCATGATATTAACAATGCAAATCTTGCCTCTCTCTGGTATGGCGATCTCCTCCTCGAAATGATTTCCGGAGAACCGCAAAACATTGCCAGAAAGATGATCGAAGGCATCAAAAAAAGCAGGGAAATCATCCGAAACGTGGAGACCATTCGCAAAATACATGGAAAGAAGGCAGATCTCAAGCCCGTTGACCTTGATACGGCAATTCAGAAAGAGATACTCATGTATTCCGATATCAGCATCACCTACAGGGGACTTCCCGTTCAGGTGTGGGCAGACGAGCTGCTCGGTGAGGTCTTTTCAAATCTCATCGGAAACAGCATCAAGTTCGGAGGCCGAGGCGTAAAGATCTTCATATCCGTGGAGAGACCCGCAACCGGGCAGGTGAAGGTAACCGTTTCTGATAACGGCCCGGGAATTCCTGACGACCTGAAAAGAATTATATTCAGGCGTTTCGTCCGGCTCGAACCCGGAGAGCGGGGAAAGGGCCTTGGGCTCACAATTGTAAAGATGCTCCTTGCGCGGTATGGTGGAGATATTACAGTCTCCGACAGGGTTCCTTCGGATCACACAAAAGGTGTTGCCTTCCACATAACCCTCCGGGAGAGCATCCCGGAGTGAGACATTTTTACCGTTTTCCGTTCTGACATGGCATCCTGATATCTGGGGATCACACCGGGGATCATCATCCCGTCGTTTTCTCCTACAGGGAAGCAGGGAATCCCCATGCAAGAGAGATGACGAGGAGAATGAGGGGCTGGTGTATCACGTAGATGAACAGGGAATGCCGTCCGAGGAAACAGACACCGTTTCCGCCCGGAAGGGGTGCAGCAGGAACGTTGAATCTTCTCCTCCCTCCCGGGTACAGATTTTTTCCCGCAAAGACTCCCAGCAGGACGACACCAAGCCACGGAACAAGGGGCGTGTAATCGAGGCTTGCGAATGAATCGGGATGGATGCCGAGCCAGAGCAGGGAGAGCGGGCCGGATATCCTGTCCATTCCCATCCCTGCGACGATCAGGGCAACTCCTGCAGCAAGGTTCTCCCAGGTCCGGGGGAGATACAGGGGCGCGAGCATGACTGCTATGCCGATCAGGTGGAGGATCCCAAAGAGAATCGGCGCTGAAGGGACGAAAATGAGGGTGACAAGGGTGATCAGGAGACCGAGGGAGAATATTCCTCCCCCCCGCCTGACGAACTTGAGAATGTAGGCCCGCCTGTCGAGGATCTCCGCTGCCCTTGCGCTGCTGATTGTCAGGGAGAGCCCGACAAGGAAGAGGAAGAGCGTTGCAGTGCAGACTGCAAGGGGCCTCCAGTATGCAAAGGAGGCATGATTGTCCTCGATTCCCAGGTAATGGAGGTCGAATACGAAGTGGAACACCACCATCATGACCACGGCGACACCCCTCGCAAAATCGATCTCCCAGTATCGCATCGGAAAATTTCGAGCTGCTTCCCTGTTTCTTCTCCAGGACCAGGGAAATGAAAAGTCTCTCATTCCTCTCTCCATGTTCTGATGCCGGGGAACAAATAGGAATCTTTTAGGCATCCCGTGCAGGGTACTCTTCGAAGGGACGTTTCTGTTCCCGTCAGGGAGCGGGTTCGTCCACGATTCCATCCCATCGAAGTGATTATTCCATGATTGACAGGCTGCTTGAAGGAAACAAAAAGTTCAGAGAGGGTTTTTTTCACGAGAATATCGACCACTACAGGGAACTGACCAGGGGCCAGAACCCCTCTGTCCTCTGGATCACGTGTGCGGATTCCCGTATCCAGTCCGGGCATATCACCCAGACACTGCCCGGGACCCTCTTCGTCCACCGGAACATCGGGAACGTCGCTCCCCTGCACGACTGGAACTTCGCGACGGTCCTCGAATATGCCATCCGTCACCTCAAGGTGAAGGACATCGTCATCTGCGGGCACTCTGATTGCGGGGCGATCAAGGCTCTTGACAAGGAGACAGACGATGTGTACATCCCCCTCTGGCTGAACAACGCCATCGAGGCAAAAAAACGCGTGGATGCCCGTATTCCACCTCCGAAAACACCGGAAGAGAAGAAGGCCCGCTCCGAGATGATCGAGAAGGAGAATATCATCCTGCAGATCGAGCACCTGAAGAACTACCCCATCGTGAAAGCGGCTCTCCTTGAAAAGAAGATCCAGGTTCATGGCCTCTATTACAACCTGGAGACCGGGGAACTCATGAAGGTCGTCTAGAATCCCCGATCCTCTTTTCTATCTCCCTTACAATCAGCGGGAGTGAGATTCTCCCCATCGGGACAAGGGAATTGTTGATGATGACGAACGGGATGGGTGGATACTTATCAGCGATGATATCCCTGACATGAGAGGGAATACCTTTATCGATGAGAGTCAGGGTTATCGAGACTGCATCTCCATATCTCCTGATAATCTCATTTTTCAGCGCTTCATATGCGGGGACAAGCTTTCCTGAAGGGTGGCACTCAGAGAGACCGCAACTGCGGGTTTCGTCACAGGGAAATGGAGAACATGACGAGTCCTCAAGTCCCACGATCTCGATTGAGACCTTTTCTGTCATGTACTGATCATTTGGCGATAAAGATACATGAGGATGCCCTCATTTTCCACCCTCCGGGAAAATTCCGCTGGCGTTCTTCCCGGAAAGAGAGAGGGTTCTTCCTCTCCCATCCGGCTCACAGGAAACGTTCAAACCGGTCCTTCGATGCCTTGCAGACCGGGCACACGAGGGGAGGATGCTCCCGTGCACAGAGATACCCGCAGACCCTGCATCGCCATACCGGCAGGGGAAGCTGCCCGATACCTTTTACCGGAGATGAGATGGCCATCCTTCTAGACCGGGGCGGGCGCCTTTCAGGGACGGGGGGCGGTGCAATCTTTCCCTCTGCAACAGCAGGGGAGACATAGAGCGCACAGTAACATGCGCCGAACTCCTCGAGGTCGGGATCGCGGTAATCGCAGGGGCAGATGATGTCGCGGTCTTCTTCTCTTTTACCGGCAGCGAGCCTGCAGGGACAGGAGGGGTACCCGTACCGTTTCTCGTTGGTGCAGATTCCCCGTGCAAGCTGCCGGACAAAGGTATCGTCGGGGTTGAGGAAGTATCCTCCCGATTCCGCATCCCTGCGAAGGGCCCGAACTCTCTCTTCGACGGCCTCTTCCGGAATCGCGTCCCCGCTCATCGGAGTGCCTCCCTGATCTCTCTCTCCCTGAACCCGACGATGACCCGCGACCCGTTGATGACGAGGGTGGGAAAGGAACCGAGAGGGTTATACTTCTCCACTTCCGCGAGTGCACTCTCGATCTCCTCGCTGGAAAGGAGGTCGACGAATACATAGCTGTATTCCACTCCAAGAGAATTGAGGAGTTCCTTTGTCTTTGCGCACCAGCCACACGTGGAGAGAGCAAACAGACGGATCTCTCCCTTCTTTTTTCCCCTGACCGTTACCATCTCCACCATACGATCACCTGATACCTGTCACTCAGCGCCATTGTCGGGAGAGGGGATAATACTATTACAGGAGAGAGGGCAGAACAGTGATCCCTGCCGAGACAGTTGCAGAAGACTGAAAGAAAAGGAGAGAAGAACCCATTCCCTTTCCGGAACCAGATGGTTGATTTCTCTTCAGAGGTGCTGGGATAATTTCTGAATCTGGACCATGAGATAGTCGAACCACTGTCTGATGGTATCGAATATTCCAATCAATAGATCCTGGGAGAAGGTGACAAACTGCATGATCGCACTCTGCTCCTGGCTGGAACCTGCACCGGTGTTGAGCATGACCGTCAGACCGATGATCACGATGAGGGCGAGGATGATGATGATCATCAGGACCGCAATGAGAAGCATTGTCACTGAACTTGTCCGCATGCTCCCTTCACGGATGGGTTGTGCCTTTGACTACTTAAAAGGTTATCTTTTCTCCCGGAAAAAAGAATATTTTCCTTCAATCGTGTCGTTCCTTCCTTGTCTCAATGATCAGCATTGCACACAGGATGACTGAAAACCCAAGGACGATGAGTGTGAGAAAGAGGCTGACGAATATCATCACGCCCTGCGCCGAGAGAAAACCGACCCAGAGCAGCGCTACAAAACAGATAAGGTAATAAAAGACCCATCCGCGGGGGTCCTGCAACTCCATATAAAGCCCTTTCCCAGTGTCGTCATAAAAAAGTTGTGATCTGCTCCTCGCAGAGACATAGATTGCAGACTCCACGAGACCCCTGTCCGCCAGGCAGGAGACGGTTCAGTCGTGAGGTGATCATACCCCGAGCGTGAGTGGAAATTTTCCGGAGTGCTGGTCGTTTATCAAACGAAAATCTTCCATTAGGTGTGTCTGCAGTCCAAATCGAAAGAATTATGCCCCTCAAGCTTCTCAAACGATATAGGTATGTGTGCGCGTTTTTTTGACCGATTTTTTAAACCACGGCCTCACATCGTCGAAAGTCCGCCTCCCCCGTCCATCGCGCACGGACCGGGTGTCTATGTCCCTGAGTTCAGGATAAAACCCTACTTCATCGTGGCATCCGTCGAGATGGGGAACACCACGACGAAGTGTATCCTGACCGGCGTCAACCTCGACACAGGGATGAGTTATGTCATCCACAAGACCGTCCGGATGAGCAGGGATGTCAGAAAACCGAAACCCGGGGAGGAGATCTTTGGCGAGACCCTCGATGGGACGCAGCTGACCCGTGAATCAGTCACCGAACTTGTCAGGGATACGCTCCTCCAGTGCCACGAGGAGGCACACCTCGACATCCAGAAGGACCTCGACTTCGTCGTGCGGAGCACGGGAGTTGTCGCCGCCATGGACTCGCCGGACCAGGTGGGCGAGTTCGTCCTTGCGCTGGCCAACGGCTGCCTCCTTGCCGGGGTTCCGCCGAGGAAGATGACCCCCCCGATGTCCAAGGCAAACCAGGCACAGAAACTCCAGCCGTACAGCTATGCCGACAAGGTCGTCTTCGTTGGTGCGGTTGCAGGAGTCATCCCCCCGGTTGGGAGCACGGGTGTCGAGATGGTCGCAAACGAGATGGAAGGCGAGCTAGCAATGGCAGGGATCAAGGAGGGGGCGAAGTGGACACCTGTCGATTTCAGGAACCCCTGCATTTCCATCGATTTTGGGACCACCCTTGACGGCAGGATCACAAGCGACGTGGCACCGAACGAACCCAATCCTTTCGCAAAGACCATCGGGAACTTCTGCGGACTTGCAGGGGCGATCCCTGATGCAATCATCAAGGGTACCGGCCTTGTCGACCCGAGGACGGGCACTGCACTCGATATATTCGGGGACAGGAGCGTCGTTCGTGATTTCGCCCTCAAGGGCCAGAGTGACGTTGTCAGGCGGTATGTCGAGCGTGCCCACGAACTCATCGATATCAGGCTTGTGCCCCCCGAGAGGAAGAGGTTCGGGAGGGTTCCCGTGTATGCCGATGTGGCAAAAGAGTCCGGAGTTGCCCTCATTGGCTGCGATGCAGGCGAGAATGGGAGTAATCTTCCGGCGCTTGCGGATCTCGGGCGCGAGATCTACAAGCGGCATGGCCTTGGCCTCCTCAACGAGGTCATCGACAGGGTCTGTGCACGCATGGCGCTTCGCCTCGTTGATGTTGCAAACGATCTCGGTCTTGTACTTCCAAACTCCAGTATCGGGTTCACGGGGAGGGCAGCCATCTCCGGGAGAAAACCCGAGTACATCCTCGAAGGAATTACGGAACGAAATCTCTTTGAAAATCCCAATGACCACCTTGTCTTCGTGGACGATGGTCTTGCCCGGGGGGCCGCACTCATGGGCAGGTGCATGAACTCCCTTGGAAAACCCAAGAACCCCATCGGCGGAGTCCGCGGGGGACCCTGCATCATGGCCCGGAGGATTAAAGTGGGTAAATGAGGAAGGTGCATCATGACAGACAAAATGAAAGAGACAGAGAGAGAGACCGGATCAGGAGGAGAGGCAGGGCAGGAAGAGCCGCTCTTCGATCTCCTCATACCGCCCGGGGTCCCCCGCTCGATCATCGCAGATATCATCCGGAAATTCGACGTGGAACTCGTGGAACGAAAACAGAGGCT
>CAYSII010000030.1:0-4164 GCA_964431125.1 uncultured Methanolinea sp. | reverse complement strand
TGTGCGTGGAGCCGGTTCTCTGCCTCGTCAAAGACGACACTCTGCGGACCTTCGATCACCTCATCGGTGACCTCCTGGCCCCTGTGGGCCGGGAGGCAGTGCATGAATATCGCGTCAGGTGCCGCACGCTGCATCAGTCCTGCATCGATCGTGTACCCGGAAAAGGCGCGGAGCCTTGCATCACGCTCTTCTTCCGTGCCCATCGAGACCCACGTATCGGTCACGACCACGTGGGCATCCCGGACAGCTTCTCCGGGATCCTTGACGACCCTGACCCTGCCGCCGCGGGAACGTGCCACCTCGAGGATATCCTTCCCCGGCTGGAAACCCGGCGGGGATGCAACGGTGATCTCCATGCCCGTGAGTGCTGACGAGAGGAGAAGGGAATTGCAGACGTTGTCCCCGTCTCCCACCCATCCTACCCTGATTCCATCCGTCCGCCCGAAATGCTCCCTGATGGTCATGATATCGGCAAGGATCTGGCAGGGATGCTCAAGGTCAGAGAGCCCGTTGATAACAGGTATCGTCGCATAGCGTGCGAACTCCTCGATGGTCGAGTGCCGGTATGCGCGGATCATCACGGCAGAGACGTACCGCGATGCAACCCTTGCGGTATCGCGTATCTCCTCTCCCCTCCCAACCTGGAGATCCTGCACATTCAGGAAGAGGGCAGTCCCTCCCAGTTCCGCCATCCCGACTTCGAAGGAGATCCGGGTACGGGTCGATGACTTTTCAAATATCATGGCAAGTGTCCGGCCGGGGAGGACAGCGTGGGGCTTTCCCGCCTTGCGCATTCTCTTCAGGGAAGAGGCCTCGGCAAGGAGATGGTCAAGCTCGTCGGATGATATATCGAGGATCGAGATCAGGTCACGTTTCATAAAAGTTCCCTCATGTGCGCTATCCGGCGATCGAGGAGTTCCTGTGTCCCGATGTCCCGCCGGTACCTGACTCTCCCGCTCACGCCGGATGCTGCTTTCTCCGCAATGCGCTCTGCCCCGGAGAGCGTCTCGCCAAGACCCACGAATGCAAGCGTCCGCGAGGAACGGGTGAAAAGTCTCCCATCCCTCTCCTCGACGTTTGCAAAGTACAGGAGGGCGGGTTCATAGGAACCGAGGGTCACGGGTTCTCCTGCTGCCGGGGACTCCGGATACCCCTCGGGAACGATGTACTTGCAGACCGTGGCTTTCCGGCAGAACTGAACCGGAAGGTTCCCGAGATTCCCTTCCACAATCCGTTCCATGATGCTGAGGAGGTCTGTCTCGAGAAGGGAGAGGACATTCATCGCCTCGGGGTCTCCAAAGCGGGCGTTGAACTCGATGACCATCGGGCCATCCCGCGTATTCATGAACTGGCCATACAGGATTCCGCGGTAGGGAGTCCCCGCATCCGCCATCGCTGCAATAACGGACTGCATGATGGCAAGTGCCTTCTTCCTGTCCGCTTCAGAGACGAAGGGCAGATCGTGGTCAGGGAGTGAGTAGGACCCCATTCCTCCTGTATTCGGACCCCGGTCACCCTCGTATGCCCTCTTGTGATCCTGGACAAGCGGCATGGGAACGATGCGGGAACCGTCAGAGAACGCCTGGAGGGTGAACTCTTCTCCGAGAAGCCGTTCCTCGAGCACGACTCCTCCCTGCAGGCCCCGGATGTACTGGGCTGCCCCCTCCCTATCGACATGTTCCCCCATGATCCTGACACCCTTTCCCCCGGTGAGCCCGACGGGCTTGATTGCAAGGTCTCCGGGGTAGCTCTCCAGAAAATCGATCGCTTCTCCTGCTCTCCGGAACACACGGAACCGCGGGCACCCCGCAATACCGTGCCTCTCCATCATCTCCCTGCAGAATGCCTTGTCCGTCTCGAGCCGGGCTGCAGCCCGCGTCGGCCCGACACAGGGGATACCGGCCCGTTCGAGGCTGTCGACGATACCTGCCTCGAGGGGTGCCTCCGGCCCGATAACCGCATAATCAATCCTGTTCTGCTGGGCGAACCGGGTGACCGCCGGGACATCCGTCTCCTTTCCGTTGAAAAATTTCCGGCAGAGACGGACGATACCGGGGTTTTCCTGCGCCATCGCTGCATACAGTTCCACATCGCTGTTGCGGGACAGCGTCATGGCAATGGCATGTTCCCTGCCACCACCCCCCACAACCAGGACCTTCATAGTCATGTATCGGAACCGTGTCTGTTAACGCTTGCTCTTCTCGCCTTCTGCCCGGAGGATCTCGGAGACCTTCGCCAGCGCCTCGAGCCGCACTCCCTCCCGCGCAAGGCTCGCTGCGGCCCCGGACTCCCTGTCGACCACGCACACGGCAGTATCGACGAGTCCCCCCGCTTCCCTCAGGGCAGAAACGCCCATGAGAGCAGACCCGCCGGAAGTTGTCACGTCCTCCACGAGGAGGACGCGCCTGCCCCTGACGTCCCCGATGACCCTGCCGGACTTCCCATGCCCCTTCTCCTGGCTCCGGACAATCGCACAGGGCTTGCTGGCCGCGAGAGAGACTGCGACCGCAAGGGGGATTCCCCCGACTGCAACACCTGCGACGACCTCGAAATCGAACCTGCGCGAGATCAGCGATGCGATCTTCTGCAGGGCTTCGGGTCTCGTGACCACCTTCTTGATGTCGATGTAAAAGGAACTCCTCTCCCCGGAGGCAAGGGTAAAATCCCCGAATTCAAGCGCTCCGTACTCGAGGAGGAGCTGCACGATCTCGTTTACCATGGTACATCCTTCACTCCTGTCGCATATCCTATCACGTTTGCCATTTTATGGAGGAGAGGTGTCAGAATCAGGATCCAGAAGAGAACCGGGAGCGTAACAGTCTCAAAGAGCCAGGCAGGGTCAAAGAGCGCGAGGAGGAGGAAGGCCCCTGCAACGAGATCGTACTGGTCTGCAACGGGCCACTTCCCGCCGCTTGGCTTCTTCAAGCGGCGCTTGAAGAAGCTCTTGCAGAGGTCTCCCAGCAGGGCCCCTACCGCAAGCAGTGTCACGGACAGGAGGGTCTGGGCCGGGAGGAACGAGAGATCGAGCGCTCCCTGCAACCCCATCTGGACAAGTCCGACGAGGATTCCTCCAAGGACGCCTGAAAAAAAACCCCTGTAAGTCTTTCCGTCACCAAATATGCGCATCCCGTCTGAAAGAGTCCTGCCGCCGTCGATCGGCCGGCCTCCTCCAAAGCATGCGGCAACGGAATTCGGAACGTAGGCCGGCAGCATGCACCATAACGCGGCAACCAGTGCTATTAAGAGCGAATCGAGACTAATAATATGCTCTCCAGGTACTGTTATAAAGAGTAATTATAAGCATTAAGATATCCCAAAATTATCAACCTGACGGTGGATTGGTGTCATGCCGGCAATACTCAAGAAGACCAGAAGTCTCTGCCCGAGATGCAACGCTGTGCTCGATGCAACAATCCTGGAAGACGGGGGGAAGGTCTGGCTCGAGCGCACCTGCCCGGAGCATGGTCAGTTCCGTGACCTGTACTGGTCTGATGCAGAACTCTGGAAGAAGTTCGAACGGTTCGAATCGGTGGGGAAGGGCATCGAGAACCCGCACCGCGAGGCACCGCCGGGTGGATGCCCCTCCTACTGCGGGATATGTACCAACCACAGGTCTTCAACCCTCCTTGCAAACATCGACCTGACGAACCGCTGCAACCTCAACTGCGACTTCTGTTTTGCAAATGCCCGCGCATGCGGCTACATCTACGAGCCCACGTTCGACCAGGTCGAAGAGATGCTCCGTCTCCTCCGGGAGGAGAGACCGGTCCCCACACCTGCAGTCCAGTTCTCGGGTGGCGAGCCCACGATGCGGGAGGATCTCCCGGAGATCATCTCCCTGGCAAAACAATTGGGCTTCCCGCAGGTGCAGGTTGCAACGAACGGGATCAAGCTCGCAGGCGATCCCTCCTACCTGCAGGAGCTGAAGGATTCCGGCCTCTCCACCCTGTACCTCCACTTCGATGGTGTTACGAAGGAGACGAATTCCAAGATCGGGATCGACAGGAAGATCGTCGAGAACTGCGAGAAGCTGGAGGTCGGGGTCGTCCTCGTCCCGACGGTGATCAAGGGACGCAACGACCACGAGGTGGGAGATATCATCCGGTTTGCAGCAGATCACATCCGTGCCGTGAGAGGGATCAACTTCCAGCCGATCGCGTTCAC
>CAYSII010000029.1:0-15384 GCA_964431125.1 uncultured Methanolinea sp. | reverse complement strand
CCAGCTCCTGGGGAGCGCACTCCTCCCTGCACTCTCCGGGAGGAACGTGCATACCGGAAGGTCCCGCCTCGCGGATCTCCTCGGGCAGGAGGTCTGCGATCCGGCCCTCTCCCTCATCGACAACCCGTTCCACCCCCGGGGGAGCGGCAGCTGCCTCCGCGACGGAGAGGGCACACCGACACGGGTACTCGCCCTGATAAGAAACGGTGTCCTCTCCTCTTTTGCCTACGACCTCAAGACCGCCTGCCAGTACGGGAAAGAGACGACCGGGAACGCTGTGCGTTCAGGATCGGGCGGCGGGGTGACGATCGGTTTCCACTGCATCACCCTTGAGGGGCCAAGACGTGACCTTACAGAGAAGGAGACGCTGTGGGTCCATGATATTGTGGGTGCACACACGGCAAATCCCCTGACGGGAGATTTCTCCGTGGAACTCGCGAATGCGTACTTCTACCGGGGTGGCACCCCTGAATATCCGGTACGGAAAGCTATGCTGTCGGGAAACGTCTTTGAGATGCTCCGGGACACGGGGGGTCTCTCTTTCGAGGAGAAAGTCGTCGGGTGCTGCGTCCTTCCCTCGATAAGATTAAAAAACCAGAGGATCATTGGTAATTAAGAATGAACTTCGATTACACCGTTCTGGCAGCAGGTATCCTGATTGCGGTCGTGCTCTTCTTCGTTCTGAAAGATATCACGAAACTGATCATCAACTCGATCCTCGGCCTCCTCATCCTCTTCCTTGTGAACCTCACCGGGATCATGAACACCCTCTCACGACCGGATATCCCGTACTCGCTGGTCAACATCCTCCTCTGCATCCTCGGCGGGATCCCCGGGGCACTCATCGTCATCATCCTCCATCTCCTCGGGATGGAAGGATTCTGATAATTTTTCCTCTCAAAAGACGTTTGCTTCCGTGTAAACGAGAACCTGGTTCTGCTGGATCTCGTAGGGTTTTATCTCCCGGGAATGCGGCGAGAGCCGCATCTTGACGACTTCCAGCGCCAGGTGCACGTCAGTCAGGTCCGAGGGCCGGACATAGCGGAGGAGGATGACCGTGTCGGCAAGGTACTCGATGAGGTTATGCCTGCTCGTGAAGGGGTTGTCCCTGTCCGTCTCGCTGGTGATCACAATCGTGCACTCCTGGGCCCTCAGGGTATCGATCAGCCGGAACATCTCCCGCCGGCGGTCGGAGTTCCGATCGAAGAGGTCTTCGAAGAGGGAGACCGGGTCGATAACCACCCGCTTTGCTCCCACCTGCTGGACGAGGGCTGGAAGCTCGTTCTTGATACTGTTGATTGCAAGGTTGAAGTCAGAGGGGTCGAGCTTGAGCACGGTGAACCTGCCATCGCAGAATGGCGCGATATCCCACCCCTTGTCCTGCATGTAAAGGAGCAGCCGTTCCCTGTTCTCCTCGAGGCTGATGTAGATGACCCTCTCCCCGTGAGTCAGTCCTTCCCATGCAAACTGCAGGCCAAACGTGGTCTTGCCTGTCCCATATGTTCCGATGATTGCACAGATGCTCCCCGGGATGAGCCCGCCCCCCATCATCTGGTCGAGGCCCTCGATGCCGATCCTGACACGCTCCCCTCCCATCATATGACCACCCTGATGTTGCTCACGTCAAAACCCTCGTTCGAAGATATCCGCACGGCGAACTTGACGAGGTCATTCTCCTCGAGGTGAGGCATGAGAGACCGGAACTTCTCGAAGTACATCACTCTCTGCCGCCGGCCTCCGGTTGTTTCTTCCCAGGCGAAGAAAATGACAGCATCACAGATGTCCGAGATCTCTATCTCCTTTGAAATGTCGAGTATGCCCTTCGTGAGGATGAGGTACACCGTTGTATTCCACTCCTTCGTGACCCGCTGGAGACCGCGCAGAAAGGCCGCAAAGTCACCCCAGAGACCTTCCTTTGCATGCTGGGTTGCAAGATCCGTGAGAGAGTCAAAGACGATGAGGCTGTTTTTTGGGATCAAACTGAGCCTCCCTGCGAGTGCCCCAAGGATTGTGTCGTGTTCTCCCCGCGACTGGAGGCGGGAATAGATGTCTTTCTTTGAGTACCAGTCGAGAGGGACGATGCTTGAATCGAAATAGATGGGAGAAAGGTCGATAAATTTCACGTCCAGAAGGCCCTTTGTGAGGTCGGGGTGGAATGCATGCGTCAGCTCTGAAAGGACGTCATTTTTGCTCTTTGTGAATGTGATATACCAGACCTCCCTTGGGACTCTCTCCGGGTCATCGGGCTTTGCATGGCTCTCGCGGGAAAGGAGCATCACGGAAGTGTATGCAAATTCATTGCAGCCCGCACCGATGTCTCCCAGGAGGAGCATGAGTGATCCGGGGGGAACGCCCCCCTCGATGACCGGGTCGAGGGAGGGGATCCCGGTCGGCATCATCCTGCGGTGCACCATTACGTCCATTCAGAACCTCTTCTCTATGGTGTGGTATCATGAGTTACTGAAAATACATTTACATTTCTGTCATTGGAGTGACTGGAAGGATCGGGCCGTCTTTTACCTGTCTTCCCGTTACCTTTCGCCATGATTTAATATATATGTGCGGGAAACACATCCTGAAGTGTTTATGCGCCTTTTCCATGGGGCGCAGGGCAGGTTCATACCCGTGGCAATCAGAATACCGGATATCCATGGTCTTGTAAAGAGGCTCAGACCTGTCGGTGGAGAGGACGTGGTGGAGACCACCCCGCCGGAGTTCTCGTTTGTCGATCTCCTGAAGAAGAAAAAGATCGCGGTCTCCTTCCCCGAATACGACTTTGCAAGGGACGGATCGCTTGTCGAGGCAGAGATCCCCCCGCAATATAAGGAGATCGAGAGGTACTACGTCGACGAAGGGAGGTCACTCGTTGTCATTGCCCTGAACGAAAAGACCAACCAGTACGAGTATCTCCTCTTCGAGCCCAAGCTCTCCGAGTTCGAGTATGAACTGCTCGAGAGGCTCCACGAGGACATGCGTTCTGCCCTCATCCTCACCGACGAGGAAATTGCGCTGGACAAGAGGACACTCCTACTCGAAAAGATGCAGGGTCTTTTGCACGAATACGGGATACGTCTTGAAGATCAGAGCATTTTCCGTATCCAGTACTACCTCATACGCAATTTCATCGGGTGGGGCCGGATCGATGCCCTGATGAAGGACCGCAACCTCGAGGACATATCGTGCGATGGTCACAGGATACCCCTCTTTCTCTACCACCGCAGGTACCGGAATGTCAGGACAAATATCTTGTTCGAGCCCGAGGTGCTGAATTCCCTTGCCATCACCCTCGCCCAGCGCTCGGGAAAGCATATTTCCACGGGAACCCCCATGCTCGATGCCACGCTTCCGGATGGCTCGAGGCTCCAGCTCACCCTCGGGACTGAGGTTACGACCCGGGGAACCTCTTTCACAATCAGGAAATTCCGGGAGGAACCGTTCTCACCTGTTGAGCTGCTGCAGTACAAAACATTCAGCGTGGAGGAACTCGTCTATTTCTGGCTCGCCATCGAAAATCAAAAGAGTCTCCTCTTTATCGGGGGGACGGCATCCGGCAAGACCACGTCCCTCAACGCTGTCTCCTTCTTCATCCCGCCGATGGCAAAAGTCGTGAGCATCGAGGATACCCGCGAGATCACCCTCTACCACGAGAACTGGATCGCAAGTGTGACCCGCGAGATGGTCTCGGAGGGGGCAAACATCATCACGATGTTCGACCTGCTACGGGCTGCAATGCGCCAGCGCCCGGAGTACATCCTCGTCGGGGAGGTGAGGGGAGTCGAGGCGCAGACGCTCTTCCAGGCGATGAACACGGGCCACACAACGTTCTCCACCATGCATGCCGGCAGCGTTGATGCAGCAATCCACCGGCTCGAAAACGAACCGCTTAATGTCCCGAGGAACATGATCACCGCTCTCAACATCGTGAGCGTCCAGGCCCTGATCTACAGGGGGACGGAACGCGTGAGACGGTCGCTCGAGATCGTCGAGATTGCCGGGATCGACCCTTCGACAGGAAACCTCCGCGTGAACACTGTCTTTGTGTATGACCCTGTCCATGACGCCTTCACGTACAAGGGGAGATCCCAGGTCTATGCAGACATCGCCGAGCGGAGGGGATGGAGCCGTGAGAGACTGGAATCTGAAATCGCGGCAAGGAGAAACGTCCTCCTCGCCATGGAAAGACAGGGTATCATCGACTACGTGCGGGCATCCCGGGTATTCCAGGCGTACAGCATCGATCCCGAGATGGTGACCCGAAACCTCGATGATCTCTCCCGGGTCCTGGAATGAGCCTCAATTCATTCTTGCGGAGAAGGATACAGAAGAATCCCCTGAAGTACCAGGAGCTCAAATCAGACCTTGAATCAGCCCGTTTCGGCATAACCCTGGAGCACTATCTTTCCCATGCTATCCGGGCAGGTGTGATTGCGGGCATTGCTTTTGCGCTGCTCGGGTTCTGGCTCACGGGAATCGTGGTCTTTTCTGTGCAGGGCGGTGGATACACGGGTATTTACAATGTCTTCTCCCTCCCCGTTCCCGGCAGGATCGAACCACAATCCCCCTATGCATTTCCGATGCAGATTGCAGGAGCGATATTTTCCTTTTTCCTGGGTTTTGTCCTTGTCTTTCTGTTCACGCTCCGCTACCCCTCGATGCAGAAGAAGAACAGGGCCACGAAGATCAACCTGACCCTCCACAATGCCGTTGCGTACATGTATGCCATGCGCAAGGGCGGGGCCCAGATGATGACGATATTCCGATCTCTCTCGGAGAATGCAAAAATTTACGGGGAGGTGGCCCTTGAATTCCGGCAGGTCGTCCGCGACGCGGACTTCTTTGGATATGATGTTATCACCGCTCTCCGGCACCTGATTGAGACCACCCCGTCAGAGAAGTTAAAGCAGTTTGTTGAGGACATGGTCTCTGTCATCGAGAGCGGGGGTGACCTTGTCGGGTTCCTCGGCGGAAGGGTGAGGCTCTACCAGGAGGAGGCACGGTTCGAGCAGAAGCAGTTCCTGCAGTTCCTCTCCCTTGTCGCCGAGTCATATGTCACCCTCTTTGTTGCCGGTCCCCTCTTTTTAATCATCATCATGGTCGTGATGGGAATGATGGGAGGAATGGCAATCCTCCAGCTGACGGCTGTCGTGTACCTTGTCTTTCCCATCGGTTCAGCTGTATTCATACTCCTCATCGACCTCATATCCTTAAAAAGCGAGATAGTGGAGCGCTTCGTGAGGGTGAAACTTCTCCACGAGTACGCCGATGTCCCGGTGTTCCATCGCGCGGGTGAGGAGCCCTTCTTCTCGAGGCTCGCCC
Organism: uncultured Methanolinea sp.; assembly: GCA_964431125.1. Taxonomy (GTDB): domain Archaea; phylum Halobacteriota; class Methanomicrobia; order Methanomicrobiales; family Methanospirillaceae; genus Methanolinea_A. The sequence goes on along the minus strand of CAYSII010000029.1, from coordinate 10,068 downwards.
GCTACGACAGGGTCCGGAAACTGCGGGAATTTTTCCGGCATCCCTTCGAGTTCTTCGTCAAGAACTACACCTACACCCTCCTTTTCACCGTCCCGATAGCCGTCATATATCTCATCGCCCTGTACCTCGTCGTCCCCCAGTACCATGATATCGAGCTCTACATCGATGTCATCGATGATCACGTCATGATTGCCCTCCTCATCGTGCTCGCGCCCTACTCGTTCTTCTACGAGATGTGGCGGCGGAACATCGAGGGGATGGAAGCCCTCATCCCCGAGTTCCTCGAGCGGATGGCAGGTATCAACCAGGTCGGCCTCACGATTGCACAGGCGATCTCGATCATGGTCAACACGAACCTCGGGCTCCTCTCCTACGAGATAAAGAGGATAAAAAGAGACATTGACTGGGGGGCAAGTTTCACGGACGCCCTCCTCCGTTTCGAGGATCGTGTCCGGACGCCTCTCATCGCCCGCACCGTGTCCCTCATCACGAAGGCAAGCCAGATGAGCGGTTCCATTGGCGATGTCCTTGCAATTGCTGCAAGCGATGCAAAGATGTCAGACCTGCTCAAGCGCGAGCGGCTCTCTGATATGTTCATCTACACCGCGATCATTTACATGGCCTTCGTGGTCTTTGTCTTTGTCGTGGGCATCATCGCCAATAACTTCATTCCGATCCTTGGGAACGTCGGGGTCGGGCCGATTCCCCAGGGAACACCGCTCTCAAGTGTCAGTGGTTCCTCGATCAAGTCGATACTCCGCCTCATGTACCATTCCGTTGTTCTCCAGGCTGTGATGTCCGGCCTGATCGCCGGCCAGATGGGTGAGGGATCCCTCAAGGCAGGGTTGAAACACTCGTGCATCATGCTTGCAATTGCCCTCGTCATCTTCAACCTGGTGCTCTGAAAGAGGAGAAACACTGATGCCCGTATCCATTTTCAATCCAAAAGAACACGAGTTGCTCATGGTCAGGGGAGAGACCTCGTTCCTCGTTGCAGGGCAGGCCTGCTCACGTTTCAGCCTCTGCATCGAGACTCAATCCGATGAATACTGCCAGGCTGTCTGGCCGCACCATCTCATCGCGGTCTCAGCACCCGAGGGGGGATCAGTCCTTGCGGCCCTCATGCTCTTCTGCCTCGTCAGGGATCACCACGTCCCGCTCCTCGTCCTGCCAAAAGACCACCCCGGATCCCGGAGGCTCCGCTACGTCGTCTCCGCAGGAGAAAAGATCCTCCTCTCCTGCACCATTGCCCGCGGGACACACCCCGAACAGGACATCCTGTGTTCCTCCACTGAACTCGGGGGAATTCTCCTTGAAGGGTACCTGTCGGGAATCCACGTTTCGAATATCCCTCCCGGCGTGGAAGCGGGAGTCATCTCCCTGCCCGAGACCATCGTGGAGGCGTCCGGTGACCCCTGGTCAGCGGGATACGGAAAATGACGGGCGCACAGGAGGTATTCTTTCATCCCACGGTGACCGGTTTTTTTCCCGGTTTTTTCCCTATTCTTCATGAAAAAACTTCTGTTTCGATATTGAACCTTCCAACACCCATTTTTCCCGGAAAAAATATCAACAGATATAAGAACAATTCCGGTCTACATTTTTTGGTGCCGTAAGAGGAGGGTTGGATGAAGACTGAGGTCTTGCAGAAGATTAAACTGACCGAATCCGAGTACGAAAAGATGATCAGCGAAGCGAACGCCGAGCGCAGGCGTAATGCCGCTCATGCCGAACTGGAAGCTGACAACCTCGTCATGAAAGCAACGCATGATGCAGAGGAGTACAAGAAGGCCAGACTGGCTGAAATTCGGGAAAACGCCGCAAGGAAACGCGATGAAATCCTGAGAGAGGGCAGGAACCGCGCCGATGAATTGAGGCAGAGAGGTTCGCGCAACCTCCCAAAAGCTGCCGAACTCCTTGTATCGCGGTTCAGGGAGCGACTCCATGTTCACTCCTGAAGGGATGACCCGTGTCCTCATCACAGCCACGAAATCCCAGATGGAGCCTGTGATCCGGGAGTTATACCGGCAACACCTCTTCCACATCGAGGACTTTGTTGAGAAAGACAGCAAAGAGTACGAGGGTTACCGGATAGGAACTCCTCTCCCCGCTGCAAACGAGACGTCCCGGCAACTGATCAGGCTCCGGGGAATCACCAGTTCCTTTGGCATTCGTGAGGACGAGGATGTTTCCGGAAGCAGGAAATTGAACAGTGCCCACTTAAAACAGGTCGTCGAGAAAGAACTTCCACTCCTCGAGCAGGAGACAGAGGAACTCCTTGGAAAAAGGGCAAAAATCGATGCCCAGATAAAGGAGTACGAACAGAAGATCGACAGTCTGCGTCCCTTCCAGGATGTTCCCTTCGATCTCTCACTCCTCCGGGGTTTGAAGATGTTCTCGGTCTTATGCGGGTACATCTCGAAGCCTCTCTCCCTCGATGTCCCGCACGAGATCTTTTCTTCTGATACGAAGAAGGGGAAGTTCATCACCATCGTGGTACCTGTAAAGGACCGTCCCACTGTCGACCAGGCCCTTCTCGAGGCACAGTTCCAGGCAGTCGCGATTCCTGACGAGGAGGGCATTGCCAGGGACCGGATTGGATTTTATGAGAGCCAGATCCTCGCAAAGAGAGGTGAGATGGAGGAGATCAACCGGAAACTCCACGACATCAGGACGCGTCACAGGGATCTCTTCCTCGCATGCCACGAACTGCTCACAGCAGACGTCGAAATGGCCGAGGCTCCCCTCCGGTTTGCGACGACAGGACAGTCATTCGTCGTTGAAGGATGGGTCCCGACGCAGCAGCTGGAGAGACTGAAGGAGGGCATCCATTACGCCACGGGAGGAAAAGTCTTTGTGTACGAGTGTGACCCGTCCGAGTTCCCGGAGAGCCCCCCAGTGGAGTACCGGAACCCCGGGTTTGCCAAACCGACCGAGATGCTCATGGACGTCTACTCCCGTCCGAGGTACACGGAGCTTGACCCGACCCTGATCGTCTCGATCATATTCCCCATCTTCTTCGGGATAATCCTTGGAGACGTGGGTTACGGTGCAGTTCTCCTTGCCCTGAGCCTTGGGCTTGGCAGGGTCATGAAGGGAGAAGAGGTACAGAAACTCGCGGCCATCCTCCGGAACGCGAGTATCTCGAGTATCGTTTTCGGTATCCTCTTCTCGGAGGTCTTTGGTTTCTCCCTTCCCTGGGAGCCTGTACTGTTCTCCCGGCATCTCAACATCGGAGGGCACGCGGGCGGACACGGTCCTGACGTGACGGGTCTGATGATCATGGCAATCTGGATCGGTATCCTCCAGATCACGCTCGGACGTCTGCTCGGGATGGTCAACCATGCCCGGCAGGATCATGGTTCCCACAGGGTAAAGGCAGTTCTTGCCAACCTCGGCTGGATCATGGTCCTCTGGGGGATCCTGGTGATGATATGGGCTTCTTTCTCGATGCCACTCATGCCGGATCTCACGGGGATGGCAGCGGTCGTGCCGGGATTGAACCTCGCCTCGGTCGCCGGGCTTGTCATGATCGTGCTGGGAGTCCTGTTCATTGTCATGGACTCGCCGCTCGAGGTCGTCGAGTTACCAACGATCATGAGCCACGTTCTCTCCTATGCCCGTCTCGTGGGTGTCGGGCTCTCTTCCGTGGCCATTGCCATGGTGGTGAATTTTATTGCCATCGGGCTGATCATCGAGCCCCAGCTCGAGTCACTGACCGCACTGGGGATAATTCTCATCATCATCGGCGGTATCGTGCTCGTCATCGGGCATCTCCTGAACACCGTGCTCGGGATGCTCGGTGGGGCACTCCAGTCGCTCAGGTTACAGTATGTCGAATTCTTCACCAAGTTCTACAAGGGTGGAGGCAGGAAATACAATCCTTTTGGAATGAAAAAGAGATTTGTGGAGGATTAAAACATGGCAGAAGCAGCAGCAGTAGCAGCAACGGAAATGACTGTCGAGATGGTCAAGGCATCGCAGCTGGGAATGAAAGCACTCGGTGCAGGGATCGCCGTCGGGCTGACGGGCATCGGGACCGGTCTTGCCGAGATGGCTATCGGTTCTGCGGCTGTGGGAGCAACAGCCGAGAACAAGGATATCTTCGGGCTGGTTCTCCTGCTCACGGTCATCCCTGAGACCATCGTGATCTTCGGTCTTGTAGTCGGACTCCTGTTACTCTTCTAGGAGCTGACCATGGGATTGGAGGCAGTCCTTGAAGAGATCCGCGAGCGAGGAAGACAGGAAGTCGAGAGGATCAGAAAAGAGAGCCAGGAAGAGACAGCAAGGGTTCTCACGGCTGCCCAGGAACGTGCCGGAAAGATCAAGCAGGCCGCAAACGAGGAGGTGGAGAGGCAGGCCGCGTATATCATGAGCCAGGAGGTCTCTGCGGCCAATCTCCAGGTAAAAAGGGAGATGCTCAACACCCAGAAGGAACTTCTGGACAGGGTCTACCAGCATGCACGGGAATCAATCGCTGGTATGCCCGAGAGCTTCCACCGGGAGGCCATCACCAATCTCCTCAAAGAAGCAAAAACCCAGATCCAGGAGGGGGTCGTGCATGTGAATTCCCGTCACCGGAAGATTCTCGAGGAGGTTCTCTCGCAGAACCCCGAGTTCCGGAACTTTTCCATGGGAAATGATGCCGACATCGACGGTGGAGTGATCGTCGAGAGCAGGGACGGGAGCCTGCAGCTCGATTACAGTTACCGAACCTTCCTTGACATGGTGTGGGAATCAGGCCTCAAGGATGCATCAGACCTGCTCTTCGGATGAGGTGGTGCTCCCATGGCAGAAGTGAGAGCCGGCCCGGTACCCTACATCTATGTCTGCACGCGGATGCGGGTACGCAAATCCAAGCTCCTCCCCCGGGAGGAGTACATGCGCATGCTGAACATGGGGCTTGCCGAGATCACGAGATTCGTGGGCGAATCTCAGTACAAGAAGGAAGTGGATGAACTCGCAACCTCCTTTGGGGGAATAGACCTCATCGAGATTGCCCTGTCGTGGAACCTCGCGAAGGAGTATCAGAACATCCAGAAGATAACGCCAGGGACCCTCAAAGACCTGACACGGGCATACCTGAGGCGATGGGATATCCAGAATGTCCTGACAATCATCCGGGGAAAACTCCACGGGGAGAAGAAGGGGAAGATCAAGGAGATCCTTGTTCCGGCAGGGGAACTGGACAGGATATTCCTCGACCGTCTCCTCGAGGAACCAACGCCTGAAAGGGTCATCGATGCCCTGAGGGGAAAGAGCATCCACCCCCTCCTGTCCCGGATGATGGAGGGTGGAGTCAGGGAGGAGATCCTCCCGAAGGTCGAGAACGAGCTCTACAAGCAGTTCTATGCCGACCTGATTGCCTATGCAGAGAGCGGTATCAAGGGTGGCAGGCAGTTCCTAGACTACATCACGCTGGATATCGATATCACGAACATCAGGACGATCTTCCGCGTCCGTGCCGATCCATCCGTTACCGATATTTCCGGAATCCTCATTGCCGGAGGGACGATCCCGCCCCAGGCTCTCCAGCGCATCTTCCAGATAAAGGATACAAACGAGTTCATCGATGCCCTTTCGCCCCTCGTGAAAGTCAGGCAGATCCGGGACCTGCTCGAGAGGCTCCGGGAGGAGAGATCGCTGCGTGAGATCGAGATCGAACTGATCAAGGGACAGCTTGCCGAGATGGAGACCATGTCCAAGCTCCATCCCTTCTCCATCCACCCCATCCTTGCGTACCTGGAGATGAAAAAGTACGAGATCTTCAACCTCCGTGCCCTCGCAAGGGGGAAGGAGTCCGGGCTGACACCCGAGAGGATCCGTGGATATCTGGTGATGTGATGGAAATTGCAGTGATTGGAAACCAGGAGTTCATACTCGGTTTCCGCCTTGCCGGTATCCGGAAGACCTATGCGGCCGAGAGTACCGAGAGACTCGTGGAGAATATCAACCGCGTCCTCGAGGATCCGGATGTGGGAATCCTGGTCCTGCAGAGCGGGGATATCCGGAAGATCCCGAGGAGGCTGCAGATGACCCTTGAAGAGTCCGTGAAACCAACGGTCATCACGATTGGAGCCGAGGAAGGGGGACTCTCCATGAGGGAGAGAATAAAGCGTTCAGTGGGTGTTGATCTGTGGAAGTGAAAGCACAGGACACAAAGACAACAAAGACAGGAGTTCTCAAGCGAATTGCCGGTCCCGTGGTCACTGCTGTGGGAATTGAGGCCCACATGTACGACGTGGTCAAGGTCGGCAGGGAAGAACTCATGGGAGAGGTGATCAAGATCCAGGGTGAGAACATCATCATCCAGGTCTACGAGGACACCTCGGGAATTCGGCCGGGCGAGCCGGTGGTAAACACGGGACTCTCCCTTGCCGTTGAACTCGGACCGGGACTGCTGACCAGTATCTACGATGGGATACAGCGGCCCCTGTCCGTACTTGTCGACAAGATGGGTGACTTCATCCAGAGGGGAGTGTCTGCACCCGGACTCGACCACTCGCGGAAATGGGAGTTCCGTCCTGTCGTCCGGGAAGGCCAGACTGTCGGACCCGGTTCGGTCATCGGGGAAGTCCAGGAGACGAATATCGTCCACAGGATCCTCGTGCCCCCCACCGTGAAGGGAGGCACTGTCAGGAGTATCAGGTCAGGATCCTTCACAGTGGACGAGGTTGTCTGCACACTGGACGACGGGACTGCGCTTTCCATGATGCAGAAGTGGCCCGTCCGTGTTCCCCGCCCCGTGCTGGAGAAGATGAACCCGACGGTCCCGCTCATCACAGGTCAGCGGATCCTGGATGGTCTCTTCCCCATTGCAAAGGGAGGCACTGCTGCCATTCCCGGCCCGTTCGGGAGTGGAAAGACCGTCACGCAGCAACAGCTTGCTAAGTGGAGCGATGCCGAGATCGTCGTCTACATCGGGTGCGGTGAGCGGGGCAACGAGATGACCGAGGTCCTGACTGAGTTCCCCGAACTCGAGGACCCCAAAACCGGAAAGCCGCTGATGGAGAGGACCGTCCTTATCGCAAACACGAGCAACATGCCCGTCGCTGCCCGGGAGGCATCTGTCTATACCGGGATCACCATCGCAGAGTATTTCAGGGACATGGGGTACGATGTCTCTCTGATGGCGGACTCGACGTCGCGGTGGGCAGAGGCCATGCGCGAGATCTCCTCCCGTCTCGAGGAGATGCCCGGCGAAGAGGGGTACCCTGCGTACCTTGCCGCCCGCCTGTCCGAGTTCTACGAGCGTGCAGGACGGGTCAAAACCCTCGGTGGAAAGATGGGGTCGGTCTCTGTGATCGGTGCTGTCTCGCCACCCGGCGGTGACTTCTCCGAGCCGGTCACGCAGAATACACTCCGCATCGTGAAGGTGTTCTGGGCGCTCGACGCAAAGCTCTCCCAGCGACGCCACTTCCCTGCCATAAACTGGCTCAACTCGTACTCGCTGTACCTCGGGAGCCTGCAGGAATGGTATGACCGCGAAGTCTCCCCGGAGTGGAACTCCCTCCGTTCATGGGCAATGGAGATCCTCCAGAAGGAGGCAGAACTCCAGGAGATTGTGCAGCTCGTCGGATCCGATGCGCTCCCGGAGGCCGAACAGATCACCATCGAAGTGGCAAGGATGATCCGCGAGATATTCCTCCAGCAGAACGCCTACGATGCCGTGGACACCTTCTGCGACATGAAGAAGCAGTACGACATGATGAAGGCGATCCGGCAGTACTCCGACCTTGCCTATGCTGCCCAGAATGCAGGTGTAACGCCCCAGCAGATCCTTGCAGTCAAGTCCAAGAACGAACTGCCCCAGATCAAGTTCATCAAGGACTACGTCCCGGCTCTCGCAAAGATCCAGGGTGAGATGGAAGCAGAATTCAATGCACTGAGGTCGGCAGCATGAAGGAATACAGGACAATTACCCAGATTGCAGGTCCCCTGGTCTTTGTGGAGAAGACAGAACCCGTCGGGTACGGAGAACTGGTCAACATCGTCCTCTTCGATGGTTCCATCAAGCGGGGACAGGTCCTTGACACGAGCGACCAGCTGGTCGTGGTCCAGGTCTTCGAGACAACGGCTGGAATCGGCAGGGACAGCGGGGTCCGGTTCACGGGCGAGACCATCAAGATGCCGGTCGGCCGGGACATGCTCGGGCGCATCCTCTCCGGCGGGGGAAAACCCATCGACGGCGGGCCCGAGATCGTCCCTGAAAAACGCCTCGACATCACCGGTGCAGCAATCAACCCCTATGCCCGCGGGTCTCCCAATGACTTCATCCAGACCGGTATCTCCACGATCGATGGAACGAATACCCTTGTCCGCGGTCAGAAACTCCCGATCTTCTCTGGCGCTGGCCTCCCGCACAACCAGATCGCGCTCCAGATTGCGCGGCAGGCTAAGGTGCCGGGATCCAGGGAAGCCTTTGCAGTGGTCTTCGCTGCAATGGGCATTACGAAGGAAGAGGCCAATTATTTCATGCAGGACTTCGAGCGGACGGGGGCGCTCGAGCGTGCGGTCGTCTTCCTCAACCTCGCCGATGACCCTGCCGTCGAGCGGATCATCACGCCACGGCTCGCACTCACCACCGCCGAGTACCTCGCATTCGATCTCGGGATGCACGTCCTCGTTATCCTGACGGACATGACAAATTATTGCGAGGCACTCCGGCAGATCGGCGCTGCACGGGAGGAGGTGCCCGGCCGGCGCGGCTATCCCGGGTACATGTACACCGACCTTGCAGGCATCTACGAGAGGGCCGGGATCGTCAAGGGCAAGAAAGGATCGATAACCCAGTTCCCGATTCTCACGATGCCCGGTGACGATATCACGCACCCGATCCCCGACCTCACAGGCTACATCACGGAGGGCCAGATCGTGGTCAGCAGGGAACTCCACAGGAAAGGTATCTACCCGCCCATCAACGTCCTCCCGTCGCTCTCCCGGCTGATGAACCTCGGTATCGGGAAAGGCCACACGCGCGAGGATCACAAGAAGGTCTCTGACCAGCTCTACGCAGCCTACGCAGAGGGCAATGACCTCCGCGGCCTCGTCGCGATCGTGGGCAAGGATGCCCTCTCCGAGCGTGACAGGATGTTCCTTGAGTTTGCAGACCTCTTCGAGAACCGGTTCGTGCGGCAGGGATACAACGAAGATCGGACGATCGAGGAGACCCTTGACCTCGGGTGGAACCTCCTCGCGACACTGCCCGTGGAACAGCTCGTCCGTATCGACCGCGAGCTGATCAGCAGGTACCATCCCAAGTTCCGGCAGGCAGCAAAGGCCGGGGGGTAGATCCACGTGGCACTCCGAGATATCAAGCCCACGCGGTCGGAATTGATCAACCTCAAGAAGAAGATCACTCTCTCCGAGAGGGGTTATAAGATCCTCAAGATGAAGAGGGACGGGCTTATCCTGGAGTTTTTCAAGGTTCTCGAGCAGGCAAAGGACACGCGGGGGGACCTCCTTGAGAAGTACGAACGTGCGAGGGAACTGATGGCAGTGGCCAACACGGTCGAGGGGGCGATCGGTGTCAAGGCAGCAGCCTTCTCCGTTCCGGAAGTCCCTGCAATCACCGTAACGAGCAAGAACATCATGGGTGTCGTTGTCCCCGAGATCGATGCATCGAAGGTGAAAAAGAGCCTGATGGAACGGGGCTACGGCCTCCTCGGGACGACACCCGTTATCGACGAAACGGCACTTGCGTTCGAGGAACTCGTGGAAGCAATAATCCGCAGCGCGGAGGTGGAGACGACGATGAAGCGTCTCCTCGACGAGATCGAGTCCACCAAGCGGCGGGTCAACGCCCTCGAGTTCAAGGTCATCCCCGAGATGACGGCTGCGCGTGATTTCATCAAGATGCGTCTTGACGAGATGGAGAGGGAAGAACTCTTCCGTCTGAAGAAAATCAAGGCGAGGAACGCCTGAAAGACTGGATGTGACAGTGATGCCAATCGGGACCCTGAAGGATGTCCAGCTAAAGAACAGGACCGTCCTCCTGCGGCTGGATCTCAATTCTCCCATCGACCCGACCAGCCATCACATCCTCGATGACAAGCGCTTCCGCGAGCA
>CAYSII010000028.1:1832-15628 GCA_964431125.1 uncultured Methanolinea sp. | reverse complement strand
CTTCCCGCGTAGTCCGTGTGGGTCGGGTGCTCGATGACGGGCATGGAGAATGACGATGTGCTGCCGGCAATGATGATATTCCCGAACCTGTCAAGGGCAAGACCTTTTGCAGAGTCCCACCGTGTCCCCCCAAGGAACGTCGAAAAGACAGGATCGGATCCGTCCGGGGAGAGCTTGAGGACGAAGGCATCCGCATCTCCGGCGAGGTAATTCTGGACGGCATTTTTCACGGGGAAATCAGGGGAGTCTGTGACACCGGAGATATACGCGTATCCTGAAGGGTCGACACCGATTCCATAAGGTGTCTCGTTTCTCCCACCTCCGATATACGCAATATACAGGGGAGCGGTCCCATCGGGATTGATTCTTGCAACAATGACATCGCTATCGCCACCAAGAGGTCCGAAAGATGCTCCCTGAATGGAGTAAGGTGAAGGGAAAGTCTCCCCGGTGACATACACAGATCTGTCCGGCCCCACGGCAATCGCACGACCGGATGCAAGACCGATACCCCTCAGGAAGATTCCGTATTTCATGACCGGGTCAATGACAAGGGGGTACTCCGGGTCATACTCTCCCACCGAGAAACCGACCCTGTCTTGCGAAAGGAGGAGGAACGATGCCTCTACCGGGATAATTTTGCCGTCAATCTCCTGGTAAGAGACCGGGGGGTCCTCGACGAGGTCTCCCGCGGGGGTATGGATGTGGAGTCTGCCCTCTTCCGTCAGGGATAGCCCCGATATCCCCCTGTACCCGAGCACGATCGAGTCTGGGGACGCGCCGGGTGACACTGAATAGACGCTCTTGATGCCGGCAGGGGTTCCTGCATATTCAAGGTCGATGCCGGGATAGAGGTTCCTGTACGCGATTCCAGCATACGCAGGAACATTCGTGTACCAGAACCGGGGGTCGTCTCCAATCAGGAAGTGTACGGTGCTCTCCAAGGGATGGAGACCGACAATCTCCGGGTCCGGGGCTGCTCCCTCGAAAGTATACCCGATTTCTGTCGTCCGGTTCATCTCACTGCCGGGATTGACCAGTCTTATTGCCACTCCCGATGGCGAGAAAAAGAGTGTCCCTCCGTCTGAGAGAACGATGAATGCAACTTCATCATCGCTCTGGCCGGCATTCTTCACGAACTGGAGGGGGATTGCCTGTGTGTCTCCCCGCACTCCTGCCTGAACCTGCCCGTCAGCCGGGTACGCTTCCCGGATCGGCACCATCGGCATCTCTCCGATAGAAGGAACGGGTGCCGGAATAGGGAGGGCATTGATCCCACTGACAAGGGTAAGACTCAGTATGATAAGCCATGTGAGCCATTTCGTCCTCATATAAACCCTGTACAGTGACTGGAGTAACTCTATATATATAAATTTATTGGCAAAAATGGAAAATTTTGACTCTGTTTTGCGATTCGTCACTGTAAAAAGTTCTGTGTTCCGGGAACCATTTCCATCTTCGCGCATACCGGACAACAGGAGGAACATTCGGTTTCCAGCCTTCCGGTATTATTTCCTTCTATCCCGGCGGGTCTTTTGTCCCATCACGGTCATTCCCCCTTTCTTCCATGAATAGCGATATGTGCATTGCAGGCAAACATGGTATACATCCAGCGGGAATTTCCAGGCAGGAAATTTTCGTTACGACCAGTGCATGATGTTCCAGAGGGTTTTTGCTGCAGAATTCAATATGGCATCAGTCCCGTATCCGGGCGAAGGTCTTGTCGAACCCGCCGTTCTCACACCGGGAGGTGCCGTGCTCTCGGTCGTCTACTGCTCCGGGGCCCTGCTCGAGCGGAAAGGGTGCGGGGGCGAGACCGTGCATGCCCGTATGGCCGATCCGACGGGGGCTTTCTCCCTTCAGGCAGATCCCCTCGCAGGAGATGTCCGGACGATCCTCTCCTCGCTCGAGATCCCCTGCTTCGTGACCGTTATCGGAAAGCCCTACCTCGCCCGGGGAGGACGCCCTGCTGCCTGCATCCTCAAGGTACTCGACATACGTGCTGTCGACCGGTATGCACGGGACATCTGGGTGCTCCGGACAGCTGAATCGACAATGGGCCGCCTTACGGAGATCGAGGAGAAGCTCCGGTCAGGAACAGACACTCCCCTTATCCGTGCCCTTGCTCTATCCTACGGCCCCGACCTCTCGCGGCTCTCTTCCCTTGCCCGAATGGTGCAGGAGGCTGTCACCAGCATTCAGCCACCTGTCCCCCCGGAGAGAACGGGGGTGGATCCAGCCTCCCTTGTCCTCGCGATAATGAGGGAACATGGCGGGAAAACGGGGATATCGCTCGAAGAGATAATCAGGAAAGCCGCAAACAGCGGTCTTTCCCATCAGGATGTTGTGGCCGCTGTCGAGGCGCTCTGCCGGGATGACGAGTGTTACCAGCCGAGCAGGGGCATATTCAAACTCTTATGAAACTGGAATTCCTCGCATCCGGTCCGGCCCTGGTCGTGGAGAACCAAAAACGGGTCCTCGTGACAGGTGACCTTCACCTCGGGATCGAGTTATCCCTCTCTGGCCACGGGGTCCACATCCGGAGCAGGAGCAGGGAGCGGACCGAACGGCTCGTTGCCTGCATCGAATCGGCAGACCCTGATGCACTCATCCTCCTCGGGGACATCAAGCACGGTGTTCCCTTTCCGACACGGCAGGAAATGAGGGAGATCCCGGAATTCTTTGAGAAAATCAGGTCGATGATTCCCTTTTTCGTCGTCCCGGGAAACCACGATCCGGGTATCGAGGAGTTCCTCTGCCCCGGCGAGGTCCTCCCGAGGGACGGGGCACTTTTTGACGGCGTGGGATACCTTCACGGCCATACCTACCCCGCCCCGACTCTCCGGGGACACCTGATCGTTGCAGGGCATCACCACATCATGGTCTCGGTGCAGGACGAGGTGGGATGTGCGCTCCGGGCACCCGGATTCCTTTTCGGTGTGGCACGTGATGCCTGTCTCCAGTTCTCCGGCGAAAGAGGGGACCCCGGCCGGGAAACGCGGGTCCTCTTCATCCCTGCTTTCTGTGAACTTGCCGGTTATGATGTCCGGCGCATGATGGAAAACCCGGTAAGTCCCCTCTCCCGATGCATCGATCCCGCGAGATCGGAACTATTCCTCTCAGACGGGACATATCTTGGTCCTTTCTCTCTCCTGGAGGCAGATGGAGACAATACAGCATCTTGACCCGCGCGTCCGGGACCTTATCCGTGCACGCGGCTTCTTCCGGTTATCCCCAATCCAGGAAGCGGCCATCCCCCTCGTGAGGGAAAAAAAGAACCTCATCCTGATCGCACCGACCGGAACGGGAAAGACGGAGAGTGCCATGATCCCCGTCTTTGATGCGATGCTTGCCGGAAAGGGAGGGGGCATCACCACCCTCTACATCACGCCCCTCCGTGCCCTGAACCGGGACATGCTCTCGCGCCTCTCGTGGTGGTGCACGAACCTTGGCCTCACCGTCGGGGTCAGGCATGGGGACACGTCGCAGGCGGAGCGGAGGAAGCAGGCACTCTCTCCCCCCGACCTCCTTATCACGACCCCCGAGACTCTGCAGGCACTCCTGATGGGAAGGGTCATCAGGAAGCACCTTTCTGCCGTCAGGTACGTGGTCGTCGACGAGATCCACGAGCTTGCGGGGAGCAAGAGGGGTTCCCAGCTCGCCGTCGCTCTCGAGCGGGTGCGGGAGTATTCAGGCGAGTTCCAGCGGATAGGCCTCTCTGCCACGGTCGGAAACCCCGTGGATATGGGAAAATTCCTCTGCGGGGAGAGGGATTTCTCGGTCGTCTCCGTTCCGGTTGCAGAGAGCCTCGACATCAGGGTCGAGTTCTCCGGGGACTCCTTCGAGTCACAGTGCGAATGGATCTCCCGGGCAATCGACCAGCATACCTCGACCCTTCTTTTCACAAATACCCGCGTGACTGCCGAGGCCCTCGGTCACCACCTCTATTCCCGGGGAGACGTCGAGGTTCACCATGGGTCGCTCTCGAGAGAGGTGAGGATCGAGGCAGAGGAGAGGTTCAGGAAGGGAGAAGTACGCTGTCTCATCGCGACATCCTCGATGGAACTCGGGATCGATATCGGCAGGATAGAGCACGTCATCCAGTTCGGGTCGCCCCGCGAGGTGATGAGGCTGGTCCAGCGGGTCGGGAGGGCCGGGCACCACCTTGACGCTGTCTCCCGGGGGACCGTGCTTACAACCGGATTTGACGACCTGCTCGAGTCGCTCGTGATAGCCCGGCGTGCCTGCGAGGGAAAGATCGAGGACGTGTCCGTCCCCACTGGTCCTGCCGATGTCCTTGCAAACCAGATAGCCGCGCTTGCCGTCGAGTACCGGGATATCCCCCGGCAGAAGGTGAAGGAGATCGTGGGGAGGAGTTACCCCTTCCTTGGCGCGAAAGAGCTGGTCGACGAAGTTTGCGCCCAGATGGCAGAGCACCGTCTCATCAGGATCGAGGGGGACATGATCCGCTCTGCGGCCCGGTCACGGCGGTACCTCTCCGGGAACCTCTCCATGATCCCTGACGAGCGGAAGGTGACCGTTTTTGACATGGTCTCCCGCAGGACGGTCGGGACACTCGACGAGTCCTTCGTGGCCGGTTTCATCCACACGGGTATCGTCTTTGTCACGAAGGGACAGCTCTGGAGGGTCCTCGATATCGGAGAGGGGAAACTGACCGTGGAACCGGCGCGCAGGGCGAAGGGGGAGATACCCTCGTGGGAGGGAGAACAGATCCCTGTTCCCTTCTCGATCGCACGGGAGGTGGCAGAGCTCCGCCGGAAGAGGGACTTCTCTTTATATGGCGCGGGAGAGGATCCGACGTCCTTTGCCCTGAAGGTACTCGGGGAGATGGAGAGAAACCGGACACCCGTCCCGGACGACACACTGATCACGCTCGAAAATGTTCCGGATGGTGTCGTCTGCAACGTCTGTGCCGGTCACAAGGCGAACGAGGCCCTCGCCCGCGTTCTCTCCATCCTGCTCTCTGCCCGGTTCGGGACGACCGTCGGAATCGAGATCGATGCGTACCGGATATTTCTCCGCCTGCCTCCGGCAGTGAAGGCAGCTGACGTGCGGGAGACCCTGATCTCCCTTGATCCCTCCCACCTCGAGGGGATCCTGCAGCTTGCGATGAAGAGGACAGCCCTCTTCAAATGGAAGCTTGTCCAGGTGGCAAAGAAGTTCGGAGCGATCGATCCCGATGCAGATTATGAGAAGATATCCGTGTCGCGACTGGTCGAGACCTTCGAGGGGACAGTCATCCAGAAAGAGGCGTACCGCGAGCTCTTCTCGGTGTACATGGACGTCCCGGCAGCATCCCGGATCGTGTCCATGGTAAAAGACGGCCAGATCAGGGTTTCACTATCGCCCCAGAGCCTGATCGGGGCCGCAGGACTCTTCTCCTCGCGCGACATGATCCCGCCGCCGGCTGCGGATCAGGCCGTGATTGCAACGCTCAAGCGCCGCATTGACCAGCAGGAGGTCATCCTTGCCTGCATGAACTGCAGGAAGTGGAAGTCCCGGACGGTGGTCAGCCGTGTCCCCGACCCCCCGCGCTGCCCCCTCTGCCAGGCAAGGCTGGTTGCGGTCCTCAAGCCATGGGAGGAACCGCTCCTGGGGATAGCATCGAAAAAGAAGAAGAGCGAGGAAGATCGCGCCACAGAGATCCGCCTCCTGAGAAATGCAAACCTCGTCCTCTCGAGCGGGAAAAAGGCAGTGATCGCACTCGCGGCACGGGGTGTAGGTCCCGAGAATGCTTCCCGGATTCTCTCGACGCTATCTGAAGGAAATGCCTTTTACGCCGAGATCATCAAAGCGGAACGAAACTACATCCGCACCCGGAGGTTCTGGTGAGAGGGTGGCAGGATCGCCGGTGCAAGGTACATGCCCGGGGAGCGGATTGGCATAACCCCAATCATTCGATTTTTCAAATATAGGGGGTGAATCCTGTCACGGGATCGACTGAGCCACGCCGAGGTGTCAGACGCATGCCGGTGGTGAGGCACAGGTCTCATCCAGCCAGACGGTATCGATGCCGCACCGTGCAACGGCATCGAATGGGCAACTTAAAATTCACAAAAAGCGACCTTTCTCGGGATATCATGGAAGGAATAGCGGTCTTGGGGGAAGATTACGAGGAAATGTGCAGGAATTTTTCGATCACCGTTCCCCGGTACTTCAATTTTGGCTATGACGTCATCGATTCGTGGGCACAGAAGGACAGGAATAAGCTCGCCATGATCTGGGTCAACCAGGAGGGCTGTGAAAAGAAGTACTCCTTCCGTGACTTGAAAAACCTCTCGAACCAGGCGGCAAACATCCTGATCAAGTACGGGATCCAGAAGGGGGACCGTGTCCTCCTGGTCCTGCCCCGGATACCGGAGTGGTGGGTATTCATGATAGCCTTAATCAAGCTCGGTGCCGTGGTCTGCCCCTGTCCCACGATGCTCACGCCAAAGGACATCAGGTACCGCCTGAATGCCGGAAAGTTCAAGATGGTCATCACCCTTGCGGAACATGCCGGTAAGGTCGACGAGGTGATCGATGACTGCCCCTCCCTCACCTGCCGCTTCCTTGTCGACGGGGAACTCCCGGGATGGATCAGCTACCCGCTCGAGCTGCACTACCCGGCCCCGGTCTCCCACCACTCGGTGAGCATGCCGGTCGAGAACAGGACCCTCTCGTCTGACCCGATGCTCATTTACTTCACGTCAGGGACGACCGGCGAGCCGAAGATGGTCCTGCATGACCACTCCTACCCTCTCGGCCACCTGGTCACCGCCGCCCTCTGGCAGGACTTAACACCGCACGATGTCCACTTCACCTACTCGGACACGGGGTGGGCGAAGTGTGCGTGGGGAAAGATCTTCGGGCAATGGATCCTTGGTGCCTGCCTGTTCATCTACGACGTGCGGGGAAAGTTCAAGGCCACCGAGATCCTCCCCCTCATGGAAAAATACGAGATTACTACCTTCTGCGTCCCGCCGACAATATACCGGATGCTGATCCTTGCAGATCTCGAGAAGTTCGACCTCCGCGAGCTCCGCCGGTGCGTGAGCGCCGGGGAACCGCTCAACCCCGAGGTCGTCCGGGTCTGGCAGGAGGGTACAGGGCTTCCCATTGCGGAGGGTTACGGCCAGACAGAGACTGTCTGCTGCATCGGGACGTTCAGGGGCATGAAGGTGAAGCCCGGATCGATGGGAAGGCCGGCACCGGGCTGGCAGATCGAGCTCCATGACGAGGAAGGAAAGCCTGTCCCCCGAGGCGAGGTCGGCCGGATTGCAATCAGGCTCGATCCCCGGCCCGTTGGCCTCTTCGTCGGGTACCTGGACAATGACCAGGCGAATGCAGAGTCGTTTGCAAACGGCTTCTACTATACCGGCGACAAGGCATTCATGGACGAGGAGGGGTACTTCTGGTTCGTAGGCCGGGATGACGATATCATCAAGAGCGCAGGGTACCGAATCGGCCCCTTCGAAGTGGAATCCGCCCTCCTCGAGCACCCGGCAGTCGCAGAATCGGCAGTCGTTGGATCACCCGACCTGATCCGCGGGACAATCGTGAAAGCTTTCATCGTGCTCAAGCCGGGATACGAACCATCGGAGAGACTCGTCAGGGATATCCAGTCCTTTGTCCGGAAGAACACCGCTCCGTACAAGTACCCCCGTGCCATCGAGTTCGTGACAGAACTCCCAAAGACGCTCTCCGGCAAGATCAGGCGGAACGAGCTGCGCAGCATGGAGATGGAGAGGTTCAATAAGAAGAAGTGACGACTCTTCTCTCCCCCTCACCTCTCTTGTTTCCCGTCCGTTACCATTCAACGCTTTGTCCCGTGGAAATCGGGGACGATCCCTTCTCTCCGGAGAAAAGAGGCACCTTTTTGTCCCGTCTTTTCCCATGATCTGTTTCATATGGTGGTCCATGAGCACAATATGCACAATTACCAGGAGGTCTACGACCATTTTTCCCTGACCGTGCCCGAGTATTACAATTTTGCATTCGATGTGATCGACAGGATTGCGGAGAAGGACCGGAACCGGCTTGCCATGGTATGGGTGAACCAGGAGGGAAAGGAACGGACGTTCACGTTCCGCCAGCTGATGAACCTCTCGAACTCTGCTGCAAACATGCTCCTCAAGTACGGCATCAAGAAGGGCGACCGCGTCATCATCATGCTCCCCCGGGTTCCCGAGTGGTGGATATTCGCCCTTGCCTGCATCAAGCTCGGCGCGGTCTTCTGTCCCTGCCCGACGATGCTCACGCCAAAGGACCTGAAGTACCGCATCAATGCCGCAAAGATCCGCATGGTCATCACGGACCGGGAAAATTCAGGGAAGATCGAGGAGATCTGCAGCAGCTGCCCGACACTCCACGCACGGCTCGTGACCGATGCCGAGCTGCCCGGCTGGATCAGCTACCCTGTGGAACAGGAGTACCCTGCACCCGTATCCCGGAGACTCATCTCCATGACAGGGATGGAGAGGACAAAAGCAGCAGATCCTCTCGTTATTTACTTCACGTCAGGGACGACGGGCGAGCCCAAGATGGTGCTGCACAACCATGCCCTGCCCCTCGGGCATGTCACGACCGGACGGTTCTGGCTGGATCTCAACGAAAATGACCTGCACTTCACCCTTGCGGATACCGGGTGGGCGAAATCCTCGTGGGGCAAGTTCTTTGGTCCCTGGCTCCAGGGTGCCTGCATCCTCGTGTACGATATCAGGGGGAAGTTCAAGGCGACAGAGCTCCTGCCGATCCTCGAGAAGTACGAGGTGACGGTCTTTTGTGCACCGCCAACGGTCTACAGGATGCTGATCCTCGCCGATCTCAAGAAGTACGACCTCAAGGAACTCCGTCACTGCGTGAGCGCTGGCGAACCTCTCAACCCCGAGGTGATCAGGGTCTGGAAAGAGGGGACCGGGCTCTCCATCTACGAGGGCTACGGGCAGACAGAACTCGTCCTCGTCATCGGGACGTTCCCCTGCATGGAGACAAAACCCGGGTCGATGGGAAAGCCCGCACCCGGCTGGCACATCGAGCTCCACGACGAGGAGGGAAACCCCGTTCCGGATGGCGAGGTGGGCAGGATCGCAATCCGTGTCAAACCACGACCCGTCGGGCTCTTCGAAGGGTACCTGTACGACCCGGAGGCAACCTCTGCCGTTTTCGTCGGGGATTTTTACTACACCGGGGACAAGGCATACAGGGACCCTGACGGGTACTTCTGGTTCGTGGGACGGGACGACGACGTGATAAAGAGCTCAGGCTACCGCATCGGTCCCTTCGAGGTGGAATCCGCCCTCCTCGAGCACCCTGCCGTGAAGGAGGCTGCCGTTATCGGGTCTCCTGACGTCATCCGCGGCATGATCGTCAAGGCATTCATCGTGCTGAAAGAAGGATATGAGCCAACCGATCAGCTTGCAAAGGATATCCAGAAGTTCGTAAAGAAGATCACGGCACCCTACAAGTACCCCCGTGCCATCGAGTTCGTGGACGATCTGCCAAAGACGATTTCAGGCAAGATCAAGAGAAATGTCCTCAGGGAGAGGGAGATGAGGGAGAAATCGGGGCAAAAGGAGCCTGCCGGCAGAAACGGGAGCAGGAACTGAACCGGGATGCATTCTGTTTTATCCACATCTTTATTTTCCCGGGCGATAAAAAAATAGGAGGAGCGAGGGTAGCCAAGCCAGGTCAACGGCGCTGGATTCAGGGTCCAGTCTCGCAGGAGTTCTTGGGTTCAAATCCCATCCCTCGCATGCTGTTTTTCAAAAAAAAAAAAATGGGTTTTTCAGGTTCCACTCAGTTTTTCCTGCACGAGGCGAGGACAAGACCGGCAAGGACCGCAAGCGCAGCCACTGCAGCCGGCAGGGAAGATTTCGTCGGGGCCGTCGTGGGGAGGGGCGAGAGCCCACCGATGACCGATGCCGTCCCTCCCGCGGTCACCTGCACGGTATACGGGAAATCACTGTACCCGCTCATCCTGAGCAGGATGCTGTGCGATCCTGCCGGGACATCGTGGAGGATCAGCGGTGTAAAGCCCCTGTAGGTGTTGTCGAGGTACACGTCTGCACCTGAAGGCGTGGACTCGACTGAAACCTGTCCCACTGACGGTGGTACAGAGCCCGGCGTGAGCACGGCTGAGACGGTTGTCGTCCTCCCGGCGGATACCGTCACATCTGCAGAATAGTCCCTGTACCCGCTTTTCAGGAGGGCAACGGTGTGGGTTCCGGGTGCCACGCCCGTGATATCGAACGGATTCTTCTCGCTGGTCCTGCCCCGGTAGTTACCGTCGAGGTAGATGGCAGCCCCGTCAGGGATGGAGGAGACGAGGATGTCCCCGGTTGTGGGCTGGTAGACAGGGGTCATCGTGACAGAGACGACGGACTGGCTGCCGCTCCCGATGTTTACGTTCTGGCTGTTATCCTGGTACCCCGCGAGGTGCAGGCGGACGGTATGCCCCCCCGTGGCGAGCGATCCCACGGTCATCGGTGTGTATCCCCTGTAGATCTCGTCGACATAGATTTCGGCTCCCGGTGGCGACGATGTGACCCGGAGGGATCCTGTCGTCTGCATGGGGGAGAGGGACGCACTGACACTCGATGTCCCGCCGGCTGCAACATTGACCGAAGTGCTGTACGGGAAGTAGCCCGAGAGTGAAATCTCGACGGTATGGTAACCCGGGGTAACATACTGGAACGTTCCCGGTGTGACGAGGGTCTCTCCGCCATCGAGCCGTGCAATGGCTCCCGCGGGAGAAGAACTCACCACGATCGATCCTGTCTGGGCAACGGGCTCGAGGTCGGCCGTCACGTATATCGTCTGGCCGGGTGCCGGGTTCTCTTTGTACTGCCGTATCCAGGTCTTGTATCCATACCTGCTGACTGAAATAGTGTGCGACGGAGTCCCGGTCGAGAGCACCTCCGCAACGAGGGGGGTTTCGCCAATGAATGTCCCGTCGAATATCACATCGGCCCCGGAAGGCACCGAATCAATGGAGAAGTACCCTTTTTCGCCTCCAATCGGAGGAGGGAGAGTGACCGGCCCGGCGAGTGTCCCGCTCTCCTCCGGCGTCACAGGGGCCGGGAGTGTCTCTTCACCAAGACAGGGCACGGCAATCAGGATCAGGATGACCGATGCGAAAATGACCGCAGCAATGTGTTTCATAATGGTAATTCACCTGAAAATTTCCAGAAAGGTAATCAGTCAGGTTCTCTCATTAACGTTTCCGGGATACGTTCCCGGCGCAGTTACCCGGTCCGGCAGGATACCCCTCCGTGAGCCCAGCAGAGCCCGGAAGCCTCTGGCAGGGGAGATCCTGCTTGCCGGGCACGGAAGTAAAGTAAATCTCGTACCGTGCGGATCTCTCTAAAATGACAGGAGATTCCTGTGACCTCGTCCTCCGCGATGTCCTCCTCCCCGGGGGACGGGTGGCCGATATCTCCATCAGGGACGGAAAGGTCTGCCACGCAGGGGCAGGCCTTCCTGCATCCCGGGTCCTCCCGTGCAGGGGAATGACTGTCCTCCCGGCTGCAATCGACATGCATGTCCACATGCGGGGGAGGACGCAGCGACAGAAGGAGGACTGGGAGAGCGGGAGCCAGAGCGCGCTTGCAGGGGGCGTCACCGTGGTTGTCGATCAGCCCAATACCGTCCCTCCCCTCTCGACCCCGGACTCGTTTAGGGAAAGGGTGAGGGAGGCCTCCGGGAAATCGTTCTGCCACTTCGCGATCAATGCAGATGTCAGGCCGGGAACAGATCCCTTTCCGCTCTGGGCTGCTGGGGCAATGGCATTCGGCGAGATCTTCACTGCCGCTTCAAGTTATGGAGCCGGAATCACTTCTGAAGAACTCAGCCTTGTTCTCGATTCCGTGGGAGCCATCGGGGGGCTCTGCACCATCCACGCCGAGGAAGTGGCGGGAGGTGATGACAGGGATCTCCGGGCGCACCATGCCATCCGGTCGCCTGCAGGAGAGGCGCGCGCCGTCGAAAGGGTGAGGATGATGAACAGGGCAGGGTGCAGGCTCCATTTCTGCCACCTGAGTTCTGCGCGCTCGATCCGGAACGCGGGGGACTCGACGGTCGAGGTGACCCCCCATCACCTCTTCCTCGCGCTCGATGACTTTTCGCCCGATGACCCGCGCGGCAAGGTCAATCCGCCATTAAGGACCGAAGTTGTGAGGAGAGAGCTCTATTCGGTCTGGGAGAGGATCGATGTCCTCGCATCCGATCATGCCCCCCACACGCAGCAGGAGAAGGCACAGCCGTTTTCAGAAGCACCGGCAGGAATCCCAGGAGTCGAGACGATGGTCCCGCTTGCGCTCGCTGCCTGCCGGAGAAAGAGATTCTCCCTCCATTCCCTGATCGAGAAGACCAGCATCAATCCTGCGCGGATCCTCGGGATACCTGCTCCCGGTTTCTCGGTCGGTGACAGGGCCGATTTTGCCATCTATCCCCCGGAAGAGAGCAGGATCCGGGGGGACGAACTCCATTCGCGCGCCGGGTGGTCTCCCTTCGAAGGGATGCCGGCCGTATTCCCTGCCGTCGTGGTCATGGGGGGCGAGATCGTGTACGAGGCAGGGACATTCGAGAGGGGCAGGCCCCAGTGGTTCATGGGAAGGGGATATATACCTGATGAGCCCACAGGGAATGGTGCCGACACAGCACGACCATAGGTCCCCGGGGGACCATCTGGCGTGATGCCAGGGGGTGAACCACGGGACAACCCGGTCGTGCGACAGGCACCGCCCGGTAATGGGTATAAACGGGGGAGGGACGGCACCATGCCACCGATGACCCGCAGTTGTTAATGCCGGGCGACACCCCTGTACCATGGATGACTGATTACAGGGATGCAGTGACGTCCACTTCCGAAGGCACGGTTATTTCCCTTGATGTTGTCGCCGGCGCCCGGGAGACTGTTTTCCCGCAGGGATATAACCCCTGGAGAAAGAGCATTCTTTTCTTTGTGCGCGAGCCACCGAGAGACGGGAGGGCCAATGCAGAGATCGTGAAGTTCCTCTCGCACTTCTTTTCCGTTCCTGCTTCCCGGATCAGGATAGTATCCGGGGCATATTCGTCCCGGAAGAGGGTGCTTGTTGAGGGACTGGAAGCAGAGAAGGTTCTCGAACTGTTATCCGGCCACAACGTCTCGCGGTGATGGTAACGGGAGACTTTCCGGTCTTTTCCAACCGGGAGGCCCGAGAAAATATATTCATATAATATAAAATACAAGATATATTTGTCACATGACCGATGCAGGATTCTCTGATGGCATACGTTGCGTGACACATCATGATTCATGGAGTGGAGTAAATGTACTCCAGCGATACCACAAAGTACCTGATTCATATTCACCTCGAGGCAGAGGGGGTGGTCGAGAAACCTGATGTGGTGGGGGCCATCTTTGGCCAGACTGAAGGTTTGCTCGGCGACGACCTCGACCTCCGTGACCTGCAGAGGACAGGGCGACTTGGAAGAATAGATGTCCAGGTCACCAGCAAGAAAGGAGAGACAAAGGGAGAGATATACATAGCCTCGTCTCTTGACCGGGCAGAAACAGCAATTCTCGCGGCATCTTTCGAGACAATCGATCGGGTGGGACCTTGCGCTGCAAGGGTCCGCGTGGAGTCCATCGAGGATATCCGCGTCAGCAAGCGGAAACAGGTCGTTTCCCGTGCCAAGGAACTCCTCATGGAGGCATTCGAGGACGGGGCAATCGACAGTGCTCTCCTCATCGACGAGGTGCGCGAGAGCATGAGGATGGAAAAGATCGGCACGATCGGAGAGGACAAGATCCC
>CAYSII010000028.1:0-1732 GCA_964431125.1 uncultured Methanolinea sp. | reverse complement strand
CTGACCATCTCACCGAGGTGAAGGGACAGCGCAGGGCACGGTTCCTCTCGGCAGACTATGCGATCCTGCGCGAGGTGCAGCTCGACCAGGTCGAGCGGACATTTGACGAGCTGAACGGGAATGCACGGGGCCTTGTCATCGATGGTGAGGTGACCCAGAAGATGATCGACCGGATGGTCGGGCTCGGGTATGAATACGTCGCTGCCCGGGGATATAAAGGCATAATCAAGCGTCCTCTTGCCATGAGGCTCCTTAAAATCGCCTGATCGTCTCCCCGGAGTTACTTATTTATCCACCCCCTGCCTATTCTTCTTTCTGGAAGTGAGGGTATGCACAAGGAGGAACTGATTACGCTACACCAGATGCTCACCGAGATCAAGGATTACTTCGAATCCATGAACTCTGACCTGAAGTTCAGTAACTACTACTCACTCAAGATAAACCCATCGCAGCTGCACAAGAGCAAGATGGAACACAAGTACGCCATCTTCGTCCTTGGAAACGAGCTTGCCGATGCGATGAAAGAAGTGGAGTTTTCTGCATCCGGCCGCATATCGGCACGAATGAGGGAACTTGCGGCAAAGACACTGAAAGAAATGGAATACGCCCAGTAATACCTTTTTTCCCCGCCAGGTGCAGGGGGCACATCACCTTTTGATCATTCTCTCCTGTTCAAGGAGATATTCCGCGAGAATTGCAGGGATGTTGACCCCCATGCAGTGCCAGTTCGGTGTCCCGTTCACCTCGAGGACGCAGTAATCGTCACCCCTGCGGAGCAGGTCGACTCCCCCGTAATCCACGCCAACGGCACGTGCGGCAGCGACCGCAAGGTCGGCCATCCGCGTGTCGATCTCGATGGATCTTCCGGTACCCCCCTGGTGGATGTTGTGGGCAAGAGTGTCAGAGACACGCTCGATTGCACCAACCGCCTCACCGTCGATGACAAACACGCGGAAATCACGGTCGTTGGGGACGTACTCCTGCAGGTAGTAAGGGGGAGGCCCGAGGTCGTCCGGAGAGACGACGAGGACAATTCCGTGCCCGTCATAGCCGTAAACTGGTTTTGAAACGATTCGCCCGTGCCGGGAGAGGAATGCGGATGCGGTCTCCCTCGACCGGGTAAAACACGTCTCCGGTGTCGGGATACCTTTTTGCACGAGAAGTGTGCTTGTCTTGACCTTGCTCGCACAGGTGAATATGGCGAGGGGCGAATTGATGACCCTGTTCTCCACGGAGAGAGCATTGATGACTTCGAACTGGACCTCGTCCTGGGTTAAGCCGCACACCCAGATGAGCGAGCCAGAGATCCCTGTCGAGAAGGGATCGATATCAGAGAGGTCTATCAGTGCATAACTCCCCCCTCTCCTCGTGATCTCGCGTGCAACCATCGCGGTCGAGTTGTCATGCGGGGTATCGGTTGGCTTGGGAACGATATGGATCATGGGTTACGCTCTGGACAGTACAGCTGGAATTATCTGGGTCTGAAAACGTATTAAGGCTCCTTTATACCCCCGGGATGTTCCCGGTAGAAGAGGCGGCACTTTCTTTTCTCTTCTCCCCAATATCCTCAGACCATGAGGTATTATCCTGACCCTGCCAGAGGGATCGACCTTGTGCGGGTGAACCGTGCCATCGAGGAGGCATTCGCCGAACACGCGCGGGGACGCGTGCAGATGCCCCCCAAGCTCTACGTGACCCTCGGGAGAGGCGACTTCAGGACGATGCCGGGGTA
>CAYSII010000027.1:0-15911 GCA_964431125.1 uncultured Methanolinea sp. | reverse complement strand
TGGAGAGGAGCTCCGGGCCCTTGACAGAGATGAAGTTGCACTCGCTCTCGTTTGCCACAGCCTTGGCAAGGAGGGTCTTTCCTGTCCCCGGGGGGCCGAAGAGAAGGATTCCCTTCGGGGGTTTCGTGTTGAGTGCCTCAAAGACCCTGGGATAGCGCAGGGGCCATTCCACTGCTTCGCGGAGCTCCTGTTTCACCTCATCGAGCCCTCCGATCTGCTCCCATGTCACGTCCGGGACCTCGACGAGCACCTCGCGCATGGCACTCGGCTCCACGTGTTTGCGGGCCTCCTCGAAGTCCTCCTTCGTTACCCGCAGCTGCTCCAGCATGTCGGCAGGAATCTCCTTCTCGAGGTCCAGCTTCGGCAGGACCTTGCGGAGGGCATGCATGGCCGCCTCCTTGACGAGGAGGGCAATGTCGGCGCCCACGAACCCATGTGTTGTCTCGGCATAGTCCTCGAGCCGGACGTCGTCGGCGAGGGGGACGCCGCGGGTGTGGACCTGGAAGATCTCGAGCCTCCCTTTCTTGTCGGGTATCCCTATCTCGATCTCGCGGTCGAACCTCCCGCCCCTCCTGAGTGCGGGGTCTATCGCATCAGGAATGTTCGTTGCCGCTATGACGATGACCTGCCCCCGGGCCCGGAGCCCGTCCATCAGGGAGAGGAGCTGGGCCACCACCCTCCTCTCCACCTCTCCCTTCGTCTCTTCCCTCCGGGGTGCAATGGAGTCGATCTCGTCGATGAAGATGATGGCCGGTGCGTTCTCCTGTGCCTCCTCGAAGACCTCGCGGAGCCTTCCCTCGCTCTCCCCGTAGTACTTGCTCATGATCTCCGGGCCGGATATCGAGACGAAGTGGGCATCAACCTCGTTTGCAACAGCCTTTGCAATGAGGGTCTTTCCCGTTCCCGGAGGCCCGTACAGGAGGACTCCCTTCGGAGGGTCTATCCCGAGCCGCTCGAAGAGCTCAGGGTGCCGGAGCGGGAGTTCGATCATCTCCCTGACAAGTTCGAGCTCGCGGGCAAGACCTCCGATGTCCTCGTAGTGCACATCGGTGACCTCGCCTTTCTTTTTCTCTTCTGGCTCGTACGGTTTCTCTTTCAGTTCGATCTCGGTGTCCTCGGTGACAATGGCTATTCCTTTCGGACTGACCTTGGAGATAACGAGGGTGAGCGGGTTCCCGATGACATCGACGCGCACCGTCTGGCCCTCCATGACAGCGCGCCCGCGGAGGATCCGCGAGAGGTACTGCTCACCCCCGACGAGCCTGATGGGCTGGGTGGGATTGATGACCACCTTTTTGGCATATCCCACATCCACCTTCCGGATCTTGACGCGCTCGTCGACACCCGTTCCCGCGTTACTGCGGATTGTGCCGTCGATCCTTATGATAGCCTGACCGGTATCCTGGGGAAACCCCGGCCACACGATGGCAGTTGCCTTCTTCTTGCCCTGGATCTCGATGGCATCCCCTGACACGAGGCCGAGTTTCCGCATGGCCTCGATGCTCAGCCGGGCAATCCCCCGTCCCGCATCGTCCCTTGCCGCTTCCTTGACGATGACCTCGATGGTATCTGATTCTGTCATATCGAAAGACTCCTGAATGATAACATTCCAAAGTTTACTAAAAGTTAGTGTAAGACCATATATAAAATTAACCTACCGGGAAGGGGTTCACTATCGGGAAGGCACCGCCCAACAGCGGCTGGAACCGATTTTCCCTTGCTTTCGTGTATTTTTCAAGATCTCCCCATTACTCTTCCCGGGGCTGCACCCCCCACCTTCTTTCCAACCCAAAAAGACCATGCCTCCTGCAGTCCAAGAGAAGAGGGAGAACCCCGCCGAGAGCAGGAGAGAGGAATTCCATGCTGGACATAAAGTTCATACGGGAGAACCCGGAGACTGTCAGGGCAGACCTCCGCAAAAGAGGAAGGGAGGGTGATGCCCGGCTCGTCGATGACCTTCTGGAGAAAGACAGGCACGCCAGGGCTCTGAAGGTGGAGATAGACAGGCTCCGGCAGAGGAGAAACAGCATCGCCCGCGAGATCAACGAGGCACGGAAAGCCGGGCGGGATACCAGGGATCTCCTCCACGAAGCTTCTCGCCTGCCCGAAAAGATAAAAGAAATGGAGAAGGTTATTGAAAGCCTCTCCGGCGAGATACATGCAACGCTCATGAACCTGCCAAACATCCTCCACGAAAGCGTTCCTGTCGGGAAGGATGATTCGGAGAACGTCGAGATACGCCGCGTGGGAACTCCACGGGTCTTTAACTTCCCCCTCAGGAACCACGGGGAACTCGCGGCAGAGTCGGGCTGGGCAGATTTCGAGAGGGCCGCCCGGGCGGCAGGTGCGGGCTTCTATTACCTGAAGGGAAGTCTCGTTCTCCTCGATCTTGCCCTCCAGCGGTTTGCCATCGACCTGCTGACGAAAAAAGGCTTCATCCCCGTCATCCCCCCGTACATGATGAACCGGTCATCGTACGAGGGCGTGACAGACCTCGCCGACTTCGAGAACGTGATGTACAAGATCGAGGAGGACGATGCGTACCTGATTGCCACGAGCGAACACCCCCTCTGTGCCATGTACCAGGACGAGATATTCGAGGAGCGTGACCTCCCCCTCCGCCTCTGCGGCGTCTCCCCCTGTTTCCGCAGGGAAATCGGTTCCCATGGGCTGGATACCAAGGGACTCTTCCGCGTGCACCAGTTCCACAAGGTGGAGCAGTTCGTATTCTGCCGCCCGGAAGACTCGTGGGAGATACACGAGGAACTCCTTGCCCATGCCGAGGAGATCTACACGCTCCTTGGCCTTCCCTACCGGGTCGTCTCGATCTGCACCGGGGATATCGGGACAGTTGCAGCAAAGAAATACGATATCGAGGTCTGGATGCCACGGGAAGAGAAGTTCCGCGAGGTCGTGTCCTGTTCCAACTGCACCTCGTACCAGGCAGTCCGCCTCCGGATCCGCGTCCGGGATCCCAGGGAGTTTGAGTCAAAGCGCTACGTGCACACGCTCAACTCGACAGCTGTTGCCACATCCCGGACCATCCGGGCAATCCTTGAGAATTACCAGGAACCGGACGGGAGAGTGGCAGTTCCGGACGTGCTCCGGCCCTACATGAACGGGAGAGAATACCTCTGATCCCTCACTTTTTTACGCGGAGGATATCTTTCTCGGTCACGATTACGTCCATGCAGACGTCCCTCTCATCTGCCGGGATGAAGTCTACTTCCTGGCAGGAGAACGCGATCCCGATCCGGAACATGTGTGCATTCCGGGAGAGGAAGCGATCGTAGTAGCCTGCACCGTATCCGAGGCGGTTACCTTTCCTGTCAAAGGCAATGAGGGGCACGATAGCGACCGGTATTTGCCCCGGGTCGGCAGGGAACTCGTGGCCGACTGGTTCCGGGACGGAGAAGGTGCTGGCCGAGAGGTGCAGGGGATCGCGGAGGTAGGAGAGGCGCAGGGTCCGTGTTTCCTTCTCGATGATGGGAACGACAACGGACCTGTTACGGGAGAGGAGTGCTGTTATCAGATGCGAGGTGTCCACTTCCGGTGGCTTCGAAGCATAGACGAGAACCGGGTCTTTCCCGTCGAGCAGTCCGCAGACCCGCTCGCAGATCAAAAGGCTGTATGATCGTCGCGTCTCATCCGGAAGTGCAGCCCGTGCCTCCCTCGCCCGTGTCCGGAGCACCTCCTTCCCGGTGCACATGCACCAGTACATTCATTCCCGGATGAGAATTAAGGATGCGGTCAGGGATGCGAGGGAAAGAGAGGCCGGATGTCTCACGCCGGGCGTGAAGGAACTCCCCGGATTGCCCCCCAAGGTTTTTTTCGATCCATGAGAGAGAGATCAAGTCCGGCCATTTCAGGCCGGAACAACGAGAGAGAACGCAGTTACGAAGAGATACGCTGCAAGAAGGGCAAGAAGTGCCAGGAAAACGAGAGCGGCAGGGACAACTGCCAGTATTGCCCTGGAAAGCAAAAGCTCCCGGAGTGTTCGAATACCCATGCAAGCAAGGATAAGACTCCATAACCCCCAATCACCGGGCCGATTATGGGTATCCGGCTCACAAGCATTGCAGGCGTGGAGGCAAAGATGAGAGCTTTTACCGTCTCGGAATATCCCCCTCTCCCCCGGGCAGCAAGACAAAGATATGCACCCATGCCGCTGCAGGAAAGATAAAAACAAAGAAGATGATGACGAGGACGACTCAGACGGCAACCATTCCCCCTGTCTCTGCGAGGAATATCTCGGCAATCCCCACCTGGCCCATGTCGTGCAGATGGATGGGCTCCCCAGGAACGGGTTGAGCGGGAGGGGTGCACCCGGAATACCGCACCATCATAAAACCACAAAAAGCCTGATGTGGGGGGATCGTCACACCCTGAACCATGAATATTGACCGCATCGGGGAGATGAGCAGGGAGGAGATCCTCTCTTACGTGGAATTTCTCCTCTGGCACTACCGGATTGTCGACGCCTTCTGGTTCATCTACGTTGCAGAGAGATTCGGCCAGCCTGTTGCCGAGCAGATCAACGAGCAGGTCTGGGGCAGGGTCGCCGGGATGGCTGCCAGGGACATAAAGGAGCGTTTTTCCCTGCAGGAAAAGGGGCTCCGCGGGTTTTCAGAGGCACAAAGTCTCTTTCCCTGGGCACTCATCGTCGGATACCAGATCGAGGAGAAAGAGAACGAGATGATCATCCGGGTTCCTCACTGCCCCACCCAGGAGGCCCGTCTCAAAAGAGGCCTTCGCGAGTATTCATGCAGGGAGATGCACAGGGCAGAGTTTTCAGGTTTTGCACGCGAGATCGACCCGCGGATACAGGTTGAGTGCCTCTTTGCCCCGCCGGACCCGCATCCGGAGGATATGTTCTGCACGTGGCGGTTCACCATCAGGGAAGAAGCTGCACCCCCTGCAGACGGGCCACGGGAGGATCATACAACAGGGGATTCCCGGTCAGCAGGTAACGGGGCCTGAAATGAATCCTGCGTTTTCATAAAAATGAACGGGACCCATCCCGCGGGGGGTCACCATCCATGACCTGGTTCTTCTTTGCCCTTGCAGGTGCACTGGCTCAGGCTGTCTATTCTGCCGGAGCAAAGATGCTTCTCCTGCGTGTTTCGCCCGCCCGTCTTGCAGGGTGTAGCTTCCTGGTCACTGCAATAACCCTTGTCATTCTCTCCCTGATCCGGGGAATACCTCCCGTCTGCCCCGGTTTTTTCGAAGCTGTCCTTGTCACTGTGGCCATCAACACCGTGGCAACCTTCCTCTTCTACAGGGCCCTCTCTTCCACCGACCTCTCCCTCTGCCTGCCCCTCCTCTCATTCACGCCGGTCTTTCTGATCTTAACCTCCTTCCTCATCCTTGGAGAGACACCAACGATCCCGGGTCTTGCGGGGATCTGCCTCATAACTGGGGGCTCGTACCTGCTTGCCGTGGCCGGGACGTCCGGTTCGGCATGGTCCCCCTGGGCACCTTTAAGAATGCTCTTTTCGAACAGGGGAATCCAGTTCATGCTGATCGTTGCCTTCCTCTACAGCCTGTCGGTCAACTATGACAAGGTCGTCGTGGAGAGATCCGATCCTTTCTTTGGTTCTGCAATTGTCTTTCTCCTCCTTGCCGGTGTATTTCTCTTCCGGACAGGGGTGGAAGAGATCTCCGGGGAGAGGGATTCCCCTGCCAGCCCCGGTCGCAAGAAAATGGAACTGCTGCTCCTGCCTGCTCTCGGGCTCGTCCTGGTAATTGAAGCAGTCACGGTAAACATCGCATACACGATGTCCCTTGTCCCGTACGTCATTGCAATAAAGAGGCTCTCGATCTTCTTCGGCGTTCTGATAGGAGGCTATTTCTTTGGAGAGCATGCAATCCTCTGGCGGGGCGCGGGAACTCTCGTAATGGTGACAGGGACCATCCTCATTGCCCTTTACCCCTGAAAATTACCCAAAATTCTCCTTTATTTTTCCCGGAAAGAAATTCTTCTCTCCTTTTCGGGACGAACCAGGAGAAGGATACCCCCGACCAGATTCGAACTGGTGTCGCCGGATCCAAAGTCCTGCATGATTGACCGCTACACTACGGGGGTGATGTCTCAATCGGCCACTGCCCTTCTTTTCTTTCATCCTGAAAGAGAAGCTGTGTGGCCTCTCATGGTTAGGCAGTGGTTCTTATTAAAACCAACTTTGACATCCTCCCCGGATAAAACCAGTCGCGAGGAGGCGTTCCCGCAGGATTTTTTTGCAGAGCTTTTATACTCTCTGCAGTAACCCAATTATGAAAGCAAAGAGGAAAATTCATGATGTCATTTCCTGCACGGTTGTCACTTCCCTTTCTGCTCTTCGCAATGGTCATCGTGCTTTGTTCGGGGCAGGTCTCTGCAATGATAGGTGGCGGTACAGGCTACTTCGAGATCACGTCCATTCCCTCCGGGGCAAGCGTGTACTTCGATGATTCCTACAGGGGGACCACACCTGTAACCGTTTCCGTCTCCACGACAGGCAATCCCTCCCATTCTATCCGGATCACGAAGAACGGGTACTTCGAGTGGACAGACACCTACGATGGCAATCCCTTCGAAGGCGAGACGATTCACATCAGCGCGACACTCCAGGCCATGCCCGGCGGCCAGCAGGGGTATTACCGGATATCGTCCAGCCCTTCCGGTGCCTCGGTTTACTTCGACGATACCTACAAGGGAACAACCCCGCTTTCCGTGGCAGTCTCGACCACCGGGACCCCGGGTCATACCATCCGGCTCGTCCTCTCCGGGTACCAGGAGTGGACACAATACCAGCCCGGCAATCCCTCTGAAGGCGAGACCGTCTACGTGACTGCAACCCTCCAGCCTCTCCAGACTTACGGGAGTATTACCGTTACCTCCACGCCATCCGATGCGACAGCGGTCCTCGACGGTGTGCAGAGCCAGAGAACACCCTGCACCTTCCACAGTGTCCTGCCCGGTCTCCACACCCTCCAGGTGACAAAAGCAGGATACCAGACCTGGACCACGACAACCTCTGTCACAGCCGGGTTGAACATGCAGGTCTATGCTTCACTCTCTCAGATTACCCCTGCAACAGGTTCCATTTATGTCACTTCAGTTCCCTCCGGTGCAAGCGTGTATGTTGATGGCACGTACTATGGACCGTCACCCCAGCTTGCGTCCGGTCTCTCACCCGGCTACCACCAGGTCAGGATATCTCTTGCGGGTTTCCAGGACTGGATTGGTAATGTGCTTGTCAATTCCGGAGAGACAACGAGGGTATCACAGACCCTCTCTGTCACACCCACACCAACAGCAGTTACGGGATCCGGTTCTCTCTCTATCCAGTCCAACCCTGCGGGTGCTGATGTGTACGTCGACAACGAATACATGGGGATCACCCCCCTCGTCCTCCCTTCCATTGCTCCCGGGACCCACACTGTCCTCCTGACCCATCAGGGATACGCTGACTGGAGGGCAACGATCCAGGTCCAGAGAGATTCACAGGCCAGGGTCGATGCGACGCTCTCCCCCTCTCCGACAATCGTCCCCACAAAGGCCCCTCTTCCGGCAGTCCTTGCTGCAATCTCCCTTGGTGCCCTCTCCCTGGTAACCGGATTCAGGAGAAGGAGATAAATTTAACTCTTTTTCCCGTCAGGCCTCGCCCCGCTGAATTCTCCGTTCCAGGGAGACCCGGTCTGGATCGGAGAGGTGGTCCGTGTTTGGATTATACACTTCCGTATATCCCCTCGCTGCTTCCTTCCCGGAAGGGCAGACGGGTCCTGAACGGCAGGGATATCAGAAAAAAGGAGTGCAGGGTTACAGGACAGGAAATTTTTCTGCCGCGATGGGAACCAGGGAGTATTCCAGCCACGAAGCCGGCGGAGACCAGTCAATGAATGTCAGGGTCAATCCCCTGTTCTCCGGCCCTGCAAAGACCTGGGGTGCCTTCCACAGGAGGTGCCCGGTTTCAACGGCAAATGACTTGGTATTCTGGTTCCAGTGCTCCCCGGTTGTGATATATACATCATAGATCCCCGGGGGGATGACCTGGTCGAACCGCCGGGAATGTCCCTTTGCCACGAAAACAGCAAGGATTGCTCCCCTCTGTCCCTGCGGGGTCAGAGCGATCACGACATCGGACCTGCCACGCGTGTTATCGACAGCAAGGAACTGTCCGCCAGGGAAGAAATGACCCCTGATGAGGGCATCTCCCGGGAAAGTCCCCCGGCTGTTCCGGACAGCTATCTCGAGGAAATTTTCTACCACTCCTGCAAGAGAGGGGTCATGTTCCACGGCCTTCCTGTAGTCCTCGATTGCCTCCTCGTAGCGGCCCAGTTCCGCGAACGCTTTCCCCCGGTTGAAGTACGCCCGGGCGAAACCGGGATCAATCTCGATCGCGCGGGTGTATGCATCTGCGGCAATATCCCAGCGCAGCTGGCTGGAATACGTGTTACCGAGAGAATTCCAGCCTGCAGCAGTCGTCCCGGCTGCCTGTCCATCCACCCCCTGCATCGTCCCTGCAGTGACAGGCAGGAGGATGGCAGAAAGGAGGAGGAACAGGATTGATGCGGATGAAAACTTCTTCCTGATGGTGGCAGGCATTTTGACATCTCCACTAGAGGGATATGCAGGGTGCGGTAAATACCCTTGTCTTCCGCGTTCAGGGTACCGAATTACCAGCTCTTCAGGGATCAGGATTCGGCATTCAGAAGAGAAACACCTGCGGGGAATTCTCATGATGCAGGTATTTCACGCAGGGGATACGCGGGAGATACGCAAGGGATACGCAGGGGATACGCAGGGGATACGCGGGAGATACGGAGGGTCTTCCTGGAAATCATCAAAAGGGGCAGATCGGGTAAAATTTTTCCCGGTGATGGAACCAGAATCCTGTATGGAGACCTCCGGAAAAGGTATCATGCACATCAGGAGGAGTCTGGTTCTTCTCCTCTTTCTCGTGCCCCTCATCATCCCTGCCGCCCCCCTGACGATTACTGCCCATCCCGAGACCATTGAAAACGGGCATCCTCTCCTGGTCACCGTAACAGGTCTTCCGGACGGAGCCCGTTTCTCTCTCCTCGTGGAGGCATCCTATGCTGTCTCTCCCAATACGGAGTTCCGGTTCCAGATGAGCCAGTTTGAGATGCCATTCTCTCTCAGGAGAGGGACCATTACGGCAACCCTCGAGGGAACCTCAAGTAACCGCCTCGAGGTTAAAAAAGGGGACACGATGGTAACAGTATCCGGAAAATCTCCAGATGGCAGGTTTACGACCACGAAATCCTACGATGTGACGGCAGGAACCTACGATTACTTCCGTCTCTCCGGGACAACGCTTCCCACAGCACGGTCGATCACCACGCAATTCCAGGTAACAGGGATCAAGGAGGGTCCTGCAGACTCCGAGATCGGGTTCGTGATCGATGGTCTGCCAAGCGGAACAATAACTGTTGCAGCCCTTGTCGACGGAACCGAAGTCCTCTATGAGACCATCCCCGTCGGGTCAGAGGGTGTTTTATCCCATCCGGGCACCGGAAACATTTCCGGGCTATCCGGATCGCAGGAACCAGTCGTCCTCTCCTCTGCCGATGGAGCCGTGAAGGCCAGGGTGCCGCAGGGCTGCAGGGCGAGCATCATCTCGCTCCCCCTGACGGGTGCACCATCCGGGATGCGGGTTCTAACAGGTCCCTATGCTGTCGTCCCGTACGAGACCGTTGTGTCTCCGCCGGCAGAGATAATAATCTCCACCGGGGAGAAAAAGCCGGCAGACAATTCCACCGTGGCTTTCTTTTTGGATGATCGGTGGACGCTCCTGCCATCTGCCGTTACCGGGGAGGGTGTCGTTGCACCTCTTGTGAGAGGAGGTGTGTATGCCCTCGTGATTCCAGAAGAAGCACCTCCTGAAAAAAAGGTCATACCGGAAACCCCCGCGACTCCGGCAGCATCCACGGTCCCGGTAACGAAAACCGGGGAGACGGCACCGACCCCTCAGAGGACAGGTCTTTCCCCCGCACCAGCCCTTCTTGCGCTTTGCATTACCCTGGTCGCAACCGCAGCAAAAACCGGACTGCGACCCGGACCTGGTACCTAGGAGAATGGAGGGCAATCTTGCGGTATACTTCCAGGGGAGAACCTGCCCGCAGCTGCCCCTGCAGGGGCTGTCATACCCCCTGCGCAAGTGTATCGGAGAGCCCTGCTTCGAGAGAGAAGGAAGGGGCCCACGCGAGAGAGGCACGGGCCCGCGATATGTCTGCAACGGAGTGTTTCACTTCCCCGGGTCTTCCCCCGGTGTACACCGGCCTGCCAGGAAACCCAAGGAGCGAGATCAGGAGCGTGGCAAGTTCATTGACGCTTGTCGCTTTGCCAGACCCGATGTTGTAGACTCCATCTGCCCCGGTCTCCATTGCCAGTATGTTTGCCCGCACAACGTCTTTTACATAGACAAAGTCCCGTGTCTGGGTTCCGTCCCCATAGATGACAGGAGGGTTTCCTGACCGGAGATTTGCAATGAAACGGGGGATGACAGCAGCATAGTCCGATCGCGGATCCTGCCGTGCCCCGTAGACATTGAAATACCGAAGGGAGACTGTCCGGAGTCCGTAGAGGAGTCCAAATACCCTGCAGTACTGCTCACCTGCATATTTTGCGACGGCGTACGGCGAGAGGGGATCGACAGGCATGTCCTCTCTCTTCGGAACTCCGGGCAGGTTCCCGTACACAGCAGCTGATGAAGCGTGGACCACCTTCTTCACACCCGTGTCCCGTGCAGCCACGAGGACGTTGAGGGTCCCGGTGAGCGTGGTTTCGTGGCTTTTCAGGGGGTTACTGACGGATCCGGGGACAGAAACATATGCAGCCTGGTGAAAAACGCCGTCCGCTCCCAGGAACTCGTCTTTTAAAAGATCCAGGTCGAGAATCGAACCCTGGACGAACCTGACACCTGAATCTGCCGGTATTCTGCCGATATTTTCGAATCGTCCCGTCGAGAGGTCATCGATGACTATCAGTTCGTGACCTGCGGAGAAGAGCCCCTCGATAAGGTGCGAGCCGATGAACCCCGCCCCACCGGTGACAACGTAGAGCATGGTGTTTCTGCTGCTTATTTATTGTCCCGAACCTTAAATAGCGTGCATATTCCGATGGAGCAGCGCTTCGGGTGCCCTGACCCATCCCTGGCCATGATTCCCGGCAGGCGAGCGTTTTTGAAAAAAGTTAAAGGGATAACCTGACGAGATTCCCCCATGGTCACTCTCGCCGATATCCAGGCTGCATCGGGTCTTCTCGAGGGCAAGGTGATCCGGACACCCCTTGTCCATTCACCAACAATTTCTGCACTGACGGGTGCAGAAATTTACCTGAAACTCGAATGCATGCAGAAAGCAGGGTCTTTCAAGGTCAGGGGAGCGACGTACCGGATACTATCAAAAAGGGAGGAGATTGGCAGAGGTGGCGTGATTGCCGCATCCGCGGGCAACCATGCACAGGGCGTTGCTGTCGCGGCATCACTGGCCGGCGTTCCGGCAACGATCGTGATGCCCACGTGGGTCTCTCTTGCAAAGCAGGAGGCAACAACGGGTTACGGCGCCCGGATCATTCTTGCAGGGGAAAGCCTGGAGGAGAGTATTGAAGTGGCAAAAAGGATGGCGGCCGAACAGGATCTGACCTTTATCCATCCATACGATGACCCCATGATCATTGCAGGTCAGGGGACAATCGGGCTGGAAATACTCTCCGATCTCCCGGATGTCCAGTGCGTGGTGGTGCCGGTCGGCGGAGGAGGGCTGATTGCGGGTATTGCAACAGCAATGACTGCCCTGCGGCCGGGAATACGCGTTGTGGGAGTGCAGGCTGATGCCTGTCCCTCTGCACAAGAGGCCATCCGGGCCGGTCACCCTGTTACCGTCGAAGCCCGCCCGACCATAGCTGACGGGATCAGGGTGAAGAGGACGGGGGAGATCGCCTTTCCAGTCATACGTGACCTTGTGCAGGATATCGTTCTCGTGGGTGAAGAAGACATCGTGGATGCAGTCCTGACTCTCCTCGAACGCAAGAAAGTCCTCTCGGAGGGTGCGGGAGCCGCCCCTCTCGCGGCACTCCTCGCCGGTGCGGTTCGGGTACGGCCGGGGGAGAAAGTCGCTGCCGTGATCAGTGGTGGAAACATGGATACCTTCCTTCTGGAAAGGGTTCTCAGGAAGGGTCTCTACACCGGCGGGAGAATGATCCAGGTCCGTGTCGTGCTCGAAGAGGAACGGGGATCGCTTCCTGCGCTCCTCTCCATCGTTGCCCGGCAGGGTGCAGTGGTCAGCCAGATCTTCCAGGAGCGGGGTGTTCCCGGCCTCCCCGTCCACCAGATGAAGGTGACACTCGAACTGGAGGTGAGGGGCCTTCCTCATCGGAGAGAGTTGATTGCCGCCATGAGAGAGGCCGGGTACCCTGTTGAAGTCTTCCCGGAGGATTAGAGAGGTCGACCTGGAGCGAACCGACATGGATCGAGGCGACCCTGTGGGCGTCGTGGGGGGGTGCACGGAAGGAAAGGGTCCCTGTGACGAGGTCGAGTCTGTCCACAAGGCCCAGGGCAACGACCATCATCTCCGGATCGCAGAGCGCAATGAGGAGGTGTCGCCAATCATCCTCGCAGAATGATTCCGGTATCCTGCCATGAATGCCCAGGCCTGCAATAAACCGGGCATGGGGAACCGCACGGGAAAAATACTCCGAAAATCGCTGGAAACGATACAGTTTCCTCCAGTCTCTCTTCCTTTCAATGACTTCCATGGGGGTAGTGCATTCAAATATTCTCATCCCTGGATGACGACGGAAGTTGACGAGTATTCCCTCGAGCTCCGGACCCTTCTCGAACCCCACAATGACCTCGGGCTGGAGCAGGTCGATCATCCTGACGTGGAACTCCTGGGCAGCGGGCTCGACAACCCAGCCCGGTGAATCCGCAACAAGGTACCTCGCACCCTGCTCCTTTCCCTTCTCTTTCAGCCGGAGAGCACCCACGAGTTCCTGGACCATGTGTCCGCTCGGCGTGACGGCTCCAACGAACCGGAAATACGTGGCTTGCGGGACCTCGGAACCTCCGGCATAGAGGGCCAGTCCCAGTGTCGCAGGGGGACCAAGGGTCGACTGCCCTATGTCACAGTCGAGAAAACCTGTCTTATCCATCGTGGAAAGCCGGAACGTCAGCCAGCGACAGAAGGTTGTCTTTCCCCTGTCCGCGGCACCGACCACGTACACCATCCCGCCCTTGCGCTCCCTTAGGAAGTAAAGGATCTCTTCCCATTCTTCCGGGACGGTGATTCCCTGCTCCACGTGACTTTCTCCCGGCGCACTCCGTTCTGGCTTTCCCCTGGAATAAAGCATCACCACACGATCGTGCAGCCTTGTGTGATTATTCTCGTTCATTGCTTAAGAGGCTAGCGAGGATGATGATGGTTCAGATGAGAAGAAGAGTTATTTCTCTTGGAAAACACCAGTGATTTCTCAATCTTTCAGGCTGAATATCAAGATTATTTTCGAAAAATAAGAATTTTTAAAAGATATTTTATCCTTGAAGTTTCATGAATCCGGTTGTATTTTTCAGTCGGGATTCTTTTTGAAATTCCCTGAAAAGAAGATCGAAGAGTGCCCGAAGAACGAAAAATGGATACAACATATTATATAGCATTATATAGTTTATGAGGTTGAGGAGAACCGGTTTCACGGGAGAGGATTAATGAACCCTGCCGAATTCCGGGACACGGGCGATGAGCAGGAATAGCACCTGTTTCCCGTTGTGAAACCGGCGGTCGGCAACTGTTAGAGAGAGAATGACTCTCCACGATGAGAGTCGGGTTGCCTACCGGCGCCGGCGTGCTCTCCCGGCGAATGCTTTCCTGGCAGACCAGATCTCAGTATTTTTTGTCTTCACCCTTCTCTCTTGCCTTTTCCTTTCTCTCCGCAAGGGGGAAAAATTCCTGGTAGACCTTTTTTCTCTCCTCGAGATCGGTATGCAGGTAGATCTCGGTGGTCTTGATGGAGGTATGGCCAAGGTTCTCCTGGACGACACGAAGGTTCTTGGAGCGCCGGTACAGTTCACTCGCGTAGCTGTGCCGGATCTTATGGGGGGTGATCCCTTCAGGAGCGTATTTCCGGAATATATGCTGGACGGCCCTCGGCGAGATATGGTGCCCCATCTGACCGAGGAACAGGGGACCCTCGATACGCTGACCGATGAACCGATCCATCTCGGCCAGCGTGTCCGGATCGACAAAGACAATCCGGATCTTCCCTCCCTTGCCCCGCACGCGGATGGTCCCGTCCTCGAAATCTATGTCCTCGATGTTCATGCCACAGAGCTCCGAGACCCTGACACCGGTTGCATAGATCGTCCTCACTATCAGGCGGTCCCTTGGATCCTCGATGGATTCTATCAACCGGAGTACCTGGCTGTGCTTCAGATACCGGAGCTCCTGGTCCTTGATCTTCGGGCGCTGCACCCCCATCAGGGGATTTGTCGTGACTGCCCCCTGCGAGTAGAGGAACCGGTAGAAAGAACTGAGCGTCGAGATTATCCGGTGCAGAGTCTTTGGTTTGTATGTCCGCATGGAACTCGTAAAGGAGAGGTAATCCTCGAGGAGCGCGGGTTCCACTTCGACATCGGTCTCTGCCCTTGCCTTCGAAAAATCTTCCCAGTAGACCATGAGTTTCTGGGGGTCAATGTTCCGCCTGAGCCACACGTAATAGGCAAAATGCCTCACAACCTGCTCATAGCTCTGGATTGTCCGCGGGGAATAATTTCGCATTCTCAGGTAGTGACGGTAGCGGGAGAGCCACTCCGAGAAAAATCCCCCTGACATGTTCTATTCTTTTTTTGCTCGAATTATAAACCTTTTGCGCAGAATCTCTCTTCTGCGAAACCCTTCGCTTGGAACATTCTCCTCTTTGCCCCGAGAAAAACCCGAAAGTCCCGCCCGGTGGAGAGGACAGAGAAAAACAGGGATACCATCCCCGTACCGAAAATAGTGGTGGAAAACAGAATGTTTCCTCTTTTGCTGATTCTCTTTTTTATGCGGAGATAACCCGGTTTTTGCCGGGACAACGATACCTTTCCATGAGATACCCTGCAGGGAAACCTTCCCCCGTATCGGGGGGAGGTCCATTCGGGGCAATCCGAAGGTGCCAGGGAACCGGAAAAAATCTCGAAAAATCAACCCCATTATATTGATAAAAATGCCTTTTTTTCTTCCTGGTCATGTAAAATTATTCTAAATACAGGATCCGGACTCTATTGTCCTCCGGACGCACTTTGCAGATCCCTGCCGGAAAACGTTCCGGAAGGATTATCCGATCCTTCCTCTATCTGCACGACAGTCCTATCCCGGATATTCCCCTCGTCGTTTTGGGTAGGAGATTCCCGGGGTTGCTCCCCTCGTCCCTGTTCTGGTCTCTGAAATCTCATTTCCATAACCTCGTTGAGCCCCGGAGGGTTGGAATTATACCTGTCCACCAGAAAATGCAGGAAGTTTTTTTTTACTCTGGTCCTTCAAAAGGAGGAGTCTGAATGCACCCGGGGGAACCGGTGACAGGGTTGCAGTAAGCAAAGCTATCAGAGACAGCGATTTTTTTCAAAATTACAGAGATATTCCTGCCAGCGACAGAGAGACCCGCAGACGACCGGACACGAGCAGGACCCGGTTCCTGATGAATCCCATTCTCCTGTCCTTTGCTTGACATTTCGAAAAACGTGGTAAAACACAAAACATCCAGGAAGATGCGGTGAATCATAATCCGAAAATCAAGGTAAATACTCTTAATTTCACCAAATCATTTGAATTGGGTGTATTTTTCCATGATTTGTCGATAGCTACCGCTACCAGACACCCTGCCGTTTGAGCGTACTCAACTGGACTCAATTGAACGAAAATGATGAAAATAAGTT
>CAYSII010000026.1:0-17046 GCA_964431125.1 uncultured Methanolinea sp. | reverse complement strand
TCGTTTGTGATCACCACGTCACCGATGGTGTCGACGAGCATCTTGTCCATGCCCTTGGGACCCAGAGTCGTCCGGACGGCACTTGCCACCGCCTTTGCGGCGGTGATGTTCATGCCCTGTGCATCACGTCCACGGGTGCGTGAACTTCCCTCTTTCAGGATGAGAATCGGTTGTCCTCCAAGTTGCTGTGACATTGCTATTCACCACGTGTAGCGATAAAATTGGTTTGTGGTTCTATATAAAAATTATTATTTGCAGACGAGGTCGATCAGTTCCTCCCCGTCCCGGATCGACTGGAGGCGCTGTTCTCCGATGACGAGGGTCTTTCCGATCCTCTTCTGCTTCTCGTAATCCGTGAGCACGCACATGGCATGCATTCCCGCGACCTGGGAGATGTTGCCTATCAGCGCAGCGCGCCTGACAACCTTCTGGGAGGCCCCGTATCCCGTCAGGATGGACTCGTCCGATATCTCGATGAGCGCCTGGAACGGCGCCCGCCGCATGGCATGGAGCCTGACCCCTATCCTCTCGAGGAACCCCATCGGGGTCTCCTCCGCACTCTCCTTCTCGTCCGAGAAGACCGGGCTGTACGCGAGCAGGTCGATTGCCCGGACGAGGGGTGCATCGAATATCTCCTCGATCTTCTGGGCAACGTCAAGCGTCGTTCCCATCCCGCTCTCGTACTTGGAGATTGTCCGCCGGGAGACCCCGAGCATGGCGCCGAGGTCGCCGAGCGAGAGGTTCCTCCTCTCGCGGAGCTCCCGCAGAACCTCGCCATTGATGTTCACGTACAGTCCCCCGGGAGATGCGTACACGAGGGGCGGCACACCCTCGACGAATGCGTCGTACAGGGTCGCGACACTGATGGCATAGATGCCGTACCGGACATAGACTGCGCCCCTCTCGAGTTCTGCCTCCCGTGCCCTCTCGCCGATGATCAGGGGCGAGCCCTTCAGGTACCGGGAGACATGGTCGAGATCCCGTGCTATATCCTCGCTGACGCTGTCGATATGCGTGACTGCCTTGATCACGAGGATGATGTTTTTCTTCCGGGCAACCATGTCGAAGCTCCGGGGCCTCATGGCAAACTTCTCCGAGACCCGGAACCCGCCCATCAGGAGGACGCTCGTGATAGTCGAGAGGAGGCGATCCTGTGACATCCCACTACGAATGGGTTTTCGCTGACCTGATATAAATACTGGTGTGAGGGCTGATGTTCCGCATCGGGATAGATGATACCGACTCTCCCGCAGGGATGTGCACCACGTACCTCGGGGCTGTCCTTGCCCGGCGCCTGAAGCAGCATGGTATCCGGGTGCTCGAGGCACGGCTCGTCCGGCTGAACCCGAACGTCCGTGAGAAGACCCGGGGGAACGCTGCGGTATGCCTCGTTGCCGAGGGATCGCTCCGCGTGGCCTTCCACCTCGCCTGTAGGGCCGTCGAAGAGCTCGCGGAGATGTCCCATGACGGGACTCACCCGGGGGTCGTCGCGTGTGGCGAGACCCCTCCGCCAGACTTTTACCTGCGTGCGGTGAGGGGGTTCTGCACGCTGGACGAGGCCCTCGACCTCCTGCGGGACTGGAATGCGCTCTTCCGCGGGTACAAGGAAAGACGGGGCCTCATCGGGGCCACGGCCGCTGCCTGCAGTCACTTCGACGATTTCACCTACGAGCTGCTTGTGTACCGGAAGAGGGATCGGTTCGGTACGCCGCGGGCAGTCGACCGCCAGAGCCTCTTTGAGGCAGATTCCGTGACGTTTCCCCATACATGGGACACGGTCGACCGGGAGAATGATATCGTGGTCTGCGTGCCCCACACGCCCGATCCTGTCCTCTTCGGGATAAGGGGCGAGCGCCCCGGGTGGCTCTCCCTTGCGAGGGAGAGGGTGATATCCGAGGGTCCGGCCTGCGAGCAGGTCTTTGTGACGAACCAGGGGACGGACTCCCACATCGTCCGCGGGGAGATCGGGCACCTCGAGGAGGGGCACTCCTACCTCGTGGACGGGATCGTCCTGTCCCCTGCACGGACGGCCCGGGGTGGCCACGTCTGCCTCGCCATCGGCGACGGAAACGG
This sequence comes from uncultured Methanolinea sp., assembly GCA_964431125.1. Classification (GTDB taxonomy): domain Archaea; phylum Halobacteriota; class Methanomicrobia; order Methanomicrobiales; family Methanospirillaceae; genus Methanolinea_A. Next base: position 14,973 of record CAYSII010000026.1, on the reverse strand, counting down.
AACGCTTCCCTGCATGGCGTACGAGCCGACGAGGGGGTTTCGCGATATCGTGCGTTCCCTCTGTCCCGGGGACAGGGTGAGGGCGGCAGGGAGCTACAAGAGGGGGAGCCTGAACCTCGAGAAGATAGGGGTCGTCTCCGCACCTCCCCTCAGGCTCCTGCGCCCCCCCCTCTGCGAGAGGTGCGGGAAACGGATGACGAGCGCAGGAACGGGCAAGGGGTACAAGTGCCGGGGTTGCAGCGGGAGGAAGGACGCCCCCGAGGTGGTGGTGGTTCCCCGCACGATCTCTCCCGGCTGGTACGAGGTCCCGCCGAGCGCCCGGCGACACCTGGCACGGCCCCTCTGCAGGGGTGTCCGGGAGGACTTCCTCCTCCCGCCGTCGCCGTGAGAGGGGACTTGGGGGATCCGGCTGGTTCACTCCAGCCAAAGACTATCTCCCTTCCCCCCGATACTCCTCTGGTATGGAGTGCGGGGAGAGAGTGGAGCAGATAATCCTCCGGCCCGGGATGACCGTCGGGGAACTCGTTGCTGCCATGGGACGGGCCGGGGCATACAACGGCGGGGCACTGGCACGGGCTGCCGACATCTACGAGGCGATGCTCCGGGACAGTTCGGTGACCCGGTTCATCGGCCTTGCAGGAGCGATGGTCCCTGCAGGGATGGGGAGGATCGTCAGCGATCTCATCGATGCGGGGTTCGTCGACGTCCTGGTCTCGACCGGTGCAAACCTCACCCACGATATCATCGAGGCGCTCGGGTGCCGGCACTACCACGGGAGTGCCTCCTGCTCGGACACGGCGCTCCGGGAGGCAGAGATCAACAGGATCTACGATGTTTTCCTCCCGAACGAGTCCTTTGTCCGGTTCGAGGAGTTCATGCAGGACCGATTCGGAGAGCTTGCTCCCCGCGCACCGCTCTCGGTCCGGGCCTTCCTCGCGGAGGTCGGGAGTGCCCTCCCCTCCGGCATCCTTGCCTCCGCTGCCCGGAAGGGGGTCCCTGTCTTCTGCCCTGCCCTCGCCGACTCCATGGTGGGTCTCCAGCACTGGCTCTATACCCAGGTGCACCGGCCTGTCCTCGACGGACTGGGCGACATGCAGGACCTTCTCTCCCTCTGCTTTGCGGCAGAATCGGCAGGAGCCCTCCTGATCGGGGGTGGCGTCCCCAAGAACTACATCCTGCAGGGCATGCTCATGACGCCGAAAGGCTTTGACTATGCCATCCAGCTGACCGGTGACCGGCCCGACCTCGGCGGTCTCTCGGGTGCGACGCTGGACGAGGCCAGGTCGTGGGGCAAGATCACGGCGACAGCGCGTGCTGTTACCGTGTACGGCGATGCGACGATCACGCTCCCGCTCCTCGTGGCCGCCGTGCGGGAGAGGCTTGGGGTATGACGGATATCGTCCTTGCCCTCGACGTGACAGACCCTGCACGGGCGCTCTCTGTCGCGCACGTCTGTGCCCCGCACGTTGATGCCATCAAGCTCGGGTACCCGCTCGTCCTCCGCTCCGGTCTCTCCATCGCCCGCGAGCTTGTCCCCCTCGGTCTCCCGCTCGTCGCCGACTTCAAGGTCGCCGACATCCCGAACACGAACCGCCTCATCGCGGAGGCCGTCTTCTCCGCCGGGTTCTCGGGGATCATCTGCCACGGCTTCTGCGGGGAGGACTCGGTCCTCGCCTGCGTCGAGACCGCGCACGCGGCCGGGGGCAGGTGCCTCGTCGTCGCCGAGATGAGCCACCCGGGAGCACTCGCCTTCTTTTCCAACGGCGTGCCGGAGAGGATAGCCCGGATGGCCGTCTCCCTCGGGGCAGACGGGATCATCGCGCCCGCGACCCGGCCGGAGAGGGTCCGGGTGCTGCGAACGCTCGTCCCTGACCGGATCATCTGGTCTCCGGGCGCCGGGGCCCAGGGCGGCGACCCGGCGGTTATTGCCCCTCTCGTGGACGGGATCATCGTGGGCAGGCAGATCTACGGGGCCGCCGACCCGGCTGCAGCCGCAGCAGACCTTGGGATTTTCCGCCGATGATGAGATGACGTTTCCTGACGGGTCCATCTCCCCGTGATGACCCCTATGAGTCCCTGAGGCGGAACCGGCCCAAACAAAGGGTTTAAATGCAAAAATAGCCATCGTATTGTATGCAATGGAGTGAAGAACAGCTTTTTCTGGCCCGATCACTGCGACGCCTCGAGGATATCCCTCCCTCGGAGCGGCGGTACAAGTGCCACACCTGCCACCTCGTCGTTGACGAGAGCCCCTGTCCCGTCTGCGGGGATTCGCAGCTCGAGATCATGTGCCCGCTCGATCACTGCCACTGTTCCCACGAGATCGTCTCCAGCATCGAGTACTGCCCTCTCTGCGGCGCCCCCGTCTGCCCCGAGTGCGGGAGCCATGACGTCGTCCAGATCAGCAGGGTGACAGGGTACCTCCAGGAGGTATCGGGCTGGAACGCCGGAAAGCAGCAGGAATTGAAGGACCGCGTCCGTTACACCCTCGCATGAGGCTGCTCTTGCAGGAAGACCCCCTTTTCCTTCCAAGAGACGCGCTTTCCTCCCTCCCGGACACATCCCGTGTTGCCCCCCGGCTGGCCATGATGTCCCCCCCCTTCCCCGCATGCTTCTTCCCGATAGCTCTCTCATCGAGTCTGTTGCAGCAGGCGAGGGCAGATCGCCATGGCGCCCGATCCGGGTTCCGCACGGAAGATTGCCGGAGAGAACGAAAGATGCACGATGTGCGGGAACTTCTGTGCCCCCCTCCTGATGCAGAGGTACCTCTCCGGCAGGGGTGGTCGCCCGGGATAACGCCGGCGATTCCAAAAATATTTCTGGAGACGATTGAAAACCCTCCATCCGGTGATCATGCAGAACACCCCATCCGGCACCCCGGAATTCCCGGGAGACTCCCTGCTTAACGCGGGTGAACCAAAGGGCTCTTTTTTTACATCCCCCGGGCCATGAGGTATTTTTTACGCAACGGGACCCTCTTCCTCCGCGGGCACTTCCGCGCAGCAAGCACCGGGATTGCCGGCGGGCTGCGGGGCGTCTCGACCATCGTCGTGCATGCCCCTGTCCCCGCGGAGAAGGGGGTGGACCAGCTCCGCATCCTGGAGCGGGCCGTCCAGAGGGAGGGGCTCCCGCCTGACTTCTTCGGGCTCTTTGCGGGCGGCCCCTCCTCGCACTTCTGCATCCTCCAGTACGACTCCCTCATGGTCTTTGTCACCCCGGGCATGACCGGATCCGCGGGGGGCCTCAACCTCGTGGTCTACTCCCGGGAGGGGATGAGCGACGGAGCACTCCTCGGGGCAATCGCGACGACTGCCGCTGCCCGGGCGGCACTCTCCTGCGGGGAGGGCAACGGGGAGATAGCGGCACGCTTCCCTGATACCATCGTTGTCGCGTGCGAGGGAGAGGTCACGCCCGGCGATGCGTCCCCCCTGCCAGGGATCGGCTCGCGGATCGGGGAGGCGGTCCGCTTCGGTGCGAAGGTGGTTCTCGAACGGGCAGCCACCCGGGGGGCAGCGAAGGGGCGGCCTGCCTTCTTCATCTTCAGCAGGTACCAGGGAGAGCACTGGGCCGAGTGGGTCCCGGAAGAGTGCCCCTATTACCCCTGTCACTTCCCGGGCCAGAGGTGCGATTTCTGTTACTGTCCCTTCTATCCCTGCGGGGACGAGAGCCTCGGCCAGTGGGTGCAGGGCTCTTCAAGGAACGGTCCTGTCTGGAACTGCAGCAGCTGCACTCTCCTCCACGAGCCGGCGATTGCAGACTACCTGCGTGCACACCCGGAGGCAACGCTCCGCGAGCTGAAGGCAAAGAAGAGGCAAAAAGAGGGGGGAGGTGTTACTGCTCCACGCCGAGTGCCGTGAGCAGCTCGTCGAGGGGGATACCGTGGGCCATTGCCGCTTCCCTGATGGTCTCGCCCCTCGCGATTGCACACCCGACGCACCCCATGCCAAACTTGAACAAAACCTCTGCAGATTCCGGTTTTGCCTTCAAAAGGTCGTAAATGGTACTGTCTGCAGTAATTCCCATGCCATGTATATTACAGATGGAGGATGATAAATATGCAGCACCGGCACCTGCATTTTCACCTCCCGTCCGCATGTTTTAAGGTGAGATGCCCGGATGACAGATCCCATGGAGATGTACGATGGATTTTTCCCATGCAGCAGAAAGAATCTCCCAGAAAGTGATGTCCCACGGCCATGCCGTGGAGAAGACAGCGATAGAGACAAAGCTCCGGCGCCTCGTGGAGGAGTTCGGCGTCCCGCTCGCGGAGGCCGAGCGGACGGTCACGAACGAGCTCGCGCGCGAGTTCTCGATCCAGGGGCTCCAGGCCGGCGGCCCGGGCGAGGGAAAGACCCTTGACGCCCTCGTCCCCGGCGAGTGGGTCACCGTGGAGGGCAAGGTCGTCGCGCTGGCATCTGCTCCCTCCCCGTCGATCTCCCAGACCGGGATCGTTGCAGACCAGACCGCAGCCGCGAGGTTCGTCGTCTGGTCACGTGCAAACGCGCCTCTCCTCAAGGAGGGGAACTGGTACCGGTTCGAGTCGGCGGTCGTGGACGAGTACCGGGGCTCTGTCACCCTCAAGATCCACTCGGGAACGACGATTACAGAGATCCCGGCCGCCGGCACGATAAAGCCCGTCCTCACCCCGGTTGCAGAGATCCGGCCAGGTATCGTATCGGTCCGGGGCAAGGTGATCCAGGAGTTCGAGGCAACGCACGAACGGATCCTCCAGTCCGGGATCCTCGCGGACGAGACAGGGTCTGTCCGGTTCGTCACGTGGAAGGAGGAGGGACGGGAGCGCCTGAACCCGGGTACTGTGTACACGATATTCTACGCGATGGCCGACGAGTTCAACGGCCGCCTCTCCCTCACCCTCAACACGGCGACGGTCATTTCCGAGGAAGGGGATATCGAGGTCAGCCGCGGCGATGCCCGCTTCGAGGGGGCCTTCGTCCACCTCGCACCCGGCTCGGGTCTGATCAAGCGGTGCCCGGTAGAAGGGTGCAACCGCGTCCTCTCCCGCCAGAACTACTGCCCGGTCCACGAGATCCAGCCCGGGTTCCAGTACGACCTGCGGATCAAGGGCTGGCTGGACAACGGTGTCGAGACCCGGGAAGTCCTGATCCAGCGTGCCGCAACAGAGCCCCTCGTCGGCATGACGCTCGAGCAGGCACGCGAGATTGCCGAGAATACGCCCCTTGGCATGGACGAGGTCTTCCTCAGGTTCCGCGACGCCCTCCTCGGCCGGTACTTCGCATGCACCGGCCGCGAGATCGACGGGCGGCTCCTCGTCCAGCAGTGCACGCCGATCCGTTTCCAGCCGGAACGCCTTACTGACCTCCTGAACAGGGCGGGGGGGTCGCCATGACCGGCGGGACGGGGCCATCCTTTGCACCGCGCAGGGAGGGCGGATTCGAGAGGGAACCGGCGCGGAGGGTCTTTGCAGGGGAGCTGCGCGAGAGCAGGATCCACTTCAGGGAGGGGCAGGACGAGAAGAGCCCGTCGTTTGTCCTGCTCCCGACAGGTGCCCGCTGTAACCGCGTCTTCTTCGTCGGGACACTGACAGAGAAGAAGAAGCAGGGGGAGCAGAACCTCTTCTACAGGGCACGCGTCGTGGATCCGACCGGGACATTCTTCGTGATGGCCGGGAGTTTCCAGCCGGACGCCATGCAGCAGATGGCGCGCCTCGATCCCCCGTCCTTTGTCGCCGTCGTGGGAAAGCCAAGCGTGTACCAGACACCCGACGGTGCCGTGCTCATCTCGGTCCGGTGCGAGTCGATCACGCCGGTTGACCGGGAGACAAGGGATCTCTTCATCCTTGACTGCGCGGCAGCTACGCTCGACCGCCTGGAGAAGGCAGAATCGACGCCGGACGGTGCGAGGGCCCGGAGAGAATACGCGATGGACCCGGCGATCTTCCGGAAGATGGCGTACGAGGCCCTCGCCCAGCTCCGCCTCTGACCGGCGGGTGACCCCCCGCAATATTTATTATTCAGGGCAGGGGGATACGATCGATCGGGTGATGCGCGTGAAGGACGAAGAGATACAGGATCTGATCAGGAACCTCGACTTAAAGACCCTGAAAGAGGCCGCAAAGAGTGCCGGAATCAAGCCGGGCCGCTGCCCGACGAAGGCGTCGATCGCACGGATGCTGCCGGAGGAGACGCTGAAGAAACTTGCAGGAAAATAGGCCTGCACCTTTTTTCCGGCTTTCTGCCCTTGTGATTGAGTGCTGGTTGGCAAGGCAGTCCCCCTTTTTCCTGACCAGCCGGTTTGGGGTGGGTTCCACCGGGCATCCTGCAGGGAAGGATTAAAATGAACCCCCCTTTTTCGCGGGAAACGGATCTTTGAGAAAGGATCCAGTACTGGACCGGTGCATCCTGCCGTTATGATGCAGGGCAATTCCTGGTACGAGGGGGGGTTTCCGCGTTCAGGCCGTGCTCGATTCCCGGTGCGCCTCCCAGGCCTCGAGCACCTCCTCGCCCCCGATGAAGACGAGGCCGTGTCTTTCTGCGTATGCCCGTGCCGATTCCTTGTCGAGCGCGTTCCCGGTCGTATCGTCGAGCATCTCGCAGATGGTGACTGCAGGAGGGACACCTGCCATCACGGCAAGGGCGATCGAGAGCTCTGTCTGGCCCCTCCTCTGGGAGAGGAGGGCATCGGCCGCCCGCAGGATGGCAACGTGGCCGGGCGACCTGAAATCCGAGAAGAAGTCCGCCCCGCCGCCGTTGAGCGATCTCTTCACGTGGGATGCGATAGCCGTGATGGTCAGAGCCCGGTCCCGGTCTGTGATGCCCGTGTACGTGTCCCTGTGGTTGACCCAGAGCGAGAAGGAGGACTTGTTCCTCCTGTCGTAGGGGACCTCGCCCTGGAGGCGGGAGAGGCCCGGGTCCCGGGAGAGGAGGTCTGCTGCGAACGGGAGTCCGAGGACACGGGCTGCCACGGGGTGGACTGCGGTGCAGATGAGCCCCCCGCCATCGCGGCGCATCCGTGCCACGTGGGCCGGTGTCACGGCATCCGACCGGATCGCAAAGTCTGTCTCCCCTTCCCTCTCGTCGAAGTCGTAGAGCAGGATGAACTGCCCCTCCCTCAGAGCCCTGATTGCATCTTCTATCATTTCTCCACCTCCACTGCGAGCTCGTCGCCGTCCCCGAGGCCGAGTGCCTCCCGCAGGCCAACCGGTGCCACGATCTCCACGATGTCCTCGGGGTAATGGGTCCGGCCCGGGACGACGATGCCGCACCGGACATCCCCGATCCGGCAGGGGAGGCAGCGTGCCGACCCAAACGTCCTCTGGTCCGCGACGAACCCATCGATCCGGATCCACTCGATCCCCTCGAGCCTCTTCCGGACAGGGAGACTCCGGGAATCGAGCCGGATGTTCAGGGTGCCCGGGAACGGGGAGAATCCAAGCAGCCTCTCGAACTGGACCCGGTACGGTTCAAGGCTCATGTAGTACCTCCCCTCGCCAAGTCCCGTGATCACCTTCCCCCTGAGGGTGTACCGGTGGTGGTTCTCCCCGAATATGCGGCAATAGTCCTCGTACTCGCGGCGCAGGAGGCTTTCTCCTTCCGGTGTGACCATGATGTCCTGGCCTTCCGGTGTCAGGGCCCGCTCGACCAGTCTCTGCTTCTCGAGAGACTGGAGGCGGCGCGAGGCTGTCTGGGGGCTGATCCCGAGGGCCGACCCGAGGGACTGCGAGGAGACGCGGACCGGTCCCTGGCAGCCGCCCATGCGCGCGATGATCTTGAGGCACTGGATCTCCTCGGGCACGATCATGATATCAGAATTGAGATGCATACTATTTATGAGTATCCCGGTGCCCTATCTTTTCGTGAAATGTCGAATTCTCATTCGTTAATTATAATACCCGTGACCCCGCATAATGAGCCATGAAATCTGATTTGCGGAACCGCCTCGCCGAGAAGATGGCAGGCGAGATCACGCTTTCAGACTCGCCCGGGAAGGCCCTGAAGAAATGGAGGATGAGCTTCAATATCCCCCAGGCAGTCCTCTCCGAGCACCTGGACGTCTCCCCTTCCGTGATCAGCGACTACGAGAGCGGAAGGCGAAAGAGCCCCGGGACAGCCGTCGTCGGCAAGATCGTGGACACGATCCTCTCCATCGACGAGGCGAACGGGGGCAAGTACATCAAGAAGTTTGCCAAGATCCTCTATTCTGACGTTGACGACGATGTCATCTATGACATCCATGACTATCCCTCCCCTGTCCCCCTGACCCGTTTCGCCGAGCTGATCGGGTGCCAGACCGTCTGCGGCTCGCTCTCGCAGGCGATCTACGGGTACACGGTGATCAACAGCCTCAACGCGATCACCCAGCTCTCCTCGAACGAGTTCAACAGGATTTACGGGTGGAGCACGGAGAGGGCACTGATCTTCACGGACGTCACATCCGGCAAGTCCCCGATGGTCGCGATCCGGGTCACGCCCTTCAAGCCCCGGGCCGTCGTGCTGCAGGGGATCGAGCCGGCCCTCGTCCATCCCCTCGTCCCGAAGATGGCCGAAAAAGACAGGATCACGGTGCTCTGCACCGGAATGGACGTCGAACAGATTGTGCAGGTGTTGAGGGAGGAACAATGGTAGGAATCATCACCTATGGAGCATACATCCCGCGGTTCCGGATCCGGGTCGAGGAGATCGCACGGGTCTGGGGAGCAAACGCGGATGATATCCGGGGAGGGCTCGGGGTCTCCTCGAAGTCCGTCCCCGACCTGGACGAGGATACTGCGACGATAGCAGTCGAGGCTGCACGGAACGCCCTTGCGCGGAGGGAGATTGACCCCCGCGAGATCGGGGCAGTCTACGTCGGGAGCGAGTCGCACCCCTACGCCGTCAAGCCGACAGCCTGCACGGTCGGGGAGGCGATCGGGGCGACCCCTGTCATGACGGCGGCAGACTACGAGTTCGCCTGCAAGGCAGGGACCGCCGCCATCCAGACGTGCATGGGTCTTGTCGGGAGCGGGATGGCACGGTACGGCCTTGCCATCGGGGCGGATGTCGCGCAGGGGGCACCAAGCGACGCGCTCGAGTACACGGCTGCCGCCGGCGGTGCGGCGTTCCTGATCGGGGCCGGTGACCCGATCGCGGTCATCCACAGGACGTGCTCGTTCACGACCGACACGCCGGACTTCTGGCGGAGGGAGGGGCAGGACTACCCGCGGCACGGCGGCCGGTTCACGGGCGAACCCGGGTACTTCCGGCACATCGAGGGTGCAAGCCGCCTCCTGATGGAGATGACGGGGAAGGGCCCGGAGGATTACACCTACGCGGTCTTCCACCAGCCGAATGCCAAGTTCCCGCAGCGGGTTGCAAAGACGCTCGGGTTCTCGGCAGAACAGATCAGGCCGGGGCTCGTCGTCCCTGTCCTCGGCAACACCTACAGCGGCTCCTCGATGATCGGGCTTGCCGCAACCCTGGACCAGGCAGAGCCCGGGGACACAATCTTTCTGGCATCGTTTGGGTCGGGAGCGGGGAGCGACGCCTTCGATATCGAGGTGACCGATGCGATCGCGTCTGACACGTTCTCCCGGAGCGCCGCCCCCTCCGTCGCAGACCTTTTGAAAGACCCGGTTTTCATCGACTACGCGCAGTACGCGCGGCACAAGGGCAAGATCGTGATGCAGAAATGAGAGACGTTGCAGTTATCGGGATCGGGTGCACCCCCTTCGGCGAGAAGTGGGGATCCTCCTTCCGCGACCTCTTTGTCCAGGCCGGGACCCTCGCACTCGAGGATGCCGGCGTCTCCGGCGAGGAGATCGGGGCCATGTACGTCGGGAACATGAGCGCCGGGAGGTTCATCGAGCAGGAGCACATCGGGGCGCTGATCGCAGACTACGCGGGCCTTGCAACGGACCACATCGCCTCGACGAGGGTCGAGGCGGCGTGCGCCTCGGGGGGGCTCTCCTTCCGGCAGGCCTTCATCGCGGTCGCCTCCGGAATCGAGGACATCGTCGTTGCGGCAGGCGTCGAGAAGATGACGGACGTCGGGACGGGGGCAAGCGTCGACGCCCTCGCAGGCGCTGCCGACCGGGAGTGGGAGGGGTTCGTCGGTGCGACGTTCCCCGGCCTGTACGCGATGATCGCAACAGACTACATGAACAGGTTCCCCCTGACGAGGGAGCAGCTTGCGCAGGTCGCCGTCAAGAACCACCACAACGGGGCGAGGAACCCGATCGCCCAGTTCTCGCAGGAGATCACCATCGAGACGGTCCTCTCCTCCTCGCTTGTCGCCGACCCGCTCCGGCTCTTTGACTGCTCTCCGATCACAGACGGGGCGGCAGCAGTCGTGCTCGCCCCGCTTGAGCGGGCGCGGGAGTACACGGACACCCCCGTCCGCGTGCTTGCGAGTGCCCAGGCAAGCGACACGATAGCGCTCCATGACCGGCGGGACATCAGCACGCTCGATGCAACGGTCGCTGCCGGGAAGAGAGCCTTTGCCATGGCAGGCCTTGCACCCCGGGATATCGATCTCGTCGAGGTGCACGACTGTTTCACCATCGCCGAGATCTGCGCGATCGAGGACCTCGGGTTCTGCAGGAAGGGTGAGGCAGGACGGCTCACGGAGGAGGGTGTGACCGCCCTCGACGGTGACCTGCCTGTCAACACCTCCGGCGGGCTCAAGGCGTGCGGCCACCCCGTCGGTGCGACAGGGATCAAGCAGGTCTGCGAGGTCGTGCAGCAGCTCCGCGGCGAGGCAGGGAAGCGGCAGGTGGATGGTGCCCGCGTCGGGATGACCCACAACGTCGGCGGGACGGGGGCGACTGTCGCCGTCCACATCCTGGGGGTGTGAGGATGTCGTCTGTTGCACGTTTCTGGAGGAAGATCCCCCAGCGGTACAACCTCGTCGGGACGCAGTGTGCCACGTGCGGGAGGTACTTCTTCCCGCCCCGCTACCTCTGCCCTGACTGCCGCAGGGCCGGAAAGATACGCGAGCACAGGTTCTCGGGCCGGGGGGAGGTCGTGACGTTTACCGTCATCCGGACGGCAAGCGAGCAGTTCGAGCAGATGACGCCGTACGTGCTTGCGATCGTCAAGCTCGACGAGGGGCCGCGCCTGACCGCACAGCTCGTCTGCAGCCCGGAGGAGGCGCGGATCGGGATGCGGGTCCGCCCGGTCTTCCGGAGGATCTCATCCGACGGCGACTCCGGCGCCATCCACTACGGGACGAAGTTTGCGCCGGACAGCCGGTGAGGATGGGGGTTCTGGTTACACTCCACCCTGCCTCGCGGGGTATCCCGGGCCTCCACCCCTCACCCGTCGCTCCTCCCCATTTTTGGGGAGTGGAAAATGATCTCCCCTTTGCTTTTTTTCGCTGTTCTGCATGGGCTGTTCTCCAAAGGATTGCCTCCCTGAAACCTCCGGGAACCCGTGCAGGACGCGTGGGCACATTCTTTCTCTTGGCCCGGTGGACAGCCCATGCAGCCCGGGGCAGGCAGCATGACCGGGAAAGGAGATTTTTCCCATGAGAGCAGGCCCCGGTTCAACCGGCAGATGATGGATCTCCCCCTCCCGGAAGCCGGGGAAGAGGGCACGTCACTGCAGACGGAACCACAGGATTTACGCGATGATGAGCGGCACTCCTCTGTACACGCCAGGACAGCCGCGACCCCCGGAAAGGTGAGCAGCACTCCCCCGAACACACCCGTGCGACCCGTTTTCCGGACGCGCTCCCGACCGGTTCCCCAGGACCGGCACGGGAATTTTCCTGTCATGTCCTGCCATGAACTCATTTCCTCTCCCGGTTTTTCCCGGCGGTTGATTCCTGCGCATAAGTGCAAAATTTTTTGCCCCACGTCCCCCAAGCATCATCCATGAAACCGTCGCTTCCGGTCACCGCAGTTCTTGCACTCGTCTCCCTCGCTCTCCTGGTATCCCCGGGCATGGCCGATGACTGCGGCTGCGGTGGTCTCCCTGATTTCTACGACCCGTCTCCCCCGCCTTCAGACCCGTCCGACAGTGGCGGGACATCGCCAGGTGGATCATCCGGTGGCTCGTCCGGTGGTGCCGGTTCCGGGGACTCCTCAGGAGACTCCCCGCCCGGTGACAGCTCCTCCGGCAGTTCCGGGAGCCCGGTCTCAGGGACTTCGGGAACGTCTGCAGAGGCCCTCTTCCTCGAGGCGCGGAGACTCCTTGGGCAGGGCATGTACAACGAATCCCTTGCTGCCTATACCCGTGTGGTTGGTGCCGACCCTGCCTCCTTTGCTGCATGGATGGAAAAGGGGCGCGTCGAGGCCCTGCTCGGCATGCATGACCAGGCGCTTGCCTCCTTTGCCCGTGCAGCAAGGATAAAGCCGGCGGACACCGACCCCCTCGTCAGCCGCGGGGAAGTGTACCTTGCCATGGGAGATACCGGGGCGGCAATTGCCGCATTCGACCGGGCCCTCGTCATCCACCCCGGGCTACCTGCGGCCCTCGACGGGAAGGCACGGGCCGAAGAGGTGCAGCAGCTCCTCGCCGCTGCAGCGACGCAGGAGACTCCCTCAACCCAGGGGACGGGGGAGAACATTCCGGCGACCTCCCTCTCTGCCAGCGGGTCATCTCCTGCCGGGGATGGGGAGACAGGTCCCGTGCAGACGCACCCCCCTGGCACAGGGTCTCCTGCACCCGGGGATGGGGAGGCAGGCATCCAGCAGGCAACCCCCCATGACACCGGGTCTCCTGCAGCTGTGCAGACCGGAAAACAGCATGCGACCCCCTCCGGGGCTTCTCCTCCAGCGTCCATGGAGCATGCCTCCGCCGGGGAGCAGGCACCCCGGAGCCCTGTACCCCTTCCCCTCCTTGCCCTCGCGTTCCTCGTCCCTGCGGTCTTATGGAGGAGAAAAAGGGGATAAGAATTATTTTTCATTCTCCATCCGTGGTGTTCCTGCCCTCTCGCACGCATCCGATAGGCAAGCATTCACGAATTTATTTCCCCGTCTCTCCCCGAACCTGCATGACGTTTTTCCGGGAGGAGAACCGGCATGGTATCCCCGGGAGAGCCGTCCCTGACTCCCCGCGGTATCCCCTTGCAGGTCTCCTTTGCCCGGGGCAATATTGCGCAACCGGTGCCTGTCACCGGATTGCCGCCTGTGCGCCATGGAGGGGCTGCATCGTCCAGCGTACCTGGGAAAATGCAAGGGACCTGGCGCCGGGAATGAAACTCTCTTTCATCAACCCTGCCCATGCCAGGGCACACGGGAGCCTTTTTCATGTTCCCAGTCCCCTGCCGGTCACCTTTCGGATGCAACGCGCTTTTCCTCCCGGAGAGACGCGGGAGGAGAGAGAACGCACTCCTGGACTGAAACGATCCCCAACAAGACTCTCCATGAGACCGCTTCCTTCCGGGGGACTCCCCTCCATTTTCCCGCCGGGAGGCGTGGTCCGGAAGACGAGTACATACTCCCTGACCATCGACCAAAGCAGGAACTGCAGGACTCCGCCCGCGAGAGGAGACCGGCAGTCTTTTCTCACCAACCCGGCTGGTTTCTCCCCCCGGGCAGGAGCAGATCCCCTCTCCCATCACCGTCCCCGGACCCTCCCGATCTCCCCGATCCAGCCACCGATCCGCGCGTCAGACCACCAAAACTTCAATTTTTGCGCAAAAACCTCCAAAAGGTTTTTATTCAATGACAGAAATACGTAGTCTTCAGAATACCGGATATACTCGGGCGGATCGGAGATCCGGGTACCCTGATCATCCTGATCACGGAAATCTGCCCCCGAGGACGAGATGATGCACCCCGACGAGAAACCTGACATTGCCGCCGGTGACCCCGAGGTTCGTATCGGAGAAAGTCCCATTTCCTCCCTTCTTGCCCACTATTTCCACTTCGAGGAGACGCTTGGCATGAACGTGGCACGGGGGGCGATCCGATCCCTTCCCCGCCCGCACCACCACTCTCCTGTACCGGGTACCGGGCATCAGCCCCGGGAGACAGAAGACCTGGTCCTTGCAGACACTCTCCCGGATGAAACACCGTTTTGGAAGATCGTTGCCGTCATCCCGGCCTACAACGAGGAGCTCACGATCGGGACCGTCGTTCTTGCCACCCGGCAGCATGTGGACCATGTCATCGTCGTCGACGACGGGTCAACAGACAGAACAGCACGCATTGCAACCCTTGCCGGTGCCGAAGTCCTCGCAAACCCGGTCAACCTCGGCAAGGCCCAGGCCGTCCTGAAGGGTTTTGCCCGTGCCCGCCACTACAACCCCCTTGCCGTCGTCATGCTCGATGCCGACGGCCAGCACAACCCGGCCGAGATCCCCGGCCTCGCAAAACCCGTGCTCTCCGGCAGAGCGGACATGGTCATCGGGTCACGGTTCCTCAACGGCAAAAACAGGATCCCGAAGTACCGCATCCTCGGCCAGAAGGCTCTGGACCTTGCCACGCGGGTCGGATCCGGGTTTCCCTGCACCGATTCCCAGTCGGGGTTCCGCGTTCTCGGCCGCCGGGCACTTGCCAACCTCGACTTCTCCTCCGAGGGCTACAACATCGAGTCCGACATGCTCTCCCATTTTACAGGCCGGGGTCTCACCATCACGGAAGTGCCCATTGGTGTCACCTATGCCGTTGCAAACGGGCACAAGAAGCACCCCCTCTCCCACGGCATCGATGTTCTCAGCCACATCGTAGGGATCATCGGTTACCGGAGACCGCTGGTCACCTTCGGGATCCCGGGCACCGTGCTGACGATTCTTGGTGCCGTGATGTCTGTATACACGGTTACCGAGCTCTACGCGGGGGGATCTTTCCACTCGGTGATGTTCGTGAGCGGGATCACATTACTGATCCTCGGGCTGCTGCTGGTCACAACGGGCCTCATCCTCAACAGCCTGGTCCAGGTCGTGAGGATGGGGAAAGGATAACTGCGATGTTCCTTGCCTGGCAACCATGATCGCCATCGTCCTTGGCACCCGCCCCGAGATCATCAAGATGTCGCCTGTCATCCGGGAATGCCGGCGCCAGAACCTCGA
>CAYSII010000025.1:0-17932 GCA_964431125.1 uncultured Methanolinea sp. | reverse complement strand
CAGGAGACCAAAACAGAGCGTTACAATGCTGATAACGGTATACGCTGTTATATCAATCTCAACCATGTTTCCTCTCACCCGGTTTTTTTCAGGACTCCCTTTCCATCTCTGAAATAAGGGGGACGATGGAGTCGACACGCTCACAATCTTTTGCTATGGCAAGAAACCTCCGCGAATAATACGTACTCATCACGAGATACCCTGCAACGAGTCCGATGACAAACATCAGCACTGCGATAATGAGGTAAATGACCAGCTCGTCCATCCTCTCCTCACTGTTTTTACAGAGCGGGGATATGATAAACCTAACCTCCCGGAAAAGGATGCGATCATTCCTTTCCTGAAGGTTGTTCTTCATCGCCATTCCCGGACTGGCAATCCCCGCAAAAGAGGTGTGCCGGGAGCCGGAGCCTCGCATGGAAGGATCTGCCGGGGAATATCTCGCGGTTCAGTTCCAGCATGCAGCTGGAAAGGGACGTTCCCCCTGCCCTGTCATGCATCTCCTCGACTGACCGGTAGTACCTTAACAGAGCCTGCTCCGGTTCCCCCGAGGAGAAAACGGGAGAGAGGAGGGAAATGAGCCTCTGCCCCTCCCCGGGGGGCAGCGGGACGGCTTTTCCGTCGACGTGGAGGGCCGCTGCAAGGACGCAGTAGGAACCATCATCCTGGAACGAGAACTCAAGTGTAATCTCTGTCCTGTGGAGGCCCTGCATTCCCATCGCGATGAAGTTGGACAGGAAGTCATGGAATGCTGAGAGGTTCTCCGCCTGTTCCATTTTCAGGAGGGAGACAGCCTCGTCCCGGGTCTTTTCAGGGAGGACAGGATCGGTAGCAAGCATTCCAATGAGGTGTTCCCTCTCCCCGAGGTGCCGGACCATCCTCCGGAGGAGGGAGAGATTCTGCCAGAACCGCAGCTCGTGGACACTCGAATGGAGGGTAATCCCGCCTGCCCGGAGATCACTATTTTTTTCCATCTCTCTCCTTTTTCTCCCCTTCTGACTGGCTGGTGCCTGATATCTGCTGCATCAGTTCTTTTTTCTTCCTGTGTTCCCTGATCTCGCTGAAGATGAGGATGAAGTTGAACCCCACCACCACGATGATGAGGGTCGAGCTCATCCAGAAGAGGGGCGTGATACCCTGGACGATGAATGTCGTTGCGAGGAGGAGGGCAACGAAACAAATGAGGTAAAAAAAGATCCAGGGGCGGATGTTCATGAGATCCATGGCTTGATTTCATGTACTCCTCTCCCGCGATATAGGTTTTGAGGGTGCATGGTGTCTTCGAAGGTCTTTCCGAATGGAAAGAAACACATTTTGGGGTAGGGGTGGGTGCCGGGATTTTGTGGCAGTATCGAGGACCCGCTTCGCAGCAGGACGCACATGATTCCTGCAGGTCAGGCAGGGCGCCAACACCCCGGTTGTGTGCCCTCCGCAGGGTGACCGTTCCGTTTTTATGGTACCCTGCAGCATACTGATTATACCATGCCCGCTCCTTCCCGCATTCTTGCCAGTGCTCACCAGACACTCGAGGAGCGGAGGGACACGGTCAAGCTCGTAATTATTGCAATCTTTGCGGTAACATCACTGGTTTTTACCCTCTTTCTCATCGTCACCCGCGACCAGGTCTTTGCAGCCTCGCTCTACCCCCTCATCCCCCACCTGTATCTGATTCCCATCATCCTGCTCGCACTCTGGTATCCCCGCCGCGGTCTCCAGATCACTCTCCTCCTCATCGCGGCGATCTTCCTGCTCACGACAGTGCTCTTCCTCGAGGGGATAATCCAGAACCCATTCGTCTCCCTGCTGAACGCCGGGATGGACGTCGCAATATTCGTGGCTCTCGCACTGTATGCGAAGGATCGGACTCTCGTCGAGTCGTTCCTCCGCGGGTTCTTCGAGCACTCAGGCCTTGGGGAAACGTTTGAGGAGGCAATGGAGCACCCCTCGGTCAGGGCCAAGATCAAGTTCGAGGGGGCATTCGAGGACGTGATCCGTGCCCTTCACAGCCCCGACGAGGAGGTACGCGAGGAGGCGGCACGGGCGCTTGGCGAGCTCGGGGATACCCGTGCGGTCGAGCCCCTCATCAACCTGCTCTCCGACGAGAACCGGTATGTCCGGCGGGAGGCTGCAAAGTCGCTTGGGAAAATCGGGGACGAGAGGGCGATTCGACCCCTCATCGAGGCCTTAAGAGACGAGGACAGGTACGGCCGCGAGGGGGCTGCCGAGGGTCTCGGCGACATGGGAGAGAAGGCATTCTCCCACCTCGTCTCTGCCATGGAGGACGCTGACTGGCACGTCAGGACGGGGGCGGCAGTCGCTCTCCGGCTCATCGGGGACAGGAGGGCGCTTCCCGTCCTGACGCGTGCCATGCAGGACGCAAACAGGTTCGTCCGGAGGGAGGTGATCAAGTCCCTCGGGCGCATCGGGGACCACAGTATCATCGATACCCTGATTGCCGCATTGAAAGACCCGGACAGGAGCGTCCGGCTCCGGGCGGTGAGTGCGCTTGCAAAGTGCAACGACCCGCGGGTGGTCGAACCCCTCATCGAGGCACTCAACGACGAGGACTCCGGTGTCCGCCTCCGTGTTATCCGGGCACTCGAGGAGATCAATGACCCGCGTGCGGTCGAGGCGTTAAATAATTCTATATAAATTTTTTGTTATTGATTTCTCGTTTTTTCCCGGAGAGGAAAATTTTCCGGGCAGAAAGGGTGAGAACGAACCAAAAGTTTATAAATAAAGAGGCTGACTTACACGTACAGGCTAGCAGGAGGGATCCGCTAGTCCTGTGAGGTGTAGACTATGAGAAAAGATCAGAGATACGACGACGCGTTCACCGGGCTCGAAGCCGCGATTGTGCTGATCGCATTCGTGGTCGTTGCTGCGGTGTTCTCGTATGTGGTGCTCGGCGCCGGGTTCTTCACCACCCAGAAGAGCCAGGAGACGGTGTACTCGGCGACGAAACAGGCAAGTGCGAACCTTGCCGAGTCAGGACCGGTTGTGCTCGAGACGAATGAAACCGGTGTGATAAAAAACATCTCGTTCAACCTCAAACCAGCAGCGGGAGCATCTGCCATTGACCTGACCCGGATTACATACCATCTTACGACCACAGACCAGGAAGCACTGTACGTGGACATGGACGCAAACGGGACTTACAAAATTTACAGAAAAGAGATCATTGGGGATGATGACGACCTCCTTGAAACGGATGAGATGTTCAGAATTGTTATCAATGCTCTCGATCCAACTCCCTACATTGCAATAGACAGAACCGCGGTGTTCTCCATCGAGATTAAACCGGACGTAGGAGCCTCACTCCTCCTCCAGAAGCACGCACCACCCGGGTTAACAGCAAACAGCTTCTACGAGGTGTACTGAAATGACCCGAATAGTCATCGACAATGAGCGGGCATTCACCGGGCTCGAGGCCGCGATTGTGCTGATCGCATTCGTGGTCGTTGCCGCGGTGTTCTCGTATGTGGTGCTTGGCGCCGGGTTCTTCACCACCCAGAAGAGCCAGGAGACGGTGTACTCGGCAACAAAGCAGGCCACCTCGAGTTTCGAGGTCATTGGAAGTGTCTATGGGATGGCAAATCAAACAAACGCCCCCTACCTGTCGCACGTGAAATTCACCATCGGCAACACCGCCGGTGGCACTGCGGTGGACATGACCAAGGTCGTCGTTGAGTATACCGATGAGGAGCAGAGATGGTACGGAGACGAGTATGGAATACCTCAGAACATTACCGAGCAAGACCTGTTTGACAACTCGACTCCCCTGTGGGGCATTCTCGATAGAATCAACTCCGATAGCGATGACCTGCTTGAACCTGGCGAACAGTATATCTTGGGAATCAAACTTCCCGATACTGCAACACCAAGCAAAACGTTCACACTGACCCTCCAGCCAGCAAGCGGTGCTGCCTATCCGATCGTGCGGAGAGTCCCGGCAGGAATCGACAAAGTGAACATCCTTGGGACGTAAACCTCTCCCAGGGTTTTCCTTTTTTTATCCTTATTACATACTGTGCCCTTATTATATCGGTCGTTTTCAGGTAATTCGGATACAGGACATCTAGCCTTTCTTCTTCCCCCTGCGTCTCAGACATGAGGAGAGGTTCCGAAAACGCAAGGCTATAGTATATGAAGAAATATATATTAATGTCAAACAGGATAAAATTTAACTATAATTAACCAGCAGGGTATTATTGTTATGGCAGTCAGTCAGTCCCAGGTCGACCACATCCTTGCTTCTGCCTCGTCCGATGACCCCGAGGTGAAACTCCTCAAGCTGCAGGACGAGGTGGAACTGATCAAGACCTCGATCAAGCGACTGCTCATCGACATCCGGGAACGGATGAACGACCTCGAGAACCCGATCGTCTCATCCGGGAGTGGGGTTGCAGAAGGCGACGTCTCGGCAAAGATGGCCAGCGTGCTGAAGGACACCTCGAGTGCCATCGAGTCTGCCGCAGGGGCAATAAAATCGACAGCCGAGACGAAAAAGGCAGGAGAGAATGAATCATCCCCCGTCCCACAGGGTATGCCGGCTGAAAGGCAGGAGTTTTCAGGTCAGCCAGCCCAGCCTTTGCAGGGTCCCGCACCCGTCACAGGAACACAACCGCCCCTCCCATCCGCAAAAGCAGAAGCCGACCTTCTTGCAGCCCTCAAGTCCCAGCTTGCCACCCTCCCGAAGGAGGACGAGGGGACACGGGCATCTGCAGCGGACAAGGTCCGGCTCCAGAAGGTCTTCCGCCTCTTTGAATGGACGTCCCGGAACGTCAAGCGGTACGGTCACGACCGGGTCGACCTGATGCTCGATGCCTACCACGCGATGGGCTACATCTCGGACAAGTCCTGCAAGCTCGTCAAGGACATGTCCCGCCTCATGCCGACCAGCATTGGAGAACTCCATGAAATCCGGGCGGACGAGTTCGTCTCCGAGCTCTACGAGCTGAACCACATCCTGAACCCCTCCGACTCGACCCTTGACAGAGACATGATTGAAGTCCTGATGGAAAAGAGAGAGGGGAGAGATAACCAGAAGTACCTTGCCCCCGGCCGGCACCCCGAGGAGGGTGCAGGGGAGCGAGAATATTTACCCTCCCGGGACAGATTATAGAGCGGAATGTCCAGTGAGACGATCGTCACCGCCCTTTTTCTCATAAGTGCCGTCATAGCTGCAGGTGTCCTCATCAACGCGATATTTCCTGCCATTTACCGAACAGCTGACACCTTCGGTTCTGTCTCAACGCAGGCTGATACGAAGATGCGGACGGATTTCCGGATTGTCAATGCCTTTGCCAACGATACAGCCGTGAAAGTCTGGCTGAAAAATGTCGGGTCTTCGCGGCTCCATACAAACGAGATCGACACGAGTGACATCTATGCCGGAAATCCCGGCAATTTCGAACGCTGGTCGCTGAAAGGTCTGTATACAATAACGCAGGAAAGGGAGAACTCTTACTGGGACCCCGGAGAGACACTGACGATCACGAAGACCGAAATCAGCTCCTACCTCACGGAAAGCGATATTTACGTAGCCATCGTCCTCCCAAACGGCGTACGGAGGGAACTGACCTTCACAAAATTCACAACCTAGAAAAGGGACAGTGACATGGCAGCAGCATCCCTCGTTGCAACGGCTTTTGGCATCATCATCCTCATCATCACCGCGTACGTGCTCGCCGGGAGCACCCTTGCCACGAGTGAGGTTGTGAGCACCGCCCAGAAAGACATGACCGAGATCCAGGTGAAGATGCTTGGGACTTCGATGGAAATACAAAATGTCACAATAGATAATACAACTGCAACCATTCAGGTCTTGAATAATGGCAGAGAACCCATCAGGGATTTAAAATACATGGACATTTACCTATACGATGATTCCACTAGGGCATGGTCTCTCTTCAATTACACAACCTGGTCTTACACAATTACTCCCGATATCACATATCCCGGGCAATGGGATCCCGGAGAATTATTGACGGCCAGTGTATTGTATTCAGAAGTGATCCCCGGTCCCGAGGGTATCAAATATACCAAAATAGTCACCAGCAACGGAATACCTGCCGGATCTCCCGTGCCATACTCACGCTCCTGATCCTAACATCCGGTAAGGAACACTTTATATCAATATTACGATATATAATTCAGTAACCACCATGGCAGGGGCAGTCAACGAGGGGCTCTCCGC
Source organism: uncultured Methanolinea sp. (assembly GCA_964431125.1). Classification (GTDB taxonomy): domain Archaea; phylum Halobacteriota; class Methanomicrobia; order Methanomicrobiales; family Methanospirillaceae; genus Methanolinea_A. The sequence goes on along the minus strand of CAYSII010000025.1, from coordinate 11,733 downwards.
CCTCCTCGGCGGGGAGGACAAGAACATTCTCTCGACCGGCAACAGCGAGATAGACAAGAAGATAGCCGATGGTATCCCCCTAGGGTCGCTCACCCTCATCGAGGGGGAGAACGATACCGGCAAGAGTGTCCTCACCCAGCAGATCATGTGGGGAGCAATGAAACAAGGGTTCCGGGTCGACCTCTACTCGACAGAGCTGACGGCAAAGAGCTTCCTCTCGCAGATGGAGTCCATGAGCCTCGACGTCTCGGACTACTTCGCGTGGGGGTATATCCGCCTCTTCCACCTCCACATGGTCGGTTTCAAGTGGACAAAGGAGGAGATGGACGGCATCCTGCAGCGCATCGTCAACCACATCCGGACGAGCAAGGCGGAGGTCGCTATCATCGACTCGCTCACGATGTTCACGGAGTACACGGAACAGGCATCCATCCTCTCGTTCCTGACGAACTGCAAGAACCTCGTCGACCATGGAAAGACCATCCTGATCACCCTCCACACCTACGCGTTCGAGGAGGACACCCTCATCCGGATCCGCTCGATCTGCGATGCCCACCTCTCCATGAAGAAAGCCCTGATCGGGGACAAGTACGTCATGGTCCTCGAGGTGGTCAAGGTCAGGGGTGCACGGAAGACAACCGGTAACCTTGTCTCCTTCGAGGTCCACCCCGGGTACGGAATGAAGATCATCCCCATCTCGATGGCAAAGGTGTGAACGCATGCCTGCACTCACAGCCGCACTCAACCTCCCCTTCAAGCCGGCAGAGAACACCGAGGATAACGACTGTGCCAACAACATCGAGGGCTGCGCCCTGTACCGCATGCTGCCGGTGAATGCAAAGGAGTACGTGAAAAAAGCACCGCACCTGCTCGAATACCTCCACCTCTTCCCTGTCGACGAGTACGGGATCCCCCTCTTCTTCTCCGAGTTAAAACGCGACCTCAAGTCGATGACCGATCCGAACCTCATCTACCCGGCGGACGAGACTGTTTTTGTCCACATTTTCTTTGACCCAAACGATGTCCGCAACTACTACATCCCCGTCGACCCCTCTTTCATGCACAGCGTCAAGGAACTCCTCCCGGCCGTCGAGATCAAGCTTGTCGACCTCCTCGACGCTCTCGAGGAGGATCCTGTCACCGACGAGGAGAGGGCTGAAGTTCTCAAACGCCTCATCAGCCAGGTCCTCTATGTCCGGAACCCGGGCGAGGCGGTCCCGGCACTGACGGGAAAGACTGAACAGAAAGGATTCGGCGCAAAATTAAAGGACTTCCTGAACAGGGACCTTACTGCGAGGGCAAACCCGCACAGGGCATCGATCCTTGCCAGCGTCCCCCAGACCCCGGACGGACGCATCATCGTGACACCGCAGGAATACAGGGCAATCGAGTACATGATCATCCGCGACAAGATCGACGTGGGACTCCTGAAACCCTTCATCAACGACAGGTACATCGAGGATATCACTGTCGACGGGGTGGGTCCCATCTTTGTCGAGCACAAGATATTCAAGGGGCTCAAATCAGTCGTCGGGTGGGACAACACCGAGGATCTCGACAATTTCGTGATAAAACTCGCGGAGCGGACGAAGAGACCGATCACCTACCGCAACCCGATCGTGGATGCAACCCTCCCGGACGGCTCGCGTATCAACATCGTGTACAGCACGGACATCAGCCGGAAAGGGAGCAACTTCACCATCAGGAAGGCAATGGACGACCCGATCAGCATCCTGAAGCTGATCGAGTTCAAGACCTGCGATTACATGGTTGCAGCATACCTCTGGATCTGCATCGAGAACGGGATGTCCCTCTTCATGAGCGGCGAGACGGCGAGCGGAAAGACGACGAGCCTCAATGCCCTCACCACATTCATCCCGCCGGAGAACAAGATCGTGACCATCGAGGACACACCCGAGCTCCAGGTGCCGCACAAGAACTGGACGCGGGAGGTCTCGAAGGGCAAGGGGAAGGGCGAGGGGGAGGGGTCGGACGTCACCATGTTTGACCTCCTCAAGGCAGCACTCCGTCAGCGCCCGAACCAGATCCTCGTCGGGGAGATCCGTGGTGTCGAGGGCTCTGTCGCGTTCGGTGCCATGCAGACCGGTCACCCCGTCCTCTCGACATTCCACGCAGCTTCCGTCGAAAAGCTCATCCAGCGTCTCTGCGGGGACCCGATCAACATCCCCAAGACGTACGTCGACAACCTCAACATCGTCGTGATCCAGAGCGCGGTCAAGAGGCCTACCGGCGAGACCGTGCGCCGGATGCTGAGCGTCAACGAGCTCGTCGGGTTCAATCCCGAGACGCAGGGGTTCTCGTTCGTCGAGATGTTCCACTGGGACCCGGTCACGGACACCCACGAGTTTACGGGCAGGGGGAGCAGCTACCTGCTCGAGAACAAGATAGCAACGATGCTCGGTATCCCGGAGCATAAGAAAGCCGCAATTTACGAGGAAGTGGAAAAAAGGGCACGGATCCTCGAGCGCCTGCACAAGGCGGGGTACACCGGCTTCTACGACCTCTACCACATGATGACCAAGATCAAGAAACAGGGTCTCCTCAAGATCGATATCGATTCCATGTAGAATGGCACTGACAGGATTCGGGGAAAAGGTCAGGCAGGCCAACGCCGGCAAGCTCCCGTTCCAGGACGCTTTTTCCTCGCTCAAAGAGAGACTGTCGAAGCTCTCCGAGAACAAGAGGATGGGGCCTGACCTGCTCTTCATGGTCACGTACATGGCCTCCATCACGACGGCCCAGGCGACACGCCCGGAGATTTTTGCCTACACAGCTGCCCGCAGGGAGTACGTCCCCTCCCGGTACATCGAGAGGGTTGAGTTTTTCGTCAAGCGATGGAACTACAGCTACGTCCAGGCCCTCTCCCTGATTGCCGACAAGGTCGAGAACGAGATGCTGCGGAGCATGCTCCACAGGTACTCAAATTCCATCGAGTCCGGTGTCCCGGACGAGGACTTCCTGACGCGGGAACTTGCAACCATCCGGAGTGTCTACCGGAATGCGTACGAGCAGGGACTCGAGATGCTCAAGAAATGGAGCGATGCATACATCGCGATGCTCTTCTCCGCAACGCTGATCGGGATCATCATGATGATATCGGTTGCCATCTTCGCACCTGATGACATCCAGCAGACCCTCCTTACCTCCTACATGATCGTCCTTGCCGTTTCTGTTTTCGGTCTCGTAACCATGTACAAATCCGTTCCCCAGGACGACAAGACGCACAACCTGGAACGGGGGTCGAGGGAACAGGACCTCGTTCGCCGCCTCGAGAAGAAGATCATCCCCCTCACCTTCATGGCGGCAATCATCCTTGCGATGATCACGTCCAACATGGGCCTGTCCATGCTCATGGTCGGTCTCCTCCTCCTTCCCCTCGGGTTCATCGGGTATCTCGACGACAGGAACATTATCGTCCGCGACTCGGAGTTCTCCACATTTATCCGGTCCCTCGGTGCCGTGATGGGGGGCAAGGGCATCACCATCGGAAGTGCACTCTCCGAGATAGACCGGAAGTCCCTCGAGGCCCTCGAACCGTTCATCAACGGTGTCTTTTCAAAACTGAACCTCGGCCTCGACGAGAAACTCGTCTGGCAGCGGTTCATATACGAGTGCGGGAGCAACCTCATCTACAAGTACTTAAACATCTTCCGCGATTCCGTGGAACTTGGCGGGAAACCGGATATCATCGGCCAGATCGTGGGGTCCTCCATGCTGGAACAGGTACTCCTGCGGGAGAAGCGGAACAACGTTGCCATGGGTTTTGTCATCCTCCTCATTCCCATGCATGCGATGATGGTCGGCATATTCCTCTTCCTCTACCACATCATGGTCACGATGTCAAAAGCGATAGGAGAGGTTATCACCTCGATGGGACCGACGGCGGGATCGGCCCTGTCTCAGCCGGGAACAATCTCCGGGTCGCTTGCAGGGGGCATCAACCTCTTCGTGAACTTTCCCGAGGCGGAAATGAGCATCTACACGATCATCATGATCTCCATTCTTACGGTATCGAACATCTTCGCAGGGAAGATCGTGATGGGAGGAGATCGTTACATGTATTACTTCTTTGCAAGTTTGCTCCTTGGCGTCACGGGTATCATTTATATCGTCGCGCCAGTAATAGTTGGTATGTTCTTTGCCATTCCTACGTTCCAGGGGATATAAAAATGCAGGACTCGACCGTCAGGGTAATCCTCCTCGTCGTTATCATGGCATTCGGAACCCTGATGCTCCTCTTTGACCTCCCCTTCTTCTACCTCCTCCTCGGCGCGGTCGTACTTGCCCTCCTCGTCCTCTTCCTCACCGGAACAATAAAAATGCCTGCCCTGAAGAGGAGAAAGGATGCTGCCCCTGCTGATCAAAAACCAAAAAAAGAGGGGGCGGAGAGGAAGGTAAAGGAGAAGAAGGAGAAGAAACCAAAAGCAGGGGGAGAGAGACGCAGGTTACCCGAAATAGTCTCCTCACTCAGGAAAGCATTTGCAGTCCTCGGCAGAGATCTCGTGCGGGCACGGTTTTCCCGTGAGAAGGAACAGGATCGGGTGAAAAAGATCGACACGCTGCTTGACCAGACTGTGAAAGGTGGAGCAGCTGTATCGCTGGAGGACATCGTCCCCGAAGCAGTCCCCGCCGAGAAGAAGAAGGCAGAAGATCCCTTCGCTGCCCTCGTGGGCGAAGACTTAAACGCCGACCTCCTTGGCGAGATCGAGCCTGCCGGAGACTTCTCCATACCCGGGGATAATGACCTTGGCATCGAGATTCCGTCACCGGAACTCCCGGCACCGGATGCAGCGGTCTCCCAGATGGACCTCTCCCTTTCCTCGGACGATGTACCTGTTACGCTCGACGAGACAAATGACGCTGACGAGGTGAAGGAGATTCTCGAGGCCCATAAGGACGAGATAGAGATATCTCCCGGCATGGAAATCCCCATTCCCGAGGAAGACCTTGGAGGCCTTGACAATCTCGATCTCGAGGGAATCGATGTCGGAGAAGAGCCCGCCGCCGCCCCACCTTCTCCGGAACCCTCACCGGTAAAAGCCCCAGGCCCCTCAATAAAAGGAAGTCCCCCGCCCTCTTCCTCCCCGTCACCGGTACCTGAACAGAAAACAACTCCGTCCATGGCCCAGCCGGAGACCGAGATGCTCTCCTTCGGCACCGGAAAACGCGAGGATGATGACCTCATGGCTTCCCTCAAATCAGAGGCAAAAGCCAAGAAGAAGAGCGAATATGCAAGCCTGATTCGGGATCTCAAGGATGTCAGGGTGGATGCATCCGATCTCCAGAAGGAACTCGAAGAGCTCCTGAAACCAAAGAAACGGGGAACACGGTAACAGAGGGGGCCTCAGGGATCATGGCACTTGTACCTGTCAAGATCGAAAAGGAAGGGAAATGGGTGGTCGGGAAGATCGACCTCCAGCAGGACTCCATGACCGTCGTGGAACCATTCAAGGCAGCCATTCCTTACAAATCGGTCATTGACCTCGTGGAGAAGAGAAACGTCCTCATCATCACGGTCAAGGGGGATCCCCCGGTCACATACCGGATTGCCAGCGTGGAAAAAGTCCTCCAGGCCATGAAACGCTACATCGCCATGTCCTGCAGTGCCTACAGACTGATGGCGTATTTCATGTCCCCGGCGGTCCGTGGCGGGGTGATGGTCACAAACGCTACCTGGGAGAAGGGGGCGATTGCGGTTCTAAAGTCCACCATCTGGTTCGTCAGCTCAAACAAACAGATCTCAGTCGGTCTCAAGGAGGTGACGAGCATGGAACTGACCAAGAAGGAGGTCCAGAAGAACCAGGTCGACGTCCTGAAGATCGACCACATGGAAAACACGGACGTTGTGACAAGCTACATTCTCTGTCCCATCTCGACGCTGCAGATCCTCATCAACTTCCTCAAGGATGCCACAAAAGATCTTGAAGTCTCCGGTGAAGAGCTGGACCCTGTTGCGGCCCAGGTCGGAATGCTCATCTACAGCGGGATGGACTCCCATGCAATCGAGAAGATGCTCAACATCCCTTACAAGAACCTCGACGAGATCTACGAGAAACTCCTCCGGCTCGGGATGGCCGAGGTGACGCAGGTCCGAAGGGAGGTCCAGCTCACGCCCAAGGGCGTCCGTTTCATCACGGAGTCCATAAAACCACCCACATAGGCTGGAAATGACTTTTTTTCTGGCCGTGAACATTAAATATATAAATTCTTCGAAGTTACCTGTATAGTGGTATCTATGGGGAGAATTCTGATAGTGGATGATACTCTCTTCATGCGCACTCTCCTGAAGAATATCCTCTTCTCCGGGGGGCATGACATCGTCGGTGAAGCTGGCGATGGAGACGAGGCCATTGCCAAGTACCAGGAACTCAAGCCGGACCTCGTCACCATGGATGTCGTCATGCCCAAGGTCAACGGAATCGAGGCTCTCAAGGAAATCCGGGCAATTGACCCCAATGCAAAGGTGGTCATGTGTACAGCCGTAGGACAAGAGCAGATGGTCAAGCTCGCAATTAAAACGGGTGCGCGGGGATATATCGTCAAGCCCTTCCAGGCTCCCAAGGTCCTCGAAGAGATAAACAATGTACTGAGTTCATGAGACGATGATCAGGGTTCTGGTCGTTGATGATTCCCTGTTCATGAGGACGATGATCAGGGACATGCTGGAAAAAGACCCCGAGATCGAGGTCGTTGCCACCGCAATAGACGGCATGGATGCCCTCAAAAAGATCGATGAGCATGCACCCGATGTCATGACCCTCGACATCGAGATGCCGAGGATGAACGGTCTTGAAGTCCTCAAAAGACTTGCACAGGCACCATCCCGTCCCAAGATCCTGATGCTCTCTTCTCTGACTTCCGAAGGTGCAGAGATGACACGTGCTGCCATGATGCTAGGTGCCGATGATTTCATGCTCAAGCCCCGGGACACGAGCGCCGTGAGAGGCATCAGCCGGGAGCTCATCGAAAAGATCCATAACCTTGTCAGGATAGCCTACGTCAGGAGGGTGGAAAGACCCCAGGAGATCCTTGCAGACAGGCTCGTTGCCATCGGAGCATCAGCGGGAGGCCCTCCCATGCTCGATATCCTCCTCTCCTCGTTTGAGTCTCCCCTGCCAGCTGCAGTGGTCATCACCCAGCACATGCCCGAGGGTGGATTTACTGCGTCCCTTGCGACCCGCCTCAACAGGATCTCCCCAATGCCGGTCAAAGAGACAGAGAGCGGCGATATTCTCCGGCATGGGTGCGTCTACATATCGAAGGGCGGATACCACACTGTGATAGCAGCACATATCGGGGATAATGGGAAAAAAGGAGGGAGGATTATCCATTCGCAGTCGCCACCTGTCCACAGTGTGCGCCCCGCCGTCGACAAGACCTTTGTCTCTGCTGCAAATACCTTTGGCAACCGGGTTGTCTCCGTCATCCTCTCCGGCATGGGGACAGACGGCGGGGAAGGCATGGCCGCAGTCAAGCAGCAGGGCGGGAAAACCATTGTCTGCCGTGAAGAAGACTGCCTCGTCTATGGGATGGCCCGTGCTGCCCTTTCCCGCAACTGCGTGGACAGGGTTCTCCCGCTCAGTCAGATTGGAAAAGAGCTTCAGAGGATTGTGACAGGGATGGTGAACTGAAAGCTTATGTCGGAACTTGACGCTTACAGGTCCCTCTACGTTGCAGAGTCGCGGGAGAACCACGAGAACATCGTGAAAAACCTCCTCCTGCTGGAGACCGAGGCATCTTCGGAGACCGCGATTGCAGAGATATTCCGGTCAGCCCACTCCCTCAAGGGAATGTCGGCTTCGATGGACTTCAAGGGGATGGAGCGCCTCTGCCACGCCATGGAGGACGTCTTCCAGGAGATTCGTAATGGAAAGCTTGCCGTTACCCGCGAACTCATGGACCTTCTCCTTGTTGCCTCGGACCAGATCGAGGCGATGCTCGATGACATCGAGTGCGGGGGGTCGGGTATCCCGCAGAACCTCGGCGAACTGGAACAGGACCTGAAGAGGTGGATAGGAGGAGGAAAAGCCGGCCGGGAAATCCCCCCGCCCGCAACTTCCGTTGCTGAAGAGTGTGTACCTGCACCGTCAGAGTCCCTGGAAGGACACCCCGGTGCCTCCCGGTATTCCATCGCAATCCATCTCAAGGAGACCTGCGACAACCCCAACCTCCGGGCCATGATCATTCTCCAGAACCTCGAGGGAGTCGGAACCATCCTGAAGGTGACCCCCGACCGCTCCATTGTCGAGGACGGGGATTTCGGCCGCAGTTTCGAGGTCGAGATCACGAGCGATGCAGGAATCGATGCGCTCCGGACGATCGCATCCACCACCGATGTCCTTTCTGCCGTTGTAACAGACAAAGAGGGGGCCCAACCCTCCCATCCTCCCCCGCCCCCTGCAGTACAAAAAACCGAGATTCCTGAGGGAGAGGAGAAAAGAACCGTCAGGCAACCTGAAAGGGGGGATAAAGGCCGCGAGGTCAAGAACATCAGGGTGGACATCTCACGGCTTGATTCGATGATGAACCTTGTCGAAGACCTCGTCATCAACAGGGGACGGATCACCGAAATTGCCCGCGAACACCAGATCAAGGAACTGGACGAGACTCTCGGGATGATCGGCAGATCAGTCTCCGACCTGCAGGCCCTGATGATGGATATCCGGATGATCCCCCTCTCCCTCATCTTCAACAGGTTCCCAAGGACTGTGAGGGACATTGCAAACAGGGAAGGAAAAGAGGTTGAGTTCATCGTGGAGGGAGGAGACACGGAGCTTGACAGGAGCGTCATGGACGGCCTCAATGACCCGCTCCTCCATCTAATCCGGAACGCTATCGACCACGGCATAGAACGACCCGAGGTCCGGGAAGCTGCAGGCAAGCCAAGGAAGGGAACACTCCTCCTCTCCGCACGGAGAGACCGCGATAATGTCATCATTACGATCAGGGATGACGGGCAGGGCATCCATGCAGAGAAGGTCAGGAGAAAGGCAATCGAAAAGGGCCTTATCACACCGGAGGAGGCAGAGACCCTGACCCGCGAGGAGATCATCGACTTCCTCTTCCACCCGGGATTCAGCACTGCGGAGAAGATCACGGACATCAGCGGGAGGGGTGTTGGTCTCGACGTCGTCCGCACGACTCTTGAATCGCTCCACGGGACGATCAAGGTCGAATCCCGGGAGGGAGAGGGGACGACGTTTGAGCTCCTCCTCCCTCCCACGATGGCGATCGTCAACGTGATGATGGTCCGGATCAACGGGCGGAGGTGCGCCATTCCCATCCACAACGTCGTGGAGGTGGCCGGTATCGTCCCGGAAAACATCCACACCATCGGTGGCCGGGAGACGATACTCCTGCGAGACGAGGTGATGCCGCTCGACCGGCTCGATGACATGTTCGGGCGATCTCCCTCATCCGAGATCCTCGTCGTCCTCCAGCACCAGCACAGGAAAAGAACCATTGCAGTCGATGAGATCGAGGGACAGCAGGAGGTCGTCATCAAGCCACTCTCGAAAGTGGTGGGGATGGTCCGGGGTATCTCGGGCGTTACCATACCCGGCGATGGCGAGGTTGTCCCGGTCCTCGACGTCAGCTCCATCATCAGGGAGACATAAAAAAAGGAGAGAGAAAAATGCTCAACAGCCAGCAATCGGATGCCCTGAGGGAACTAGGGAACATTGGCGCGGCACATGCCGCAACGACACTCTCCACGATGCTGATGACCAACATCGAGATGGAAGTGCCCGAGATCAACGTGGTGGACATCGGAAAGATCCATGAACACGTAAGCGACGAACCTGCAGCCCTTGTTATCTTCCACATTACAGGAGAGGTCTCCGGCGGTGGCTACGTGCTCCTGCACATCCCGAAACACTCGGTCGTCCGGCTGACAAACGCAATGCTCGGGATGACTGAACTCGAGAGAGAACTGACTGAAATGGACCAGAGTGCCCTGCTCGAGATAGGAAATATCATGGTATCTGCCTTTCTCGATGCAACGGCGACTCTTCTCTCCATCGTCATGCTCCCCTCTCCCCCGTCACTCATCATCGATATGCCCCATGCGGCATTCGAGTCCATCCTTGCAGCACAGGACTATTCCCAGATCGACCAGGTCGTTATCTTCAGGACAGAGCTCCGTAGTGATCAATACAAGATCAAAAGCAATCTCTTTCTTCTGCCCAACAAGCCGATGCTGGATGAGATACTCATGATGCTCGAGAACCTGATGAAGTAACGGAAAAGAAGAATGCTGCCCCCTGAAGGAGAGATCGTGATGGTCGGGATCGGCGAATACCATATCGGGAGATCCCCCATGTCCTCCATCGGTCTTGGTTCCTGCATAGGCCTCGTGATCCACGATCCAGAGAAAGACATTGGAGGACTTGCCCACATCATGCTCCCCGATTCACAGGGGCGAAAGGATCGGCCGGCAAAATACGCCGATACCGCAGTTGAGTTTCTCGTCGGAGAGATCAAACGGCATGGATCGAGAACGGACGGCCTCGTTTCCAAGCTTGTCGGGGGTGCGTCCATGTTCCAGTCATTCTCCGGCAACCTCAACATCGGGGACAGGAACATCGAGGCAGTCAGGGTACAGCTCAAGAAATTCAATGTAAGGATCGTTGCAGAGGAGACCGGTGGCGTCCAGGGGAGAACAATTGTCTATTATCCCCTGGAAAAAGGGAAGGTCAGCGTGAAGACGGCGGACGGGACATTGAAATTCATTTAAACCCTGTTCGTGATAAAGACAGCAGCTGCAATCACGGTCGTCCAGAGTCCGTTCTTGTCACCCTGCGCTGACTGGCAAATCTGCGTGGTTTTAATGATTTTACCGCTTGCCTTGTAGATCTGTTCCCTCTCCTGCCAGGCCTTGTTGATATCGAACTCGATGCCGAGGGTCGTTGCAAGCATCGTGGCCGCAAGGTCTTCCGCGTAATCTCCCGTCTTTTCTGCCGTCTCCCCATAAGCATGGTGTTCCGAGAGGTATCCGTACTCGTTGGCATCTTTGGGCAATGCAAGCCCTATTGCCGCTGATATGAGGCGGTTGGGTTCATTTGTCTCATTCTTTGCCATCACGCAGTAGGTGATCTCTCCCGGTTCGAGCATCCGGCACCCCTCCTCGACGGAGACTATCCTGCAGTTGGGGGGAAAGATGCTCGATACATAGACGAGGTTGAACTTCTCGATTCCTGCCTTGCGCAGCGCAAGCTCAAAGGAGGCAAGCCTGTCCCTGTGAACACCCACCCCCTTTGTAAAAAACACCCTGCTTGGAACGGCCATATTGGAGATATTATGGTATTTTACATTCTTTAATTTTTTTATTTTCAAAAAAAATCTTTTAATACCTTTAATTTTTGATTTTAGCTCTGATATCGTGGATTTATTTTTTCATGAACACATTATGGGGTTCTTCATATTATAAGTAGACTAATACCAGAGATAAACTATGCCTGCGTTATTTAAAATTTATCCCTTCCATTTTTTCTTCTTCGAATGGGTTCTGCTCTATCATTGTGTGCATCCGTGGTTTCCTTTCAAGCTGCCATGAATGGGCAGGACACGTCCTTTTGGATAAAAGAAAATGTGTGATGGTTCCTTTTTCGGGGGATCTGGTGTTTTTTTATTTTCTGAACCTATCACCACTGCCTTTACTGTTATATGATTTCTCTGAAAACCTGGTTAGATGATTCGATCCCATCAAATACT
>CAYSII010000024.1:0-18918 GCA_964431125.1 uncultured Methanolinea sp. | reverse complement strand
TGGGACCTGAGTCAGTACCCGTTGACCTGTGGATGATGAACCTGACCTGGTAGTCAGTGAGCGGTGTGGAGGAGCCTGAGATGGTATGGAGTTTGCGGTAGGACCAGCCGCCCGCAAGGAACGGTGGAGGTGGGGTGACGGTGATATAGTCGGTCTTCTGGACGGTGCTGGACCCGAATGCGTTAGAGACGGTGAGGGTGACGGTGTAGTTTCCTGCGGAAGAGTAGGTATGTGCTGGATTCTGAACGGTCGCGTTGGCTGACCCGTCACCGAAGTTCCACTGCCACGCGGTGGGCGAGTTTGTGGAGAGGTCGGTGAACTGGACGGAAAGAGGATGCTGGCCCCGGGTTGGAGAGGCCGAGAACTGAGCTTCCGGCGGGACCGGATTTACTTCAGGACCTCCCCACCCTGCGTGCTGGGGTTCTGCAGGGACAAAGGAACGAATAGCGAGCCAGTCACAGGCCATAGGTCCATAATATCGGAAATGACCGAATTCAAGAGGGTATGCTGCGTTGACACCGGAATAGCGGGAAGATGTAACCCACGATCCGTCATTTCTGCGCCACTGGAGGGGTGCACCGGCAGGGACCGCGAACTCGTCGGTGAACCACCCGGATGGGGGATCAGTGATGATATCGCCTGCAGTCTGTGAACTTCCCCCGGTTCGAGGAGGCATCCACTTATCAGAATGGGCAGGCCCCGTATAGAGTGCAGATTCATAGTTTGTCCAGTATACCCACCCGATGGACGATCCTGTGCCTGAATGATCGGCAGCTCCGAATCCTGCAAACGTCCAGTAGGTGCGTGTCTGGAGCCGGGTTCGGAGCGCGATATTGGGTCCGAACGAGGATACAGACCGGATGGTACCGTATGTCGACGAACCGGAAGCATAAGAAACCTTGAACAGGCCGTCAGAGACCGCTATACCGTTATTGGCAACGACAGTCCATTTGGCAGGATTGAGCGAGGAGCCTGAGAAGTCATCGAAGAAGAGGAACGTTGCATCGCCGTCACTGAGCGAGGGTGCATCGGGATTTCCGTAGTAGAGGAATACCTGAGTCCCTGTTGTGGGGATGGAGGGGACTTTCACCCAGACAACTGCGGAGTCAGCGGTTGTGGACTCTATCCAGTAAGGCAGGAGGACGTTATCAGTTGTGGTAAACCTGATATCGGCGAAGTCGGGTCGGATACCCGTGCCGAGATAGACACTGGGACCTGAGTCAGTACCCGTTGACCTGTGGATGATGAACCTGACCTGGTAGTCGGTGAGCGGTGTGGAGGACCCGGAGATGGTATGGAGTTTGCGGTAGGACCAGCCGCCGTCGAGGAACGGCGGGGGTGGGGTGACGGTGACATAGTCGGTCTTCTGTACGGTGCTGGACCCGAACGCGTTGGAGACAGTGAGGGTAACGGTGTAGTTTCCTGCGGAAGAGTAGGTATGGACGGGGTTCTGGACGGTCACGTTGGCTGACCCGTCACCGAAGTTCCACTCCCAGTTTGTCGGCGAGTTGGTGGAGAGGTCGGTGAACTGGACGGAAAGCGGCCGGATACCCTGGTCCGGCGTTGCGAGGAAAGCCGCGAGAGGTTCTCTTATACCAGTTCCAAAAGCCTTTATACAGGCGTTGCTATTGGTAAAATGTGAAGTGAGATCGCTCCAGGTATTACCATCATAACTAACGAAACTTTGGCCGGCACCTGCGGTTGCAGCACTTGAATAACCAAGAATTGGCCTTTCTATAGCAATAGGATAACCATAAGAAGGATTCGTAGTTTTTATAATCACCGAAAACTTTTGTCCGGAATTTATTCTTACGGGGGTTATTGGAACAGTATGGTATCCGGCATATTGCATTGTACCCGATTTGCTAGCTTTTAATGTTCCGCTTCGCGGTTGTCCTGCAGAAGAATCAGAATAAACATACACTTCGTATGAAGACCCTGTATCCGTGGTATAGAATCCTACGGCAGTGATATCCTGGGGAGCACTCGCTGTGAATATATTCGCACTCCATGCTGTGGGTGTGTTGTATCCGGTATTTGTTGTCCATCCGAGCGGGTCATACTGGTGGATATAATCGTAATTTGTAATCGGTTCTGCATCTTTGAAGAGAGAAAGTTCCTCATATCCAAGAAATTTATCATAATACGAAATCCAGAAATAACCGTTGCCGTTCCATGTGCTGCCCCAGCTGTTCTTACAAAGGAAAGCTCCAGCTCCTGGTGCTCCCGTGACACTGCGGGAGTCATCCCATCCTACGATAGTAATCATGTGATTTCCGTAATTCGCACTACCAGAAGGGGGGTAATAATAGCCACCACTCTTGAGGTATGCGCTATTCCAGTAGAATGAGGCAGAAATTCCTCCATGGTTTATAATTGCTGCTTTAATGTGGTCATTATCGGTCGGGTTCCTTTTACCCGGAAGAAAAAGGACTTCCTGGAGATGTTTCTGAACAGGAGAATTCTCTCCCTCATTCATCGGGCCACTCCACCGTGCGAGATAGGCCGTGGACATCTCGTTGTTCCCGCCCATGCAGGAGGGATAATCAAACCCGTGGTTAGCATTCAGGTGCCATTCGTTGAAGTCTCTGGGTTCATCTGGCATGAGCGTGGATTCAAGGGATCCAAATGCTCCGTACGCCCAGCAATCGCCACATGAACCCTGGTCCCGCACTCCGGTAACCCTGCCTTCAGATACCAGAGAGTATGCGGAAGGAAATGCTAAAGTTGCAATCTCTGTTCCTGAATGTGTAAGATAGGAGCGGTCCAGTGGTGATGGTATGTACCCGGTTACTTCACCTATAACTTCGTCACCAGTTACACCCTGTTGATGGAACAGGATAAAATTCGGGTTGAGGGGAGCAGCCGTGAAAGAATACTCAGGAACAGGTGCAATGGTCGGTGTCGGCGAGAGCTGAGGTGTTGTTGGTATCGGATTGACGGATGTTGCTAGAGCATTGCGAGTATTTATAGTACCTCCGGCAGAAACCTTTCCTTCAAGGGACGGAAGAGGATCAACTGATTCCAATAGAGCCTCTTTCAGGTGTATGTTCGAATATCCGGGATTTTTTGCCTTCACCAGGCCGGCAGCGCCACTAACGAAAGGAACGGCCATTGAGGTACCTGAATAAGAAACATATCCACCGTCTTTTCCTGTGGTAAGAATATCAACACCAGGTGCTGCGATATTAACTGATCTTTCTCCGAAATTGGAGAACGGCGCTAACATATCGTGCTTATCGGTTGCTGCAACGCTGATGACATTTGGGAGGTTGAAAGATCCAGGGTTCACGGGTATTTTATCGTTGTTTGATCCATTGTTTCCCGCTGCACATACAAAAAGAGCGGGTGATGCTGCGATTGCATCGTATAGTGCAGGATAGGGGGCACTCCCCCCCCAGGAGATGCTGATGATATCTGCCCCGATGGAGTCAGCGTAAAGAATGGCGTCAATAGCATCACTCTCGTAACCGCACCCGTCAGATCCAATTACCTTGAGAGGAACGAGACGAACATTCCAGAGTGTTCCTGCAATACCTTGGTTATTATTCCCGATTGCACCGATTATCCCGGCGCAGGCAGTCCCATGGCCGTTTGTGTCCATTGGCTCATTGTTATCGGAAACAAAGTTCCAACCGAGTGCATCATCAGTGAAACCATTTTCATCATCATCGAGGGAGTTTCCAGGTATTTCATTTGGATTGGACCAGATGTTTCCGTTCAGATCGGGGTGGGTATAGTCAATACCGGTATCGAGGAGAGCAATTACGATATTGTCCGATCCGATTGTTTGGTCCCATGCAACAGAAGCATGGATTTTTTCAAGTCCCCATTCTTCTGGGAAAAGGGGATCATTTGGTCTTGCAAAGAGCGATATTTTGTAATTGGGTGTGGCTGAAAGCACGTCTGGATTCGATTGGTATTCAGATATAGCTTCCTCGATACTCTTTCCGGGCGGCAATTTCACAACCTGTGTCCCGACCATTCCCCGCAGGGTGTAATCCTTTTTAACCCTGGCACCGACTGCCCGGTGGGCATCAGACGTTACTTTTTCCCGCGATTTCTCGTTGGAGATATTGGCTGGCTTGAACCGGATAATGAGCTCGTCAGGAGCATATTCTTCTCTTTCCCTTCCAGAATTTTGACCTCTCTTCTCCGAGTTGTTCTTATTTAACTCATTTCCAATTCTTTCCCGGGATAAAGGAGATGATCGCTTATCAGGAGGGGAAATTTCAGTATCATCAAAAAAACCTGTCAGGGAGGGTGTGGGAGATATTTCGGGTATGAGAGATCCGTCTTCTGAATCCAGTGCTGGTGACTGTGTGGGAATAGTTGCATCCGTTCCCTGCTGGCGTATATTTTCATCAGGAAAAGAAGAGGGGAAATTATTCTTATCCACATTGCAAAGGAGAGGGTCAGATCCGCCTGCGGACTCTTCTCCCGTTCCTTCGGGCGCAAAGGACAAAGGATAAATGATGGATTGGTTATCAGAAATTACATCATTCGCGTCTAGTTCTCCTGCAACAATGCCAACTGTAAAACTAATAAGAAGAACAGTGAAAAGAAGTATCCACACATTCGCTTTCGGAATAGCAATCGCTTTCGGAACAGCAATCTCACTCCACCCTAGATCCATACTGTTACCCGGGTTTCCCATCACCATGGACTCTTCGTGATAGTACATTTCACCTACCATAATTAAATTGTGACAAGGGGGTAACAGTGACGGGGGATGAATGAAAGTTCCCTGATTTGATTATAAAGTATCTCCTCCGAAATGCTCGAATTAAAGAAACGAGCTGCTGGTGTAAGTTCAGGAGATTCTCTGAACACCATCCCAAAACACCGGGAAAAGAAACTGGAACAAGTAGCACTCCCGGAAAATATTTTCGATGATAATCCCAGTTAGAGGAGTTTTTCTTGGCATGCAGATGCCCCGGGAAGACACATGCTTCTGTATGCCGGAAAAAACGCCACCTGCTTTCTGGAAAAGAATAGTAACAAAATAAAAGGGTCGTTGCAGGTGTTATTCAGAACTCCATGTATGAAGTGGCGACTGTCCCTTCTGCATTCTCACCATGATGCTAATTTTCTCTATCCCCAAAATGTTCTGCCGCAGTGGTTCAGAGACTAGTACAGGTATGCAGAGAATGCACTTGAGTTGAATCTGTCACACAGAACATTGAGGACGCTGAAGGAACATGGAGAGGAAACCGATGTCCCTGCCCTCGACGGCTCTCTGGCAGTTCTCCCACTTCCGGAGGTCAAGATCCCTGCTGCGGGGGATGAAAAGCTGGTCCCTTGACACACCCCTCTCTTCAAGCCGCCTGACTATCGCGTTGCCAAGAAACCCGGCTCCGCCCGTGATGAGGATGTTTTTTCCTGCCCAGAAATCCATTCCCCTATCAGTCCCCCTTCCACCACTTCTCCCCGAACCGCTTCTTGACAATCCGGTCACCCTCCCCGATGGGCTCGAGCCCAAACGCCCTCATGTCTGCATCCACCATGATCTTCACGAGGTCACCGAACCTCACCCGTGCCTTCCACCCGAGTTTCCGCTCGGCCTTCCGTGGATCGGCGACGAGGGCATCCACCTCTGTCGGGCGGAAGTACCTCTGGTCAATCACCACGTGCTCGTCACGGTCAAGGTCGGCATAATGGAACGCCGCCTCCACGAACTCCTGCACGGAGTGCGTCTCCCCTGTCCCGATGACGAAATCATCGGGCCGCTCCTGCTGGAGGATCATCGCCATGCACTCGACGTACTCGGGGGAGTACCCCCAGTCGCGCTTTGCGTCGAGGTTACCGAGGGCAAGCACCTTCTCCTTCCCGGCAAGGATCTTTGCTATCCCCCGCGTGATCTTCCGGGTGACAAACGTCTCACCGCGGCGGGGCGACTCGTGGTTGAAGAGGATGCCGTTGCACGCAAACATCCCATAGCCCTCGCGGTAGTTCCTCGTCATCCAGTACGAGTAGACCTTGGCGCATGCGTAGGGGCTCCGGGGATAGAAGGGGGTCTCCTCGTTCTGGGGCGGGGGAGAGCCGCCGAACATCTCGCTGCTCGACGCCTGGTAGAACCGGACTCCCGGGTTGCTCCGGCGGGCTGCCTCGAGCAGGCGGGTCGTCCCAAGGCCCGTGATGTTGCCGGTATACTCGGGGGTGTCAAAGCTGACACGCACGTGGCTCTGGGCCGCGAGGTTGTACACCTCGTCGGGGCGGACCCGGTCCATGATGGTCGATATCTGCTCAGAGTCGGAGAGGTCGCCGTAGTGGAGAAAGAGGCCGGTCCCGCTCGAGGCCGTCCCGGCTATCTCGGCATCGGGAAAGATGTGGGCAATCCTGCTCGTGTTGAGCGAGGAGGACCGCCGGACGAGCCCATGCACTTCGTACCCCCTCGAGAGGAGGAGTTCTGCAAGGTAGGATCCGTCCTGCCCCGTGATTCCGGTTATCAAAGCTTTTTTCATGTTTTTCCCGCAACAATGAGATAATGTCGACCGGGTGGTGCATAAGTTTTCTGCATCCTCTTCGTGAGCATGACACCGTTCCGGAGGGCAGGGAATGGTGAATTATTTAAACAATCAGGCAAGATACATATAGCCAGCGTCCCGGTAGGGTAGTGGATATCCTAGAAGCCTGCGGAGCTTTTGACCCGGGTTCAAGTCCCGGCCGGGGCGTCACTTTCCTGTTGGTCATTTCCAAACGGGATTCCGCGGTGCAACCCTGCTTCCCGTGCCGCCCTGACTGCAGCATCGTACTCTTCCCGTGTCAGCCGGCGGTTCAGGACGGAAAAACGGGGGTCGCGGAGAAATTCGCTGACTCTCCCACAGGGGCGGTACTGGTCCATCACGTTCACGTACGCATTCCTCGACACCTTCTCCGCGATGCATGCAAAGACCTCCCTGCTCCCGGCAAGGTCCCCGGGGAGGACGAGGTGCCGGATGATCAAGCCCCTCCGGGCGATGCCTCCCCGGACGACGAGATCCCCGGCCTGTCTCTGCATCTCGATGAGAGCCTCCCGCATCACGTCTGCGTAACAGGGTGCATCCGAGAGGATGCGGGCGGTCTCGCAATTCCCGTACTTCGCATCCGGCATGTAGATATCGAAAACTCCGTCGAGGAGCTTCAACGTATCGACTGTATCATACGTACCGGTGTTATACACGAGGGGAACCGAGAGGCCCATCCCTGCTGCAATCGAGACGGACCGGAGGATCTGGGGGACGAAGTGGGTCGGCGTGACGAAGTTGATGTTATGGCACCCCCTGTCCTGCAAAAGGAGCATGATCCGGGCGAGATCCTCGCAGGCGATCTCTCGTCCTCTTCTCTCCTGGCTGATCTCGTAGTTCTGGCAGAAGGCACACCGCATGGTGCACCCGGTGAAAAATATCGTCCCCGATCCATGGGTCCCCACGAGCGGGGGCTCCTCGCCGAAGTGGGCGCCATACGAGGATATCATCGGGCGCTCTCCGCCCCCGCAGTTCCCGGTCTCGCCGCCTGTCCTGTCGACGCCGCACTTCCTCGGGCAGAGGTGGCAGGAGGAGAGGACCTGCTCTGCCTCCTCCACCCGTCTCTCAAGATCCCCGGATACCGCGAGGGAAAGGTACGATGCCTGCATTGGTCTTTCCATCCCCGGCATCTGCATATTCCCATGTATCATTGTACTCGCAATCCCTTATGGCTGTGGTTATCAGGGATCTGTCTGCCCAAAAAGAATATATGGGGGGAGAGGCATACTGGTGTAGTAACAGCAGATCAAGCCTGGTAAAAACCCGAGGTGAATGAGAAGATGGTCAAGCTGACACCCGAGATGAAGGAGACGTTCTCAAAGATCAAGCTCTTCCCGGTTGCAACCGCATCGAAAGCGGGAATCCCGAACGTCGCGCCGATTGCATTCGTCATGCTGGTCGCAGACGATACCCTCTGGCTTGCGGACAATTTCATGCACAAGACCCTTGCAAACGTGAAAGAGAACCCGCATGCAGCGATCTACATCTGGGACCCGGATGCAAAGAAGTGCTTCCAGATCAAGGGAACGGTCGAGGTGAAGACCTCCGGGCCTGACTACGAGAAGATGAAGAAGATGGTCCACGAGAAGAAACCGGAGCTCCCGGCAAAGTCCCTCCTCGTGATGAAGGTTGCGGAAGTCTTCGAGTGCAACCCCGGCCCGCACGCAGGAAAGAAGCTCCTGTAACCCTCCCCTCTTTTCTCACGCAGAACGACCGGTCAATAGCAATCTCCGTCCCGGATGCTTCCTGCACGCTATAGCCGGAGAGCGATGGACTCAAAGGCCCGGTGCGAAAACGCAAAAAAAGAGCTCATCTCTCCAGTCGACGACGGACTGAAGATTCATGACGATACGGTGTAATTTCTTCATACCAGCATACCTTACTGCAGGGATTGCAGATCCGGTGCGGGAAGGCGACCGCTGAATACCTCTACCGGTGAACCCGCCGGTATTGAGCAAAAAAAAGGGGAAGGAGATTTGGTTTCTGGGAAAACCTCACTTCTTTTCCGCTCTTTCCTGCCTTGCAATCCTTGCCTGGATCCCGTAGTACGCCGAGACGCCGATGGCATGGCACTGGTCGATCGAGGTCGTGTCGAAGGAGACGAGGTCCCCGGAGTAGATCCCCTCCGGTGAGGACCGGCCCAGCACCCTGCAGCAGCCCTTGAACATCTCGACCTCGACGCGTCCCGTCACCCTCTCCTGCGACTGCGCGATGAACGCGTTTAAATCGAGGAAGAGCGGCTCGTGGACGAGGCCCATGTAGGCGAGCTCTGACCATTTCTCGTCGACAGCGTGCTTGAACGCGAGTTCCTGCCGGGTGAGGGTGAGGTGCTCGAGGTCTTTATGCGCAAGCAGGAGGACGGTTGCTGCAGGGTGCTCGTAGATCTCGCGGGCCTTCAGGCCGAGGATCCGGTCCTCGATCATGTTGTTCCGACCAATCCCGTGCCGGCCTGCCCGGGCGTTCAGTTCGCGGATGAGGTCGAACGGTGCATACTCCACGCCGTCGAGCCGGTGGGGAACACCCCTGATAAAGTCTATCGCAAGGATCTCGGGCGTATCGGGGGCAGAGTGCGGGGAGGCTGTCCACGCATAGATCTCCTCGGGCGGGTGGAAGGAAGGGTCCTCGAGGTGCCCGCCCTCGATGCTCCGGCTCCAGATATTCTCGTCCACGCTCCACGGCCTCTCCTTCCCGGCCGGGACCGGTATCCCATGCTCGCGGGCATAGTCTATCTCCCAGTCGCGCGTCAGGTTGAGTTCCCGGATGGGGGCAATCACATCGAGCCCTGCCATCCGGAAGATGAAGTCGAACCGGAGCTGGTCGTTGCCCTTCCCCGTGCACCCGTGGGCAACAGCCCGGCTCCCCTCCCGGGCAGCGACCCTGACGACCTCCTCGGCGATGAGCGGGCGGGCAAGAGCCGTCCCCATCGGGTACCCCTCGTACGAGCCGTTTGCCCGGATCGCGGGGAGGATGTACTCTGTCACGAACTTCTCGCGGGCATCGATCGTGTAGTGCGCATCCGCGAATTTTTTCCCCTTCTCGGTCGCAATCGCGATCTCTGCCTCGCGCTGCCCGACGTTCACCGCGACGGTGACAACGCGGTCATACCCGTACCGCTCCCGGAGGAGCGGGATGCATATCGAGGTGTCAAGCCCGCCGGAATAGGCAAGGACCACCGTTCCCTTTCCCATCTTTTCCGCAACTCCTGTCCTTTTTTAAAGGATCAATACCTATTCATTGCCTCCTGTCCGGTAATAAGGGTATTTCCGGCCCGGATGGGTCCGGAACGGTTGTGGCCACTCACGTAGGGGTACCAGATACCGGGAGAGCGCACGGGCAGGAACCTGCCGGAGGCAAAACCCGTGGGACTTCCCGGGAGGAAAAAATGAGTGAATGCTTTCACATCGCCCCGATGTAGTGCGAGAGCGGCTCGATCGTGACCTCTTCCCTCCGCATAGCCTCGATCGCCATGGTGGCTGCCCGTGCCGCCTGGACTGTCGTGATGTAGGGGACTCCGTAGTCCACCGCAGCCCTCATGATCTGGTAGTGATCCTGCCGCGACTGCTTGTCCGTCGGCGTGTTGATGATCAGCTGGATCTCGCCCCTCCGCAGGAGGTCGATCGCGTTCGGAGACCCTTCCTGGACCTTCCTCACCTGGTGGGCAGGGATCCCTGCCTCGTCGAGGTACCTTACCGTCCCTGCCGTCCCGAAGAGCCGGAGGCCCATCTGGTGAAGCTTCCGTGCGATGGGGATCACCTCGTCGCGCTGCTCGCTCGAGATCGAGATGAAGATGTTGCCCTCGAGCGGGAGCGTGTTGTCCGCAGAGACACACGCCTTGTAGTAGGCACGCCCGAAGTCGTAGTCGATCCCCATCACCTCCCCCGTGCTCTTCATCTCCGGCCCAAGGACCGTGTCCACTCCCGGGAGCTTGTTGAAGGGGAGGAGGACTTCTTTCACGGCGACGTGGGAGAATGGTCTCTCGGTGTACCCGAGGTCGCGGATCTTCTTTCCTATCATGACCTTTGCCGCGATCTTTGCAAGGGGTATCCCTGTTGCCTTGCTCACGAAGGGGACTGTCCGGCTGGCTCTCGGGTTTGCCTCGAGCACGAAGACGACCCCGTCCTTGACCGCGAGCTGGATGTTTACGAGGCCCACGACACCGAGGGCGAGGGCAATATTTCGGGTGTATTCCTTCACGGTCTCGATGACAGCGGGGGGGAGGGACTGGGTAGGAATCACGCATGCCGAGTCGCCACTGTGGACACCTGCCTCCTCGATATGCTCCATGATTCCCCCGATCAGGACATCGGTTCCATCACAGACGGCATCGACATCGAGCTCGATGGCATTCTGGAGGAACGAGTCGATCAGGACGGGGTGGTTCCTGCTGACGCGGACTGCCTCTTTCATGTATCCCTCGAGTTCTATCTCGTCGTGGATGATCTCCATGGCACGGCCACCGAGGACGTACGAGGGCCGGACGAGAACGGGGTACCCGATCTCCGCAGCCTTTTTCCGCGCCTCCTCGAGGGAATAGGCAGAGCTGTTCGGCGGGCTCGGGATCCCGAGCTTCTCGAGGAGGATGCTGAACCGGTCGCGGTCCTCGGCGATGTCCATCGAGTCAGGGGATGTCCCGAGGATCTCTGTCGGAAGCCCGATCCGGCGGATCTCCTCCTGCAGGGGGACGGCGAGGTTGACGGCATTCTGTCCCCCGAACTGGACCATGACCCCCATGTAGGTGTCCTTTTTGAGGATGTTTGTGACATCCTCGAGTGTCAGGGGCTCAAAGAAGAGCCGGTCGGAGGTATCGAAGTCTGTCGAGACCGTCTCGGGGTTGTTGTTGACGATATGGACCTCAACTTTCTCCTCCCGGAGGGCTTTTACGGCATGGACCGTGCAGTAATCGAACTCGATCCCCTGCCCGATGCGGATCGGCCCGGACCCGAGGATCAGCACTTTCGGGCGCTCCGTCCTTGGGATCTCGCACTCGGTATCACGGGTCGAGTAATAATAGGGTGTGCGTGCGGGAAACTCTGCCGCGCAGGTGTCCACGATCTTGTAGGTCGGCTCTCCGGTCACCTCCCGGACCCTGTCCTGGGAAAGGCCCGTCAGGGAGGCGATCTCGGATGCTGTGAACCCGTAGCCGGCCGCAAGCCGGATATCCTCCGCCCGGGCAGACTGTTTCAACCGCTTCTCCAGATCGACGATGTTCCTGATCTTCTCGATGAAGAACGGCGAGATATGGGTCAATTCGGCGATCTCTTCGATTGAAAACCCGGCACGGACCGCATCAAAGAGCGTGTGGAACCGCTCGTCGGTCGGGCGGGAGAGGATCATCCGTATCTCGGGGGGATCCGTGTGGGTCTCCACGTCGGTATCGAGAGACCGGAGCGCTTTCTTGAACGCTTCTTCGACCGTCCTCCCGATTGCCATCACCTCGCCGGTGCTCTTCATCGCGGTGGTGAGCGTCCTGTCCGCGTTCCTGAACTTGTCGAAAGGCCAGCGGGGCACCTTGACGACGATGTAGTCGATGGCAGGCTCAAAAGAGGCAGGGGTGCACCCCGTCACGCTGTTTGTGATCTCGTCGAGCCGGAGCCCGATGGCGATCTTTGCAGCGACCCGGGCAATGGGGTACCCCGTTGCCTTGGACGCGAGGGCAGACGACCGGGAGACACGGGGGTTGACCTCGATGACGCGGTACTCCCCGTTCCTGTAGGCGAACTGGATGTTGCAGCCTCCCTGAACGTCGAGCGCCCTGATGATCTTGATCGCGGCAGTCCGCAGTGTCTGGAACTCGTCGTCACGGAGCGTGAGGATGGGTGCGACCACGACGCTCTCGCCGGTATGGATGCCCATCGGGTCCACGTTCTCCATGCCGCAGACGATGATGCAGGTGTCGGCTGCATCCCGCATCACCTCGAACTCGATCTCCTTCCACCCGACGACTGACTCCTCGACGAGCACCTGGCGGATACGCGACCGGGAGAGCCCGATCTCGATGATCCGGGAGAGTTCCTCTTTCGTATGCGCTATTCCTCCCCCGGAGCCGCCGAGCGTGTATGCAGGCCGGACGATTGCAGGAAGCCCCACGACGCGGAGGGCTTCCTCGACCTGGCTCGTGCTGTTGAGGATCATGCTCCTCGGGACCGGCTCGCCAATCCGCTCCATTAATGCCCGGAACTTCTCGCGGTCCTCGCCCTGGTAGATTGCCTGCAGGGGAGTCCCCAAAATCTCGACTCCCTCCAGTGCACCGCGTTCTGCAAGCTCGGCGGTCATGTTGAGCCCTGTCTGCCCGCCCATGCCGGAGAGAATCCCGTCAGGCCTCTCCTTCCTGATGATCTTCTCGATGATCTCTGCCCTGATGGGCTCGATGTAGATCTCGTCTGCCATCTCGGGGTCGGTCTGGATGGTCGCAGGGTTCGAGTTCACGAGGACCACCTTCACCCCTTCCTCCCGGAGGGCCCTGCATGCCTGCGAGCCTGAGAAGTCGAACTCGGCTGCCTGCCCGATCTGTATCGGTCCTGACCCGATCAGGAGAACCTTCCTGATGTGGGGTTTCTTCGGCATCAGGACAGCCTCCGGAACATCGTGTCAAAGAAGGGGATCTCGGTATCCCTCGGTCCGCCATGGGCCTCGGGATGGAACTGGACGCAGGTGACCTCGAGGTAGGGGTCTTCGAACCCTTCGAGCGTTCCATCGTTGACGTTTTTGTACAGGACAGATGATCCTTCCGGCAGGGTGTCGGCATCGACGGCATACCCGTGGTTCTGGGTCGTGATGTAGATGCTCCCGTCCTTGTACCGGACGGGCTGGTTCGTGCCGCGGTGCCCGAACTTCATCTTGTACGTTCGTGCCCCGAGGCCGAGGGCACAGATCTGGTTGCCCATGCAGATGCCGTAGATGGGCAGGGTGCCGGCAAGTTCCTTCACGCACTGGACAGCATGCGTTGCTTTGACGGGATCGCCGGGGCCGTTGCTGATGAAGAGGGCATCAGGGTGCGATTCGGTCACCTGGTCCGGGGTGCAGTCATGGGGATAGACGTAGATATCTGCATCCCGGTGGCGGAGGCTGATGAGCATGTTCTTCTTCAGTCCGAGGTCGATGAAGGCGATCCTTTTGCCCTTTCCCGGGATGCGATAGGGTGTCCTGCAGGAGACATCGGGGATGAGGTCGACCTCCGAGAGCCGCGGGCTGCTCTGTGCCAGTTCGATGGCACGGTCACGGTCGTCACTCCCGACGACGAGTCCTGCCTGGAGTGTTCCCTTCACCCTCGTCCTGATGGTGAGCATCCGGGTGTCAACGCCCTGTATCCCGAGCAGGACATTCTCTTCAAAGAAATCGGAGAATGATGGACGTGTCTCCGGGACAGGGCAGACCTCCCGGACGACGCACCCCCGCGCCCACACCCGTGCCGACTGGAAGTTCATCCTGTCGACCCCGTAGTTCCCGATTGTCGGGAACGTGAACATCAGGATCTGTCCGTGGTAACTGGGGTCCGTGAGTGCTTCCATGTAGCCGCCCATCTGGGTCGAAAAAACGAGTTCGCCTGCACACTCCCCCTCAACACCGAATCCTGTACCGGTCACGCACGTACCGTCTTCAAGGCCGAGAACCGCCTTCATGGTTTCCATATATGGTGTGCCGGAATAGTTTTAATAGGTGTCGGGAGCGAAAAAGGTGGGACGATAGCCATTTTTTCCACCCGTTTCCGGCACCATTCTCCCATGCCGTGCAGGGGGAAAAGGGGACTGGCAGACCTCTGTTCCTGTCTACTTCACACCTTCAGGAAGAGGAGGGAGAGATCGTCGAAGTCGATTCTCCCGTTCTGATTGTAATCAAACGGGTTGGGAGTCATATTTCCTTCTATCCGGTCAAGGTTCAGGAAATAGAGAACGACGTCATCGAAATCTGTCCTCTGGTTCCCGTTGATGTCATCGAAAAATCCATCGTTATCCGGGTCGGTGGGCCGGGTGTCCTGTCCGGGGAATGGAACGATGACGGGCGGAAGAACGATGACGCAGTCAGGGACGGACAGGGAGCTTGAACCTGTTTCGGATTCAACCGTCAGGTTCACGGTATAGTTTCCGGCATAGCGATAGAGGTGGGCCGGGTTTGCGACATCCGTGGAATTCCCGTCCCCAAAGTCCCAGGACCACGAGGTGATAGTAGGTCCGGAGAGGTCGAGGAAGGAGACCACCAGGGGAGCAGACCCGATCCCCGGGCTGCAGTTAAATGCGGCAACCGGCAACGGCGGAGGATCGGGAGGATGGGTTTGCGTGGGCAGGGGAGTCGGAGGAGGATGCGCTGTTGGTGTCGGAGTCGGCTCTGGCGTGCGGGTAACGGAGAGATCCAGCCACCGCAGTGCACCGGGCTGGTACAGAACGGACTCATCTGCCGGCTGGCCGTTTACGAAAAATCTTATCAATACAAGGTCATCGTCGGCGAAGTCGTCTCTTTCTGCCTGCACGACGAGTTTTGGTCCGAACATGCAGTCGCTTGCGTATTTCCCCCGTTGGGTTGTTGTGATGCTTCCCCTTGGGTTCCCGTTGATCGTTGCCATGATGACGGTTCCCGGGGGGGCTGGGCTGCCATGGAGGGTTACAGATCCGTAAAACCTGCAGGGGAGTGGTTTTTCGGATCCTGCAATGGCGGGTGGAACGCAGGCGTGGGCGCAGATCATGATAAAAACGAGAAAAATCCCTGATTTGTAAACCATCAAAGATCCCGCCTTTTCCCGGTTACCTGCATGAGTATATATATCTTTTCCCATTTTCCCTCTATTCTGCCTCAGATTGGGAAAGAGCGTTGATAGGGAAAGGAAGACAGGGTGGAGTGGGGAGAGACTCATCCCGTGTCATGCAGTCTGATTCTTTCGTGTTTCTGGTGATTATCTGGTGGAATATATTTGTCTCTGACGCCGGGAGAATTACCTCCAATCCTCATGAGAATAATAATACTGATGATACTATTCCCGAAGTCTGTCTCTCTCTCATCCTACAGATTGATACTGGATTCATTCACTCACCCCTTCAGCAGTCAATTTCCTGCAAATGACCAGGGCCTTTTTTTTTCTCGTTATTCCGTTGATGAACCTTGATTTATCATTGGTTTTTTGGATGACTCCAGAAAAGATGAGACTAAAAAAACTGGAAAACGAGGATGTGTAGCCCCGGTATCCAGGAATTTTCCGATATAATAATCTATTCCTGTGCGCACATCTGTTTGAAATTCAATGGGATCCAGGGAAGAAAGAAACAGGAAACAGGGAAAGAAAAGGGTAATCCGGGTGAGTGAGGAACACGAGGACAGAACTGGCGAGGGTGCAAAGGCGGGGAAAGAGAAAAAAGAAATTGAATTCACAGAGGATATGGATCGGGATGCGGGAATACCGTCCCTTTCCCTGTCAGATCTCTCTCTTAAAAATGCCGCAATGGTTTTGACCCGGAGCAGGTATGCACAACTTCTCCTGTTTCTCACCCTCTCAGGTGCTCTCCTCCGCTTTTATAACCTCGGGTATAACTCCCTCTGGCTTGACGAAGCGGTCACGCACGACTTCGCGATCCGCCCGTTCCTGGAGACATGGGGTATGGTTGCAGGAGGCGAGGTAAATCCACCGCTCTTTTACTGGATAGAGAGATTGATGCTCTCTTTTGGGGATAACGAGTTCATTCTTCGTTTCGCCCCGGCGATCTGTGGTATAGCGACGATTCCTCTCTTCTACCTGCTCGGCAAGGAGCTTGTTGACAGAAATGTGGGTATCATTGCAGCAGCGTTCCTTGCATTCTCACCGTTCCATCTCTTCTATTCACAGGAGGCGAGGGCATATTCCATGATGCTTCTCTTCTTCTCCCTTGCATTGCTGTTCTTTATCAGAGGCACGAAGGATTGGAAAACGAAGGATTGGGGGCTCTTCGGTCTATTCGGCGCAATTGCCTTCTGGGTGCATTTTTACGTGCTCGTTCCCCTGGGGGTGCTGTTCCTCTTCGGAATTATGTTTCCAGTCATTGAACGCCCATTCTCCCTCGAAAGAATGAAAAAGATCTTTCTGTCACTCGGAGTCTTCATCCTTGCATCTTTGCCCCTGCTTACTATCATATACCCGCTATTCGCGGCGAGGAGCGCTGCACCGCCCACCTGGGGCTACCAGGGCATCTCTCTTTTATACGAGACACTACTCCAGATGTCGGGCTACAACCCGCTGCTCATGGCATGCTTCCTGGTTCTCTTCTTTGCGGGCGTATCGATCCTGTTTCTCCACCGTCCCCGGTATGCCCTCCTGCTGGTTGGCCTGCTGTTCCTTCCATTCGCTGCAAGCCTCCCCCTCTCGCACATTATGCCGATGATGCCACGATACCTCATCTACCTGCTGCCTGCCTTTTTCCTTGGAATCTCGCTCTCTGTCAGGCTCCTCAATCAGCGTGCAAGGATGAGTCATATCCTGATTTGTTCCATAGCACTCATCTTTCTTGTAAATTTGCCCATTTTATCGATGGATTATACCTCACCTCAAAAGGACGACTGGCGCGGGTTCGCAGGTATCCTTGGAGAGAGCACTCAGGCAGGGGATGTGGTGGTTGTGGTACCGGAATATATTCGCTTTCCGCTTGATTATTACTATGATAACGCGACCGATGGCACGATCGAGTACGGAGCGACGAGGGCAAAAGAGCTGCAGGAGATTGAGACGATGCATCAGACCCAAAATTTATTCTATGTGGTCACCGGGGATATCATTGCGGCGAATCCAGAACTCGATGCGCTCGAATGGCTGGAAAAGAATGCAAGGCAAATGGCAATGCACGGGAGAATTAATTTCCTGGTTTCAGGAAGATGATTTTCATATGGTATTTTACATGGTGTTTAGACTTCATTGGATAAGGTGATAATAGAAATAAATAATTCATTTTTTATTATAATTCATGAATTCCGGGCGATCAGACCTCCATATAGGGTCCTGATTGTATCACATCCCGTGGCAATTTTCCGGAAAATTGTTTTAGGTTGAGAATGAGCCTCTCCTGCTCCTCGGGATAAATTGCATAGATGCCCACCGAATCCCTGTAACATATCACATTGTTGCGAATTGTCCACCTGCCAGTGAAGATCCATTCAGGGTCTACAGTTCCGGGATCGGAGTCGTATATGATTGCGATCTTTGCCCCTCTGGCACGTGCATATTCATATAAATTAAATGAGGAGTTCCTTACCACGTAATTCCTGGCTACCTCTGTCGTGCCAAGACCATTTCTATCGATCAGGTGAATATCTGCCAGAAATGTCGGGGCACCGATATCATTCAGGAATATGGTCTCGTTCTGGTAATATTCACTGATAAACAACCCCATCTGATACTGCTGCTCATAGATGTTGTGGGTGGCAAGAGGGGTATACAAGACAGAATTGACCCGGACGATCGGAGAGATGCCGGGAATTGCCAAAAGGAATAGAAAAACAAAAAAAGCAAAATAAATGGTATATCGAGAGATCCTGGTCCTGTTATTAACGTCTTTGCCTCCTGATTTCCTGTATGCATTAAGTCTTATTTTCCCTCCTGTATTTGTGACTTTTTTATCAGGACTCTTATCATCTGGCTTTCTTTCAGATGAACTTTTCAGCGAGGGGAATAATTCCGGCAGATTAATGAAAATACCTAAAATGACGAGGGGATGTAAATATGCGTCATAGCGGAAGAACATTCCTATCTGGCCGACCCAGACATGAAACAGGGCGGTCGTTAAAGCCAGGAGGAGGAAAATAGCCCCGGAGTTCCAGAATAACCTCTTTTTATGATAAAGAGCAAGAAGAAAGAGTATTCCCATTATGATAAAAATAAGCAGAATTGGAAGGACAAAGTATAATTTCGGGAACAGGATCCCGAGTTTTTCCAGCAAAACCGGAATGGAGAATGAAGAAATGCCGCTTTTTACATATACTGAGTTGGGAAGAAAGAGCTGCCCGTAAGCCAGTGAAACAACACCGAATATCCCAATGGGAATGATACAACTGATCAGGAATATAATACCAGTTTTAAACTTTCGCCGTGCGAGAATCAGAAGAAAGATTGGAAGAATAAGAAAAAACCCCTCATATCTGACAAGAGGCAGGATAGCACCTGCGATATAAAACGATACCAGTTCATATTTCTTGAGGGTATCTTCGCATATCACTCTGGAACCCAGGTAAAGGACCAGAAGGGACGTGATGATATGCAATATATGCTCCATCCCGATGAAAATCAAGGTGATTAGGGGAGTAACAAACAGTATTAGGATCAGGGCGATTACATTCAATATGTTTGGAACCTTTGACGATCTCAGGATCCAGTAACTCGTCCCGAGAAATATCAGTGTGAATGATATGTCTCACCTTTCGCACGTGAGCAGGCGACTCTGCACTTTTACCGATTTAAATACTT
>CAYSII010000023.1:0-19952 GCA_964431125.1 uncultured Methanolinea sp. | reverse complement strand
CGGGGTTAGATTTTCATTGCTTCGGTGTGAAGATACATCTTCATGCAGGTTTTTTTTTGTGAACATAACATAACAAGGCGCCAATGTAGTTTAATTTTTCCGGTTGATTCAGGCAATATATAAGATTTAAGGTTTTTACAAAGCCGGTTATTGAAATTTATATTCATAAACCTGCCATCCAGGACCAATTGTTATACAATATTGATAATGGGTTTCAAGGAGTCTAAATATTCTTTCATGTAAAGGAGATAATATGTGATTTGGAATAATCGATTTCCAGTTTTGTCTTTTATTTGCATCAAGGGATGGAATTTCTTTGTTTGTTGCCGAAGTGTCTATGATAAATTTTGGTCTATTTAATAGAATATGTTCATTGAATTTGTCAATCATATCAGGTTTTAGGTAACCATCCATAAATAACGGGTATTGATAGACATATTTTGTTGGAGAATCCCTTTTTACTATATAATTAATACTTGTCTCTGCTCCCCACATTAAAATTGTATCATTTTCTGAAGTGGATCTTTCTAAAAACTCAATTACTTCATTGATTCTTGTATCGGACGGTTCTTTATAAATTTTTGAATAAATCAAATAATTTTGAAAACGTAAGGGAATTATGAGAATACCTATTAATAATAACAAAAAGATTATTTTTTGAGTATTGAAGTAACGATTTTTCGTGTTCTTTTTAAAATTAATTAATTTAAAAAAGGCATCCCAAAAAAAAGCTATAAGTATCGTTACAACCGGTATCCATGCCATATAGTAATGCGGATAGGTTCTACCTGATACTCCTGAAAGAATCATTTCAATTAGAAAATCAATCAATACGAGCAAAAGCAAAACTTTTTGCATTTGAGTATACTTTAAATAATTTTTAAAGTGATTTATAATTAAAAATAACCACATTAAAAGTGCGATGAGGCCAAATATTGTTAAATATTTAAATCCTGATAAAATTGAGATCAAAAATTGGGGGAGGGTATTTCCTGAAGAATAAATGAAATTATAGACAAACACACAATCAATAAAATCATTCAAGGCATCATTGAGTGCAAAATAATATAAAATAAACAAAAAAGTTAAAAGAAACGAGGATATTATTGCCAATAATATAAAAATTTTATTTTTAATTGTTTTATCAAAATCATCATTTTTTAAAACAATTAATGCAAAAATAATTGATACTGGAATTCCAATGAGATTTGGTTTTAATAAGAATACTATCATGGAAAAAAATCCAATGAAAAATGGAATAATGAATATTTTTACAATATTTTTAGATTCTTTAAAATGTTTGTATAATAATAGAATCAATAAAAATTGAATAATTATGCCATATTCTTCTGTTAAGTTACCACCCTCAATTATTAAACTTAAATTAATAACCCATAAAGCAGAACATAAAAACGCAATTTTATATCCAAATAAATCATTTAAAAGATAAAAACTTAAAATTACACCAAATAATAAGAAAATTAACTGAATATACCAAATTCCCCAATATGAGCCGTTGCTTAAAAAAAGAGCAAATGCATTTATATAAAAAATAACGGGGGGTTTATGATCCCATACATCGCGATAGGGCAACTTTCCGTCTAGTATTTTTTCACCAATGTAGAGAAATACACCTGAATCACGATATGGAATTTTTTGGAAAGATGGTATATAAGGTAATAGAATTAAATTACAAATACAAATTAATAATAAAAATGAAAGAATTATTGTCAAATTTTTATTGGATTGAATTATATGATACATGAGTTATTCCAATACAAATACGAGTCACTTTAAATTTATATCTTTAATGAAAAACATTAATGAGATCTAATTAACGAAAATTATTGTGTGTTATCAAAATTGATTAAATATTTGATAATTATTTTTGTTTTTAGTTATATTTTATTTGTCTTGTCCGTATTTTTTTCCTTTATTTCCTTCCCGGATACTACTGCAGGCTGGAAAAAATATGAAGGAAATCCAGTGTTGGGGGGAGATTTAGGAACTGTATTTGATGTCAGCGTTATAAAAGAAGAAAATAAAGAAGAAAATATTTATCGAATGTGGTTTTCTTGGCGACCTAAACAAGGCATTGGCTTAACGGAAAGTCAAGATGGCATCCATTGGTCAGAGCCAAAAATAGTTCTAAGTCCGAATCCACATTCGGATTGGGAAATAAATATCAACAGACCAATCGTCATCAAAAAAGAAGATGGATACCATATGTGGTATACAGGTCAAACAGCTAATTATTCAGCAATAGGATATGCAATAAGTTCAGATGGAATAAACTGGAAAAAAGTTCAAAATAATCCTGTTTTATTTCCGGAACAAGAATGGGAAAAAAATTCAGTCATGTGTCCACACGTTCTCTATGACAATCAGACTACAATATACCAGATGTGGTATTCCGGTGGAGATTATTATGAACCTAATGCCATTGGTTATGCTATCAGCGAGGATGGTATTCATTGGATAAAAAATGAAAATAACCCAATATTTACACCAGATACGAGTAGCTATTGGGAAAAAGATCGTGTAACTGGTTGTCAAGTCATAAAATATGTCGAATGGTATTTCATGTTTTATATAGGATTCAAAAATATCAATTCAGCACAAATTGGGTTAGCAAGATCAAAAAATGGAATATCAGATTGGGAACGTCATCCTGAAAATCCCATTATTCAACCGAGCCTATTAAAGTGGGACTCCGATTCTGTATACAAACCTTTCGCACTTTATGAAGATACAAAATGGCTTCTTTATTACAATGGAAGACGCGGTTCTGTTGAACAAATTGGCTTGGCTATTCACGAAGGATCAAACCTGTGGATCTAATTGAATCTTTTCACCACCCCCGCGATCCTCCCGCTCGCACCCGGCGTCCCGAAGCGCCATGTCCTCTCCCTCTCGGGCGAAAAGTTCGCGATCGCGTCCAGTATCCTCTCGCGATTCGAGCCGACGAGGACGTTCCAGCCGTCCTCGAGGGTCTCCACCCACTCGGTCGTCTCGCGGAGCGTGATGCACGGCACGCCGAGGAGGTAGGCCTCCTTCTGCACGCCTCCGGAGTCGGTCAGGACCTTTTTTGCGTTCGCCATCGCGTGTATCATGTCGAGGTAACCGAGGGGTTCCGTGGCGACGATGCCTGGAGGGAGACGGTCGAGGATGCCGAACTCCCGGAGCATCTTCCTCGTCCGGGGATGGACGGGGAAGAGGATGCGCTCGCCGCTTGCCTCGAGGGCGCCGAGGATCGCCTCGAGGTCCTCCCTGCGATCGACGTTTGCGGGCCGGTGCAGGGTGAGGACGAGGTACTCCCGCGGAGCGAGGGCGAAGCGCTCGAGGACCTTCGAGCGCCGGGACGCGAGCTCGCGGTGCTCCTCCAGCGCGTCGACCATCGTGTCCCCGGCGAGGTGGACGCCGCGGGTGATCCCCTCCTTCCGGAGGTTCTCCACCGCCGTTTCCGTCGGGCAGAAGAGGAGGTCCGAGAGGTGGTCGGCGACAACCCTGTTGATCTCCTCGGGCATCGTGCGGTCGAAGGAGCGCAGTCCTGCCTCGACGTGGGCAAGTCTGATCTGCAGTTTCGCGGCCGCGAGCGCTCCCGCGAGAGTGGAGTTCGTGTCCCCAAAGACGATCGCGAGATCGGGTCCCTCCTGCAGGAGAACCTCCTCCAGACGTATGAGTATCTTCCCGGTCTGCTTTCCGTGCGTGCCGGAACCGACCCCGAGGTGGTAGTCGGGTTGTGGGATCCTGAGTTCCTCGAAGAAGACATCCGACATCCCGGGGTCGTAGTGCTGCCCGGTATGCACGAGGATCTCCTCGTGCTTCCTGCGCAGCTCCCGCGAGAGCGGGGCACACTTGACGAACTGCGGGCGTGCACCGACGATGGAGACGATCTTCACCTTTATCCGCCCCCCCTCACCCCTCCACGATCGCGTGCGAGTTTTTGTCTCCCCTCCCGATCCCGCGGTAGATCCAGCCATTGGAGATGAACGGGTCGGGGTCGATGATGTTCCGGCCATCGACGACCACGGGGTGGGGAGTCGTGATGTACCGTCGCAGGCCCGTGGCATCGAGCGTCCTGTACTCGCGGTGGGCCGTGACGATCGCGATCGCGTCTGCGCCCCGGATGGCTGCCCCGAGGTCCCGGGTGATCGCGACTCCCTCCTCATCCCCGGCCCAGGGGTCATGGACAGTGACCCTGCCCCCGGCCGCAAGGATGAGGTCACGGAGGGGGGCGGCCGGCGTGTTCCGGGTATCGCCGGTATCGGCGGCAAAGGCCCAGCCGAGGAGTGCAACCGCCGAGCCCCTGGCCTCCTTCCCGGAGGACGCAAGACCGTCCTGCAGGAGAGAGAACATGTGCCGCGGCATGAAGTCATTGATCTCCCGGGCGACAACGAAGAGGGACGGGAGAGGAGTCGGCCAGTCCAGGCCCCGCCCGATCTCCTTTACCCCCCGCTCGAGGTGGTACGAATCCTTCGTGAGACAGTGTCCGCCAACGCCTGCCCCGGGGTACAGGATCGCCCGTGTCACGTTCTCTTCCTTTAACGCGGCAATCCCCTCGCGCACGTCGTAGAAGTTCACACCCATCGCCTCGCAGTAGAGAGCAAGCTGGTTTGCAGCTGCTATCTGGAGGTCGCGTAGGGCATTCTCTGCCGTCTTCTCCACCTCGGCCGCGGTCGCAGACATCGGGATGATCCGCCCCGCGGTCAGGATCGGGCGGTAGAGCTCGCAGGCACGGCGGGTGCTCGCGCGATCGATCCCTCCCACGATCCGGTCGTGCTCCCGGAGGTTCCGGATAAGGCGGCCGGGCATAACCCTCTCGGGTGCATGGGCGAGGCCAAAGTCCTGCCCGGCAACGAGCCCGGACTCAGTCTCGAGGATCTCTTTGGCCACGCCTGCCGTCGTTCCGGGGGTCACAGTCGACTCGATCACGACGAGTGCGCCCGGCGCAAGGTTCCGCCCGACGTCCCGGACGGCAGAAAAGAGCGGCGAGAAATCCGGTTCGAGGTCCCGGGGGTTCAGAAACGGCGTCTGGATGGCGAGCGTGACGGCATCGCACTCCCGGATGCGTGAAAAGTCCGGGGTGCAGCGGAACTTTCCGGCAGAGACCACTTTCTGGATCAGCCCGGGAAGGCCCGGTTCCTCCCCGGCGAGCGGGCACTCGCCCCTGTTGAGCATCGCGATCTTGTGGCCGGATGTCGGGGAGTCCCGCTGAAACCCCAACACCAGCGAGTACCGGGGGACATCGGCAAAGAGGGCAGCGGCCGGGATGCCGACGTACCCCATCCCCACGACCCCGATGGTCCGGATCGGCCCCCGTGCCGCAAACACCTCCTCAAGGCTCCGGGTCACCTCGCCCCCCCTCCCAGTGCGGCCCGCACCCTCTCGCAGAGGACGAGGTTTGCAACCGCCTCCTCCACCGTTACCGGGAACGGGACTCTCTTTCTGACACAGTCAAGGAACGTGGCAAGCTCGACCTTCAGGGGCTCGAGCTTATTCACCATCACCTTCTCGATGATGTTCTCCTGGACGTACCGCTCGTTCTCGGCCCCGTACTTCTCGGGCTTGTAGTACGTGAATATCTCCTGGTTCATGAAGTCGCCCTCGAGCGTGAACTCCTCCTCCTCGATGTATATCCTCCGGATCTTCTTTGAGGATTTCCGGCTTGCCGAGACGAATGCAGCTGTTCCGTTGTACCGGAAGAGTGCTGACGCGGCATCATCGTTTCCGGCAGCAGAGAGGGATACCTCCTCCCCGAGCAGGACATGGAGGAGGATGTCGAGGTCGTGGATCATCAAGTCCTCGACCACCGAGGACCCCGTGGGGCGGGAAGATGCGGGGTTGTGCCGGTTCATCTCCACGAAGACCGGGTTGCGGACAATCCGCCGGATCTCGCCCACGATCGGGTTGAACCGCTCGATGTGCCCCACGCCCACGACCTGGTCCTCCACCCCTGTCGCAAGCCTCCGTGCCTCTGCCGCAGTGGCGCAGAGGGGCTTTTCCATGAGCATGTGCACCCCGGACCGTAGGACCTCCTCTCCGACAGCACGGTGGAAGGGTGTCGGGACGCAGACGCTGACGGCATCGACTTTTTCGAGGAGCTCCCCGAGTGACGCGCAAGGTATCGCGCCGAATGCGAGGGCAATCCCCATCGCCGCGTCCCTGTTTGGGTCGTAGATGTAGACATTGCCCACACTCTTCAGCTCCAAGTAGACGCGGACGTGGTTCCTTCCCATCGTCCCGACCCCGATGACTCCGACATCCATCTGCTCACCGCACCTCCTCTATCACGCTGCAGATAAAATCACGCTCGGTATCTGATACGGCCGGGTGGACCGGAAGGGAGAGCACGGTTGCGGCACACTCTTCTGCCACGGGACACACTCCCTCCCCCGCAAGACCTGCAAAGGCTGGCTGCCTGTGAAGCGGGATGGGATAGTGCACCGCAGTTCCTACCCCCCTGTCCCGGAGATACTGAGCAAGCTCGTCCCGGGTGAGCCGGAACTCGCCGGTCACCCGGATGACGTACTGGTGGTACACGTGGGTCACCCCGGGGGCAACGTACGGGCAGACGATACCATATCCGGGGAGACGGGCGTCATAGTATGCAGCAGTCTCCCGGCGCCGCCGGTTGAAAGACTCAAGTTTTCCCAGCTGGACCCTCCCGATTGCAGCTCCGATATCAGTCATGCGGTAGTTGTACCCGATCGACGCGTGCAGGTACTTTTCCTGCTGGCCATGGTTAATAAAGACCCGGATCCTCTGCGCAAGCACTGCATCGTCCGTTGTCACCATTCCCCCCTCGCCGGTTGTCATGTTCTTTGTCGGGTAAAATGAGAAGCAGGCAGCAGTCCCGAGGCCCCCCGCCTTCTTCCCGTGATACTCCGCGCCGTGGGCCTGGGCGGCGTCCTCGATGAAGGAGATCCCCTCGTCGCCGCAGATCTCCCGGATCGGACGGGCATCGCAGGGCTGGCCGAAGAGGTGGACGCCGATGACAGCCCGCGTCTTTGGCGAGAGCAGGTTCTTCACGCTCTCCGGGGAGAGGGTGTACGTATCGGGGTCGATGTCCCCGAACCGCGGTCTTGCCCCGCACATGCAGACTGCTGACGCGGTTGCAAAGAAGGTGAACGCGGGGACGATCACCTCGTGGCCCTTCCCGATCCCGAGGGCCCGCAGGGTTGCATGAAGGGCCGCTGTCCCGGAACTGACCGCGACTGCATGATCCGTACCGCAGAACCGGGCAAACTCCTCCTCAAAGGAGGTCGTCTCGGGGCCATGAGCGAGCATCCCGGACCGGAGCACCCGGATGACAGCCTCTTCCTCCTCTGCGGAGAGGACGGGTCTCCCCACCGGGATCAAGCCAACCCCCCCATGGGAAAACCCGGGGCAGATACATGGATAGGGCTCATCTCCCCTCCATCGCGGAAGGCATGTCCCGTATCCGTGCCGGTGCCCCGATTGCCATCTTCCCCGGCGGGACATCCCGTGTCACCACAGCAGCCGCAGCGACAAAGGCCCCTTCCCCGATTTTTACTCCCGGAAGGATCGTCGCGTTTGCACCGATGACAGCGTTGTCCCCGATCTTTGGCCCCTCGAGCCTCGGCGTACCTGCCGGAGGATACCGGTCATTTGTCAGGACAGCCGCAGGCCCGATGAAGACGCCGTCCCCGATCACCGTGTGCGTCGGGACAAAGACCATGCTCTGGAGACGCACGCCGTCCCCGATCGTCCCGTAACCCTCGATAATACTCGATGACCCGATCGCAGTGCTGTTGCCTATCCTCGTATGCTCCCTGATCAGCACGCCATGGCCGCACTGAAAATCGTCGCCGATCTCCACGTCGCAGTACAGGACCGTGCCCGGCCGGACAATGGCATTCCTGCCGATAATGGTTCCCGGAAAAGTCTCGTCATTTGCCCGTTCCCGCGAGGGGAACCCAAGGGTAACAGGAGGGAAGATCCGGCTTCCCTCGCCGACCGTGTTGATGCCATATTCGATTATCCAATCATCTCGCACAAAGTGATTATATCCCTCTTATATTATAGTGCTGATGAAAAACGGTGCCTGGAAATCATCGAGAAGGATGGTGGTGCACCCCGGGCACCGGATGCAGTTCGTCCCTGCAAGGAACGCCCACGTGGACAGCAGTGGCGACGGCAGGCGGCCGGTGGTGACACCCCGCGGGGAGAGGACCATGGTGTATCCGGGGAATGCCCGGATACCGATCCCATGCCAGGATGAGAAGAAGATCCGCGTCGTGGATGGAATCGTGCCCCGCTGATCGGGTACGAAGGATGAGGCACTCTCCGGGAGCAGGTTATGATCGTGAGGGGGGGCATTCCGGACGGGGAACGCGTGATTGTGGCAATGGACCAACCTCGATTGAAAGGAGAATGCGAGGAGGAAGGGCTGTTTAGGCCGACATGCCTGGTGCATCGAACCGATCGTGCCCCGGGCAATCGGGTGTCGCGAATCCTTTGGGTTCAGGCAGATGGAGCAGGGCATGCTCCCTGCACGGGGGCGTGGACCTCCTTTTCTGCCACCCGGCCGGCGTCGTCAAGGGGCATGCTCGCTGCACAATGGAGTGGATGATCATGTGTCGGGAATATTTGAACCCCTCAGCCCCTCACCCATCGTGAAGCCGGATCCGGACCAGCACCGGAAGCTGAGCGAGACGTGATATCACCGGCCGGAGAGGAAGCGTACTACCTCTCTCCTGAATGCGTCGAAATTCTCCAGCCGATGCTTCAGGTGTTCAAAAGCAA
Organism: uncultured Methanolinea sp.; assembly: GCA_964431125.1. Lineage (GTDB taxonomy): Archaea > Halobacteriota > Methanomicrobia > Methanomicrobiales > Methanospirillaceae > Methanolinea_A. Next base: position 11,183 of record CAYSII010000023.1, on the reverse strand, counting down.
GGCGGTTCTCGATCGCTCCGTATCTATGCACGGGAACATTTCGAAACCCCCTCATCCTCTTCAGGCGATCCTCCCTCTCCCGGGGCAGAATTCCGTGGACCACGAGATGCTCGAAGAGATCGCCCTCTTCCCCAGGGACACCCGGTCTGAGGTCGCTGTTGAGGAACGCGCAGATGTCAAAGACCGTCGCGATCGCATACTCGACTCTCCTGGAGATACCGTCCTTTACCAGTCCAAGTTAAACAAATGCCTCGAGGATTCCGGAAGATCGTCTCTTATCAGAGCGATCGATTCTTCCAGCTCCTTCAACTTGATGTACAGGAGATCCCTCCTGATCCGGTTCACTGGATCGCCCTCCGGCCCGTATAACCATATAAACGATGTTTGAAACTCTCGCAATCCCTGATGGTCTCTGTCGCCACGTCATAAACGAATGCGAGGTCCTTTGCATACACAATGTTGCCGCGGAAGACTTCCAGCCGGACATACAGCGGGAGGAGCCGGAAGAACTGGAGATCGATTCGGCTGTCATCCGGTTCGGCGCATGCACGAAGCCTGAAGCGGGCTGCCTTGCTATTTTCGCCGTCATAGTAGATGCAGAGATCGATATCCGAGCCGGGGAGTTCCCCGCCCCTCGCGGAAGAGCCATCACGCATAATGAACTCTATCTTCTCTGCGAACGCCAGGATCCGATCGAACGCCCTATAGACGAATTCCCTATCTTTCCTGCCCAGTGCGCACCATATATCCTGAGTCCGGGTCAGCCAAATGCTGGAATCTATACCCGGAGGAGTCAGTGAATGGCAACTCACCCGTTATCCTTAAAGAAAAAGTTCCCGATGCCTGCTTGATCGAGGATCGCTCTTTTCCGATTATGCCGACTGCAGTATCTACTGAGTGACGTCCGGGAAAAGGACACCACTGAACGTTGGAAAAAGGCAATTCGAAACCAATTCACCGATATCGTGCCTTCATCCGGTCTTCTGTTTTACCAGCTCCTTCACCCGTCCGACGAAGAGGGCGATTGCTTCCAGGGACGAGAGGATGCAAACGAGATCGCTCGGGGCGATCTCCCCGTATTCATGGGCGAGCCGGTTCCGGTAAGAGACCAGCTGCGACATCTGCAGGAACAGCGGGCGATCGATATATCCGCCTCCTTCCAGGAGGGAGAAGACATCGCGGTATGTCGTGGGGATGCCGAGATCGTTTGCAAGGACGACCTCCTCGCCGAGATCGATGAGCGCAGTCAGCAGGGAGAAGAGCACCATAGAGAGAGCATAGAAGTTTTTCCTCTCCCCCAGGTCCTCCTCCGTCCGGATCCCGAGCAGCTCGAGGTCATGGCGATAGCGATCGATATCCCCGATCAAACGAGCGATGCGTTCCGTATCGTACATATCTCACCCCAGCACGTGCTGGATATGGCGCCGCAGGAGTCGCTGTATCCCAAGGTACGTGCGAACTGTACCTGCCTTCAGGCGGTGCAGGGCCAGGCTCTCTTCTCCCCAGAGCAGAATGCCTTCCCTGAAGACCCGTATCCTCACCAGGGGGGGAAGGTCCCAGAAGAGCGAGATCTGGATCTCCCGCGAACAAAACGAATGGAGTATCTCCTTTTGGTCCTGAGCGATTCCTTCATCGGTGATGATACAGAGATCGATGTCTGAATAGGGCCGGGCGGTACCCCGTGCATGGGAGCCGAAGAGGTAGATTGCATGCACCCCCTCCTTCGGGATTCTCCCGATGACATCGTCGATGGCAGGATTCGCGCGGAGAAATCCGGTCACTCCAGGGGATTCCATGTCCGGAAGAGGATTATGCGATCCGGGGGTAATAATGATTGGCGAACAGGAGAGTAGTGCCTGCAGAGTGGGGGGGGCACGATCGAGCATTGGGAATGGCACGGGAATCCCCGTGCTTCATCCATCGGGAAGATGTTTGCCCGCGATGATGTCCTGCGTTCGCTTCCGGGTCTGAACACGAAAGGAAAATTGCGTTCCCGATCTCCAGGGCAGCTTCCCGGCAAGATGCATGGACAGGCCGACACGTGGCAGGGAGGGGGAACCTGACCCGTCCCGGGTCTCCCGGCAGACAGGGCTGATGCGTATGCAGGGAGAACCTGCTGCCCGCCCCTGGAGAAAAACAGAAAATCACGATCTCCTCTCTCCATTTCACCGGGGACTCTCCCTGAGAATGTGCGGGTGCCGGAAGAGAGATCCCCTCGATCCAAGGAACCTTCTCCGGATCGAACCATACCGCCACCATCATCCCGGGGAATAGTCCAGGGGCATGCATGACGGATGGAACCCGGTGACCGGTGCAGCCGGCGTCGTGTGTTCTTCCCCGGATACAGGAGCGCCTTTTACACGGCTGTAACTATGGAGACACGTGATCCCCGGGAACCCACCATTCCATGCTATTGCCCAACACACCCATGGAAAAGATGCCCTCCCCACGATAACCGGTCAAGATCTTCCTGTCTCACGGAAACGACGCCTCCTTCTCTTCCCCGCCGACAACCACGTCGTACACCGCGTGCCACCGCCCGGGTGCATACGACCGGACGACTCTCTCCCGCACCTCCACGGCAGGGAGAACGTCCCGGATCTCCGGCAGGAACTGTCCCTCCTCCTCCTGGACAGCGTAGACGTGGATGGTCGTCCCGGGCCGCGAGAGGGCACGGGCGACGGAGAGGAACCGGGTCGCCCCGAAGGGGAGGTTCATCACGATCCGGTCAAACGTCCATGGGACGAGCGCCGGGAGGTGTGCTGCATCGGCAAAGACGGGCAGGACGTTTCTCACCCTGTTGGCCGCGATGTTCCGCGCAAGGAGCCGGACGGCATGGGGATTGAGGTCGCAGGCAACGACGAGGGCTGCCCGCCGGGCGAGCGTGAGCGCAAACGGTCCCACGCCCGCGAACATGTCGAGCACCCGCTCGCCGTCGCGGACGAGGGAGAGCACCCGCTGGCGCTCGGTGGAGAGCCGGGGGGAGAAGTAGGCCGTGGCAAGGTCGATGGCAAACGATAACCCGTGCTCGCGGCAGACCGTCTCTGTCGTCTCCTTCCCGGCGAGCACCCGGAACCGGCGCGTCCGGAACTCGCCCTCGATGTCCCCGAGCGGGTAGAGGGCGGTGTGGAGGGAGGGGCGGGAGGCAAGGACCCGCTCTGCACCGGAAACGTCCTCGTCCTGGAGGACCGCGATCCCCCCGATCAGCTCGTGCCGGGGCAGGTCCGGGGGTGGCGGGAGCGGCTCAAACGCCGCACGGTCGGCATCCCCGCCCGGTACCCTGACCGGGAAGAGGACGCACTCCCCCTCCTGCCGGGGGCGCAGAGATGTGTCGAGGAGACCGCGGGAGCGCAGCTCCTGCCGGACCTCTTCAGCCCTCCCCCTCGGGACCCGGACGCACCACTGGTCGATCACGTCATCCTCACCCGTACTCCTGGGACTCCCGCGGGAAAAAGGGATGCGTGCCTGCCGGATGGAAAGGTTATGCACCCTTCGCCCCCATGGTGGTACATGGACGAGTACCTGGAGCGGATCAGGGCAGGGTCGCTCAAGCTCTACGCCCTCGAGCAGGAACTTTCCCCCCGTGAGGCGGTCGCCCTCCGCAGGCGCTACATCGAGGAGGAGACGGGAGTCTCGCTTGGACACGTGGGATCATTCTCGATCCCGGTCGACAGGGTGGCACGCAAGAACTGCGAGAACATGATCGGGACGGTCCAGGTCCCGGTGGGGGTGGCAGGTCCCCTCGTCGTCCGGGGGGAGTACGCGTCCGGTGCGTTCTACCTCCCGCTCGCGACGACCGAGGGGGCGCTCGTTGCCTCTGTCAACCGCGGCTGCGCCGCTATCACGCGGGCAGGCGGCGCGGAAGTCCGGGTCCTCCGCGACGGGATGACGCGGGCACCGGTCTTTTCCACCCGGGGCATCGCCCATGCCCGCGAGGTCGCCGACTGGGTCTCCTCCCACCAGGCCGAGATCGGGCGCGCTGCAGAGGAGACGACCACCCACGGGAAGTTCCTCTCTGCAACACCGACCGTTGTCGGGACCTCGGTCTTCGTCCGGATGGAGTTTGACACGAAGGACGCGATGGGCATGAACATGGTCACCATCGGGAGCGAGAAAGCCGCAGGGGTGATCAGTGAGGCGACAGGTGCACGCCTCGTCGCACTCTCGGGGAACCTCTGCACCGACAAGAAACCCGCGGCCGTCAACGTCGTCCGCGGGAGGGGCCGGAGCGTCGCCGCAGGGGTCTTCCTCCCCGCCGATCTCGTCTCCTCCGTCCTCAAGACCGACGCGTCCTCCCTCGTCGAGGTGAACACCCGGAAGAACCTCGTCGGGTCGGCAGCGGCAGGATCCCTCGGTTTCAACGCCCACGCGGCAAACATCGTTGCCGCCCTCTTCATCGCCTGCGGGCAGGACCCGGCCCACGTCGCCGAGGGGAGCCTCGCGACAACGACCGTTGAAGCTTCCGGCGGGGGCGTCTACGTGGCCGTGACCCTGCCCGATCTCCCGGTCGGGACGGTGGGCGGGGGAACGGGGGTCGCGACCCAGGCCGAGTGCCTTGCGCTCCTCGGTGTTGCCGGCGGTGGTGACCCCCCGGGGACGCACGCGAAGAAATTCGCCGAGATCGTTGCTGCCGGCGTCCTTGCCGGGGAGCTCTCCCTGCTCTCGGCGCTCGCCGCCCAGCACCTTGCACGGGCGCACAGGACGCTTGGCCGGTAAGCCTACCCGAACCACTTCATCATGACGATCGCGTCCTCGCCGTTTGCATAGTAGCCGGCGATGCGGAGGACCGGGCGGTAGCCGAGCCTCCGGTAGAACGCCTGGGCAGACCTGTTCGAGGCCCTGACCTCGAGCTGGACGCCGGTCGCGAGGCTGACGGCAAACTGCTGCTCCTCCCGCGCGACGAGCCGGCGGGCGATCCCCTTCCTGCGGAAGGGCGGGTCAACGGCGAGGTTGCAGATGTGCCCGTAGATCTCTTCGCCGGTGTCCTCGAGGCCCCCGACAACGAACCCCGCAAGCGTTCCCCCGACCGTTGCAACAAAGAATGTCTCGGGGAAGAACGAGAGCGTCTCGGCAAAGACAGAGGCGCCCCAGGGGTCCGGGAAGGAGGCCTCCTCGATCCGGGCGATGTCCGGGATGTCACCCGGCCTCGCCCTCCGGATGGAAACCTCCGTGAGCATGGGAATCGTTCACTCTCCTGTTGACCTTCATCGCTCTAATATACTGCGAGGGTGAATCACTGAGGGAGACCTCCTGAAATGGTGGAGATATATCGCTTTGCAGCGGTGCGCCCCGACCCGGCCCTTGCGCCGCGGGTGGCCGCTGTCCCCTACGACGTCGTGACGAGGGAGGAGGCAGCAGCCTCCATCCGGGACAACCCCTTCTGCTTCCTGCGGGTGAGCCGGCCGGACGCGGAACTGCCTGGTATCCCTCCCTACGATGACCGGGTGTATGCACGTGCCCGCGAGACCTTCGGGCGTTTCCTGCGGGATGGCATACTCTCCCGGGACGATTCTCCCGGCATGTACCTCTACCGGGTGACCGGGAACGGGAACGACTTCCTCGGCCTCTGCTGCACGGTCTCGACGCGGGACTACGAGGAGAATACCATACGCAGGCACGAGCTCACCCGCGTGGAGAAGGAGGAGGACCGGACGCGGCACATCGACGCTGTCGGTGCCCATACCGGTCCTGTCGTCCTCCTGTACGTGGACAGGCCCGGCATCTCTGCCACGCTCGAAGGGCTCTGGAGGAAGGCGGGAACGGCAGATGTTTCGGTTTCTGCAGCAGACGGGACGCTCCACCGCATCGTGCGGGTGACAGGCGAGCGGGATCTCTCTGCCCTCGAGGAGGCGTTTCTCCCTGTCCCCCGCCTGTACATCGCCGACGGGCACCACAGGGCAAAGTCGGCCGTCAACGTCGCAGAGAAGCGGAGGGTAGAGGGGCGCCTCACAGGGGAGGCGACCCGGTTCATGGGAGTCCTCTTCCCGCACAACGGCGTGAAGATCCACGGGTACAGCAGGCTCGTCTCCGACCTTGCCGGGATGAGTAACGAGGAGTTCCTCGGCAATCTGAAAGAGCGGTTCACTGTTGAGCCCTGCGGAGACGTCGATCCCCGTGCGTTCCACGTTTCGCCGCGGGCGGCAAGCCCGGACCGGTTCCATGTCTTCCACCTCTTCCTCGGCGGGAGGTGGTACGAGTGCGCCCGGGAGAGGAGGGGTGCTGCGGACATGATCGGGTCGCTTGACGTCTCCATCCTCCAGCGGGAGGTGCTCGAGCCCCTCCTCGGGATATCTGACCCGCGCCGCGATCCCCGGCTCCAGTACCTTGGCGGGGCCCGGCCCCTCGCGGATCTCATGGCACGGGTGACAGGCGGGGACTATGCCGCTGCATTTGCGATGCAGCCCGTGCGGGTGGAGACCGTGCTTGCTATCGCAGACGGCGGCCTGATCATGCCGCCCAAGTCCACGTGGTTTGAGCCAAAACTCCTCTCCGGGCTCGTTGTCCACACGCTGGACTGAAATCCCCCTGTCCTTCCCGGGAACCGGGGATTTTTTCATTCACTGTGCAGAACGTACAAAGCATGATCACTCTTGCACTCCCGAAGGGGAGCCTCGAGGAGCAGACACTCCTCCTCTTCCGCGAGGCGGACCTTGAGGTGAAGCGGACAGAGCGGGATTACAACCCGGTGATCGGGGATGCCCGGATCAGCAAGGTGAAGATCCTCCGGCCCCAGGAGATCCCGCGGTTCGTGGAGATGGGGTACTTCGACCTCGGCATATCCGGGCTTGACTGGGTCAGGGAGACCGGGGCCCGCGTCCGGGAGGTCGCCCGCCTCAACTACAGCAAGACCGGCGAGGGGACCGTCCGGATCGTGGTCGCGGTGCACAGGGACGAGCCGATCGACGATGCCAGGGAGATCCGTCCCGGAAGCCGGGTGACGACCGAGTACCCGGAGCTGACCCGCGAGTACTTCGGGAGGCTGGGCATCCCGGTCAGGATCTTTCCAAGTTACGGTGCCTCGGAGGCAAAAGTCCCGGACCTGATGGACGTCGTCGTGGACCTCACCGAGACAGGGTCCACCCTCCGGAGGAACGGGTTGAAGATCATCGGCCAGATCATGGAGTCGCACACCGTGATCATCGCGAACCGGGAGAGCTTCGAGGATGCCGGGAAGCGGCGGGCCATCGAGGAGATCGTCACCCTCCTCCTCGGGGTGATCGAGGCACGGCGGCAGGTCCTCCTCTCGATGAACGTGCCCGCAGGTGCGATGGAGAGCGTTGTCGCGGCCCTTCCCGCCCTCAAGCGCCCGACCGTGAGCCGCCTGCACGGGATCGACTACTACAGCGTCCAGACCGTCGTCAACAAGCGGGACGTCAATGTCCTGATCCCGGGCCTGAAGGCAGCGGGGGCCGAGGACATCCTCGAGATCCCGATCACAAAAATCGTGAGATAAACATCCATTTTTCGAAATAATACTTTTTTAAAGTGATTTCGCAGAATATTATTTAACTGGATAATCGACCCTGAATTTTGAAAATGACAGTTTTAAATGCATGATCGCTGTCGCACATGCGGAAATTTTAAATAGTGGTGCCACGTACAACACCCACTGAGCACAGATGGACGGGGAGGAGACCGGGTTTTGTTCGCAGACTGGTGCTCCTCTCCCTCCCGGAGATGCCCCGTCACTCTTCTCTCCAGGATTTGTACCATTACGGGGTCGCTGTATCTCCGTCATGGTGGACGGGAGCGGCGATGGCCACAGCATCGCCCTCTTTCCCGGCGAGGAGGTCTACGTGAGCTACGAGCGCGGGGCATCCAACAACGATGCAGAGTTCAATGCCGTCATCCTCGCGCTCGAGAACCTGCCCGAGCACTCCCGCGCCCGGATTTACACCGATAGCCAGGTCGTCGTCTGGCACCTTGCCGCAGTCACCCCTCGCCGGCCTGCAACGTACGCGCTGAAGAAGGCACGCATCCGGGACCTGATCGCAACAAAGAGCCTCGAGGTTGAGTTCCTGTGGATCCCCAGGAAGGAGAACCGGGCAGACAGGTTCCTGAAGAACTACATCGCGAGCCTCTGCGGTGCCGGCGGCACGGAGCCTCTCCACAGGCGGGTGCGCCGCCTCGAGATCGAGAACATGAAACTGAAAGCCCGGCTCGCGAGGGCGATGAAGCTGCTCGAGAGGCGGCCCGTCGTTTCGAGGGATGCAGCTTTTCCCTGCACGATCGGGGAGACGGGCGTGGATCAGGCGGGAGGCGGGAGCGGCGCGGGCCTCCCCGTCCTGTACCATCCGGGTGAATGATCGCATTTTCCTCCCCCATCCTTCCCGGATGGGGGGGCCTGTTTCCCACCGGATCTTTCCGCGTCCCATGCCACCTCTCCGGCGGTATTCCGCTAACCGGGGACCATGATTGCATCGACACCGGGGTTCAGGAGAGGCCGATCCCGTCCCGGGCAGGCGATCTTTTGGAGGAATTCCCGGGCCCGGCGGAGAACCCCGGGAGTGACGAGGAGGCTTCCACGGCAAGAGAGAAGGGGAGCAGCCCGTCGAGGAGGTGCTCTCCCCCGGGGGCAGGGATCTCTTCTCCCGGTCGGGAACGTCGGGTGATTTCTCTTTCAGAGACATGACTGATCTTTTCTGCAGGCAACGGCCAGGGCAATATTTCAGAAGAGATGCGGATGGCGCCCGGATCGCCAAAGGAACTGCAGGGGGGGCAAGGATACATCCCCTGCAGGAGGTGCATGCCCGGGAGGGAGGAAGAGGACCCCCACCTATAACTCTTCCGGGACGAAACATCTCCTTGTGACAGGGGAGAGAGGATCATGAATCGCATGAGAATACCGGGTCGATGCAGGAGCATTTCCGCACGGCGGGAACAGCCGGGCTCCTGGCGGGCGGTGCAGGCATGCAGCCCGCCGGCCCCGCACGTTCTTCTCCGCAAGAGACAGCAATCATTCCCCCCGGGGCTCGTGGTGAGAGGCGGGGTGCACCCTCCCGGGCCCGGCAGCATCAGTCTGACACCACCATCCTCTCCGGCGGGGGTGACCTGGTAGAATGCCGGTTCCCGGTGGTGGAGACGGGGAGAGCGGGGAGGAGCGTCCCGACTTCCTGCGGGTGACAGTCGCCCTCGAGCGCCCTCTCTCCGGCGACGAGCGGGCATGCGTCCGGGAGATGGAAGACCGTGCAAGGAACGGATCGTTCTTCTTCGAGGTTGAGGAGACGGCCCTCCACTTCTGCATCCGGTCGCTTGCCCAAAACGAGATGGATGCGCTCCGGAATTGCATCTCCCCTGCAAACCACCCGCGCCTCTGCCAGGTCTTTGACGAGCTCGCCCAGCAGGTCGATGGAATCGGCAGCTACGGGATCCGGGGCGGGAGGCGGATCTACGCGACCTTCAACCGGGAGAGGAAGGTGCGGGGGAGAAAGGAGAAGGTCCGGGAGAGGGGGCCGTGGTTCTACGCCCACGGGCACGGTTTTTCCCCGGATAACAACGACCTGCCCGGGAGATTCCAGAACAGGATCCTTGCCGGGGACAGCGAGATCCTCCTAAAAGACCTGCCGCCCCAGTGCATCGACATCATCGTCACCTCGCCGCCCTACAACTTCGGGCTCGGGTACGACACCGGCGAGGACGGGGTCGACTGGGAGCGGTACTTCGAAAAACTCTTCGCCGTCTTCGACGAGTGCATCCGGGTGCTCAAGTATGGCGGGCGGTTCATCGTCAACGTCCAGCCGCTCTTCTCGGACTACATCCCGAGCCACCACATCATCTCCCGGTTCCTCATGGACAGGCACCTGATCTGGAAGGGCGAGATCCTCTGGGAGAAGAACAACTACAACTGCAAGTACACGGCATGGGGGAGCTGGAAGAGCCCGAGCAACCCCTACCTCAAGTACACGTGGGAGTTCCTCGAGGTCTTTGCCAAGGGCGACCTCAAAAAGGAGGGATCGCGGGAGAGGATCGATATCTCCGCCGAGGAGTTCAAGAAGTGGGTGGTTGCGAAGTGGTCGATCGGTGCCGAGCGGCAGATGTCCCGGTATGACCACCCGGCGATGTTCCCCGAGGAGCTCGTCGCCCGGGCGCTCAAGCTCTTCAGCTACGAGGGCGATGCCGTCCTCGACCCGTTCGCAGGGGTCGGCACGACATGCGTGGTCGCAAAGAGGCTGAACCGGACATACCTCGGGATCGACATCTCGGAGAAGTACTGCAGGACGGCGGAGAGGCGGCTCAAAGAGATCCTCTGAAATACCGATTGATGAGATTCTAAATTCCCACCCCCTTCCTCACCATCGGCACTGCGTTGCACCCCTCCATCTCACCGAAACAGAAGATGAACCGGTCCCGGATCGTCTGCGGTATCTCCTTCTCCCCGATGGGCACCCATCCGAAAGACCTGTAGAACTTAATCAGGACGAGGGTTGAGTGGATGTAGATCGTCTCCTTCCCGCACGCCGCAAGAAGCGCCTCCACCGCATCCCTCGCATACCCCTTCCCCCTGAACTCGTCAAGGGTGAAGACGCAGTCCATCTCGAGGCCATCCCTGTGTCGGGTGCAGCGGGCAGTGGCGGCGAGAGTTCCGTTATCAAAGACTCCGAAGATGCGTTCGGTCTTCGGGTCTGCCTTCTGGCCCCGGTAGCGGGTCCATACCTGCTCGGCCAGGGGGAACTCGGCGGGGGTGAGTTCGCGGGTGGTGGCGGGGGTCATGCAAGAATCGTTCTCCTCCCTGGAGGTTTTGGAGGGGGTGCGGGAAAAAGGTGGGGGTGGGGGAAATGCAACCAAAAGGGGCGGTGTTCATGGTTGCATGGATAGGGGCATGTTCCCTGTCAGCCACTTCCATGCAGGGATAAGCCGCACCTTCCTGCCGCCAGGCAAATCCAGTTCCTCCTCATGGGTATACGTGATGATCACCCCGGAGTCAATCTTCCAGCGGTCCATGGCTGCCACAAGCCCGGAGATCTCCCTCTCCCTGTTCTTCTCGCCGATCGTACAGGAACACTGGATTGCCTCCACGATCCTCCCATTCTTCTCAACAAGAAAGTCACACTCCACATCCTCCCGCCAGAAATACACGGAAAGTCCGCGCCTTTTCAACTCGATGAAGACGAGGTTCTCAAGCATCCGCCCCCAGTCACCCGAGAACCGAAACGAGACGGCGTTTCTCATCCCGTTGTCCACCA
>CAYSII010000022.1:0-22174 GCA_964431125.1 uncultured Methanolinea sp. | reverse complement strand
TGGACCGCGCCGTCTTCTTGGCAGCGATGACGTGTTCTGCAGTTGTCATCGTGGCTCCTTCCTGCCGTGCGAGATCTCCTGCCACCCTAATCAGGCCTCCCATGTCGCGCAGCTTCAGGGTCAGGTGTCCCTTCCTGTTCGACCTGCGCCGTGCCTCGCGGATGACCTCCTCGATTGCACTCCTGTCGAAGTGAGGGATCTTGCCATCGTTCCTGACTTCCTGTGCGATGAACCGGATGAACTTCTCCCTGTTCTCGGGGGTGTCCGGCATGGTCTCGCTCATGTAGATCTCGTACCCGTAGCCCCTGATCCGCGACCTGAGTGCAGGGTGCATCCCCTGGATGGCATCGAGGTTCCCGGCAGCCACCATGATGAACCTGCACGGGACAGGCTCGGTCCTCACCATCGCACCACTCGACCGCTCGCTCTGGCCCGTGATCGGGAACTCCCCTTCCTGGAGGGCGGTCAGGAGGTTCTGCTGGGAGTGGGGGGTCAGGGTGTTGATCTCGTCGATGAAGAGGACTCCCTTGTGTGCCCGGTGGATGGCCCCCGCCTCGACCCGGTCATGGCTCGGGGTCTCGAGTCCCCCGCTCTGGAACGGGTCGTGCCGGACGTCCCCGAGGAGTGCCCCTGCGTGGGAACCGGTTGCATCGATGAATGGTGCCGTCGTTGTCGCATCGTTCGAGACGAGGAGCTTGGGGATCATCGACTCCTCGCGCGGCGTTGCGTACCGGAGTGCCATGAAGACGAAAGCAGCGGCAAGGATCCCCATGAGCCACTGGCCCTGGATGAACGCGTACCCGAGGATCCCGATGAGCAGGAGCATCAGGAGGGTGTTGCGGAACTGGGTTTTTTTCTTTGCTTCTGCCTTGTGTGCGGCGACGATCTGTTTTCCGCGACCTGCAGGGACCGTCCGCACGATTGGGTTGTTCGGGTCATCGGAGTTGGGATAGACGAGGATATCCTGCATCTCTTCTTTTGGGAGGAGCTCTGCCATTGCCTTGGCAAGCATGGACTTTCCCGTCCCAGGGCTCCCGATCATCATGACATGCCGCCTCTGGATGGCAGCCTTCCTGATGACCTCTACCGCACGCTCCTGCCCGATGACCTGGTCGATCAGGGATGAGGGAACCTCGACCTGCGACGAATCTGCAACGGTCACCTCGACAGGGACTTCTTCTTCATGGACTGTATTCTTCGTATCTCCGTCTGACATTCTGAAGATTTTCCCTCTTTTCCAAACCTCGAGATGTGATGTAATTTATTCCTGCTCGTTTAAGTACTTTCAGCATGAGGCTGGAGATATGCTGGTCGTGAGCACGGAGTATTCCCAGGTACTGGCAGGAAATATTGCAGAATCGCTGGGCTGTCCCATCGGGACGGTCCGTTTTACCCGGTTCCCTGATGGGGAACACTACCTCCGGGTGGAGGGCATGGACGATGAGATGATCGCTATCGGGAGCATACCGGATGCAGACGCTCTCGTTGAGCTCCTCCTCCTCGTGGACGCCTGCGATGGAGGAGACGTCACTCTCGTCGTTCCGTACCTCGGGTATGCAAGGCAGGACAAAAAATTTCACGAAGGTGAGCCCCTCAGTGCCCGGGCAATATGCAGGGCCCTCTCTGACGGCGTGAGGCAGGTCTTCACCGTCAATGTGCACGATCCCTCGGTTCTCTCGCACTTCCGTGTCAGGGCAGAGGATATCACCCTCGCAGGAGAGATCGGGCGGTACATTACGACTCTCCCGCTCGAGAACCCGCTGGTACTCGCCCCGGATGACGGAGCTGCCTCCTTTGCAGGAGCCGTTGCCGCAGCCGGCGGCTGGGATTCCGACCACCTGGAGAAGACCCGCATATCGGGGGAAGAGGTCCGGATAGAACCCCGGGAGATGGAGGTTTCCGGCCGCGACGTCGTCATCGTCGACGATATCATATCCACGGGGGGGACTCTCGTGACCGCATCCCGCATGCTCCGTGCGCGAGGTGCCCGGAGCGTTTCAGCCGCCTGCGTCCATGGTGTTCTCGCAGAAGGGGCATACTCCCGCCTCCTCGCATCCGGCATCTCGGAGGTCTCATGCAGTGATACCCTCGAGAGGGCCTGCAGCCGGTACTCTGCGGGAAGGGCAATTGCTGACAGGATTCGCCGATGCTTGCCATAGACGGGTCGATGCTGGAGGGAGGCGGCCAGCTGGTCAGGTCAGCCGTCACGCTCTCTGCTCTCACGGGGAGGCCCTGCCGCATCACGCAGATCAGGGCTGGGCGGAAGGTTCCCGGCCTGCGTCCCCAGCACGTCGCTGCAGTCCGGGCGGTTGCCGCAATCTGCGATGCAGAGGTCTTTGGGTGTTCCGCCGGGAGCAGGGAGATGACCTTTGTCCCCGGCCCGCTTTCAGAAAAGAGCATTGCGATAGATATCGGGACTGCCGGGAGCATCCCCCTCGTCCTGCAGGCATGGCTCCCCGCAGCCCTGTCCGTGGGAGGAGAGATCACCATCACCGGGGGGACAGAGGTGACGCGGAGCCCGACAATCGACTATACCGCCCGCGTTCTCATTCCGTTTCTCCGGCAGCACGGCGCAGATATCTCCCTTGACGTGATCCGGAGGGGATATTTTCCGCGGGGCGGGGGTGAAGTCCGGGTGCGTGCACGACCTTCCCGCCTCTCTCCCCTATCCCCGGAGAACACACGGGAGCGGGATTTTTGCGGGGTCGTCTCCTGCAGCGCGGGACTCCCTGACCACGTGACCGAGCGGCAGGCAAGAGCTGCATCTCTTGCCCTTCTCCGTGCAACCGGCAGGCATTTCCCTGTCGAGAGGGATGCACGTCCGGGGCCGGGTACGGGGAGCTCCGTGACCGCGTGGCTTGGCTGGATGGGAGGGATTGGAATCGGGAGACCGGGGTACCCGGCAGAGAACGTCGGAAAAGATGCTGCAACGGCACTCGTGGAGGAGTTCAGCGCGGGAGGACTCGTCGACAGCCACCTTGCAGACCAGCTCCTCGTTTACTGTGCCCGTGCAGGAGGGTCTTTTACGAGCCATGCCTGCACCCTGCATGCGAGGACGATGTGCTGGCTCCTCGCACTGTTCGGCCACCCGATCCGGGTAACAGAAGGAGACCTGGTGACCTTTGCCGCCGAAGAGAGTCCTTGATGCGACAGCCTTCTTCGTGGACATCCCGCTTTCCGGAGAACTCTTCACAACGCCGGGAGTCGTCGGGGAGATCGTCGATGCAGAATCGAAGTGGCGCTTCGAGGCCCTCTCCGCTGCAGGCCTCGTCGTCATGAGTCCCGGCACGGCCTCCCTCCGGGCAGTCCGGGAAGCTGCAAGGAGCACGGGCGACGAGACTGTTCTCTCGGGGGCAGACTGCGAGATCCTTGCACTCGCCCTCGAGAAGGGGGCAGAGATCGTTTCGGATGATTTTGCCATCCATAACGTCGCCCATCATCTCCGGATTCCTGTCTTCCCTCTCCAGCAGAGAAGGGCCAAAAGGAGGACGTGGAAGTTCCGGTGCCCGGGGTGCGGGAGGCTTGCGAAAGGGCCGGGCGAATGCCCGGTCTGCGGGTCAGGGCTGAAAAGAACACTTAAGTAGATGGGTGCACACTTTTTTCCCATGTCGTCTCTCGATGAACTGATCCAGAAGGCCAGGGCGCTCCTCTCGGAAGGTCACAGCCCCGGGCAGATCGCGGATGAGCTCTCCCTTTCCATGGAGACCGTGACCTGGCTTCTGACCCAGCAGAAGGGAATGGCAGTTCCAAAAGACGTCCATATCGACTGGACCTCGGTCAGTGGCAGGGGCCCCCTCCTCGACGGGGTGGCGATGATGCTCCTCAAGCAGTATTATACGTCCATCGAGGACGAGGAGGGGGAAGAAGGGTATTCTGACCGGTTCCCGACTCTCGTTGTCGGTATCGCAGTCTCCGGCATCCCGCTTGCAACCTTAATTGCAGTCGAGGAGGATCTCAGGCTTGCCATCTATCACCCTGCCAAGCACAGCACGCAGGACCCGCCCGTCGGCTCCATCAGCGGGAACTTCGCACCTGTGAATGGTCAGAGGTGCATCATCGTTGATGACGTGATCACATCCGGGAATACGATGCAGGATGTGGTCAAATACCTGCGGCGTCATGGTGCGCATCCCATAGCCATATGCGTCATTTTTGACAAGCGCGGTCTCCGGGACATCGATGGCGTTCCCGTGTATTCGCTCTTCAAAATATCCCGTATCGACTGATATCACCCTTTTTTCTGCCACAAAATGGATTAATTTATATAGAAGTTTAATTCCATCTTTTACAGCATTGGAGGAACTGCTATGCTTGGAGGACAACCTATTATCATACTCAAGGAGAACGTGGAGCGCAACAGGGGCCTTGAAGCCCAGCGCTCCAATATTGCAGCAGCAAAGGCAATAGCGAGTGCTGTGAGGACGACCCTTGGTCCCCGGGGAATGGACAAGATGCTCGTGGATCCGACGGGCGATGTGACGATCACAAACGACGGTGCAACCATCCTCCAGGACATCTCGGTGGTTCACCCCGGGGCAAAGATGGTCATCGAGGTTGCAAAAGCGCAGGACGACGAGGTCGGGGACGGAACGACAACCGCAGTCGTCCTTGTCGGATCGCTGATGGAGAAGGCCGAGGCGATGATCGAGAAGAAGATCCACCCGACCGTGATCGCGGAAGGGTACCGCATGGGGATGAAGAAAGCCCTCGAGATCCTCGATGAACTCTCGGTCCCCATCGACCCCTACGACAGGGAGAAACTCCTCCGGATCGCCGATACTGCCATGACGGGCAAGGCAATCGAGTCCGTCAAGGACAAGCTGAACGGTATCGCCGTGGACGCCGTCATGGCCATTGCCACGAAGGAGGGTGACAGGATCACCGCCGACGAGGATAACGTTCTCATCAAGAAACAGGCCGGAGACACGATGGACGATGCCGAGCTTGTCCGGGGAGTCGTCCTTGACAAGAAACGTGTCAGCGAGGAGATGCCCCGCAGGGTAAAAGATGCCCGTGTTGCCCTTGTCTCGAGCCCCCTCGAGATCAAGAAGACGCAGGTCAAGGCAAAGATCCACATCAAGTCCAGCGACATGGTGAGTGCATTTTCCGAGAAGGAACGCGAGACACTGAAGAAGTACGCTGACGCGATCATCGCGAGCGGTGCAAATGTCCTCCTCTGCCAGAAGGGGATTGCCGATGCCGTTGCCTATTACCTTGCAAAGGGCGGTGTCCTTGCCGTCGAGGATGTCCCCGAAAAGGACATGAAGTTTGCTGCACGTGCCCTCAATGCACAGATCGTGACCAAAGCCGAGGAGCTCTCTTCCGCCACGCTCGGCAGGGCAGATCTCGTCGAGGAGCTCGAAGACGGGGAATTCATCAAGATCTCGGGCTGCCACAATCCAAAGACAGTCACGATCCTCCTCCGTGGGTCGACCCAGTACCTCCTCGACGAGCTCGAGCGGGCCGTGGAGGACGGCACGCGCGTCGTCATGGATGCAATGGAGGATAAAAAGCTCGTCGTTGGAGGGGGCGCCGTCGAGACCGAGATCCTGATGAAGGTGAGGGAGTACGCGGCAAGTGTCGGAGGGAGGGCCCAGATAGCCATCGAGGCCTTTGCCGATGCATTCGAGGTCATCCCGGTAACCCTCGCGGAGAACTCAGGGTTCAACACGGTCGACAAGCTCGTGGAGCTCAAGAATGCCCATGCAAAGGGCCAGAAGTACGCCGGCCTGAACGTTTATTCAGGGACAGTCGTCGATATGGAAAAAGAAGGGGTCCTTGAGCCCCAGCGTTCCAAGAGGCAGGCAATCCAGAGCGCGACAGAGGCAGCTATCCTTCTCCTCAGGGTCGATGACATGATGATCACCCGCGAGGAGAAGAAAGAGAAGGAAGCTGGTACACCTCCAGAATGAAATAGAGTGGCCGGGGCACGATTCACCCCTTTTTTTCCGTAAAAGCAAAAATTTTTGAGATTCTTTCTGTCCCGGCAGGATATTCTCCTGTTTTCTGGTGCAATACCCCCTTTCCGTGTGTTTTTCTCCCGATATCCTTTTATGAGCGGAGCGGTGCAAGACGCATACCTGTTTCCATGTTTTTCTGGTCGATCTCTCATCCCCGCGAGCACGTGGATATGATCTCGACCTCGTCCTCTTCGATCACGCTGTCCTGCGGGAGACTCTTCCCCCTGTGAAGAATGAGAACTGTATCGGGGTTGATGCCGAGCGAGAGGAGTGCCTCCTCGTAGGTCGATTCCTCCCTGCCCGTGTATTCGACGATCTCATGGCCGGGAATGAGGCAGAATCTGCATTTTAATCCCATTCGATAGGATTATTACGGAACGCAGGGTAAAATATCTACCCCGTGCCGAGGTAGTCTAGTCCGGGAAGGCGGTAGCCTCGAAAGCTACTGGCGCTCTGCGCCTCGGGAGTTCAAATCTCCCCCTCGGCGTATCGCCTGTATTTGAAGGCCTTTCCCATTCTGCGAAGGAAAGCGGAGGATCGGGAGAAGAGGTTCACAGTATTTTTATCCAGCATTTCCGGTCTCACATTACCGGAGCAATCCCGAAAAAACCACTCAGAAACATCTTATAACTGCGGGGAGTACCTCTATGCATGAAGAGAACATTCTGGTTCCTGTTAGGTATCACCGTTGTCCTGTTTGCTTTCATGGCCGGGTGCACACAGCCTTCGCCGGGGCAGGGTACCCCCGTTCCCACGACAATGCCTGCAACCGTTCCAACCACTCCCGCTGCGACCGTTCCGACTTCCGTTCCCACCACCGCAGCTTCTTTCCTCGAAGGGCCTCTGCCGCCCCAGTACTCCGTGGACGTGCAGGTGGACAGGAACACCGTTGCAACCAAACCGATTATCACGGTCACGTTCCGCGGGGGGAAGGGAATCAACTTCGTCCACTCCATGGATGCCGTCGTCTCCCGTTCCGATGGTCAGGTGGTCACCGGATCGCTCGCGAAACCCCAGGTAAACTCACAGCTCGAGCTCGAGGGAACCCGGGGGACAGACAGGGTCGAGGTCTTCATCAACCTGATCACGGGTGACCGGTACAGGGTCTATGACCAGGCGCTCCCCTTCAGGAGTTACAATTAGGGCAAAGGGCAAAAATCTCTTGACCTTTTTTTTATGTTGAAAATCAAACCCATGATTTCCATATTGCACGGGTAAAGCTCTCCTCAATTATTCTGGTGGAGATTTATAGGGGGAGATCATTTATACTCGCGCCGGGAATACTGGTATTTCTCCGAGGAGCCTCCCCGCGCAACGATCATGATCCATTCGTAGAGTGACTTTATGGTCCCGAACTTCTCGTACCTGCGCATGGAAAAACCAACCCGCATGCGGTTGTCGAAGATGACCCTACCGTACGTCACCATCCGGCGTGCGATCTCGAGGTCGTCCCCCGCATCGATGCACCGGTACATGCCTGCACGGATGAATGCATCCTTCCTGAATGCTGTATTGCAGCCCAGCGTATAGTAGAGCGTTCCCGTGTAATACCCGGCCCGTGCGAAGGTATTCGCGAGGGCGAGCGAGAGGCTGTTCTTCAGGGACTTCTCAATGGGGTCGACCGGGCCATACAGCTGGACGGCATCCGGATACCTCGCAAAATCCTCGAGGATGACTTCGAGCCAGTCGGGAGGGATTATGCAGTCTGCGTCCGTTGTTGCGACGATTTGGCTTTTTGCCTTCAGCACTCCGTCGTTTCGGGCACCCCCGACCCTCCTGCTGGTCTGGACGAAGACGAGGTCTGAGAGGGGTTCGGCTTCCGCGATGGTTCCATCGCTGGATCCCCCGTCGACGACTATCAGCTCGTAATCCGACCGTGGAATCGTCTGGTGCGAGAGTGACTCGAGGCAGCGCCGGATGTTTCCTGCCTCGTTGTATGCCGGGATGATCACTGATACCTTCATTCGAGGAGCTCCCTGTAGAGCCTGACATGCTGCTCTGCGATATCCCTTATGTCAAACCTCGCGGAGAACTCACGCGCGCCTCGTGCGCACCGGGAAAGGGATTGTTCATCCTCGAGGAGTGCAGGGACCTCGCTTTTATCGGAGAAGTAAAGGATCCCATCGCCGTAAATGTCCCGGAACTCCGGGATATCACGCGCGATGACAGGTAAACCGCACGAGAGAGCCTCGAGGATGACGAGCCCGAAGGTCTCTGCATAGGATGGCATGAAGAAGACGTCTGCAGCACTGTACGGGCGGATGATATCGTTGATATGCCCGGGGAAAAGGACGTTCTTCCCGCACCGTACCTTGAGCTGTTTGATTCTGTGGTAATCCTTCGATAGCGCCCCGTAAGGGAAGCCGCCGATCCAGACGAATGTTGTGTCCGGACAGAGACGGGAGAGTGCCAGAAAGTCGTAGAGCCCTTTCCTCGGGGTCTGCTGGGCGACGGTGAGGACGATTTTTGCATCTCCGGGTATACCATGGTCCTCCCGGAATGCAGCCCCCTTCTCCTCGTCCCTCCGGAAGAACTCGCGGTCCACGCCGTTTGGAATCAGGGTGACAGGCATCTCCGGCACCATGGCAGTCACCTCATCGTGGCAGGGACGCGATATGGTGATGATATGGTCGAACTTCCGGTAGATGTGGGGATACCTCTTGTTTACGGCACGGGCAAGGGCAATGTTGTCCATGTTGACCCTCGGCGTGGAATGGGCCGTGAGGATGTTGATGCCTCTCGAGAGGCGCCGGTTGAGACCGGCCAGCGGCCCGAAGGTGTGGAAATGGACGATATCTGCGGAATTTCCAAACTTCTTCCACGTGATATCGAGATCAGGCATCTTCCGAAGGGTGTTATAGAGGGTCTTTGCCACCGTGGAGCAGCCGATATACCGGAAGAAGAGGATGTCCTCCACGTAGAAGTTCACCTTCATGTCCACTCCTCCACGCACTCCATGGCCTTCCGGATGCAGCCATCCATGTTGAGGTACTCGAACTGCGAAAACCTGCCGACGAGGGTGATGCCACGATCCCCGAAATAGTCCCTGACTATCCGGATATTTCTCTGGTAATCAAGGTCGTACACGACATATGCATATTTTTGCCGGTCGACGGCACGGTAAACCACGCTGTCCGAGGAGAGAAAGCCCATCCGTTCGAGAGACACAATTACGTGGTCTGCGAGTTCGTCATCGGACATTCGTGATACCGGGTCACCATCATTGAACGTGACCTCGGCGAGGATGGACGAGCACCCCTCCGGGGCTACGTGGCTGCTGTAGTTCGAAGGAAATGATATCCGGTTTGCGAGGGAGAGGTCGCGGTCAGGAATATACACCCACGAGAGCGGGGGGACGCTCCCGCGAATCCCTATCTGGATGCAGGCAACCGAGTTGTACCGGAGATTTCCAACAGCCGTTTTCACCTCCTCCGGGACGTCCGCAAGGCACGCTACCAGTTCGTGGAGGGGGATTGTGCTGATAAGCCTGTCTCCTGTAAGAGTCCTGTGTCCATCCCCCGCCTCCCACATTCCATTCCTTTTCCTGAGAAAATGAACCTGGAATCCCGGAACAATCCTCCCTTCGAGTCCCGTGGAGAGTGCACGGACAAGAGCCTCGATACCTCCCCGGGCAGGGTAGGAGAAGACGGACTGGTGCGTATACCCCTCGGTCTCGATGCCCAGCGCAGACTTAATCACGTCCTCCACGGGTGGTATCGGCACCCTTCCCTCGACCCAGTGGGCAGACATCCTTTCCGTCGGGAAATTCCAGATCTTCTCGTTGTAGGGGACCAGGTACAGTTCTGCGATTCCCTTTCCGAATGTTGCATACATCCATTCCCTGAAATTGGCCGGAGTCCCTGCCTCGCCCTTCTCCCTCCTGATGTACGCCCTGATGTATTCATTGAGGCAGAAGAAGCAGTCTTCCCGGGGCAGCTGTGCGAGGCCGTTTTCGAACGGGTACTTGACAAGGATCCCCCGGTAGAAGACCTTCGTGTTCCTCACCCGGGTCTCCTGGTTATCTCCAAGGACTCTTTTCATGAATTCGAGGACTTCGGTGTCCCGCGAGAAGATGATGTGCGATCCACCGCAATCGAAGGTGAACCCCTCCCCGGTTCTCGACCTGCAGAGACCACCCGGACGATCCTCTCGCTCCAGCACGAGGAGTTCGTGGCCACGCTCCTGCAGCAGCCGTGCAAGGGTGATTCCCGTGAGTCCCCCACCAAGGATGAGTGTCCGCACAGGTGTACTATGCACCCGCCAGCATTATATGATTGACCATCGACAGGTTCCCGGAATGAGACCTTTTGCAGCGGGAGGTGCGGAGCAGGAGATGGCTGGTATGGATAGTTCTTTCACAGGTTTTCCGGGTGACGTGATGTGACTGGTTCAGAGGAAAGAAAAAAGGAGGGACAGCGCCGGGATTCAGGCAATGGGTCTCTTTTTGTCATTCAGGAGCACCGTGCCCGAACCCACCACTTCGACTTCCGGATCGAGCGAGATGGCGTCCTGAAGTCGTGGGCTATCCCGAGAGGCATGCCGGACATCCCGGGCGAAAAGAGGCTTGCCGTGATGACAGAAGACCATCCCCTGGACTATGCAGGCTTCGAGGGGGAGATCCCGGAGGGAGAACCGGGTGCAGGAACGGTCTCTCTCTGGGATTCCGGGAGTGCCCGGGTGCTCTCCTGGGATGAGGGAAAGATCGAGGTGCTCCTCTCCGGTGCACGGGTCAGGGGAAAGTATTTCCTTCTCCGCTTCAGGAGAGCGGGTGAAAAGGACTGGCTCCTCATCCGGGCAAAAGACTGACGGGTATCCTCGAGGACGTCAGGAAAAAATGGTCAAAAGAGAAGGCGGAAAAAAATTTCTTACCTGGTGCTCCTGACGGTCTTTGATCCCCGGAGTATGGCGATCGTTCCCGTCCGGACGAGTTCCTTGACACCGTACTGGCGGAGGAGCTTTTCGAGGGCATCAATCTTCTTTGTATCGCCGGCCACCGAGAGGACGAGAGACCGGCTGCCGACATCGATGATCTGGGCGCGGAAGATGCTTGCAAGCTGCATAATCTCGGCCCGGCTGCTCCCGGGTTCTGCGTTCACCTTGATGAGGGCGAGTTCCCTCTCGACGCGGTCGTTCTCGGTCAGGTCGGAGACCTTGATGACATCGATCAGCTTGTTTAACTGCTTCATCACCTGCTCGATCTGGGCATCGTCCCCGATGCAGACAATGGTGATCCGGCTCATCCCGGGCTCCTCGCAGACCCCGACGGCAAGGCTCTCGATGTTGAAACCCCGGCGGGAGAAGAGTCCCGTGACCCGGGAGAGAACTCCGGGCCTGTTCTCGACGAGGACACTCAAGGTGTGCGGTTTCACTCGCAGTTCCCCCCGATCATCTCGTTGATGGCAGCCCCGGCGGGGACCATCGGGAAGACGTTTTCCTCGCGCTCGATCCGGAAGTCGAGGACGAACGGCCCCTCGGTCTCGATTGCGGCAGTGAGTGCAGTCCGGACGTCTGACGGGTCTTCGACACGCATTCCATCGATACCGTAGGCATTGGCAATCTTGACGAAATCCACGGGAGGCAGTTCTGTGAAGGAATACCGCCGGTCATAGAAGAGTTCCTGCCACTGCCGGACCATGCCGAGGAACCGGTTGTTCAGGATCGCGACCTTGACCGGTATCCTGTTGTGCGCAACAGTCCCGAGTTCCTGGATGTTCATCTGGAAACTTCCGTCCCCTGCGATGTCAAAGACAACCTGGTCCGGGCGGGCGAAGTGCACCCCCATTGCAGCCGGAAAACCGTATCCCATCGTCCCGAGCCCGCCGGACGTGATCCATGTCCTCGGCTTCCGGAAACAGTAGTGCTGGGCAGTCCACATCTGGTTCTGACCCACCTCGCTCACGATGATTCCCTCGCCCTTCAGGAGGGACGAGAGCTCCTCGATGACGAACTGGGGACGGAGCGCTCCGTCCTTTGGGTACCGCATCGGGAACTTCTCCTTCCATGCCCGGATTCGCGCAAGCCACCTCTCGTAGTCCTTCTTCTTCTGGATTCGGGAAAGCATCTCCGCAAGGACGGACTTTGCATCGCCCACGATCGGGACGTCCACCCGCTTGTTCTTGCCGATCTCCGCAGGGTCGATGTCGATATGGATGATCCGTGCCTGTGCCGCAAATGTATCCAGCTTGCCCGTCACCCGGTCATCGAACCTCACGCCGATGGCGATGAGGAGGTCCGATTCGGTGACCGCGTAGTTCGCATACCGTGTCCCGTGCATCCCGAGCATGCCCAGGTTGAGGGGGTGGTCACAGGGGATCGCCCCGAGCCCCATCAGGGTTGTCGTGACCGGGATCATCAGGGCTTCGGCGAACCGGAGGAGCTCAGGTGATGCATCCGAGGATATAACGCCCCCACCCACGTACAGGAGAGGTCGTTCGGCCTCGATGAGCATCTCGAGCGCCCTGTCGATCTGCCGGGAATGGCCCCGGTAGGTGGGCTGGTACCCGCGGAGCGTGACCGTTTCCGATTCGGGATACTCGAACTCGACCTCTTTTGTGCTGACATCCTTGGGCAGGTCTATCAGGACCGGACCGGGACGCCCGGTGCGTGCGATGAAGAAGGCTTCCCGGACGACATGGCCGAGATCCTCCGTCCTCTTGACGAGGTAGTTGTGCTTTGTGATCGGCATCGTGATGCCGGTGATGTCCGACTCCTGGAACGCATCGTTTCCGAGGAGGTTTGTCGGAACCTGCCCGGTGAGTGCGACGATGGGGATCGAGTCCATGTATGCTGTCGCTATCCCCGTGACAAGGTTGCAGGCCCCGGGACCGGAGGTGGCCAGGCATACACCCACTCTGCCGCTGGCCCGGGCGAACCCGTCAGCGGCATGGGCTGCTGCCTGCTCATGCCGTACAAGGATATGCCGCAATGACGAATTGTAGAGTTCATCATAGATCGGCAGAACCACACCGCCGGGGTACCCGAAGATCGTCTCCACCCCTTCGCGTTGCAGTCCTTCAATGAGTATCTTTGCTCCGGTCTTCATTCTTCTCTCCCAAGAGTCTGTTCATGCCGGCGATCACCGCTTCGACGCTGGCCATGATGATGTCTGTGCGGGCGCCGCGAGACGTAATTATCTTTCCGTCTTTACTTAATCTTACCGTCACGTCCACGAGAGCGTCCGTTCCGCCGTGGATTGCATCAACGTGGTACTCTTCGAGCCGGATGTCTCCGACGGCGGCAACCGACCTCCGGAGTGCTTCCATGGCTGCATCCACGGGTCCTTTCCCTGTCGATGCACCCGTCACCTCCTCTCCCCTGACGAGAAGGGTGACGGAGGCTGTGGGAATGACGTGGCTCCCGCTGACGACCGTGAACTGTTTCATCTTCAGGACAGGCCTGCACTCTATCGCCATGACAGCCTCGGCAATGGCAATGAGGTCGTTGTCGGTGATCCGCATCCCCTGGTCACCGAGTTCCTTGATCCGCTTCAGGATCTCCCGGAGCTGTGCCTCGTCAGGGTGGATGTCCATCTCTGCGAGGGCCGCCTCGACTGCTGCCGAACCCGAGTGTTTCCCGAGCAGGATCCGTCTCTTCCTCCCCACCCTCTCGGGAGGAACCGGCTCGTAGGTGCTTGGTTCCCGCAGGACACCGTGGGCATGTACCCCGCTCTCGTGGGTGAACGCCATCTCTCCCACGATGGCCTTGTTCGTCGGGAGCGGGACACCTGTCATGCGGGAGACGATCGAGGAGACGTGGTACAGCTCGGCTGTCTTCACCCCTGTTTCGTACCCGTAGAGAACCTCGAGTGCCATGACAAGCTCCTCGAGCGGCGTGTTTCCCGCCCTCTCCCCGAGCCCGTTGACGGTGACGTGGGCACACGTCGCCCCTGCACGGAGGGCTGCAATGGTGTTTGCCATCGCCATTCCGAGATCGTCATGGCAGTGGATGGAGAGGGGTGCAAGGCAGAGCCCGGGGATGACATCTGCGACCCGTTCAGGGGTGAGCAGGCCGACGGTATCGCAGAAACAGAGGCGCTCTGCTCCCCGTTCCAGGCCCGCTGCATAGACCTCCCGGACGAACGCGGGGTCGGCACGGGATGCATCCTCCCCGGAGAGTTCCACGGAAAGCCCGCGTTCCCGTGCATAGGTCACGGCATCGCATGCCATGTCAAGGACCTGCTCCCGCGTCTTGCGCATCTTCCGGGAGATGTGCAGGTCACTGACGGGAACGACGAGGTGGACAGAGTCCGCCCCGCAATCGGCAGCGTAATCGATGTCCTGTTTCACAGCCCTCACATAGGTGCTGATCTCGGCCGAAAGACCCGCCCCGGAGATGAGCTCGAGTGCCTTTCGTTCACCCTCGGATGCGGCGACCGATCCTGCCTCTATGACATGCACACCGATATCCGAGAGGAGCGTAGAAATCTCGAGTTTCTGTTCAGGGTTCAGCGAGACCCCGGGGGTCTGTTCGCCGTCCCGGAGCGTGGTATCAAAGAACCGGATCTTTCCGGAGAATAAAACGATCTGTCATGGATGTTCCACCACGAGGAGTACTCTTGGATGCATGTGTATAAAAAGGACGTGGATCGGTGGACATTCTTCTGGCATGCACTGCCGGTCTGCAGGGAACTGTTCCACGGGAATGCCACCGGTATCTGAGAATGTGCTCCCGGGGCCTGTCTCCCCGTTTCAGGGGAGCCATCAAAAAAAAGGATTTTTTTGGACAAAAAATTACGTAGTTCCGGTCGGCACGGCCTGCTGCTCTCCTGCAGATTCGTAAATCATGCAGACGTAGCGTGCCTCGAAGATGATCCAGAACGGGAGCAGGACAAGCCAGAGGATCAGTCTGATGAACGGTATCATCCCCACGAGGTTCAGAATGAATCCTGCAATCACTCCGATGATGAACAGGATGATGAGTGCGAGGATGTAGCTTCCCCACCCGATCTTCCCGATCGTCTCGAGGATGGCACCGAAGTTGAATGCCTCGCCCAGCCTCTCTGTCCGTGCCATGCGGACAAAACCGATCAGAGAGAAGAGGCTGATGATGATTGCAACGATGATTGCAATCAGGAGAAGGAGACCGACCATGAACCCGGCGAAGAGAGGCATGAGTTCATCGGCATGCGTTGTGAAATAGTTCGGATCACCGGACATTGCTGCCGCCTGCAATGCCCCGAACACGGCAAAACCACCGAATACGAGGATGATCAGGATGACAGGTATCGCGTAGATGATCCCGGCTACAAGGAGCTTGAGCCCGTCTATGAACATCTTTCCCCACTGTTCCGGTTCGGGAGCGGGCTTTTTTCCCCTCCATATCTCCATCGTGTATCCCATCATAAGGGGGAAGATGATGGTGGATATAATCAGCAGTATCCATCTCTTCCAGTGGCCGACAAGGCCATCTTTTGCATATACAAAGGAATCCCCAATCATGTTGCCATAGTCCATGAGCATCACCTGTTGTGGGCACTGATCAATGCAACCAAAAAGAATTTAAACCTACTCCCTAAAAAGAGGTTTTTTCATCCGTTTTTAATGCCTGAAGTGCCGGATACCCGTGAATACCATTGCCATGTCGAGGCGGTTTGCAGCATCGATGACCTCTCTGTCACGGATGGATCCCCCGGGCTGGACGAGGGCGGTTGCACCGGCTGCGGCTGCGACCTCGAGAGTATCGGGAAATGGCAGGAAAGCATCGGATGCAACGGCAGAGCCTGCGAGAGAGGAGAGTGATTTCTCGATGGCGATCTTTGCGGCATCGACACGGCTCATCTGGCCGGCCCCTATCCCGAGCGTCCTGCTGGTGCTGGCAAAGACGATCGCATTGCTCTTTGCATGGGCACAGACCTTCCATGCAAACCGCATCGCCTGGATCTCGGAGGGTGTTGCGTCACGGTCGGTGACAACCCGCCACTCCTCCCTGTACGGTGGCGTCTCCTGGACGAGGATCCCGCCGTCAATGGTCCTTATCTCGCGGGACGTGCAGGGTTCCGGAAGCTTGAGGATCCGCAGGTTCTCCTTCTTCCGGAGGATTATTAGGGAATCATCGGAGAATGCCGGAGCAGCGACAACCTCGACAAACGTCCGTGAGATCTCCCCGGCAAGCGCACTGTCGACCTCCCGGTTCAGGGCGACGACCGAGCCGTATGCCGAGACAGGGTCTGCGTCACGGGCGAGCACGTAGGCCTCGAGCAGGGAGTTCCCTATGGCTGCACCACAGGGGTTGTTGTGCTTGACGATCACGGCGGCAGGCTCGGAGAATTCTCTTGCCAGCCCTGCAGCGGCATGGAGATCGAGGTAGTTGTTGTAGGACATCTGCTTTCCCTGGATCGCCTCCCGTCCTGCGATCCCGGATGTCCCATAGACAGCTCCCCTCTGGTGGGGGTTCTCGCCGTACCGGAGGGTCCGGCCGTTCGAGAACTGGAGAGTCAGGATCTCGGGAAAGTCCCTCCCGAGGCCATGGAGATGGTTGCTGATTGCAGCGTCGTAAGCGGCAGTCCTTGCGAATGCAGCCTTTGCGAGAGCAAACCTCTCTTCGAGCGAGAAACCTCCCCTCTGCAGGGCAGCTGCAACGAGGGGATACTGTCCGGGATCGGAGATGACAGCAACGTCGCGGTAGTTCTTTGCAGCAGCCCTGATAAGTGCGGGTCCGCCGATATCGATATATTCCACGAGCTGCTCAAGGGACGAAACCTTCCCGGACATCTCCTCGAACGGGTAGAGGTTCACGACCAGGAGATCGATGGGGACGATCCCGTGCGCCTGCATCACGCTGTCATCGATGCCCCGCCTGCCGAGGAGCCCCCCGTGGATCCTCGGGTGGAGGGTCTTGACCCTCCCGTCCATCATCTCGGGGAATCCGGTGTATTCTGATACCTCGGTGAAGGGGATGCCGGCTCCCCCAAGGAGGCTCCCTGTTCCCCCGGAGCTGAGTATGTCAAAACCGTGCCGCTGAAGGAGAGATGCAAGCTCGACGATCCCTTCCTTGTTCCACACAGAGAGCAGTGCCCGTTTCATAGACATTCATACGAGGTGCGGGATTATGAGCCTGATGCAGGCCATGATCAGAATGGAGGGGGGAGAAAGCATCCCCTGTGTCAATCCTTATCCCCTCCGGGGAAGTACGTATCCCCGGAAGAATGAGAGAGCCGGCTGTCAGGAAGACCCTCTACTGGTGCGAAAGGTGCAACCTGCCGCTTCTGGGCAGGGTGTGCAGGTGCGGAGCGGAAGGCAAACCCATCCCCCTCCTGCGCCCGTACGATGCCCGCCCGGCTCTCCGGGCCGACAGGGAGATCATCGCCGCCCTTCTCCGGGAACATTTCGGGACAGACGCACTCCCCCGGGTTGTGATCCTCAACAAGACTGCCGGGAGGGACAGGAATGACCTGATCATTGCAAACGGCGAGAGGTTTGGCTGGCTATCCTTCGATCCCGTGACGCGGAGATACGCCCTCGAGCTCACGGGAGCCGCCGCAACCTTCCTCCTCCCTCTTGCAACGAAGGGTGTTTTTCCCCTCGAGAGGGTCGAGGGTGCATTCCGCGATATTCTTCAGGGAAAACGGATCGGTGGGAAGACGTATCCTGCCCCCGGCACCATGCCGGAAGGGCCGGTTCTCCTGACCTGGGAAGGACACGTGGCAGCCGCGACATGCAGGGGTGGTGTCCTCAAGGTGAGGGAAGCGGGCAGGAACCTCCCCCGGGTTTTTCCGGATCCCGGCTGGGACAGGGTGGTGTCCGCGAACATCCCCGTCTTAAAGGATCTCGAACGGACTGCGGTCCGGTTCATCAGGCGTCATGCTCAAAGTGCATCCCGGGTCGCGGTCTCTTTCTCCGGCGGAAAAGACAGTACAGCCGCGATGGAGCTTGCCCGGCGGGCAGGGTACAGGGATACCTTCTTCGTGGATACCGGGATGGAATTTCCCGAGACACGTGCCCTCGTGCGCTCCCTCGGGATACCGACTGTCCTCCACGCAAAGGACTTCTGGAGAGAGATCGAGAGGAACGGACCACCGCACAAGGACGATCGCTGGTGCTGTGAACGCCAGAAACTGGCCCCCGTCAAGGAATGGCTGAAGGGGAGAGGAGAATGCATCACAGTCCAGGGGAACAGGTGGTACGAGTCTTTTGCAAGGGCAGGACTCGGACCGGTTGCACGCAACCCCTACCACCCCCTCCAGGTCAACATATCACCGATACGGAACTGGAGGGCTCTTGAGGTATTTTTATACCTCTGGTGGAGAAAGGTCCCCTACAATCCTCTCTATGAGATGGGTCTTGAGAGGGTGGGGTGCTGGATGTGTCCCGCGATGCTTGAGAGCGAATGGGAACGCGTCCGTCTCCTCCACCCCGAGCTGTACAAAACCTGGAATGACTTCCTGATGGAATGGGGGAGAAAGCAGGGAATGGACAGGAAGGATATCCTCGCAGGTGCCTGGAGGTGGAAGAGGGCGCCTCCCAAGATACGCGGAGGAGAGTGAGGGGAGAGGGTTCGATTTGGCATTTCGAGGAAACTCATTATTTTCCTCTTTTTCTTCTCCAGAGAAGTCTCTGTGCTTATTTTCAGAACATGCTATTTAGCTATATTTATATAGAACCACAATACAATAAATAATCGATTGATGTATGGACCCGTCGCAGGAGGAGGAATTTATTGACTCTGGCGAAAAAAAGGAGCAAGAATCCTGCATGAATCGAGAGGACACCCCCTCTTCGGCTGGCCCGTCACCGGAAGATCTCCAGAAGAAGTACGAGGAGCTGAACGACCGGTTCCTTCGTCTTGCGGCAGATTTCGATAACTACAGGAAGAGGATGGAACGCGAGATTCGGGATCGGTCACGGTATGCCCTCGAGGCATTTGCTACCGATCTGCTGGAGATCGCAGACAACTTTGAACGGGCACTCTCTGCCAACCCGTCATCTGCCCGGGAAGGACTGGAACAGATCCACAAGCTCTTCTGTGCCGTCATGGAGAGAAACGGGGTGGTCCCTGTCCGTGCAAGGGGGAAAAAGTTCGATCCCGCGGAGCACGAGGCGGTAGCGTGCGTGCCATCAGAGGAGGAAGAGGGGACGGTCGTCGACGAGGTCTGCTGCGGGTACCGCATGCATGACAGGATCATAAGGTGCGCGAAAGTGACAGTTGCTAAAAAGAAGGAGAGCGAGTGATATGGCAAAGGAGAAGATACTGGGAATCGATCTCGGGACCACATTCTCGTGCATGGCCATCATGGAGGCCGGGAAGCCGATCGTGATCCCGAACGCTGAAGGACAGAGGACAACGCCTTCCGTGGTTGCATTCACAAAGGACGGGGAGAGGCTTGTCGGGAGCCTCGCAAAGAGACAGGCCATCACGAACCCCACGCGGACGATCCAGTCCATCAAGAGGAAGATGGGGACGAGCGAGAAGGTGAAGATCGACGACAGGAGCTACACGCCGCAGGAGATCTCTGCCATGATCCTGCAGAAGCTCAAGGCCGATGCAGAGGCCTACCTGGGAGAGAAGATCACGAAAGCGGTGATCACGGTTC
Source organism: uncultured Methanolinea sp. (assembly GCA_964431125.1). GTDB lineage: Archaea > Halobacteriota > Methanomicrobia > Methanomicrobiales > Methanospirillaceae > Methanolinea_A. The sequence goes on along the minus strand of CAYSII010000022.1, from coordinate 2,686 downwards.
CTGCATACTTCAACGACGCGCAGCGGCAGGCGACAAAGGATGCCGGAAGGATCGCCGGGCTCGACGTCCTGCGGATCATCAATGAACCCACGGCGAGTGCACTCGCGTACGGTATCGACAAGGAGACGGACGCCACGGTGCTCGTCTATGACCTCGGCGGTGGAACGTTCGATGTCTCCATTCTGACGCTCGGCGATGGTGTCTTCGAGGTTAAGGCAACCGCGGGGAACAACCACCTCGGAGGGGACGACTTCGATAACCGTATCATCGATTACCTTGTGGAGGAGTTCCAGAAGAAGGAGGGAATCAACCTGAGATCCGACCCGATAGCCATGCAGAGGCTGCGGGACGCGGCAGAGAATGCAAAAATAGAACTCTCCCAGAAGATGAAGACGACCATCAACCTCCCCTATATCACCACCGGGCCTGACGGGCCGAAGTTCCTTGACATCGACCTGACACGCGCGAAGTTCGAACAGCTCATCGGGGACCTCGTTGAGTCGACGGTGGGACCTGTCAGGCAGGCCCTGAGCGATGCCAAGCTGACATCCGACCAGATCGATCACGTCCTCCTTGTCGGCGGCTCGACCCGCGTCCCCCTCGTCCAGGAGACGGTGAAGAGAATCCTCGGAAAGGACCCGGACAAGGGGATCAACCCGGACGAGTGCGTTGCACTGGGTGCTGCCATCCAGGGCGCTGTCCTCTCGGGTGAGACAAAGGACATCGTCCTCCTCGATGTGACCCCGCTGACACTCGGGATCGAGACGCTCGGGGGAATTGCCACGAAACTGATCGAGAGGAACACCACGATTCCGACAAGGAAGAGCCAGATCTTCTCGACGGCTGCTGACGGGCAGACGAGTGTCGAGATCCACGTCGTGCAGGGCGAGAGAGCCCTTGCAAAGGACAACTTCACCCTCGGGAGGTTCCAGCTCACGGGGATTCCGCCGGCCCCGCGGGGCGTTCCGCAGATCGAGGTCACGTTCGATATCGATGCGAACGGGATCATCCATGTCTCGGCAAAAGACCTCGGGACAGGAAACGAACAGGCGATCACCATCAAGGGCGACAGGAAGCTCTCCGAGGACGAGATCAAGCGGATGGTCGAGGAGGCACGGAAGTTCGAGGAGGAGGACAAGAGAAAGAGGGATGAGATCGAGCTCCGGAACGCTGCCGATACTGCCATCTTCACGGCCGAGAAGCTCCTGAAAGATAATGCCGCGACGATAGACCCTGCTGACAGGGAGAAGGTCGAGAACGGGATTGCCGACCTCCGCAAGGCCCTCGGCGGGGACCAGGTCGACGAGATCCGGGCAAAGATGGAGAGCCTCACCGAGGCGGTCTACAATATCACGACGAAGATTTACCAGAAGGCTCAGACTGAGCGACAGGCACAGGCCGGGGCATCGGGGAACCCGGGTGCTGGCAGCGCAAAGGCAGAGGCAAAGGACGAGAACGTCGTCGACGCCGACTTCAAGGTAAAAGACGAGTGAGCCCCTATGACCGGGGGTGACTACTACGATATCCTGGGCGTTCCCAGGAATGCGGACGAAAAGGAGATAAAAAAGGCGTACCGGAACCTCGCCCGGAAGTACCACCCCGATGTCTGCAAGGAGCCGGGAGCAGAAGAGAAGTTCAAGAGGATCAACGAGGCATACAGTGTCCTCTCCGATCCCCAGAAGAGGGCACAGTATGACCACCTCGGCCATGATACGTACACGAGTGCCTCGAAGGGTTCGTACACGGGTGGCGGGGGTTTCCATGGAGGAGGGTTCTCTGCAGACTTCTCCGGTTTCGGAGATATCTTCGACTTTTTTGGCGGCGGGTTCTCGGGTTCCCGCCCGATGGGCCCAAGAGCTGGTTCTGACCTCCTGATGAGGATGCAGATCACCCTCGAGGAGGCTGTTTTCGGAGCGGATCGCGAGATCGAGGTCAACCACACGGAGGCCTGCAGCTACTGTAACGGGACGGGAAGCGAGACGAAGAAACTCGTCCACTGTCCAAGGTGCGGGGGATCCGGCCAGATGCGGCAGATGAGCCAGACTGTCTTTGGCCAGTTCGTGCGCATGAGCACGTGCACGGAGTGCCAGGGAAGGGGCCGGATCCCCGAGAAGAGGTGCTCTGCCTGCAGGGGCTCGGGTCATACACCTGTACACCGAAAGGTGATGGTCCATATCCCGGCCGGTATCGACACGGGAATGCGCCTTCGGATGGAGGGTTTTGGAGAAGCGGGGGATTACGGGGCTCCGAACGGGGATCTCTTCATCGAGGTACAGGTCAGGCCGCATCCCCGGTTCAGGCGGTCAGGGGACAACCTTGAGACCGAGGTCGAGGTGAGCCCGGCACAGGCGGTCGTTGGTTCGGTCGTCGAGGTGGAGACGATCGATAAAAAGAGCGTGGATCTGGTCATCCCACCCGGGATCCAGCACAATACCGCCCTCAAGATCCCCGGCGAGGGTGTCCGCCGGAGGGGAAAGCCCGGCGACCTCCTCGTGCGGGTAAAAATAGTCATTCCCCGGCAGCCAAAGGCAGAGATTCGGGGCCTGTATGAGAAGATCCTCGAGCTCGAGGGACACAGGCCACCTGATGCAAAGAAGGGGTTCTTCTCTGCATTCATGGGCAAGAAATGACCCTTATTTTTCTTTTGCCGGGATGATCTTATCCCATGGACCTCCTCCTCGAACTG
>CAYSII010000021.1:10067-22472 GCA_964431125.1 uncultured Methanolinea sp. | reverse complement strand
GTTTCAATCCTTGTTTTCCTGGATGTCGCTCTGAAAGAGCGCATTTTTTCGCATTTTTCGCGAAAAAAATGCCCAATTTAGAATGGATTTCTGATGTTATAATTCTTGTTGAAAATTTATTGAACCCCATATAAACACCAGAATTTCAAACACAGATCGTCCTGTAACAGCAGTCGATGCATTTATTCTCTGACTTTTTAATTTCAGGATAATATCCTTTATCGATAATCTCAAGGATATCATACACGACCGACAGAGCCCGGTTGAAATCTCTCCTGGTAAACAACACTTCCTCCACCCGGTTATTGCTGCGGGTAAAACAAATGTATCCGCGGTTCACTTCCCTGTGATAATTCTCACAGATCATGATTGCCTGGAGGGCGAGCTGATTCTTATAGGTGAGAAACAACCTCTCCCTGAATTCGGCAAACTTGTATTCAAAAGGAGCGGCAGAACCATCCTCCAGGAAAAGTACCTCGTCAACAACTCCTTTGATATGATGTTGCCGTGAAGAAAGGAACACGTTCCGTTCTTTCCCGGTCACGTGCAATCTTTTCCGTAAATAATCAGGGTTGGTCCTTAATTTCATTTCATGGACCTCTCTCCCCCGGAGGACCTTGTACCTTTGTTCTTCATGCTGGGGTATACAGAGACAGTGCATGTAAAATATGAATCTCGGGCAGAAAGAATATTCCAGCACGTCTGAAATTGAAATGATTGTGGCCGTCTCTTCCATGGCCATCAGAAGAATTTTGTCAGCAGCTCGTTGCTGACAAGTTTCCTGTCAAATGCCTGTCCCAGCAACTTTACCTTCCTGAAAGACTCGTTATCCATGGGGAATACGTATACTGAATCCATATCCGGGTCAATCACGTGCTCGCATTCCAGTGCAAGGGAATCACGTTCATTAGCGGTAAGGTCGCCGAGGAACACACTCTTCTGAACGCGGTACAGGCCCTTATTCAGACAGATACGTGCAATTTTATTCCGTGTTTTATCCTCTGCAATATCGTACACAACCCATACAATGGTCATTCAGTGCACTCCGGTTTAATAAGCTGGTTTGCAACCCTGTGGCATTCCATGGGGATTGTATTCCTGATCTTGACTTTTCGACCATGGTAGAGAATCTCTTTTTCAAACATCTCGTTGATGGCGCTGATAAGTACCTTTTTGCCCTCCTGGTTGAGAAAAAGACCCCCTGGAACAGCATCGAAAAGGTCTGGAGATACCTGCTTCCTTGCGAAGATACCAACAACGGTCCTGTCTACATAAACGCGGAATAACTCGATGATATCAAAGACAAATGACTTCTTGTTGTAATTGTCGGTATGGAGGAATCCGATATACGGGTCGATACCTGCAATGATGCACGCCCGTTCAACGTGCGAATAAAGGATACCATATCCATAGTTTAAGAGGCAGTTGAAGGCATCATGTGCCGGGTCCCTGCTCCGTCCTTTAAATTTCCATTGCTCCGGCATGATCTCGCTGATTGCAGAGAAATAGACCCCGGAGGCCATTGCCTCGTATCCCATGATGGATCCCCTCTTCGTATCGAGCGAACCTGTCATCTCCGAGAGGTTCTCCCGGATATTCTGAAGTTTCTCAATCGACTGATCAAGAAAATCTCTCGATTCAGGGCGGTTCTTCTTCAGGTCTTTTAAAAAATCAATCTGGTTCCCAATCTTTGTGGATATCCAGTCCCTGGCATACCGGAACCCGACCGAATTTTTTTCGGCTTCCAGCTGTTTCCGCCGGATACGCGTGGTACTCCCCAGTTTCGAATGCCACACCCTGCCATAAGGGTCTCCAAGCTGGTTCAGAAAAATGATATCGATATTCTTCGAGACAGCAAATTCAATGGCATCCGTTGTAATAGTGGCAGAGGTCGTGATAAGAATACTATCGACCTTGTCCGCAGCGACTTCGAACACATTCTCATCATTCCGGACAAGGAAACACTGGCCACTCTTTTTCAGGTAGGACCCCCGCGTATTAATGACAAGCTGCATAGACCAGACAGGATTATTTCTCCTTCAGGCACTGTTTCAGGGTCCCAAACCCTCGTGAAACTGATTTTCCAATCCCAAGATAATCAGGGATCTGGAAATTGCAGTGACACTTTCCCAGAAATGCCATGAGGTTCACATCCTTCAACCTCTGCTTGAGTGGCCTGACCTCGACTTCAGCACGAATCTGACCGGGAACCTGATAATTGAGTGATTTCGCCATGGAAAGGATGTTCCCGGTGAGCGTCCGCCTCAGCAGGTCACGTCTCTCTTCGGGACTCCTCGCCCGGTAAAATGCATGGTAATTCTCCTGGTTCAATCCAATCCAGGGAGTGATAAACTCATACGTGTGAAAGATGGTATCAAGGCCAAAGGGGACCCGCCTCACATCCACACTCTCCCGGACAATGCGATATTCATCCTCACCCAGCCGGATCGAGGGGGACAGGTAATAAATCTCCTTGAGGAGATCGGACCCCTCATTGATTCCGATAACCATCGGAGTCCCGTTGAGGATCTTATACTGGACCAGGGGGTACCGGTAGATGAGCCTGTCCGCGTTGTGGTGATGGAGGAGGATGTACTCATTAAACTTCGTTGCAAAAAAACCCCTGAGCTGATGAGCGCTCCCCGTGACAGGACGATCGGCGACAAAAGATAGGGAGAAAACTTCAAGATCGATCATGTTATCAGATATCCGGTCTCCGGGTCATCGATAAACCGGGCCCCGGTGCAGGAATCATATTTCATCTCGCAATAGACAACGTCGTCCTCGACGTGCTTGTGCTTCCTGACATACCACACCGGCATCTTCACCTCAAACCACCTCCGGTCCCGTGGAGAGATCTTCCTCACCGTGTCACGGAAGTCAAGAGGGATGACAGAAACGTGCGGATAATCGACTTTTCGTGTCACTTCGAAATGCGGGTCACGGTGAGGATTATCAAAGATACCCATGCGCTGACGCTGGGAATCGGAATACTGGCGCACGGCCTCCCTGAATCTCTCGTTCTCTTCAATATTCCTCCCCGCATAGACGGATTCAACAAGGGAGATCAGGTCAGATTCACTCGGCCGGACAGGTGCATCCTGGAAGGCCAGGAAAGACTTCTCAAGCAGTCCGGTCTGATCAGGGTCATAGATCTTCTCCGAGACCCGCGAAGGCTTAAACAGCGATATCAGGGTCCCGTCTTTCTCCCGCCGCCGGTTCACCCTGCCCGCCCGCTGGACAATCGCATCGGGAGGTGCACACTCCGTGAACATGATATCAAAGTCTATATCAAGGGAGACCTCCACGACCTGTGTCGCGACAAGGAGCCGCGTTGCTTCGGATTCAATTGACTTCTCTTTCAGGGCGCGGTCACGGAGTGTGAACTTAGAATGATAGCAGACAGGTTTGAGATCATAACTCCTGAATTCCTTATACAGTTCCTGGCATGTCCCCACGCTATTGGCAACGACCAGAGTCTTTGCACCGCCAGCCACAGCATCAATGACATCATCAACTGCCTCCTGGATCGGTGATTCCATGGTGAGGAACTCGTTTCGGGCGGAATTAAGGAGGGTCTCGTCCCTGATCACGGGTGCACCCGGTAACGTTGCAGTCAGGATATCAAGAATGTACCGGGGAAGGGTAGCGCTCATGAGCATGAACCGGGCACCATACTTTTGATAGTGCCTGATCGCCTCGATGATCAGTCCCAGGGTCCATGGATCATACGCATGGATCTCATCGATGATGATTGCTGCATTCATGGCATTCGATTCGATCACCGGCCATTTTCCCGTATTGAACCCTGTATAAAGGAGCTGATCAACTGTTGCCACAGTGACAGGCGACATGAATGTCCTGTCAAAGAGTGCATGCCTGACAAGTGTCCGGTCTTCCTCTTCTTCTGCAAAGAGGAGGGAGGCAGTGGAATGAGTCAGTCCGACATTCCCTTCGCCAAAAAAATCCACGAGACGGTGATATATGCTGTTTGCAGTAACCATCGTCGGGAGCAGGTAGACGATCTTTCCGCCACCCATATGCTCGATATTATGGAGTGCCCACAGCAGACTTGCTTCTGTCTTCCCGCTGCCCGTCGGAGCGATTGCAATGCAGTGCCCCAGCGTCTTCGCGCAATCCTTTTGGAATGGACGAAGCCCGGAAAACCGGATGCCTATTTGCCTGCACCGTGCCTCTATCCTTTCCATGAGACCGGGGACCCGGTCTTCCAGAGCATAGGGGAAGGAGACCCCGGCTGAACCATGCCAGTCCGAATAGTGGAGGATTCCCTTGAGGAGGGCATACGCGGATCGTAAAACGTCAGGATCCGGGAATTTTTCGTACAAATGGGAAAAGGCACCATCGGGAGCGATGAGCTTTTTGACATCAAGCAGTGGATCCCGTTTGGGGGCCCGGAATTTCGGGAAAGTATACCCTTCCATTTCAAATATCCCGGATGCAAGCCGGATTGCATCCGCCATCCCCTCATCGCAGATGGTGGGAACAAGATTTTTCTTGACCTCCCGGCTGAATGCTGTCATATCAGGATTGATGGCCTTGTGGTGCCCGAGAATTACGAAAGCCTCTATCGGGAACGGCACGGGCAACAGGGGGCCCTCCTGCTTCTGAAGGGCGATTCCCGCTTCCAGTGCATACGAATACGATACAATCTCGTGACGGTAATTCTCTTGTGAATCCGGGCGCCGGCCTGTTCTCACGGTCCGTATCATCCGCTGGAACTCACGGGTGTTCTTCCCCAGGTCATGGAGGACAACCGTGAGGAGGGAGCTCATGAGAAAGCGATCAGGATCAAACCCGCAGACACGTCCGGTCCTCTGAATCAGCGATTTCTTGCCTGCAACAGTCGTCTTCCACGCCTGGTACGCAGCACGGACATGTTCATCGTACGTCTGATCTTTTTTTGCAAAGTAGTACTCTTTCATAACATGGCGATATTTTTCCCGTCCAGGATACAGGCAGGGAGAGGTGTTGCAAGGGTCACGGGGGATCCTACAAAGGTAAACAGCATCCGCTCGGCAACACTCCGCTGGTCTCCATGAAAAGAAAACTGCGTGGGAAGAAGGAATACCTGGGGTGTGTCCACGGTCTGTGTCACAGGCAGCTTCCTGAAATCGATTGCCGGAGTGCACCTGTCAGATACATCTCCGGGAAGAATGGTGTGGTCAAACTGAGATAATGGCTCTTCATGCACTTCCTGTATATCCGAGATCGCAGTGATCTTGAGGAGATCATCGCTGTTGCCCGCTGTCAGTGCATAGACGGGTCGTGCCAGTGCCTCGCGGATCCTTGTCAGCGGTTCCTCTGACGCAGCACCAAAGAAGAAAGAGAATTCACAGTCTGTGAGGTATTCCCTGATGAGAATACTGTAATGTTTCCTGGTTTTAATATCGTCAGGTGAATAGTTTTTCTCCTTTCCTGTCACCTTCCTGAAGTTCCAGAGATCTCTCATCAGGCCCCTGTGCGTCCCGTAAATCCCTATCTTGATACCATGGGTGCGGGAGAAGTCATGTGCGTCCGGGAGGGGGAGCCCCATGGCGGCACCCATGAGTCCGATCACGGTTGTCTTGGGAGGCAGGGGCAGTGTCTGGTGAAAATTATGCGTCTCCGGGACCCGGAATGATGCCGTCGTTGCCCTTCCGGATACGAAGAAGGCGAACATTGCCCTCCCCTACCTGTAATACGTATCCACCCACGTCACCATTGTCGTGAAGGCGTCGCCTATCGTTCCTGCTCCCTTGATCTCACCGGAAAATGCCCCCGTTCTTGCTCCAATCACAGAGGCCACAATCTCATTCTGGTAATCCCTGATGGTCTCCTGGATGATCTGGGCAGTGATTGCACCACTGGTATCGATCCTGACACTCTCAAGGAAGATGGGAGTTTTTGTCCGCATCATCGCTGCCGCAACAAACTTGGGAGAGACATCGGCCAGGTACCGGCTCTGTCTCCCGGGCACCCAGAGGTTCTTTATCGCATGAATCAGGGCAGTAACCCGTCGTGCCCTCTCGCTTGGGGGAAGGTCCTGGCCGAAACCATCGCCACAACCTACACGGTCGAGTTCAATCAGGATCGACCCCCTGTAGAGTCCGGAATGGATCTCTGTCTCAAAAATATTCGGGTCCCCGCCTGCCTGGACGCCCATGTAGTTTGTTCCAAAATCAAGGTCGCCCTGGTAGGGAGTCAGGGAGATAAGGGGAGATACCCGCACGACAGACGTTCTCTTTGTCGATTTCCCCTTCTTTCCCTCTGCCGCGGCCTCAGTCCCCATGTACCCGAAGAGGTCATCATCGATATACTTTTCAGGGTCCTGCTGGGTGGTTGCCGCCCCTTTCTTTATCTTTGCAGCAGCCCCTTCAGAGAGGGGCCAGCCAAGAACTTCCAATTGATTCCTCAGTGCCCGCCGGATTGCCTGGGACGAGACGTACGGGTACTGGTCAACGCCCATCGTAATCTTCTTGATACTCGAAATGTTGTCCGCTTCCTTATCGCCACCGTTTAATGACGCAAATGATACCGGGGTCAGGTAGGTAATAGTCAGTGCTTTTGCATCCTTCATGTTTTTCCCTCACATTAATCTGAATTCTGTTTTCCCTCATCGCTCTTTGTGAGCGCATTATAGGTGTTTAATGCTGCGATCATGCAAAAGTGTTTGAATTCGGTAAAATTGTGTTCAAATGCCTCACCTTTCGTGTAGAGATCTGCAGTGACTGCGGCACCGTACTTCATCTGGATCCTGTTCACCTCGTTGAGGAAATCTTCAGGTCTCCGTGCCTTCCGGAGCCTGAAGAGGTCCCCCTTGCCTTTCCTGCCCTCTGCTCCAAGTTTCATGCCCAGGGTCTTTCCAAGACTCACGGCAGTGTCAATCAGTTCCTGTTTCATGCTACCCTTCTCCTCGCCTAGGATCTTTTCATACTCGACCACAAAGTCAAACACTGGTTTGATGTTTACTCTTTTCGACGTGCTGATATGGAAAACGTGTTTCTCGACGAGCTCAACGATTCCCTGCTGCTTGAGCACCCTCTCGCAAATGCGGTTGCGCATCAGAGTCTTGTTCTCAGCCTTATCCTGGTCAGGATCAATGAGAACCTGCATAACCCGCTTGATGTTGATTCCGCTCTTTTCAAGCCTTTCGAAGAGACGGAACATGTAGACAGATTCCCGGAATGGCCAGATTAATTTGCCCATGTGGGTGTCACCGAGCTTCCCGGCATGGAGAACAATGAACTCGAGCGGTGCACGCGAGAGCGTCAGACCATACATTTTCTCGAAATCAAAAGCCTGATCACCTTCCTCCGGATTATCGGGATTCTTGCTGCTCAAAACCCTGAAATAAACAGAATAGAGGAATGAGAAAAACTGTTCAAAGGGTTTACTAAAATATCCCCCCAGATCCGGGTTGAAGTTCCGCCCATAATTGGGATCACGGATCTTCATCGATTCAAAGGAGGGAAAAACATCGTGCATTTTGACAAGGTTCATGGAATAGGGGAAATACATGTGAATGGAATTCCCATCGTCAACATAAAAGCCCGAAACAGGGACAAATTTTGAGATATAATCGCATTTCCAGCAGACTTTGGGGGGATCTGAGCATCCTGAATGAAAGGATAACGTTCCTGATGAACCGGATATCATGGGAAATACGGTCCCACCTATTTCAGTCAGGGCATAGGCCGGGCCTCCACAGAGATAACAATGGCTTTTCTTTTTCTCCTGTTTCAGAGAGATGTTTATTTTTGGCTGATACGCATTCGGCCCGTCAAGGAGAAGACTGGTCCCGCTAATCTTGAGGTTGTTCTGGGCTAAAAAATCGTCCAGGCGTTGCTGCAGGTGTACATACTCCGGCGGAAGAAGCCCTTTTTTTGCCCCCTTGATGTACTTTATTTCCCCGGCAGTCGGACGTGGGGCCTTACTGAATATTAAACCAGCAATACCCCTCGGTTTTACCCTGGGAAACCTGACAAATTTGTCATTTTTAGAGTCGTAGTAAAATCCTGCTCTCTCCTGCTCCTGTTTCTCGGTGGACGTGTTATAATATCTTGCCAGGAGTACTGAATAGACCTCCAAAAGATAGGACTGAATATTATCCTCTTTTCCTTTGATTGTCACCCCGTTATTATCAATCGTGAGACTCACACCGGGATACCCTGGTTTTTCCCGGGAGGCAAGCTCATAGAATCCAAGAAGACCCTCATCAATCCAGAAATGCCCTGTCTTGGGAAATGTTATCTCTGTCAGTTTATCTGTCATGTGTGATCAGTAATCATCATTCTTATTTTCATATTTTACTAATAATTTCAAACATAAAAAATTTTTGATTTGTTGAACTCACAATCATTTCCTGCATCGACGCTTCCTATTCGCCATTCATCCTGAACCTTGTCATGCTTAGTAATATTTTTTTTCAAATAGTGAAGAACCCGGGCCGTGACCCTATGATGCATCAGGAGTACCCTGGAGTGCTCCTGCCAAAGGAACATCAATAACCCTGAAGAAAATATGGCATTCACCTCGGACGAAGAGATCGTCCCCATGACCCATCCCTCGTTCCATCCCGGGAACTGGTCCTCGTCACCCCTGCATCCCCGCCATCCTCCGGTAACAGGCCTCGCAGACCTTGACCGAGGTCGCCCGGTCGATCCGGGTCGCAGCATCGAGCCTGCAGATACTGCATCGCCCGACCTCGTTCTTCAGTATCTCCATCCGCGAGAGATCGAACGTCCCGGGGAGGATCGCGGCAGTGGCCTGCTCCTGGGCGACCCGCTTCGCCCGCTCGTAACAGCGTCTGCAGATCCGGCGGGCAGACTTGTCCTTCCTCCTCCGCCGCTCGTCAGTCAGCTTCTCGACGTAGTACGACCACTCCGCCCCGCAGGCAAAACATTTCGTCCGCTCCGGGGGAATGAGTGGCTTGTAGTCATGGGCAAAGACCACGCGGTTCCCTGCATCCCTGCAACAATCCGCTCCTGTTGCAGGCCCCTGCTGCAGGGAATTCGGGGGCATTCCCATGGCGCTTTCCGCAACCAGACCGAAACCGTGCGTTTCCGGATCCTGCCCTGCAACAATTCCGGAACCACAGTCACATGCAGGGCCCCGGAGACCCCCGGGATCAGGGTACTGCGATCCTGTGGATCCGTTGAAGTGATCCTCCCTGCAGGGAGAATTATGCAAAGAATTCCCTGTATTTTCCTGGACGGGAGGCTCCCCGCCGTTTCCGTTCCCTGCAACACCGGTTGCAGGATCGTTGCAGGGTGGTGGAGGCGTTGCAGGGTCGCCGGGCTCCTGCCCGTCCCCCTCGAGCCAGACGGCCCCGCCCATGCACCACAGGGCATAGAGATCCGGGTCGAAGGTGTAGGCGTTCGTCCTCCTCCGCATCGAGATCGAGCCGCCTTCCTCGTCAGTGACGACCGTCCGGTCGCAGTAGGCGACCGCCGGGCACTTCTCGAGCAGGCCGGAGTACACCCTCCCGCGGGTGGTGTGCCCGTGGAGGCACTTGTAGATCGCACCATGCGCAAGCCCGGTCGCCTTCTGCAGCATCGGGATCGTGAACTCGGGCCACCGGTGCTCCCGGATGGCTGAAAGCAGGTCGGCCTCCCTTCGTGTCAGTTTCGTCTCCTGCCCGCCGGCCGTCCCGTTGAGGAACCCGTACAGCCGGGCTGCCTCCCGGAAGTCATCGAGCGTTGCAGAGAGGCAGACAACACCCCCCTGCTGCCAGCCCTCCCGCTGCATGAACCGGAGCACGGCGTTTGCCTTGACAAGATCGAGCAGCATCTCGGGGTTCCTCCGGTTCGCCGCCGCCTGGAACCGGATCCGGGTTGCATACGGGATGACGACGTGGAACCGCTCCCGCCCGACGATCTCCCAGATCGCCCGGCAGACCCCGACTTCCGGCCGTTCGCCGCCGGCACCCCCCGGCACCTCCTGGTCGCGGGCGAGGATGCGGGCCAGCACCCGGGCATCCTGCTCCGGTGAATCGTCGATCCAGCAGGTGAGCATCCGGTTGAAGACCTGGTCGTCGCCTGCCCCCTCGACCTTTGCCACCCACCAGACGCAGCGTTCCGGGATGGTGCAAATTTGGGCCCTGCGGTCCTTGTTGACCGTCCGGTAGACAAACGGTGCCCGAAACGACGTGGTCACGCCCTTGAGGATCTCGGCCATCTCTTCAGAGAGAGCCCGGTCATCGAGCACGATGACCGAGCCCGGCTGGAGCCCCTCGATGTAGAAGAGGGCCTTGTTGCTCATCGCACCGTCGAGCCGGAACCGCTCCGGGACCTGCCGGAGCATGGTCGCAAAGGCATGGCTCTTGCCTTTCCCGCTCTCGCCGGTGACAGAGACGTGCAGGCCGTTTGTGTTCAGGACGGAGCGGGAGGCAAGCGAGAGGATGAGGCACTCGGCCACCACCCCGTCGCCCTCGTGGTCGAGGGCAAAGGTGCGGAGCATCGCCTGCTTCGGGTCGCCGTGCTGCAGGACGGCGAGTGCCTCCTCCCTGCCCGGGATCCCGTCCAGGTTGACCGGGGGAGAGCCCCCTCTCCCGGCTCCCGGATCCGGTCTGCCCCGTCCGGGCGGGGTCCCCGCGGGATCTCCACCCTTCTCTTTCGGTTCGTATTTTGCCCGGAGTTCCTGCCACCGCTGCGATCCACCGCCGCAGGACGCGTGGTGGCACCCTGCGTGGATCGCGCCGTTTGGGAACTGGATGGCAAACGCCCCGTCGCGGTGTGCATCGGAGAACGGGCACTCGTCGAGGACAAAGAGGGTGCCGCCCGCGTAGGGTTTCTCACCTGCGATCCCGATGCCGTGCCGGGAGAGCCACTCCCGCAGGTCGGGGGCGGATTCCCTCGGCGAGGCGGGGTGCAGCCGGGTGGGGCCGGGCCACTCCCGCGGGCCGGGGGACGCTCCCTGCACAGGCGGCCCCCTCCTCTCCCCTGCCGGCGGGACCGCCGGGACAGAACCGGCAAGCTCTTCAAGGAGCCTCCTTTCAACGGTCCGGACCGGGTCGGGGACCGCGAGCAGGGCGGCCTTCCGGTGCGGGCGGTCGGGCGTGTGATCGCCCTTCCGCGATGTCGTGCCGTAGAGCTTCCAGATGCGGGCGGCGTTGAAGTTGGCCGCATCGATCGTGCACGTCCCGTCCGGGAAGAGGCGGCCGAGGGCTTCCAGCGCCCGTTTCACGAGCACCCGGCTCTCCTCGTCGTTTGGGAGATCGACCCGGTACAGGAGGTGTGCCCCGTTCCCCGAGTCTGCAAGGACCGGGTCGGGCCAGCCCCGTTTTGCAAGGTACGCGGCGATCTGCCCGGCCCGGTCGAGGGCTGATCTGTGTTCCTCGTCAGTCGCGGAGACCCCGGAGGGCCGGGCCGGGTCGATGTCGACCGGGAACCACCGCCGGCGGAGAATATCGGTGTCGGCGGTCGTCGCGTCCTTCTTCCCGAGCCGCATCTTGACCCGGTTTGCCCTGCGGGAGAGGAGCGCCGGGTTCACCTCGTTGAGCGTGACGTAGATGCCGGACGTCCCGGCAGAATCGAGGGCGGATGCAGCGGCCGCGAGGGCCGCCATGTCGCTGAAGTACCCGGATGCCGTGCCCTCCTCGGTGAACGCACGGACCTCGACAACGGAGCCGGGTGGGAAAAGGAGGGCGAGGGCTCTCTCTATCTCCCCGGCAGCCACGCGGCATCACCGGGGGATGCCCTGGCACCTGGCCGTCCCGCGCCGGGGATGCCCTCTTTTGTTCCGGGAAAGACCCGTGCCTGCATCAGGGATCGCCTCCCCGGCCCGGGCGGTCCCCGGCGAGGAAGACGCAGTCCCAGAGCACCTCTCCCCCGATCGTGCGGGAGAAGGCCGCGGCACAGTTCTTCCCCTGGCAGAGGACGATCCCCCGCGAGTCCGACATCACGGGGCAGATCCGCCGCTCCGACATGCAGCCGTTGTCTTTCTCACGCCACATACTCTCCCTCCGCCTCGGCGATCCCGCCGGGGTGGACCCGGTACTTCCGCCAGCCCTTCCGGTCAAGCGAGACCCAGAGGTTGACAGACCCCGCGACCGTCCGGGAGAGGGCCCGCAGCTGCTCCACCTCCTCGGGGTAGGACGCGGTCACCTCCGAGGCGGTCATGAGCTTCCGGCGGGAGGTGACGATCCGGAAGAGGTGGAACCCGCCCCGGTCCGACCAGGCGACGAAACTGATGGGGAGCGATGCGTCTGCGGACCGGAGGACGACGGAGTACCCTTCCTTCCGGAGGATCCTGCGGGCCATGTACTCGGCGGTCCGGGACCGCCAGTGCCTCCTCTTCCGGTGGGAGACCTGTTCACCCGCACTCATTCGTCGTCTGCCTCCGCAAAGAGGGGATGTGCCCTGCAGTGCAGTGTGGGGCACCTGCGGCCCGGCGGGAGGGTGCAGG
>CAYSII010000021.1:0-9967 GCA_964431125.1 uncultured Methanolinea sp. | reverse complement strand
GGATGTGCCCTGCAGTGCAGTGTGGGGCACCTGCGGCCCGGCGGGAGGGTGCAGGAAACGACAGTCCACCTCCCGGCCCTGCGGGACGAGAAATGGGGACATGCCCCGCTGCCGGCCATCAGGCCGCCTCCCGCCCTGCCTGCAGAAAACGATGCATCCTGCCGGTGGTGCAGAGAGCAGGCACCGGGCCGTCCCTGCCTCCTCTGCAGCGGTCCCGGCACAACCTTTTTATGGTCAGTCGGTGAGGAGAGATCAGGCTCCTCCCGGACCAGCACTGCCCACAACTCGTTCTGGCGGGGGAGCCTACGTGCCTCGACACGGTATCTCTCCATTTTCTGCAGTTTCCTGCATCCGGCTCTTTGGGACTGCAGGTGTCGTCGAAAAGCAATACCTGCACCGCGGATCTCTCTTGCGGTGCCCGGTCCGAAGTGGTTCTCTTTGTGACATGGTTTCTCCTGAATGCGGGCCGAATATCCAGAAACGGTCTGAGGGGGGAGATCGGCCGCATTCACCTGTGGTGGGAGGCAGGGGTGTATTAATCCTTGTCGCGTGCGGGACGAATGTGATCGGGGAGGGGCCGGGGTGGGCGATCGGGGGCCGCTGAAGGGGAATTGACGTGCAGGGGGAGAGGCACCGCACCCGGAGGTGTGCAGGCTGCGAAGGTATCTTTTTCCGGCCGGGGGGGAAGAACTCCGCAGCAGATCACCGGTGAAAAATGGACTCAATGATTCATGGATGAGGATAGGATATGAATAATTAAAAGATAAAAATATTTATACTACATAAAAAAATAATTTACATTTAGTGATGTCACGTTCACTCCTTCTCATTCCCACCAGGCAATCTTCCGTCCACCAGAGGATTCATGGTGCATGGAGAGGGGGGTCCGGGCATGTCCTTTCCTGGAACGATCGATCCCATGGGAGAATACGGCCTTTTCGAAAAACGAAAGGATATCCGGGTTGCCAGCGGAAGAGAACGCAGGATAGAGTGCCCACATTCCCAGCCGAGCAGAGCATGTTGCCTTCCCCGGCAGGAACAAAGTTACATATTTTTTATTACAATCATCGGAGAAGGTATATCATGACTGTTGAAGAGATCCTGGAGACTAGACTGCAGAAAGAACGGAAAAATCGCAGATCCTGCCTCTCCTGCATATCACTCCCAGGCTGGACAGTTCCCTGTCCTGAAACCGGGAAGGGCTGGCTTCCATGAATAATCAACCAGACACGTCAGGCAGTCTGATCTACCGGTACTGGGCAAAGGCATCCCGCGACGGGAACCAGTACCACCTCCTCCCCTATCACCTGCTCGATGTTGCTGCCGTGGGAGCAGAATACCTCCGGGTTGATACTCTCGCATGCAACCGGATAGCAGCCCAGATTCCCGTACCTACCTCAAATATTCCGGAATTTATCGGATTTTTCCTCTCACTCCATGATCTGGGGAAATTCGCGGAATCATTCCAGACCAAATTACCCCACCTTTTTGCACAGCTCCAGGGCAGGGCCGGGAAATTGTCTGTCCCCCTCCGTCATGATTCAATCGGGAAGAAGCTCTGGGACTTATATGTTAGTCTCCACGTGTATAGGGACCTGTTGTTTCCCGGGCGGTCGATACAGGAGCTACGATCCTTCTCTCTTGCCTTCGATCCGTTCATCAATGCTGTAACCGGGCATCATGGCGTCCCACCGCGGAATGAACTCATCGCACCCCATGACGTCTTTTCCCCGCAGGACGTTGAGGCGGCAAAAGTATTCCTCTCCGAGTCTGTCAGGCTTTTCATCAGGGATGCAGACCTCCTCTCACCCTTTTTCCATAAGGAGCATCATACAGGACTCTGTACTCTCTCGTGGCCGCTTGCCGGTCTTGCTGTCCTTGCAGACTGGATCGCATCAGACCACGAGCTGTTTCCCTTCTGTTCCGGTGTTATTCCCCTTTCCCGGTACTGGGAAGAGATTGCACTTCCTCGTGCACGCATTGCCCTGGAAAAGACCCGTGTTCTCCCGCCCCGTGTGCCAGCAGAACGCCGGATCGACTATCTCTTTCCTGATTTCCGGGAGGGGAAGTATACCCCCTCGGAGCTCCAGCAGTATGCCTCACAGTTCATGGGCAGCCCCGGCCCCCATCTCTTCATCATCGAGGATGCGACTGGCAGCGGCAAGACAGAGGCTGCCCTCATGCTTGCCCAGCAGCTGATTGGCAACGGCGAAGGTCACGGAGTCTACTTTGCTCTCCCCACGATGGCCACATCGAATGCGATGTACGGCAGGATCCTGAATATCCGGGATACCTTCTTTGAGAACGGAACAGATGTTCCGGTCATCCTCGTGCACAATGCCCGGCACCTCGCAGACTACTATCTTGACAGGACGCGGACGGAAAACAGGGCAACTCCTGCTGCAGAAGATACAGAAGACGTCTCTTCCTGGCTCTCGGACAGCAGAAAAAAGGCATTGCTCGCCCCCATGGGAGTCGGCACAGTGGACCAGGCCCTCCTTGCCGTCCTGCCCCGCAGGCACCAGTCACTCCGTTTTTTCGGGATCTGGCGTAACGTCCTGATCGTTGACGAAGTCCATGCGTACGACCCGTATATGAACGAGCTCCTCAAATCTCTCATAGAGGACCATGCCAGGACCGGCGGGAGTTCCATCCTCCTCTCCGCTACTCTCCCGCATTCCACCCGGAATTTCTTTATCAGGGCTTTCTGCGGAGGGGCCGGAATCCCCTTCCGGGAATGCCTGTCGGACCATTACCCCCTCGTCACCCATGTCTCTCCCGGATCCACCGAGGAGAGGGCACTTACGCCCCGGGCAGGGACATCACGGATGGTCACCTGCAGGTTCTTTGAGGACGAGGAGAGCGTCATCGATTCCCTGCTGGAGAGGTCTGATGCGGGGCAATGTGCATGCTGGATCCGAAACACTGTCCGGGATGCACGAGAAGGATACCATGCAATCAGGAAGAGGTGCAGAGATGAGACTGCTCTCCTCTTCCATGCCGGGTACGTGCTCGGGGACCGCCTGGACCGCGAGGGCGAGGTCATCGGGTTGTTCGGGAAGGAGAGCACTCCTGCAGAGAGGGCAGGCAGGATCCTCGTGGCAACGCAGGTCGTGGAACAGTCACTGGACCTTGACTTCGACTACATGGTAACGGACCTTGCCCCCATCGACCTTGTCATCCAGAGAGCCGGCCGGCTCCACCGGCATCCCCGGGGCGACAGGGGGATCCCTGTGCTGGGGATCCATGCTCCCGTTTTTGATGAGTCTCCTGGAGACTGCTGGTACCAGGAGAAGTTCCCCGGAGCCGCGTTTGTATACCCGGCCCATGGCGACCTCTGGCTCACCCTCCGGGTACTCCGGGAGAGAGCAGTCATGCGGATACCGGCAGAGGCCCGTGCCCTGATCGAGAGCGTCTTTGGATATCATGCCCGGGAGATGATCCCTCCTGCCCTCCGGACCCGCGATGAACTCTTCCGGAACCGGCACCGGGATGAGGGGCGGGCGATGATGAACGTTATCCGGTTCCTCCATGGCTACCAGGATACCGGGGGCCTCTGGCAAGACGACGAGTACATCCCCACCCGGCTGGCAGAACCCTCAGTTACCCTCCGGCT
Organism: uncultured Methanolinea sp.; assembly: GCA_964431125.1. GTDB lineage: Archaea > Halobacteriota > Methanomicrobia > Methanomicrobiales > Methanospirillaceae > Methanolinea_A. The sequence continues at coordinate 6,351 of CAYSII010000021.1, read as the reverse complement.
GGGAATCGTTCATCCGGGCGAGAACACCATCCGGCCCCTCTACAATGCCGGGATACACTCGTGGGACATGAGCCAGGTCTCTGTCCGGAGGGCAGCAATGGGAGGTGAGATCAGGTATGTGAGTGACATGGTCAGAATGAGAGAAGCAGCGTATGCATCGATGAGAGACAGGGGGAGGAATGCCATCCTGATCCCCCTGGAACAGAAGGAAGACCAGTCCTGGGAGAACACTTTCTCCCGGGATGATGGAAAGGAGATTGTATTCTCCTATTCGAAAAAGGAGGGACTTCACATTCATGAAAAATAAACGAAAGAGACGGTATTGGGACCCTGTACCCTCCGGTTCCCGTGCAGACCTCCGGGGGGTGGTCGAGGAGTGCAGGAGAGAGTCCTCAATCTGATAGAAGATCCCTGGATCCCCGTGATCTCGGGAGACGGGGAAACACAAAAACTCGCTCCCTGGGAGATTTTCGATCATGGGAAAGTGGACGAGTCTTCCCATATCGCGACAACGAGACCCGATTTCCAGGGAAGCATCATCCAGTTCCTCATCGGGCTCGTCCAGACCACGATGGCCCCGGGGGATACAAACGAGTGGGTCGAGATGCTCCCGTCGTTACCGGACGCCCCGTCCGTCCGGAACCTGTTTCTCTCTGTATCCCCAGCCTTCAACCTCGGGGGGGAGGGGCCCCGGTTCATGCAGGACAGGACGTGCGAAGACGGAAAGGAACAACCGATCGAGACGCTCGTCATCGGGATGCCGGGTGAGAACAGTCTCCGGATGAACAGGGACTTTTTCCTGAAGAGGGGGACCGTGCAGGCCCTCTGCCCTGCATGTGCTGCAATGGCCCTCATGACACTCCAGATCAACGGGCCTCCGGGTGGTGCAGGTCACCGGACGGGTCTCCGGGGTGGAGGGCCGGTGACGAGCATCGTCCTTGGCAAGACGCTCCCGGAGACCATCTGGCTTAACGTCCTGCCGGAGAACGAGTTCTTCATGGGAACTGGTCCCGGCCAAAAAAAGGAGATGAAGGACATTTTTCCCTGGATGGGGCCGCTCAGGACCAGCGGTAAGGAGACTGGAGGACAGACCACCAGTATCTCTGATGTAAGCCAGCTCCAGATGTACTGGGGGATGGGACGGCGGATCCTTCTCAACTTTGGGGAGGAGGAAGAGACTACCTGTGAAATTTGCGGGGAGGTGACCGGAAATCCGGTCAGGAGCCTGAAGACGAAACCCTATGGGGTCCGGTACGACGAGAGCTGGCGCCACTGCCTGACTCCCTACTACCGATCGAAGGACGATGTCCTTCCCGTCCACATGAAAGCCGGGGGGATCACGTACCAGCACTGGCTCGGAATTGTCCAGAACGACCCGGAGGGGGGAATCGAGACCGCACGGGTCGTCCAGAGGTTCCGGAACATCCAGCCACTGCTGTGGGGGATGCTCCCGGAAGTCCCCCGGTTATGGGCGTTCGGGTATCACTTTGACAAGGTCAAGGCACTCTGCTGGTACGACAGCACCATGCCCCTCATCCCCATCGGGGCAGAGATCAGGGAGGAATACGAGCTGTGCACCGCCCAGCTGGTGAGGGCTGCATCTTTTGGGAATCGTATGACCGGCCAGGCCGTGCGGGATGCCCTGTATTCTCCGGATACTGATGAAATAATGTTCAAAACCAGATCTGGTTCGCAGAAGACACCGTCCGGTCTGCCCATCGTGACGAGCAGGTTCTGGGGTGAGACAGAACCCCTCTTCTATGATGCTCTCACCCGGCTGAAGAAAGCGCTTGAAACTGGTGCACCGGTCGATGCCGTCAAGCGGGACTGGGTCCTCGATCTCCGCCGGGTGGCCCTCTCCCTGTTTGATCTCTACGCACAGGTTGCGTACATCGACCTGTTCCGGCCTGCTGCCGTTGTCAGGGCCCGCAAGCAGCTTGCCAGGACTGTGTCACCCGGAGCGCCCAAGATGATGAAGATCCTGGGGCTCTCCCGGGAGGTTGAAACATGAAATCTGAACAGAAACCATGGCTGAACTTTACCGATCCGGCAGTTTCCATGTTGCTTTTGCAGTGGTGGCGGGATCTTGACAGTAACCGGGGGGACAGGGCAGACCTGCGACGCTGCAGGGTTCCCAATGACGTCGTGTTCATCCCGTCCTACCACAGGCTCCGGAACATGCTGGTCCCCTTGGGAAACGCAAATGACCAGTCACTCTGTATCGTGGCCGGTGTCCTCTCCCATGCACGGGAGCACGACGGATCGGAGAGATTTGCTGCACAGCTTGCACGAAAAAAACCCGGGTCTGACACCCCCCTCATGAGTGACCTGCGGTTCCGCAGGTTCCTCTCGATCCGGGAGCCTGAGATCCTCTTCAGGGAAGCGATCCGGGCTGTACGGCTCCTTGACGGGACTGTCAATGTCCCGGACCTTGCCCACGGGCTGTACTGGTGGAACGATCATGTCCGCCGGCAGTGGGCGTTTGACTATTATGGTAAGATGTATGAGGTGAGAATGATATGACAGAATTCATCCAGTTCCACATCCTTGCATCGTATCCCCCGTCCAACCTGAACAGGGACGACCTCGGCAGGCCGAAGACCGCGATCCTCGGGGGAAAGCAGAGACTCCGGATCTCGTCCCAGAGCCTGAAGCGGGCATGGAGGCAGTCAGAACTTTTCCAGTCGGCACTTTCCGGGCATATCGGGATCCGGACGCGGGAGATGGGAAACAGGATTGTTGCTGCCCTGACTTCCGGCAGGACCCTTCCAGATGTGCTCCACAATTCCCAAAAGGCACCGTCACGCACTCCCGTTTCTGAAAAACAGGCATATGAATGGGCAAAATCTATCGTGGACCGCTTTGGAAAGCTCACGTCAAAGGAGAATGATGCCAGCACGGAGCAGATCGTGCACTACAGCCCTGAGGAGATCGCTGCCATTGATGCCCTTCTCGAGAAGTGTTCTGTCTCGGGAAAAGCGCCGGAGGAAAAGGACCTCTCCCTTCTGCGCAAGAACAATTCTGCTGTTGATATTGCCATGTTCGGCAGGATGTTTGCAAATACACCCGCTTTTAATTCAGAGGCTGCAGTACAGGTCTCCCACGCGATAACCGTCCACGATGTCATCGTGGAGGATGACTACTTCACGGCAGTCGATGACTTGAACAGGCTTGAGAGCGATGCCGGGTCTGCCCATATCGGGCAGATGGAGTTTGCTTCAGGCCTGTACTACATCTATGTCTGCATCAACCGGGATATGCTCATCGAGAACCTTGGCGGGGACAGGAATCTTGCGTCAAAGGCAGTATCAGCACTGGCCGAGGCATGTGCAAAGGTCGCACCCGCCGGGAAGCAGGCAAGTTTTGCGTCACGGGCGTATGCCTCGTACATGCTTGCCGAACGGGGGCCCCAGCAGCCACGTTCCCTTGCGGTTGCCTTCGTCCGGCCCGTCAGGGGTGACGATGTCCTCGTTACAGCAATCCGGACACTCGAGGAGAACCGGGAGAAGATAGAGCGCGTCTATGGCAGGTGCTGCGATGAGCATTACTCTTTCAATGCGGTCCTCGGGCAGGGCTCACTGGAAGAGATGCTCAAATTTGTCGCGAAGTGAGTATGACGCAGTTCTGCGTGTTTTCCCTGTATGGCCCGATGGCCTCCTGGGGCGAGATCGCTGTCGGCGAGACGCGGCATTCTGCCGATCACCCAACGAAGTCCGCGGTCATCGGGATGGTCGCGGCCGCACTCGGTATCCGGAGGGATGAAGAGGAGATCCATTCCCGGCTCGGGGAGTCCCTGGGGATGGCCTGCCTGGTCCGGGATCCCGGAATCCCTGTCCAGGACTACCACACGGTCCAGACTCCCCGTGAGGCAGCGCTGAAACAGGGGTCCTATTTCCTGACCCGCAGGGACGAACTCTCTCTCGGGCAGTCGCTTGAGACGATCATTTCCAGCCGGGACTACCGGTGCGATACCCGGGTGCATGTCTGCCTCTGGAAGAGGGGAGAGGCTCTTCCGTGCGATCTCGGGGAGATTGCCGCGGCTCTCAACCGGCCCCGTTTCACACTGTACCTCGGGAGGAAGTCGTGTCCGCCCGGATTGCCGGTCTGTGCCAAAGTCATCGAGGCTGCATCCCTTGTCGAGGCCTTCTCGGCAGTGGAGAGGGACCTCCCGGAGTTCCCAGCATGGGACGGCCTTTCTGCAGAGGCCGCGATGTACTGGGACGCGGACGGGGTGGCCGGCATTGACCCGCGGCACGTTGTCCAGAGGAGAGATGCGGTGCTGAGCCGGAAGAGGTGGACGTTCCTTTCGCGGGCTGAGCACTTCGAGATGGTTCGGATCCGGTCCGGGGAGGAGATCTGACATGTATTTCAGCAGGATCCGCGTCCGCCCTGATGCTCCCCTTTCCGTGGACTATGCAAAAGTCGTCTCATCACCGTACCATATCCACACCTTCGTCTGGGAGCTCTTCTCGGACGAGAAGAACCGTGCACGGGATTTCCTGTACCGGCTTGAGACCGTGCATGACAGGCCGGTGATCTATTCTGTATCCCGCAGGAGACCGGAGTACCTGGGGAATTTCTGGTCGGTGGAGACCAAGGAGTACAACCCGGTCCTTTTTCCGGGGCAGCGGTTCTGGTTTTCCCTCCGGGCAAACCCCGTCCGGACACGCTGGACGGAGCCCGATGCGGAGGGGTGCCGGATCCACAAGAGGCATGACGTTGTCATGGACGCAAAGAGGCTTGTCCGCTCACAGGAAGGAGGGTTGAGAAACGGTCTGCGGATGGCTGACCTTGTCCAGGCGGAAGGTATCCGGTGGCTCCGGGAGAAGGGCGAGAAGTTTGGGTTTTCAATCAATGACGGGAGTGTTATTGCAGGTGCATACAGGCAATTCCGGTTTAAGCAGGGTGCAAAGGACCGCCAGATATCCATCAGCACAATCGACTTCTCCGGGCTGCTGCAGGTGAGGGACCCCGGTCTCTTCCGGTCTGCCCTGATGGATGGGATCGGGCCTGCGAAGGGGTTCGGGTGCGGGATGCTGATGGTCAAGCCTGCCTGATTCCGAAGATGTCACCGGTCCCCCCAACCATACCCCCTCTTCCCCTCAGGGAGAGGACGTCGATTATCTTCCTCGAATACGGGGAACTCGATGTCATCGACGGTGCATTCGTCCTGGTCGATGTCCGGGGTGTGAGGGTCCAGATCCCTGTCGGGGGAGTGGCATGCCTCATGCTCGAGCCCGGGACGAGGGTCTCCCATGCCGCGGTGAAACTTGCTGCACAGACAGGATGTCTCCTGACGTGGGTGGGAGAGGCGGGTGTCCGGCTCTACTCGACGGGGCACCCGGGTGGTGCCCGTTCCGACAGGCTGCTCCACCAGGCAGCCCTTGCCCTGGACCCGGAGGCCCGCCGCCAGATCGTCCGGAAGATGTTTGCGATCCGGTTCGGGGAGGTCCCGGACCCGTCCCTCTCCATCTCCCAGATGCGGGGGCTCGAAGGCGTCCGTGTCCGCTCCCTCTACGAGGAGTATGCCCGCCGGTTCCGCGTCCGGTGGGAAGGGAGAAAGTACGACCCGCGTAACTGGGGTGGAGCAGATATTGCCAACAAGTGCCTGTCTGCAGGGACTGCATGCCTGTATGGCGTGGTCGAGGCTGGGATCCTCGCCGCCGGGTACTCCCCGTCCATCGGCTTCCTCCATAGCGGCCATTCCCTCTCCTTTGTCTTTGATATTGCAGACCTCTTCAAGTTCCAGACTGTCGTCCCTGCAGCATTCGAAGTAGCAGGACAGCGACCAGTCCATCCCGAACGCGAGGTGCGGCAGAAGTGCCGGGACCTTTTCCGGCAGGAGAACATCCTGGAACGGATCATCCCGACCATCCACGAGGTCCTTGCTGCGGGCGGAAGGGACGTCCCCCAACCGTATGGCGATGCCGTCCCCCCTGCTTTCTCGAGGGATGAGGAATCATGGGACTGATGGTAATCGTGACAGAGAATGCTCCTCCGGCTCTCCGGGGGAGGCTTGCTGTCTGGCTCATCGAGATCAGGGCAGGAGTGTATATAGGAAACTATTCAAATAAGGTCAGGGAGATGATCTGGAAACACGTCATCCTTGGCCTTGGAAAAGGGAGTGCCGTGATGGCCTGGCATGCCCCCAATGATGCAGGGTTTGATTTTGAGACTGTCGGAATCAACAGGAGGATCCCCCGTGAGATGGATGGTATCAAGCTGATTTCCTTCCTGCCGGAGACAAAAACCAAAAAGTAATATAATACTTTTTTTGGATGTATATAAATTGAAGAGAGTTCCCCACATGCGTGGGGATGAACCATCGCCAGAAAACTGGAGACTTGCGCA
>CAYSII010000020.1:0-23405 GCA_964431125.1 uncultured Methanolinea sp. | reverse complement strand
GCGATTACTGGGATGCAAATTATATCACTTACCTTTCTCAAGGTGCAGTGACAGTGAGACCAGTTACATACAGAGACAATGATATCTTTCCCTTTGAATGGCTGACGTGTGACTGTTGGTACAGGAATCCTCCATCTGACTATTTCCTTCTCGTTGGAGAAAGAAATAGGGATTTACAGGAGTATACACTTGGATTTCCTCCGACGCGTGTTTTGACAATAAAAAATTATACAATATACCTCTACACAAATCATACCCTGCCCAGCATCTCTTCATTCAACCATATCACATTTGATGAAAAAATACAATTTCTTTTAGATAAAATCCACTTTCCGCGAGAAGACACGGAGCAACGATAGCAAGTTTCCCGGATCTTTTCCGGATGTGGTGAGTTGGACTCCAATTTGCCCGTCTTGAACGACTTAAAACGCATTATCTGAAAGGGCTATCAAATTTACCCGTGCACTCGGTTGCCGGCATTTCTCCATGAACCGGGCCTTCCCCTCATACCCTGAGGGTCACCCCTATATGCTCCGGCGTCCACATGATACACTCGACACCGCGATGAAGAAGATCGTGATCAGGGGTGCGCGGCAGCACAACCTCAAGAATATCACGGTGGAACTGCCGCGCGACAGGTTCATCGTCATCACGGGCCTCTCGGGCTCAGGAAAGTCCACTCTTGCCTTCGATACCATCTATGCCGAGGGGCAGCGCCGGTACGTTGAATCCCTCTCCGCCTACGCCCGCCAGTTCCTCGGCCTCATGCACAAGCCCGACGTCGACGCGATCACGGGACTCTCGCCGGCGATCTCGATAGAGCAGAAGAGCACGAGCAAGAACCCGCGGAGCACCGTCGGGACGGTCACCGAGATCTATGACTACCTCCGCCTCCTCTTTGCGCGGATCGGTGTGCCCTTCTGCCCGGACCACGACATCCGGATCGAAGCCCAGACACCGGAGAAGATTGCAGACAGGATCCAGTCCGAGATGGGGGGCACGGTGACCATCCTTGCACCCATCGTCCGGCAGAAGAAGGGGACGTACCAGCAGCTCGTAAAGGACTTACACAGGGAGGGATACAGCCGCGTACGCATCGACGGGGAGATCCTGCGCACCGATGGAGAGGTCACGCTCGAGCGATACAAAAAGCACGATATCGACGTTGTCATCGACCGGCTGGAGACTTCCGACCGCTCCCGCCTCACGGAAGCGTGCGAGAACGCCCTGAAAAAGTCCGGGGGCCTTGTGATCGCCCTCCCGTCCGGGGGCGGGGAACGCATCTTCTCCTCGCTTCTTGCATGCCCGGTCTGCGGCCTCACGTTCGAGGAACTCCAGCCGCGCATGTTCTCCTTCAACAGCCCGTTTGGCGCCTGCGAGGAGTGCAACGGCCTTGGAATCAGGATGGATTTTGACCCGGACCTCATCATCCCGGATCCCGCAAAATCCATCGCGGAAGGGGCTGTCGCACTCTACCGGAACTACCTCGACGGGTACCGGAACCAGTATCTCGGGGCTGTCGCCCGCCACTACGGTTTCTCCGTCCTGACACCAATCAGGGACCTTTCCCCCGAGCAGTACAGGATCCTCATGTACGGGTCCCGTGACCGCATCCGGTTCTCCCTCAACACGAGGAACGGGAATGCCCAGTGGTCGCACACCGGGGAATGGGAGGGGCTCATCCCGCAGTCCGAGCGGCTCTACCACCAGACCCAGTCGGAGTACCGCAAGCGGGAACTCGAGAAGTTCATGCGGATCTCCGAGTGCCCGCGCTGCAGGGGCAAACGGCTCAAGAAGAAGGTTCTTGCTGTCCGGATTGCCGGAAAATCCATCGTGGACATCACGGACATGCCGGTCTCCCGGGCGATAGAGTTCTTCGCAAACCTCGAACTGACCGCGAGGGAGCAGGAGATCGCCCGCCAGATCCTCAAGGAGATACGCGCCCGGCTCGACTTCCTCGAGAAGGTGGGCCTCGGGTACCTCACCCTCTCGCGGAGTGCGGGCAGCCTCTCGGGGGGAGAGGCCCAGAGGATCCGGCTTGCGACCCAGATAGGCTCGAACCTGATGGGTGTCCTCTACGTCCTCGACGAGCCATCGATCGGGCTCCACCAGAGAGACAACCAGAAGCTCATCGACACGCTCCGCCAGCTCCGCGACCTCGGCAACACCCTGATCGTCGTGGAACACGACGAGGATACGATACGGAGCGCAGACTGGGTCGTCGACATGGGGCCGGGTGCAGGGATCCACGGGGGATACGTTGTCGCAGAGGGGACTCCCGACCAGATCGCAGCGAACTCCGCGTCGCTCACCGGCCAGTACCTTGCCGGGACCCTCCGCATCGATGTCCCGCGAACCCGGCGGAAGAGCACGCAGTTCCTCCACATCCGCGGGTGCAGCGAGAACAATCTCAAGGATATCGATGTCGACATCCCCCTTGGTCTCCTCACCGTCGTCACGGGGGTATCGGGCTCCGGGAAATCGACCCTCATCTACGACACCCTCTACAGGGCCCTGCAGAAGACCGTCTACGGCTCCCGTGTCACCCCGGGAAAGTACAGGGAGATCGCCTGCGATGCACCCGTGGACAGCGTCATCGTGATCGACCAGAGCCCGATCGGCAGGACACCGCGGAGCAACCCGGCGACCTACACGAAGGTCTTTGACGAGATCCGCAGGGTCTTTGCAGAGACAAAGGAGGCAAAGGCCCGGGGGTACAAGCCGGGGAGGTTTTCCTTCAACCTTAAGGGGGGACGGTGCGAGGCGTGCGAGGGCGACGGCCTGATACGGATCGAGATGAACTTCCTGCCCGACGTGTACGTCGAATGCGAGGAGTGCAGGGGTACGCGGTACAACCGGGAGACACTCGAGGTCAGGTACAAGGGTAAAAACATCGCCGAGGTTCTTGACATGACAGTCGAGGAGAACCTCGAGCTCTTCGCAAACATCCCTTCTATCCGGCACAGGCTCGAGACGCTCGCCGCCGTCGGCCTCGAGTACATCAAGCTTGGCCAGAGCTCGACCACGCTCTCGGGAGGCGAGGCGCAGCGGATCAAGCTCACGCGCGAGCTCTCGAAGCGGGGTTCCGGCAGGACGATTTACCTCCTCGACGAGCCGACCACCGGTCTCCACTTCCACGACGTCAAGAAGCTGATCGCGGTTCTCAACGAGCTCGTCGACAAGGGGAACACCGTGGTCGTCATCGAGCACAATCTCGACGTGATCAAGTCTGCGGACCATATCATCGACCTCGGACCCGAGGGAGGAGAAGAAGGGGGGTACGTTGTTGCTTCCGGGACCCCGGAGACTGTTGCAGAACATCCTGCCAGCCACACCGGCAGGTTCCTGAAAAAGGTGCTCAAGCGCGCATGAAGGCCGAATCCACCCTCCCCGAGCTTCCCGGCTGTTACCTCTTCCGCGATGCACAGGGGACGATCATCTACGTGGGAAAGGCAAAGAACATCAGGAAAAGGGTCCAGAGTTACTTTTCGCGCCGTGACCACGACGGAAAGACTGCCCGCATGCTCGCCCGTGCAGCGGATATCGATTACATCGTCACGAAGAACGAGGTCGAGGCACTCATCCTCGAGAACAGCCTGATCAAGGCAAACCAGCCCCGTTTCAACATCAACCTCCGCGACGCAAAGCAGTACGCATTCATTCACATCACGGGGGATGAGTACCCGCGCATATGCATCGCGCGGAAGATGGGGGGTGATGGCACCTATTTCGGCCCGTTCACCTCGGGCGCCGAGAGGGACCACGTCCTCTCCGTCGTGAAGAAGACGTTCCGGCTCCGGAGCTGCAGGACGCTCCGGAAGAGGGGGTGCCTCCGGGCATCCATGGGGACGTGCAGTGCGCCCTGCAAAGGGATGATCGGAAAGGAGGAGTATGCCGATCTCGTCCGGCAGGCAACCACCGTGCTGAAGGGCAACGCGCCCGAGCTGATTCGGACGCTGCAATCCGAGATGGAGGAGAGATCACGGGCCTGCGATTTCGAGCGGGCGATCATCCTCCGGGACCGGATATCTGCCCTCGAGCACCTCTCCCGCCACCAGGACGTCGCCCGAAAGCGGGACACCGACGAGGACATCGTCAACTACATCGTCCACGACGGGACGGTCTACCTGATGATATTCTCGGTCCACCGCGGGACGCTGGTCAACAAAAAGGAGTTCGTCTTCGAGGGCGACGCCGACTTCCTCGAGGAGTTCCTCGTCCAATACTACTCGGATACGACCCCGCCGGGCGAACTCATCCTCCCCATCCACCCCGGGCCGGAGATGGAGGAGTTCCTCTCGCTCCGGAAGGGGCAGAAGGTGACCGTGACAGTCCCCCGCATCGGCGCAAAGAAACGGCTCCTCGCCCTCGTCCGGACAAACATCGAGGTCACGTACTTTGGCGAGGAGATGAAACTCGAGGAACTGGGAGAGAAACTCGGGCTTGCAGAGACGCCGCGGGTCATCGAGTGCTTCGACGTCTCCCACCTCTCCGGGACGGAGGTCGTGGGCTCGATGGTCCGGTTCCTGGATGGCCGCCCCGATAAGAGGAACTACAGGCGGTTCCGCATCAGGGCAGGGGAAGGGATAAACGACCCTGCAGCGATTGCAGAGATCGTCGGCAGGAGGTACAGCCGCCTCGTGAGGGAGGGAAAGGATCTCCCGGATCTCGTTATCGTGGACGGCGGGACGACGCAGCTTCGCGCATCCCTCGTGCGCTTGAGAGACCTCGGCATCGACCTCCCCGTCATCGCCCTTGCAAAGAGGGAGGAGAAGGTCTACGTCCCGGGTTCTGCACATCCCCTCCCGATCAGGAAGGACGAGAAGGCATCGCTCTTCCTCCAGGAGATACGGGACGAGGCCCACAGGTTTGCCGTTACCTACCACCGGCTCCTCCGGTCAAAGAGGGCGGTCTCATGAACGGGTTCTCTCTCCGGGCCTCCTTTCCCCCGGCCGGATCCCAGCCCGAGGCGATAGAGAAGCTTGTATCAGGGATTGAGTCCGGCCACAGGTTCCAGACCCTGCTTGGGGTCACGGGCTCGGGAAAGACGTTTACCATGGCGAACGTGATTGCCCGTGTGCAGCGGCCGACGCTTGTTATCGCCCACAACAAGACGCTTGCAGCCCAGCTCTGGAACGAGTTCCGGGAGTTCTTCCCGGAGAACAGGGTCGAGTACTTCGTCTCCTATTACGACTATTACCAGCCGGAGTCCTACATCCCCCAGAAAGACCAGTACATCGAGAAGGATGCACAGATCAACCCCAAAATAGAGATGATGCGCCTCTCGGCGACCGCATCGCTCCTCTCACGCCGGGACACCATCGTCGTCGCATCCGTCTCCTGCATCTACGGCCTCGGGAGACCCGAGCACTTCAGGAATCTCGGGTTCGAGCTGAAGACCGGTGACAGGATCTCCCGCCGGGAGATCGTGGAGAGACTGGTCGATGCCCTCTACGAGAGGAACGATCTCGAGCTCCTGCCCGGCAGGTTCAGGGTCAGGGGAGACACGATCGACCTCGTCCCCGGGTATTACCATGACATCATCAGGATCGAGCTCTTCGGCGACGAGGTGGAACGGATCCTCGAGATTGAGAAAGCCTCCGGGAAAGTCCGGGAGACCCTCCGGTACTTCCATGTCTACCCTGCCCGCCACTACGTCATCCCTGCCGATGTCCAGAGGCGTGCCCTTGACTCCATCCGCGCGGAACTCGCAGAGAGGCTGCCGCAGCTCGGGATGCTCGAGGCCCACCGCCTCGAGCAGAGGACGCTCTACGACCTTGAGCTGATCGAGGAGACCGGGACCTGCAAGGGCATCGAGAACTACTCGCGCCACTTCGACTTCCGCAGGCCCGGCGAGAGACCCTTCTGTCTCCTCGACTACTTCCCGGATGACTTCCTCATGTTCATCGACGAGAGCCACCAGACGATCCCCCAGCTGCATGGCATGTACCACGGGGACCGGTCGCGGAAGAAGGCACTCGTGGATTTTGGGTTCCGGCTCCCGAGTGCCTATGACAACCGGCCGCTCACGTTCCGCGAGTTCGAGAAGTTCATGCGGCAGGTCATCTTCGTCTCGGCAACTCCGGGTGACTACGAGCTCTCCTGCTCGCAGCAGGTCGTGGAACAGATCATCCGCCCCACCGGACTCGTCGATCCCGAGGTGCTCGTCCGCGGGACAGAGGGACAGATCGAGGATGTCATCAGGGAGATCCGCGCAACCATTGAACGCGGCGACCGCGTCCTCCTCACGACCCTGACAAAGAGGCTGGCAGAGGAGCTCTCGGAGCACCTTGCAGAGAAGGGGATCAGGACAAGGTACCTCCACTCGGAGATCGAGACGCTCGAGCGGACGGAGATCATCAGGGAGCTCCGCCTCGGGAAGTTTGACGTCCTTGTCGGGATCAACCTGCTCCGGGAGGGCCTCGACATCCCCGAGGTGGGCTTCATCGGGATCCTTGACGCTGACAAGGAGGGGTTCCTCCGGGACGCACGGAGCCTCATCCAGACCATCGGGAGGGCAGCGCGGAACGTCAACTCGAGGGTCGTGCTGTATGCCGATACCCTTACAGGGTCTATACAGGCCGCCGTTGCCGAGACGGAGAGGAGGAGAGCCATCCAGAGGGAATACAACGAGAGGCATGGGATCGTCCCGCAGACGATCAGGAAACCGGTCCCGAAGAAGGAGGTGGACATCCGGGATACGCGCCATGTCCCAAAGGCAGAGATTCCCAATCTCATCGTGGAGCTCGAGGCAAAAATGTTCCAGGCTGCAGAACGGCTCGATTTCGAGGAGGCTATCCGCATCCGCGACACGATAAGGGATCTGAAGGGAAGGACTGGTGCATGAGCATGATCCATCCTTGAGGAAAAACGGGAACCCTCCCGGTTGGCCCTGCAGGTTTTTCAATCTCTTCCTCTCGCACCTTTGCTCTGCAAGATGGACAGGGCACTTTTGGGATGCATCTGCAAAAGCCAGAATCAAGGGGGAGATTCTCTCTGGAAACCATGCACACTCCGACGGGATGCTGCAGAGAGGGTACATCCACGTGATACCACAAATTCCTGACCATTTTCTGCTATCGCAGTGGACCATGGGCACAGGAACGAAAAAAAAAGGGGAGATATCTTCACCATGATAGATTGATGCTGAATCGCATTCATCCAATGATCATCCTCATTTTCCTTTGCATGGAATCCAGTCACGAAATCAGGCTCCCTGCACCATTCTGGGGAAAATTTGTCGTATTGAGATTTTATCTCTCCTCTTCCGCTCCCTGAAGGGGATTCCCCCTTCCACTCCGTAAGTTCGTTGTAGCAGGGCAATTAATCAAAATAAGCGGCATCTCAAAAGGAGAGAGAAACCACTTTCACCATGAAGAACAGGACGCGGGGAGAGAAAATTCAGGAGTTGAAAAAAAAAGGTACTCCCCTCAGGGGAAGGGAAGGACCTCCACCACGTTCTCCTTCAGCAGGGACTCCGTGTTTCCGTAAGCATCCGACACCGTGAGCAGTACGCTGTAATACCCGGGCTGGTTGAAGGTATAGGTCTCGGTCGCACTTCCTGGGTCAAAGACAGTCATATTCAGGGCATCTTTCAGGATGACCCACCTCCACGAATTGGGCGTCCCGATCGACTGGTCGATAAGCTGGACCCTGAGAGGTGCTGACCCTGTCTGGGGTTCAACCTTGAAGCCTGCGATCAGTCGCGGTTTCACCTCGATTACCTGTGAGGTTGAGCTGCTCCTGAAAGTATCGGAGACTGTCAAAATCACAGTATAGTTCCCTGCCTTCGTGAAGGTATGGATGGGGTTTCTCTCCGTTGTCAGGGTGCCGTCTCCGAAGTTCCATACCCATGCTGCGGGGGAATCGCCCGAGGTGTCCCGGAATGCAACGGTCAGGGGTGCGAGGTTCTCGGGGTTGCTGGTCGTGTAAGTGAAGGAGGCAAGCAGTCCTTCGCCAACCGTGATGTACCCCGTCCTCGTCTTCGTATCACTGCCGACATCATTGGCAGCAGTCAGGCTGACCGTGTATACGCCCGGGGTACTGTAGACGTGCGTGGGGTTCTGATCTGTCGAGGTGTTCCCGTCGCCAAAGTTCCATGCCCATGTCGTTGGGCTGCCACTCGATCCATCCGTGAACGTAACGGCAAGCGGGGCCACACCTGATGTCCTGTTCGCGGAGAAGTCTGCGGTTGGAAGCGCCCTGACCGTGATGAGACCCTCCTTCGTTATCGAGTTGCTGCCTGCAGAATTCCGGACACTCAGGGTGACAGAATACACCCCTGGTTTTGTGTAGAGGTGGTACGGGTTCTGCTGGGTGGATATGCTTCCGTCACCGAAGTTCCAGAGCCATCCCGTCGGGTTGCCCATTGACGTGTCGGTGAACTGGACGAGGAGGGGCGCATTTCCGGAGGTCGGGTCGGCAGTGAAGTCTGCCACAGGTGTTCGCACCACGGTTATGTAGGATGTCTTCGTGATGCTCCTCCCTTCAGGCGCCCCTGTATTGAAGACCGTGAGCGTGACGTTGTAGGTTCCCACGGCATTGTAGGTATGGACGGGGTTCCTGTCACCGACACCACCCATCGTCCCGTCCCCGAAGTCCCATATCCATGCCGTCGGGTTGTTCGTGGAGAGGTCCGTGAACCGGACCGTCAGGGGCACGGAACCATAGACAGGGCTTGCCGAGAAGTCAGGGACAGGCGGCGGAGGCAGGATCTGGAACCCGTTCGCAAGCTGCCCGGACTTCCCGTCAGTGTTCGTAACCACGACGTTCCAGAAACCGATGGTCCTGCCCGCGAGGTTCACGGTGCAGTTCAGGGTTGTCGCATTGATGACATTGACATTCGTTGCAGTAATTGGTGCAACACCCGTCTTGGTAAGGGTGACCGTTGCACCTGCCCTGAAATAGTTCCCGGTCACGGCTTCAATCTGCAGCGTGCCGTCGTTTGCACCCCGGTTCGGCTGGATGGCAGTAACAACCGGGCTCGGGTACTCGATGGCAAACCCGCCTGGAAGCGTTCCGGACTGCCCGTCGGTATTGGTGACTACGACGTCCCAGTCTCCGACATCCATCGTGTTCAGGTTGAATGAACAGGTAATTCTCGTGGAATCGACCACGGTGACGCCTGTTGCCGGGATGTCAGAATGGGATGCACGGGACAGTTTCACTGTCGCACCAGCCCGGAAGTTGCTCCCGGAAAGGTTCGAAATTGTGACGATCTGGTTGTTGTTGCCCCTGTCAGGAGTGATGCCTGTCACAGCAGGGGCAGGGTACCGGACCTCGAAGCCGCCGGGGAGTGCCCCTGACTGCCCGTCATCGTTCGTGACCACGACGTCCCAGAACCCGGGATCGGCACCGGTCAGGTCGAGGGTACAGGATATCCGGCCGGGTTCCGTGACCGTAACATCGGTCGCCACGATGTCCGCGTGCGATGCACGGGAAATCTTCACGGTCGCGTTCGGGTGGAACCCGGAGCCCGAGATGTTGGTGATCAGTACAGTCCCGTTATTGGGGGCAAATGCCGGCTCGATTGCGAGGACCGAAGGCGCTGCAGGGTACCTGACGAAGAAGCCATTCGGGAGTGTCCCGGACTGCCCGTCGGTGTTCGTCACGACGACATCCCAGTATCCCGCCCTTGCTCCGTTCAGGTTGAAGAAGCACATGATGGTCTGTGTCGTGACATTGACATCGATTCCTGTACCGGGGATGTCAGCCTGCCCTGTCCTGGCGAGTTTCACGCTTGCATCCGGGAGAAAACCGCTGCCTGTCAGGCCCGTGATCCCGATCGGACCGTTGTTCGGACCCGAATCGGGATCGATGGCCGTCGGGTTCGGGGGCGGGTTGGTGATGGTGAAGAAAACCTCCTCGACACTGCTCCGTCCATCGGGGTTGCTCACCTCCACCTTCCATACCCCGGCAGGCTTCCCGGTCAGGTTGAAGGTACACCGGAGGGCTGTTGCGTTGATCCGCGTCACGGGATCGGCGGCAATCGGGGTCTGATTGGCGCGAATGAGACTTGCGCTCGCACCATCGAGGAAGTTCTCCCCGGTGATGATGACACCTTCGAGAGATGCGGTATTCTCTCCCGTTGCGGGATCAATCCCTTGTACCCCCGGAGCAGGGTTCTGTATCGTGAAAGCATCTGTCTTTGTCCCGGACAGCCCGTCGGTGTTCGTCACGGTGATATTGTAGGTTCCGGCCTCCTTCCCGATCAGGGAGGCAGTGCACCGGATCCACGTGCTGTTCTGGAACGTGCTGCTCTCGGAGAATGTTGTCGCTCCCCTGCTGAAGGTGACCGTTGCATTGGGAAGGAACCCTGTTCCCGTTATATCCAGTGTAACATACCCGGTGTTCAGACCGGAGGAAGGACTTACATCAGAGACCGTGGGGTGCGGGTTGGTGACGGTGAATGCTCCCTCCTTCGTGGACGACTGGTCATCCTCGTTGGTCACGGACAGGTCGTATGTCCCGGCAGGAATCCCCGTGAGATTGAACTGGACCCCGATATCTGTCGCCGAAGTCGAGAGAACCGTGCCTGTCACGTTCTGCACCCCGTTTACCAGTCTCACGGTCACGTTCGGGTGGAACCCGCTCCCCGTCACGTTTGCAGTGACAGTTCCCGTGTTCTCCCCCGTCCCCGGGGTGATCCCTGCCACGAGCGGAGAGTCAGGGTAATAAACCGCAAAGCCGGAGGACAGCGATCCGTTCTGGCCGTCCGGGTTCTCCACCACAACATCCCATTTTCCAACGGAAACGCCGTTCAAGTCAAAGAAGCAGAGAATCTTGGTCGGAGACTCGATGATTGCACCGTTGATGGTGGGGATGGAAGGCAATCCGGCCTTCTGCAGGGTGACGTTTGCTCCCGGTATGAACCCTGATCCGGACAGGTTCGTGATGCCGATGACCTGGTTGTTCGTCCCGGAAGGGGGATGAACCGCAATCACTCTCGGGACAGGGTTACGGACGCGGAAACCATCCCAAAGCGTCGCCGACTTTCCGTCTTCATTGGTCACGGTGACATTGTAGAGGCCGGGTTCCGCGAACGTGATGTTGAAGCGGCAGGTAATCTTCGAACTGCTGACCCGTGTCACATCCGCACCCGGGATGACAGTTGCACCCATCGTCAGGTTGACGGTTGCGTTCGGCAGGAAGTTGCTGCCGGAAAGATCCGTAATCTCGACCCAGTCATCATTCTCTCCGGAAGCCGGGTTGATGCCCGTGACCTGCGGATCGGGGTTCTCAATCGTGAAACCGCCTTCGAGAACCGCTCTTTCGCCACTTGTCGTGTTGATCACGTTCACGTCCCAGGGCCCAGCCCTCTTCCCGCTCAGGTCAAGGACGCACGTGATACGGGTCGGGGACACGACAGTGACGTACCTGCCCGTGATATTTTCCTCGCCGCTCCTGCTCAGAAAGACCAAGACCTCTTCCTGACCGGGAAAATCTGTTCCCGACAGGTTCGAGATGTACAGGTCAGACTGATTGTTCAGTCCCCTGGACGGGTTTATCCCGACGATGCCGAGTGCGGCCGATACCGGGAGTGCCAGGGTGATACAGAGAAGGATAGTTACAACTATCTGCAGCCCTCTTTCGCTTGTCATACGGGTACCTCAGATGCATTTTCGTATACATTCCCCAATTGGGAATCGGGGATGACTGGTCACTCCGATTCCCAAACAAATGTATTCACCATATCCTCTTCCCTTATCTATTTAAAACTTTCCCCAATCCTGCTCCAAAAATGACCTCTTTTCCCGCTTCCGCTCCCCGAAAAGAACAGAACACGGATCGGTCAATGCATACCGGGGGAGTGTGACTCACGGATCTTCGGCCCCTTCCTGCATGGAGAGAGAAAGTGCGGCATACCCCATCTTTGCCGGAAAGAGCCCCTGGTATGCAGACCGGTCATGGCAATAAAAAAATGCTTCTTTTCCATCTGCAGGTGATCCTGTCAGCTATTGAGACGGGAAAAGTACTCTTTTCTCATTCATACAGGGGAGAAGAGACAAAGTGCACACACCTGTCAATTTCCGCTGTCTGGTAAAGGGGGAGAGGGGGAGAAGAGGATTGCGGAACTGTTTCTTCTTTTTAGTATATTCATGGCTGTGGAGCTTCGGGAAGTTCTCCGGGATACTCAGGTAAAGGGACATTATTCCGCTCCCCGGCGTCTCCCCTGCATCCATCACCCACTCCGAGATCAGAGTCGTGGCTTTGTTTTGAGTGCCTCGACGAGGAGCCTGATTCCATTTTCGATGTCGTTTACGTCCACGACCTCGACAGGGGAGTGGATGTACCGGCTCGCGATCGAGAGGGTCGTGCTCGGGATACCGCCACGCTCGAGGTGTATCGCGGTGGCATCGGTCGTTCCCCCGCTCCCGACCTCGAACTGGACAGGGATACTGCAGGACTCTGCCGTCTCCGCGAGCCACCTCACCATCGACCGGTTTGCTATCAGGCCCCTGCCGCTTGCATCCGCGATGGTGATGATCGGGCCCTTTCCCATCTCGACGGGTACATCTTTTAAGTCGATCCCGGGATGATCGCCCGGGATCGTCACATCTGTTGCTATCGCACAGTCGGGGTCGATTGTGTAGGCACTCGTCCGCGCCCCCTTCAGGCCCACCTCCTCCTGGACCGTGAAGACAGCGTAGATTGTGTGGGGAGATGAGACCTGCTGCATCGTCTTCACGAGAAGGGCCACACCCACCCTGTTGTCGAACGCCTTGCCGGTGATCCTCCCGTTTGCAAGGGAGGCAGCCTCGCGGTCGAGCGTGACAGGAGTCCCCACGGAGATCCCGAGGTCAGCCACCTCCTCCCGGCTGCACGCACCCACGTCGATGAACATCTCCTCGACCTTTATCCCTTTCTTCCTCTCCTCCTCGTCCATCTTGTGGGGCGGTTTTCCGCCGAGGACACCGGTCACGCGCCCCTTCGACCCGTGGAGAATCACCCTCTGGTTGTACAGGGTCGGGGCGAACCATCCGCCGAGGGTGACGAACCTGATAAACCCTTTCTCATCGATCGACTTGACCATCAGACCGATCTCGTCCGCATGGGCCGCGAGCATGACACGGAAATTCCCCCCTTTTTTTATCGCGATGATGTTGCCCATGCTGTCCTCGGTTATCTCGTCCACGTACTTTTTGAGTTCCCGCTTCACAATCGTTCCAATGCTCTCCTCGCTCCCGGATACCCCGTGGGCATTGGAGAGCTTGACCAGGAGATCCCTGACCATGTCTCTCATTCCTCCACGACTTTCCTGATTCTCTCCACCGCGGCCTCAAGTGTCCTGCGGCTGGCTGCATAACTCAGCCGGGCATGCCCGGGGGCATTGCACCCGAAGGCTGACCCAGGGACGACAACGACTCCTGCCTTCAGTATCCTTGCCGTGAGATCCTCCCCGAAGGGCACAAAGAGGTAAAAGGCCCCTTCTGGTTCAGGGAAGGAAAAACCCATCCCGGTCAGTGCAGCATACATGTAATCCCGGCGGGCGCGGTATTCCTCCCTCATCGCGGCAACGCAGTCCTGGGGCCCGGTGTACGCGGCAAGCGCCGCATACTGCGAGATCGAGCTTGCACATGCCTGGCAGTACTGGTGCACCTTGAGAGCCTGCTCGATGTATTCGCGGGGGCCGGCAAGGTACCCCAGCCGCCACCCGGTCATGGCATAGGTCTTGCTCGCAGCATTCACCGTGATCACGTCCTCCCCGAAGAGGGCTGCACTCCGGTGCGCTGGCCCATAGATGAAATGTTCGTATACCTCGTCGCTTGCGATCGTGACGTTTTTATCGTTGCCATACTCGACGATCGCCCGGATGTTCTCCTCCGGTTCCACGGCACCCGTCGGGTTCGCAGGGGAGTTGAGGACGAAGAGACGCGCCCCGTCCATCATCTCCTTTGCCTTCTCGACATCGATCTGCATCTTCTCATCAAGGGGGACCCCTTCCGGCCTCCCCCCTGCCAGGACCGCGAGTGCACCGTACGAGACAAACCCGGGGTCGGCATAGAGAACCCGGTCGCCCTTCTCGACGAGTGCATGCATGATGATATGGAGAGCCTCGCTTGCACCTGCCGTGACGATGATCTGGTCCGGGGCATAGGAGAGACCATTCTCCTTGCCAAACTTGCGCGAGAGTGCCTCCCTCAGCTCGGGGATCCCCATGTTGGGGGTATACCCCGTCTTTCCTTCCCGGATTGCCGCGATGGCTCCTTCCTTGATATGGGCCGGCGTGTCGAAATCGGGCTGGCCCAGCCCGAGGTTGATCGAGCCGGGGCCGGCGGACTCGAAGAGTTTTCGGATCCCCGAGATCTCTATCCCGAGACACCTTTCCGCGCACCGTGTCTTCTCCATGGATCTCTTCCACCTCACTCTATGTTTGCGTGCCTGTTCTTCAGTTCCTTCTCGTCGGTCTTTGTGATCTCCATCAGCCGGGAAATGACCGCGTCCGCAAAGACCATCGCCGCTGTCTCAAAGAGCGTCCCCAGGGGTGCAAACGACTTGTGTTCCCCCATGACCTGGCGGATCTCGAACTCGGCCCCCTCGTCCCTGATCTCGTCCCTCTGGTGCTCGATGATGACGATGGTATCTGCGATCCTGCCGATCCGCGACTCCCTGTTCGCGGAGATCAGGGCCACCCTCCCCCCTATCTCCTTTGCTGTCTCGGCGATATCCGCAACTGTCTTTGTCTTTCCGGAACCGGAAAAGACGACGACAAGATCTCCCGGGCTCATGGCAGGAGTGATGGTCTCGCCAACGACATAACTCGAGAGTCCAAGGTGCATCAGGCGCATGGCAAAGGCCTTCGCGACAAGCCCGGACCTTCCCGCACCCATCACATAGATCCTCTGGGCATGGAGGATCTCGTCAATGAATCTCTCTACCTCGTCGTCGGAAAGAGACGCGGCAATGGCAGCAATGCGCCGGGCCATCAGGCGCATCATCTCCTGCACTCTCTTCGATGCCATTCTGTTCCTGCAAAAATGTATCCTTCCCCGATGATAGAGGTTGGGATGCCATTTCTAGGAGGCGGGAGATTCCCAAGTACCCGGTGGGAGACAAGGGGAAGTCGGGTGCATCACCCACCCCTTCGCTCTTCACTCTCCTGCAGAGACCCTGCGGATCGGCAGGACGGGAACGAGCCGTCCCTCGCAGAGAAGGGAGACAGGGCCGTGGCCCCCGCAGAGGAGGCATCCGGACCTCCCGCCAGGGAAGGAACCTGCTGTCCCGCGCACGATGCCGAGGATCTCCCTTCTCTCCTCGCGGGCCCTCGCGCTGTCCACGTTCACAGATGTGACGAGGTTGACAGCAAGAGTGTTGTACTCTGCTCTCTCGGGGGTGAGAGAATCGAAGTTGATTGCGGTATCCCCGGAGAAGAAGACCCCCAGTTCGCGCGAGTAGAGGTAGATCTGCCCGTGAAGGTGCCCTCCGAACCCTTCCAGGACTTCGAGGGCGTGCCTTCCTGCCCGGACCTCTCCGATGACCGGAAAGGGCCCCCTCCTCTCTCCGCTCGGGGAGGAAAAGAGGATCGCGTCATGGGGGGGAGAGAACCGGGAGAAAATGTTGATGAGGGACGTGTAGACCTCCTCGAGTATCGATTCCTGGTTCCGTGATCCGTACGCCCTGTTTGCGACGCGGATGATCTCCTGCGTGCCCCTGTGCATCAGGGAGGGGACAGGAAAGAGTCCTGCCGCACCGCAGTGGTCTGCATCGGCATGGGTGATCACGATCTTCGAGAGCCGCTCCAGCGCACCGGGTATCTCCCTTCTTATCACCCTGCACATGTCCGGGTGGTAGATACCGTAGCCGGTGTCGACCATGATGCACTCGCCCGGCGTGTCCAGCAGGAAGACGGAGCCCCCGCAGGGTGGCTGGATGCAGGCAAGCATGAGGTCATCTGCAAGCGGAATCGTCTGGATGTCGGCATAAAAGCCGGTCCCGCAGGTATCCCGGAGGGTCCGCCCTGTCCTCTCAACGCTCTCGAAGACTGTTTTTGGATCTTTTCCCCGGTTCATCAGCTCCTGCGCGACGTGGTTGATATCCCCAAGGAGCGAGAGAAGGAATCCATCACCCGGTTCTCCCACGATATCGCGGAGGGACTGTGCAAAATGGAGATAAAAGACAGTGTCGTCGAGGTGTTTCCCGCTCGTATCGTACTCGATGACCTCCATGCGGTACCGGGATTTCAGCTCGTCGAGGAGGCGGTTGACCTCCTCCTGGTCCTCGATCATGAGGCTGACCGAGAGGATGCTGGGAGTGCTTCCCCTGTCATCAAAGTCTATCCGGGCAATGTTGGCCCGGTGCGCGGTTGTGTACCGGAGAAAGTCGTTGAGCGCCCCCGGGGCGTGGGGGATATGGACGGAGACCTTGAGAAAGTTCTGTGGTTTCAGGGTAGTCTGGAGGTACCCGAGTTCGCGGAGGCCACGCGCGATCTCCTCCTTTGCCTGATCCGTGGCTGTCACCTCAAAAAAGACCGTGCAGGGATCGATTTGCCTGTCAAACTGGATCCTGTTGATATTTCCCCCATTACGCGAGATGACATCGACGGCAGGGTGGAGTGCCCCCGGATGATCAGGGATCCGGGCAATGAAGGAATACTTCGGCATGATTTCCTTTTGAGTTTGTAAATGACTCGCGTTTTCTGCCGGTGTTGATGGGCAGGTTCATCGCCCAAAAAGCCGGCAGCCCTCTCAATCGCGTTCCATCTCCTCGTGGCCGAGCATCAGCGACCCGAATATGACCTTCTCGAGGACGATCGCGATGTACTTGATCGCCTGTGCCCTCTCCATGTCCTCGTTCCGGTGGATGTCGGCATAAACCTGGAGCCGGAGGAGCGCAAACCTCAGCCGGTCGAGGTGCACGTCATCGTACGTGCTCGCCTTCCGGTAGATGCCCTCCACTTTCCAGGGGAGGAGAGAGATATCCTCGAGGAGAGGACTGATCTCATCGTAGACATCGAGGTATTCCCCTCCACCGATGAGTACCTCGCGAAGATCCATCTACTTCTCGACCACCCTGACGAGTTCTTCCATGACCCTGTCAACGCTCTTCCATGTCGGGCTGTCGTGGCTGCGGATGATGAACGGTTTGCCCTCGTCACCGGCCTTTCTCATCTCGGGGTCGAGCGGGATGGATCCAAGGAACGGGACTCCAAGCTCCTTTGCAATACTCTCTCCCCCTCCCTTTCCAAAGAGGTCTATCTCCTGCTTGCAGTGGGGGCAGACGAGCCCGCTCATGTTCTCCACGATTCCCACGACCGGGACACTGAGTTGCTCCACGAACTTAACGGCCTTCATTGCATCCATTGTTGCGACCTCCTGGGGAGTCGTGACGATGACTGCCCCCCGGACATTGGGCGCAAGCTGGACGATGGAGAGAGCCTCGTCTCCGGTTCCCGGCGGGAGGTCAACCACGAGAAAATCGAGGTGCCCCCAGTCCACCTCGGAGAGGAACTGGCTGATGGCGCTCATCTTCATGGGGCCCCGCCATATCACCGGCGTGCTCCTGTCCGGGAGGAGGAATGCCATGGAGACAACCGCAAGGTTCCCTGTCACCCTGACGGGCTGGATCATCTTTCCCAGGGTCGTCAGGTGGTGACCCTCGAGGCCGAGCATTTTGGGGATATTGGGGCCGTGGATATCAAGATCGAGCAGTCCTACGCTGTATCCATGGGCGGAGAGGGCAAAGGAGAGATTCACGGCCACCGTGGATTTACCCACGCCCCCCTTTCCGGAGAGGACGAGGATGACATGGTCCACGTCGATCTCTGCCTTGGGAGGAAGACCTCTCCCTTTCGTCGTCTTCCTGTCACTCTCGCACTGCTGTGCAGTGGGGCATCCTTCGCACACACCATTGCACTCTTCCTGTTGTTTTTCTGGCTCTTCTGTCATGGATATCCCCGATGGAGGGTTCTGTAATGAGCTGTACATTTGGGCGGAAAGGAAGAAAAATGTAGATCATAGGAGCGATCTCCAGCCTGTTTTAGGGAATTTTTCACATTCGGCTTGTTATTGCATAGCCACCTGGATTCTTCCGCCGGCGTCCTGTCCCTCTTTTCGTCTCCAGGCTGCCCATGAAAGGACCCCGCTCCCATACCCTGATACCTGCATCCAGAAAAAAACGCAGTTCTCTTCGGCCCCTGCACTTCCTGTGCCGGGAAGACGGATCACCCTCCGGAGGATCCCCTGCCGACTCCCTTATATCTGCGGTGCACCAAAACTCGGGTATGGAAAGGAGGGATATTGCGATTCTCCTCGTGGCACTCGCCGGCATGGTCATCCTTGCAGGCGTGGTAAAGCCACTCCTGACCGGAAAGGAGATCGACCTGAGCCTTCCCTCTCTCCCGGGAATCCTGCCGGGAGAGACAAAACCCGTGCCAACCCCGGCAACACCCCTCCCCCGCGTCACGGGTACCCCACCTTTACCGAAAACTCCTTCGCCCACCCCCACCTGGAGCGGGCAACCCCAGACCCTGGGATACGTTGCCCTTGTGCCAACCCAGACGACCCCGACCTTCACGCGCCTCCCGGAGACCACCCCGCCCCCTGAAAAGATGCTCACGTATGCAACGATACAGTCCCATGCCGGTGGAATCACGCAGACAATAACCATGCCGTTCCCTTACTGGGAACTGCACTATACAGTCGATCCCTGGGAGACGACTTTCGTGGGAGAGACCTCTTCGAAGATGGGGGGCCAGGCTGACTTTTTTGCCGCAGAAATATTCCCCTCCTTCTCGATTGAAGTCCGCGATGCGGCAGATGGATCCCTCGTGAGGAGAATCGAGCCTCAGGGCGGTCTGAATGCGAAATTCTGGAAGGAAAAAAAGGAGAATGACCCGCGACCATGGGTCGAAAAATTCTATGAGGGGACTTCTCCTCGATCGTATTACTTTGTCGTCAGCACGCACATGATTCACTCCTACAAGATGGAGGTGAAGGTCCCGGAACGGTACCTCGGAAAATACTGATAGGGAATACCCCGGTCTGGCAAGACGACTCAGAGTCTGATTCTGGCGTGGGGAAAGAAGAAAAGGATAAGGAATGGAGAAGGGAGACCGGTGATTCTTTTTATTCAATGTCGAGTTTTCGTTTCCCGAGGGCCTCGATGTACTGGACTTCCTTTCCGACTTCAATCCTGTCCATCTTGTCGGGGGGAACCTCAATTTCGAAATTGTTGAATTCTTTCATGTCCATCAGGGTCGCGATATTGCCGCTGATGGTTATGACCTGCCCGCTCTTTCTCTCCACCACGGGCACGTACGTCTTGGCAGATACCGGCTGGACGATGGACCTCTTCACGCCATCGAAGAGCCCCACGGCATCGATACGTGCCTTTGCAGCACCATGCTTGCCTGGTTTCGAGACGGAGATTCCCAGTATCTTGCATGGCTCCTCATCGATAACCATGTAGCGGCCCTCCTTGAGCTTCCCGATCTCTGTCTGTTCTTTCATTCTGGTTCACTCTCGCGCAAAAATGCAGTAAGATGTATCTTTATATCACCAGATAAATACTCCTCAGGAACGGTCTGGATCTGGCACAATGGAATTTCTGGAGGCATGTCATACCCTTGCACGCGAGATCCGGGGGGTGATCCGTGATCTCGTCGGGACGGAGAGAGGGGGAGAGACACTCTGCATCGGTGCCGACGGAACCCCGACCAAGAAGATTGACCGTGCTGCCGAGGATTGCGTGATTGCATTCCTCGAAAAACATCCCCTCTGCAAAACCCTTATCTCCGAGGAGGCGGGAAGAGTCGAACTGGGGGGCGAAAGGGGCACCATCTTCCTCGATCCCATCGACGGGACGTACAATGCCGTGGCCGGGATCCCTTTCTATGCACTTTCCGTCGCCTATGCCGAAGACGGACTGATACTCAAGGCTTTTGTCCACGACCTTGCGGGGAAAGAGACATTCACTGCCGTGAGGGGGAAGGGGGCGTTCCTCGATGGCAGGCCCATCTCCGTATCCCGGATCTCCCGTCTCGACGAGTGTGCCATGAGCGTGTACGGGAGGAAGTTCGATCCCCGGAGGGTCATGCACATCGGGCAGAAGATACGGCGGTGGAGGCTGCTTGGGGCCTCTGCACTGGAGCTCTCCTACATCGGGTGCGGGAGGATAGATGGCTTTATTGACCTGCGTGGCACATTGAGGGTGACAGATGCCGCTGCAGGAATGCTGATATGCACCGAGGCCGGCGGCATGGTCAGTGATCTCGAAGGCCGGCCAATCCGGTTCCCTGACGAGGTCACAATCGGGAGGTGCATGGTCGCTACGAATGGCGTTCTGCACCATAAGGTGATCGAGTATCTCAGGTGAGCGAGATCAGGTGGCAGGAATGAGGATCGCACTGGTATCGCGGGTCGACGACCCCGGCGCCCTGTCTTACAGCCGGGACCTGTGTGACTGGGTCCGGTCTCTCGGACACGAGGCACTCTTCGAGCCGCAGACTGCCCGGGCTCTCCGTTCCAAAAATGTCTGGCCCTTCGACAGGACAGTCGATCTTGCCATTATCGTCGGGGGGGATGGAACGATTCTCCACACCGTCCAGCAGATGGCGATCCAGATCCCCATCATCGGTATCAACTGGGGCGAGGTGGGGTTCCTCGCGGATCTCGAGCCTGACGAGGCAAAAACATTCATTCAAAATTTACAACCCGGTTTTGCAACGGAACCACGCATGAGGGTGGCACTCCGGTCCCGGGGGAAGATACTTGGGGAAGCGCTCAACGAGGCCCTCATCGTCACGAGTCGCCCTGCCAAGATGCTCCGTTTCGTCATCGTGATAGACGGCATCGAGGCCGAACGTTTCCGTGCAGACGGTCTCCTTGTCAGCACACCGACGGGATCGACAGCCTATGCCATGAGCGCGGGCGGCCCCATCGTTGACCCGCGGATCCAGGGGTTCCTCCTCGTTCCGCTTGCTCCCTACATGCTCTCCTCGAGGCCCCACCTGATCAGCAACGACAGGCGCGTGGAGATATGCCTCGAGAGTGCAAAACCCGCATCTCTGGTCATCGACGGGCAAAAGACACTCGACCTCGGGGAGGAAGGGTCTCTCACCGTCGGGCCGGCAGAGCAGCCTGCCCTCTTCGTGGATGCAGGAAAGAACTTTTTCCGAAAGGTCGACCGCAAGCTGAGGCGGCTCTAGACTTTTTTGCGCATGGGAGCAGATTTATCTCTTCATAGTCCCGAGCATAATTCGAAGAAGAAAGGAGATGGAAGTGACAGGAATGGATGCAACGATCATGGGGGACATGGACTTCCGGGAGGCTTCCGCGGTCCTTGCAAAGTCGCTCGGCCTCAAAGACTCCCCGGTCGCAGTCCGGCTCGCAACGGCAAAAGAGGAGATCCCGGAAGGGATGGAGAAGCTCGACAGGACCCTGCGTCACTGCCAGATGGTGAACCTCGCCCGGAGGGAGGGGCGGATCTTTTATGCAACAGTCGAGAACCACGAGTGCATGGGCGGTGCATGGGCGCTTGGCCTCCGGCAGATCACGGAGACCCTGAAAAATGGTCAGTTCTACTTCAAGCTCGGAAAATTCATGAGTACGGCAGCCTGCAAGCGGACGATCGACCGGATACCCCACGTCGAGGCCGGCATGACCTATGCGACCCTGTACGCGCCCCTTGAAAAGACAACATTTTCCCCTCATATCGTCCTCGTCATCGCCGAGGCACGCGTGATGCTCAAGCTCGCCCAGGCAACGCTCTTCCGCCTTGGCGGGAGAATTACGTCTGAGTTCTCCGGGATCCAGTCCGTCTGCGCGGATGCGTGTGCCCAGACATACCTCTCGGGCAGGGCGAACTACTCCCTCGGGTGCGATGGATCCCGGAAGTTTTCCGGGATCGAGGATGGGGAGATGGTGATGGCGTTCCCCGTCGAGATGCTCCCCGAGATCGTCGATGCAGTCCGGGTCGTTTGCGCCGCGCCGGGATCAAAGAAGTGATCTCCTGCAGTGAGGAAAAGGACCCTCCCACATTTCTTTTCAGGCAAAAAATAGGGAGAATCCGTCATCAAAGAGACGGAGGGGAATCAGGGGCTCTCTTTTTTTTATCCCTCTCCAGATCCTCTCCCGTGATCCTTTCAGTCATCCTCCTCCCGCTGAATTCCCGACCGCCGTGCGGCCACAACGGTGATATTGTCCCGGCTGCGACTGCGTGCCCCTGCAACCAGCGCGTCACAGAGATCGGAAAACCTCGTCGTCCTGACGAGGTCGGGGATCTCTTCCTCGCTGATGCCGTCGAGGAGCCCATCCGAACAGAGGAGGAGGCATTCGTTTCCAAGCGATAAGGGAAAAAAATCAGGTGTGTCGGATAGCCTCCCGATTATCCGTGTGACGATATTTTTCAGCGGATGGTGGTCTGCCACTTCTGCAGGAATCAGGCCCCTGTCGACCATCTCCTGTACTTCCGAATGGTCCCGGGTAATCCTCCGGATGGTCCTTCCGACGAGGTACGCGCGGCTGTCACCGATATTTCCACAGATCCCCTCGCCGTAACCCGTGAGAAGGGCAGCGACAAGAGTCGTTCCCATCCCCCGGCACGACGGATTCTCTCTTGAATATCGGCAGACCATGGCATTTGCATGGAGAAAACCCGTTGCAAGAATCTCCCGGAGCGGCGGCATTGCCTCTCCCTCCCGGCAGTCAGCACTTGCGGAGACCGACTGGAAAAGGGCCCTGATTGCAAGGGTACTGGCGACTTCTCCGGCAGGGTGACCCCCGAGGCCATCGGCAACCGCGAGGAGTAAGAGGTTCCCTGCCGGTGAGGGGATGGAAAAGATGCCGCATGCATCTTCATTCCGCTCCCTGACCCCCCGTTCCGACCGGGAACAGGTGACAATCGCTTTATTGTTGCTCTTTTTCTCTGTTTCCATTCTCCCCCGGGTGGAGATGTTCCCAGCAATCATTTTGTCATTTTTTATTTAAATGGTTATTTTTGCGCTTTTTGGCGAGAAGGGTGACACTGTATCCTTTCTGGCAAAGACGTGGATATGGCGGGTGAGGCTCCTGTGGACGCGCTGGGTGCACGAGAAAACACGCGCCAGGCCACAGTCAGGATGGTCGGGTATCGGCTGGTTGGAGACGATAACCGCCCTCCGGCCGGGTTTTAAGACCCTCCCGATCTCCCGGAGGGATTGATCTATCAGGGAATCAAGGTTCCCTGCATGGATCGAGACCGACTGACCGTAGGGAAGATCGGTTACGACAGCATCAAACGAAGAACCCGAGAATGGCAGCTTTCCTGCATCGGCAAGCACGATGTCTTCCCCGGGCACGTTCATCCGGCTGCCCCGTGCCATGAAGGGATCACGGTCACTCCCGACAGCCCGGATGCCGAGGAGCGATGCTTCGAGGACCATCCCCGCTGTCCCGCAGAAGGGATCGAGGAGCCACTCGCCCTCGCGT
>CAYSII010000019.1:0-24186 GCA_964431125.1 uncultured Methanolinea sp. | reverse complement strand
GAGCGCCGGGCTTCTAACCCGGATGTCGGGGGTTCGAATCCCTCCAGGCCCGTCAGACCAGATATTTTTTCTCCTTCTTTCCGTGTCAGGCAGGATAAGTATTAACCAGAAAGAAGCGAAGAGGTGGTATGATTGGCCATGAAAAAAGAGTGCCTCGAGACTGATAATGCCATCATTTCAGCGATTTCAAAGATCGATGATGCATTCTACGATATCGAGAGTATCAAGAACGATATTCGTGATATCCAGTACGATCTTGCAGAACTCGACAGGAAACTCCATGAGGTTACTCTGCACTTAAGGGAGGTCCAATCCTTCCTCGGGACTGTCTGCGTGGTACCATCACCGGATGCAGGGAGCAAAAATCCGAAAAAAACTTCAAGCTTAAACGATTGAGACCCCGTACCTCCATCTTCAGACGGGTTGTTCTGCAATAGCAGGGGATTTTGTCGAGAACAGGCTGGAAAACAAGAAGGGGATATTTCCTGCCGGAAAATGACCCCGATAACCTTTTTTTTATGATTGATAAATCTGTCCTTTATCGTCGCTTTCCTGTTCTCCATGCTGATGAAGAATCAGGCGTTTTATGAAAAATGGAGGGAGACTTCTTTTTATCAGGTCTGCTGGTTGTTCACCAGGAGGACATCGCTGATATTGTGCTGGCGCTGGGCAAGTTTCTTTGCCTTGAAGATGTTCTTTCCTTCCTTGCCGATTGCAAGGCCCCTGTCTTCTTCCCTGACCTCGACCTGCGCCACCTGTGCCTCTCCCTCTCCCTCGAAGACCACAGAGGTCACCTTTGCCGGGAGGAAACAGTTCCTGATGAACTGTTCGGGGTTCGGGGCGTACTCGACGACCTCAATTTTTTTGCCCATCACTTCCATGGCCTTCTTGATGCTGGCACCGCTCTTACCGATCGCAAGTCCCATCTCGCCAGGGTTGATGACGAAGATGATGCGGTTGTTCCGGTCATCAATCACGCAATCCCTGCTTCCTGCACCGGTCAGTTTCTCGAACTGGGACATCAGGCGCATGCAGTCTTCATTAAGGAGTACTTCGACCATGTTCGTCATACCCTCTCAAGGCTGAGAATATCGGATTCTCCAGGGTCGACAACGACGAGCGCGCTTACCATGAATGGTTTTCCGCATGCTTTTCCAAGCTGCACGCTAGAACCGTCGAACGTGTGAATGAAGAGATTTTCTCTGGACGAAAGCATTTCCCTGAATTTTTCGGGACAATTCCGGGCAACCACGACCAATTTGGCCGAGCCACTCTCAACGCACTTTGCCGTGGCGTTCTGTCCCAGCAGGACTTTTCCTGTTTTTATGGCTCTTCGTAAAGAGGAATTAAAATCCATTACAATTCTCCTAGTTCAGTGGTTTTGCAATCAGTTTCACATCACCGGTTCCCAGCTGGATGGGCTGGCCGACAATCACGTTTTCGGTTACACCGGAGAGCTCGTCAACCTCGTTGGCGATTGCTGCATCCAGGAGGTGGTTCACGGTGACCTCGAAAGCAGCACGGGAGAGGACACTCTCTTTCTCGCCTGCGATCCCATGGCGGCCAATCTGTTTGACCTCCCCTTCCATGCACATCATGTCTGCAACGAGCATGATGTGCCGGACGTCGACAAGGATACCCTGCTCGGAGAGAGTCGAGAGGGCCTCGTGGATGATCGCATTCCGGGCCGCTTCGATGCCAAGCACCTGGGCTATCTCGCTGATGTTGTTGGTGCGGGTTCTTGTCGTATCCACACCCTCAACTTCAAACACGTCTTTAAGGTTGGAGCCTTCAGTATAAAGGATATACTCCCCGCTCTCCTTCCGGACGACCACGCGCTCGATATCATCGATGCCCTGGACAATCACGTTGCGCACGTGTTCGGCGAGATGGAAGAGATTCTGGTAGCTCTCCCTGTTCTTGGGGATGAATACCATGCTGGCATTCTTCTCGTCGACCTCGCATTCGAAATCCCGGTAATGACGCCGGTCCCTGATCTTGCGCGGGGCAATTTCGAGGATATCGGAGACCGCTATCCTTCTCTTTTCACAGACCTGGGTGTTGAGCTGGACAACGATCTGCATGTTCTCCATGTCGATGACGATATCGCCGAACTCGTGGAGCGGTGCTGCCTCTATCTGCCAGCTCACCTCGCGGGCCCGATCCCTGTCTGTTGCATACTCTCCCTCGAGGTATATCGTCATGGTGGGAGTGCTTGGTTCTTTCCTTGCATCCATGATCTCGATGAGGCGGGGAAGTCCCAGGGTGACGTTGATCTCTGCCACTCCTGCATAGTGGAACGTCCGCATGGTCATCTGCGTCCCCGGTTCACCGATTGACTGGGCTGCAATGATTCCCACAGCCTCGCAGGCCTCGATCCGTGTGTTCTGGTATTCCCTGATGACGCGGTCGAGAATGGTATTGAACTGTTCACCGGTGATCTCGCGGTCGGCAAGATAAGTGCGGAGCTGTTCCCTGGTCTTTTCCGGGAGGTCCGCAGCCCTGATTGCCTCCTCGAACTCGGGTCTCATCTCACACCTCCTCCTTGAGGATACTCTCGACGATTCCCTTGACGTCAACAGGATCCCCAAAGCTGCTCTTCATGGGATCTGTACCATCTTCCCCGTAACAGAACTGGATAATCCTGCCCCCGGTTGTCCGGACCGTCCCATCGTATGCCACCTTGAGATCCTGGAGCGCGTTGATCATCCGCCGCTGGAGGTATCCGCTCTGGGATGTCCTGACAGCAGTATCGACCAGCCCTTCACGTCCTCCGATGGCATGGAAGAAGAACTCCGTGGGATTGAGCCCGGACTTGTAGCTGTGGGAGATGAACCCGTGGGCAGCAGCTCCGCGGTCTCCCTTCCTGAAGTGGGGAAGTGTTCGCTCGTCATACCCCCGCATGATACGCTCTCCACGAACCGACTGCTGGCCGACGCACCCTGCCATCTGGGTCAGGTTCAGCATGGATCCTCTCGCACCCGAGACTGCCATGACGACAGCACTGTTACCAAGCCCAAGGTGCCGGCCAGCTATTTCACCGGTCCTGTCCCTGGCCTTTCCGAGAACCTGCATGATCTGCATCTCGAGCGTTTCCTCGGGAGTGCGGCCGGGCATCGCTTCCAGCTGGCCGTCCTCGTAGATCCGGATCCTCCGCTGGACGTCATTGACTGCATGCGAGAGTACCTCTTCGATCTGGCCATACTCTGTCTTCGACAGGTCCTCGTCATCGATTCCGAACGAAAAACCGTTCATCATGATCGCCCTGATGGCAAGGTGGGTGATGTCATCGATGAACTCCGCCGCCCGCTTCATCCCGTACTGCCTGATGATCCGGTTCACGATCTGGCCATCGAATGCACCGATTGCCTTCTTGTCAATTGTTCCTGACTCGAGGTTCCCGTCGATGATCCGGACGTATGCGTCCCGTTCGCAATCCTGGCGCCTGCATGTCTCACAGTTCTGGC
Source organism: uncultured Methanolinea sp. (assembly GCA_964431125.1). Lineage (GTDB taxonomy): Archaea > Halobacteriota > Methanomicrobia > Methanomicrobiales > Methanospirillaceae > Methanolinea_A. The sequence goes on along the minus strand of CAYSII010000019.1, from coordinate 20,719 downwards.
AGGAACTCGCCCGGAAAACCATGTTCAGTTCCTTCGGGAGGACTGTCGAGAAGATCTGCTTGTTGCTCCAGTAGGGTATCCCTTCCTGGATCTTTCCGGGAGCCGGGAGGTGCTCAATGTCGATGTTCTTCAGAAGGTAAAGTGCCTCTTCTTTTGTGTGCCACTTCACCTGGTTCGTGAGCATGAAGATACCGGAGACGTGATCATGAATCCCCCCGATGATGGGACCCCCAAATCGCGGTGAGAGGATGTTCTCCTCGACTGCAACGAGGATTGCCGCTTCGGCCCTTGCTTCCTCCGTCTGAGGGATGTGCAGGTTCATCTCGTCGCCGTCGAAATCCGCGTTATAGGGGGGACAGACCGCCGGGTTGAGCCGGAAGGTTCTCCCGTCCATAACCTTAACGCGGTGCGCCATGATGCTCATGCGATGGAGAGACGGCTGCCGGTTGAACAGGACGATATCTCCATCCCTTATCTGGCGTTCCACGATCCATCCCGGTTCAAGCATCTCTGCTACCGTCTCGAGGTTCCCTTCCGCAAGACGTATCCTCCTTTTGTCAGGCCGGATCACATAATTGGCTCCGCAGGGATCCGAGAGGGAATGCCGGGCGGGACCGGTCCGCACCATCTGCCGCAACTCCTCGATGTTGTACGGCGTTACGGTGACAGGCAATGTCATCTCGTTTGCCACTGCGAGGGGAATACCTACCTCCATGACACTCAGGTTAGGGTCGGGAGATATGACTGTCCGTGCAGAGAAATTGACTCTCTTCCCCGAGAGGGATCCACGGAAGCGGCCGTCCTTTCCTTTCAGCCTCTGGGACAGGGTTTTGAGGGGTCTTCCGCTCCGGTGTCGTGCAGGAGGACACCCGGCAACCTCGTTGTCAAGGTACGTGGTGACATGGTACTGCAGGAGTTCCCAGAGATCCTCGATGATCAGCTGGGGTGCACCTGCGTCCTGGTTCTCCTTGAAACGCTGGTTAATCCTGATGATGTCCACGAGCTTGTGGGTGAGATCGTCCTCGGATCTCTGGCCGTTCTCAAGGATGATCGAGGGACGCATCGTGACAGGCGGAACCGGCAGGACCGTGAGAACCGTCCACTCGGGCCGGGCGACGTCGGGGTTTATGCCGAGGTGTCTTAAATCCTCGTCCGGTATCTTCTCGAGCCTCGCCCTGATATCGGCAGGGGTGAGTTTATGCTCGATCTTCCTCGTGTCCTCGATGAAGATCTCGGAGAATGTCGTTGGCTTCTCGAAATTAATCTTGAGCTGCTGCTCACCACAGTGGGGGCAGACTCTCTCCTTCTTGATGTCCTTCTCCGAGAGAACGTCGCCGGTGAGGTCATCCTCGGTTCCCACCACCTTCTCGATCTCCTCCGGCGAGAGGAGGAGCCTGCTGCAGCTGCGACACGTGACTCTCAGCAGCTTCCGGATCAGCCGCGTGTAACCGACATGGATGACAGGCTTTGCAAGCTCGATATGCCCGAAATGCCCGGGACAGTCACTCGCTTTCTGGTCACAGGTCTTGCAGCGGAGACCGGGGTCGATAACGCCAAGGTTCAGATCCATCAGGCCCTGCGGATAGGGGAACCCGTCGTCATCGTACGTATCTGCCCAGATGATCTTCCTCACGCTCATCGTGCGGATCTCCTTTGGGGAAAGGAGTCCGAATTCGATTTTTCCTATTCTCTTTGGGCTGGGCATTCTTCTTCCTCCTAGACCACATCCTCGAGCTTGAGGCGCGGAGCGATCCCCATGCTCTTCATCTCGTCGAGCAGGAGCTTGAACGCGTATGACATCTCCACCTGGTAGATATCGGTCTCTGCTCCGCAGGCAAGGCAGCGGGTCGTGTTGGATTTCCGATCGAGCATTGCCACCATCCCGCAGCGTGCACAGACGTACTCCTGTACCTTGTCGGATTCATCGAGGAGCCGTTCCTTGAGAGCCATTGCTGCACCATGTCCAATCATGACATCCCGCTCCATCTCACCGAACCGGAGGCCGCCTTCCCGTGCCCTTCCTTCCGTGGGCTGGCGGGTGAGCACCTGGACCGGGCCACGGGAACGGGCGTGCATCTTGGATGAGACCATGTGGTAAAGCTTCTGGTAATAGATCACACCCATGTAGATATCCGCCGAGAACCTCTTTCCGGTGATGCCATCGTACATCACTTCCCTTCCGGTATGCGCAAATCCCTGTTTCTTCAGTGAAGCGCGGAGATCTTCCTCCCTTTCTCCCGAGAACGCCGTGCCATTGACGCGGCGGCCCTCGAGGGCGCCCACCTTGCCCCCGATCATCTCGAGCATGTGCCCTATGGTCATGCGGCTCGGGATGGCGTGCGGGTTAATCACGAGGTCCGGAGTGAGGCCTGACTCGGTGAAGGGCATGTCCTCCTGCGGCGCGATCAGACCTATCACGCCCTTCTGCCCGTGCCGTGAGGCAAACTTGTCTCCCACTTCCGGTATCCTTAAGTCACGCGTCTTGACCTTCACAAGGCGCGAACTGTTCTCGCCTTCCGTGATGATGACAGTGTCCACGATTCCCCGTTCGTTGCTCCGCATCGTCACGGAGGTGTCCCGTCTCTTCTCCACGGTGATGAGGTCGCTCGTGGGCTCTTCAAGGAACCGTGGCGGGGAAGTCTTCCCGATCAGGACATCCTTCTCATTGACAACGGTCTCGGGGTTGATGATCCCATCGTCATCGAGGTTCTTGTAGCTCTCCGCACCATGGGCACCGGTCACCTCCTCGTCAGGGATCTCGATCCGGTCCAGCTGGCCACCGGGATACCGCCTCTCCTCTCCCTCGTATGTCCTGAAAAAGTGAGAGCGCCCGAGTCCCCTGTCGATGGATGCCTTGTTGAAGATGAGCGCGTCCTCGATGTTATAGCCCTCAAACGAGAGGATTGCAACCACGAAGTTCTGCCCGGCAGGTCGATCGTCCGATCCGATCAGGTCAGAGGTTTGTGTATGGACGAGCGGTTTCTGGACATAATGGAGGAGATGCCCCCTCGTGTCCGGGCGGATCTTCATATTTGCCGCACCGAACCCGAGAGCCTGTTTGACCATCCCTGCTCCCATCGTGACCCTCGGACTGGCATTGTGTTCCGGGAACGGTACGTGGGCAGCCCCGATTCCGAGGATCAGGGAGGGATCGATCTCCAGGTGCGTGTGCTCCGGCGTTATGTCCTCCGGGTTGATGGCGATGTAGAGGTCCTCTTCCTCCTCTGCATCGACGATCTCTATCAAGCCTCTCCTGACCAGGTTATCGAAGTCGATCTCCTTCTTTCTGAGTTTCTCTATGTCTTCTGCTGTGATGAGGGGTTTTCCCTGGCATAGGACAATGAGAGGACGGCGTGCCCTTCCCCTGTCTGTGTGTATGACGACATCGTTGTTGAATTCCTTGTGGGAGACGTTGACCTCGGTCGAGATGATACCCTGTCGCCTCATCGCCCGTATCTGGGAGACAAGGGCTTTTGGGTCCTCGACGAGCCCGATCAGTGCCCCGTCGACAAATACCCTTGCTTTCTTCATACGGCACCTCCCTTGATGTGCTCGACGCCGAGGGTGTAGAGGAGTCGTATTACCTCCTCCTCGTCGGTGACGCCCCTGCTGATCTCGACCATCTGCGCGAAGTTCTTTACCAGTCCACAGTTTGGACCTTCAGGTGTCTCGCTCGGGCAGATCCTTCCCCACTGCGTGGGGTGGAGGTCCCGGGCCTCGAAGTGAGGCTGGGACCGCGACAGCGGGGAGATTACCCTGCGGAGGTGGGAGAGGACGCTCATGTGGTCGACCCTGTCCAGGAGCTGGGATACACCCGTCCGCCCACCAACCCAGTTTCCTGTTGCGAGGGGATGGAGGAGACGCTCCGTCAGGACATCGGCCCTCACGGCGGTCCCAATCGAGAGATCCCTGTGGCGCATGCTTGCTCTCTCCAGCTGGTACTTGATGTCCCTCGTGAGTCTGTTGAGCGAGATGCGGAAGAGATCTTCCATCAGATCACCGGCGAGCTTCAGACGCTTGTTCGAGTAGTGATCCTTGTCATCGATCCGTCGCCTGTTAAGGACAAGATCGAAACATGCCTCTGCCATTCGCCCGAGGAAGTGAGCCTTTGCCAGCCGGACCTCTGCAATGGCCTCCTTGTAACCTTCCTCTCCCTCCTTGAGGTTGGTCGGCATTAAGTAGTTAAGGTGGGGCAGGAGGTAATTATCAAGGACGAACTCGGCCCTCTTCCTCTGGTAGTCCCTCGTCTGGTTCGGGGCAAGCTTCTTCCCAACGTACATGATGCCGGCATCGACGCTGTCACACTCGCTCTCCTCGAGGTTCTGCATCATGAACGTGAGGATATCCTCGTCGGTCGATACCGCGCTGACAATATCGTGATCGCTGACCATGCCGAGTGCCCGCATCAGGTCAACGAACCTGAGGTGCCCGGCAACAGAGGGAAAGGAGACCTCGAGGAGGTTCTTCCTGTTCCTCTCCACGACAACGAGTGCCCGGTATCCCCGGTACTGGGAGAAGACCTTTGCAACGTAAATGCGCTCGTTGTACCGCTCGGTATACTCGGTCATGATCTTGTTCGATGCCAGGTCTTCCAGGGTCATGAGGACCCGCTCCGTTCCGTTCACGATGAAATAACCGCCCGGATCGAGGGGATCCTCGCCGTGGGCAATCCTTTCCTCGGGAGACATCCCATAGAGGTTGCATGCAACAGAACCCACCATGATGGGGAGCTGTCCTATGGTCGTGATAACGGGTTCCTGGCGGTCGCCACCCTGGACGAGGGTAAGTTCGAGCTGGATGGGTGCGGCATAGGTGAGGTTCCGCAGCCTCGCCTCGCTCGGGAAGAGGTCCCCCTGCGAACCATCCGCCTCACGGACGAGAGGCTTTTTGACTTCCACCCGGCCAAGTTCAACCCAGACCGGTTCGTTGCTCCTTCCCCTCCCTTCGATGTCTGTCTCGATGACACGCTGTTCATTGACTACTTTCTGCAGGTTCTGCGTGAGAAAATTGTTGAAAGAATCGAGCTGGTGGCGCGCCACGTGCTCCTGGGAAAAATATGCTTTTGATAATACACTCCTGTCGATCAGAACGATCAGCCCCGCCTCAATGTTTTTTTACTTCTTTGGTCTCTTCACGACCAGCCGAAATGCTTCGGCCCTTCCCGCCGTATGGGACGTCCGTATGATACGGATGACATCCCCTATCTTGGCTCCAATTGCTTTTACTGCAGGATCATCATGGTAAATCTTAGGCAGATGTTCGCTAGAGATGTTGTAGAGAGAATAGAGATGCTGGATTTCCTCTTCACTCATGATCCTGTGATCGGGAACCATGACGTGTTCCAGTACGTTCATCTTGATACCCACGGAAAACCCCCTTTTTATCGTGAACTTTTGCTTTGCACCCTCACCGGTAAAACCGCTGGTTTCATCAGCGGTAGCGGGCCCGGAGGGATTTGAACCCCCGACCACCTGGTTAAAAGCCAGGCGCTCTACCTGACTGAGCTACGAGCCCACTGTCCTCTCACACGCAGCATTATTACAACGCGAGAAAACTATATAAATATATTCACCTAACCTAATTTCCCTCAAATAAAATGAACAATCAGCCTTCCTATCTGCACTCTTCTCATCAATCCGACATGTGCTTTTCAAAACCAATGATTATATGATATTCATGCAGCCTTGCCTCAAGCAATTTCTTTTTTGGTTCTTCCCCTGACTTTTCCTGATATGGTTCTGCCGTGGATACGACCTGACCGCCTTCGGGTTGAACTTCTTCCTCGACAGGTGCAGGGCCTGCTATTTCTTCAACAGCTGCTGGTCTCGCCTCTTCCTCCACCCCCCGGGGTTCGGGTTCTCCTCTGACAGGTGCGGGAGCAGGAGCCTCCGCACCCAGGACCCTGTTGATCACTTCAAGGAGGCGTGACGTGTTGATGGGTTTCTGGAGAATCTCACTGATGCCGAGAGTATTGCGTGCTGCCTCCCCTGGAAGTGTTTTCCGGGCGGAAAAGACGATGACAGGGACTTCGGCGAGATTGGGGTTTGATCTCATCCGCCGGAGGGTCTCCCACCCGTCGATTGGCTCCATGGAGAGATCAAGGAGGACGAGGTCAGTGGTAGAGCGGGAGAGCAACTCGAGAGCTTCGATCCCTCCCAGTGCCGACACTGTATCAAATCCTCTCCTGCGCAGGATTGCGTGGAGACCTTCGACGATGAACCTGTTATCATCAACAATGAGGATCGTCCGCCCCATACTCCCTCTAACCACCCTGGATGAAGGCCCTCCCACCGGATGATCATGCTCTGACCTGGAGAAAAAGGACGGCTTGTATCGATCCTTTTTCACAGGTGATCCGGGGGCCATGATCGGCTGTATTAATAATTACATAGGTTTTATATATAATAAGAGAATGGTTCAGTTATCCGAGTGGTTCGGGGAGACATCCCCTCCTTTTTCTCCGAAACCCTCCATCGTGCAGAGGGCGACGAGGCACCTTTCCAAGATGGAACGTGCAAAGCTGTTCTCTGCCGATATTGACAAGATGCGGACTGCCGAAGGGCGCTGGTATGAATCTATCATCTACGAGACCTTCATCGAGCTTGCTGCCCAGAACGATGCCATCCGGTGGCTCGCGCTGAAAGGAGCTGACGCTCCGCGCCGCCGGAGAAACGCACGGCTCGGTCAGAACGGTATTTTTTACTCGCGTTCCGGCGATATCACGATACGCGGGAATGGACAGGATCTCGCGGAGTTCGACCTCCTGTTGGTGGATAAAGAAAACCGGATAACATTTGCTGAAGTCCTCACCTCCCCCGCCGACTTGAAAGAGTTCGAGGCCGAGATCGAGTACAAGCGAAACCTCCTTGGGTACCTCTTCAACCAGCAGGAAGTCCCCTTCCTCCTCGTCTCATCCTTCAATGTGTCAAATTACTCTGCCGGCCGGAGGATCATCAGGAGCGATAACACTTACTATTTCCAGACAGAGTCATGCGAAGAGATCAAGGCGAATATCGATATCCGCCGGTTACAGAGAAAACCCTGTATTGATACCCCTCCTCATAGCAAGATGATCGATGCAACGGGGATTTCGATCCGGCGGCCTTTTGATTACCAGAAGTTCCATGACTGGCAGAGGAACTGGGTATTTTCGAATGTCTCACATGAGATCGACGTTAAGAATGCGAAGAATCCCCACGAGACCTCACTCCTCGTCAAGAAGATCCTCTATGGAGGCCTGTTCCCTTCAGCTGTCCGGAAAATTTGCGATGATTATGGATTCTCCATAAAAGGAGAGAGAGTCGGTTTCGAAGATATCAGGCAGAAATATTCAAAGGTCGTCCTTGCGACAGACCTTCCCGGATACGAGCCCCTCATCTACCTCCGATCGAGGGAGAGGAGGGAATACCTGAAGATGGTCCAGGACAGGGAAGGAAATTTCAAGTTCGAACGGAATACCCCGCCGCGTGTCGGGTTCTTCCTCTGGCTGGAATCGCTTTCACCGACACTGGGATCGCGGATTACATCAAAGATCCTCGATGCCTTTTCACCCCGGTGAATGGCTCCTGCCCGCATTCCTGTACCTATCCATCTGGATTGCCACCTGCAACTGGTTTTTCCGAAGCAATAGGGAATCTCCGGCCAGACCTGTTCGTGGAGCGATTCAGCAAAAAAAAAATTAGAGATTGCTCTTTTTTAATCGAGGAGGACTGTGAAGGCCTCGTCTGCGTATGCATCCATCACGTAGGGGATGCCGGAGACGCGCGATGCTTCCTCGGTGAGCGCCATGACATCGCTGCGGGCTATCGAACTGATGGCAAAGTTCCTGCTGCCGGCCATGATCTGCTGGAGACCGATCCGGAACTTCTGGGCATACGTATAGATTCCAATCGCGCCCATCGGGATCTCTTTGAAGCGGCCACCGTACTTTTCGCGGAGTTCCTCCCAGGTGACAAAGATCTCCTCCGGCTTCGAGCCGTACTTCGAGACAGTCTTGGGTAGATCTCCGGCCTCCAGCCACTTGCCGATGTTCTTGCCAACCATTCCCGGTATCATGAGGCCCCGGCCCATGCACACGGCCTTGAAGTAAGGGCTGCCCATGGCAAGCGCCTTGAAGACGCCGGGTTCGTCCGAGAAGCCGCCTGCCATCGCGAGGTCAGGCACGCGCAGCCCTCTCTTCCTGAGCAGCTCTGCATACTCGTACGCAAGGGCCTGGAGGTAGAACGTCGGGATCCCCCATTCATTCATCATGGGCCACGGGCTCATACCGGTTCCCCCGGGTGCACCATCGATGGTCAGGAGGTCAATTTTTGCCTCCGACCCGTACCGCATCGCCATTGCAAGCTCGACGGCCGAGTACGCCCCGGTCTTCAGGGTTACCCTCTTGAACCCGATGTCGCGCAGCCGGTCGACCTCCTCGAGGAATCCTTCCTTGCTGATAAATCCGAGTCGGGAGTGCCTCTCGAACTCCTTGATGGCCCCTGCCTTGAAGGCTGCCTGCACGTCCGGGAGAGTCGGGTCGGGGAGGACGATGTACCCCCTCTTCTTCAGCTCGAGTGCCCTCTCGAGTGTCTTGACCTTGATCTCTCCTCCGATGCACTTGGCACCCTGGCCCCACTTGAGTTCGATCGTCTCGAGGTTGTGCTTCGATGCAACGTACTCGGCCGTTCCCAGGCGCGTGTCCTCCACGTTCATCTGGACGAGCATCTCGCCGTACCCATCCCAGAACTTCCTGTATATCTCGATCCTTCTGTCCATCTCGGGCGATTTCTTCACTTTACCCTTATTATCGAGCTGGAGGGCGGGGTCCACGCCACAGACGTTTTCTCCGCATACTATCGTGATCCCTGATATGGCAGCACCGATGGCAAAGTGCTCCCAGTTGATCCTCGCGATATCTGTCGACCCGAGGGCGCCCGTGAAGATGGGGAGTTTCATCCTGACCTTTCTGTCCCACCCGTACTCTGTCTCCGTGTTCACAGAGTAAAAGACTGCAGAATCAGGTCCTATCTCGGTCCCCTCCGGGAGGCCGCGTGCTCCCATGGCATATCCCTGGATGTTCAGGTGAGAGTAATCGACCGGGTAATTCTTGTCTGCCCCGGCAGTGATCTCTCCGAAAGGTCCCGGGTAGAGGACTTCCCTGCCCCTGAAAGAGGACAGCCATATCTCGCAGCTTCCCTTGCACCCGTCAATGCACCGGGTGCAGATCCCTGATACCGGTGCGACATTGCGCGACCGGTTCGTGGTGCCCGTTGCCTCATTTGCATTCGGCTGACGAAGGTTCATGCTTCTCTCCTGCGTTCTCTTGGAAATTCAATCGGGTTGGAATGAGTCTGGGTTTTCCCGCCCAAACAGCACTAAATTTATATTTCAATGCTTTATAAGCGCTTGCCTTCCCTCTCTATAAAAAATTTCCCTTTTCAGGGGGGGTACCCGGCTGCCTGTCATCATGCATCTTTCCAGGGCGATCAGACTGCAGTCCCGGTCCGGTAAAACCGGGGTATTTCATGAAGATTAAGGAACAATGACGAGCTCGTAGTCACTGGAACCAAGCCCGATACTCTCTCCGTACCGGACTTGCTGATAACCATCGGTATCCTTCCTCATTCCCCTGAACTTGTCTTCTCCTTCACGGAAGTGATCTTTCAGGAATGACCCTTGCCTCCCCCTCTCCCGGTTGACAAGGTCAAAGGATGCAGCGTCTATTGCGACCGGGTCCCGGGAAGCGAGAATCCCGATATCGGGGACGATCGGCGTGTCGCTCCACGGGACGCAGTCACAGTCCGGGGTGATGTTCTGGAGAAAGTTCATGTACCCTGTCTTTTCCTCCTTTCCCTTGATCGCGCCACGTGCATATTCAACCATCCGCTCGATGAATTCCGGAATCTCGGTCTCCCAGTCGACGTCTATTGCATGCGCCGGGCAGACTGTCATGCACTCGAAGCACCCGATGCACCGGGAGTGCTGGATCTGCGCAAGCGATCCCTTCGGGGTCCTTGCAAGAGTGATCGCCTCCCGCGGGCATGCAGACACGCACCGGCCGCAGCCGGTGCACTTCTCGTCGATGTGCAGGGGCCGGGCACAGTGCTGGGCCTGTTTTCCTGCCGGGGGAGCACAGCCCATCGCGAGGTTCTTGATCGCACCGCCGAACCCTGCGACCTCGTGCCCCTTGAAGTGCGAGAGGACGACCATTGCATCGGCATCCGCGATGTCCCCGGATATGAGGACTGACGGAAAATGACGCAGGTGAACCTCGACACGGCGCCAGTTCTTTCCTTTCAGACCATCGGCGATGGTGAGTGGAGCCCTGACGACGGCATAGGCAAACCCGTGTTCGATTGCCGTGACGAGATGGTCACAGGCATCCGCCCTGCTGCCCCGGTACAGCGTGTTCGAGTCCGTCAGGAAAGGTTTCCCCCCGGCTTCCCTGATGCAGTCCACCACCTGACGGGCATGGACAGGGCTGATATACGAATCGTTGCCCCATTCCCCAAAGTGGATCTTTACTGCCGTGATATCTCCGGGGGCGATGAGAGAGGAGAAACCCGCTGTCTGGAAGAGCCTTTTTATCCTTGAGATGGTATTCTGGGCGGGATCACGGCCCCCGATTCGTGTCCAGTAAACCTTCTGTGACATCTCTTCTTACTATCCTCCTGATCGCTGTACGAGAACAGGGCGACGGGGAACCCTATAAGTGTCGCTCTCTCCCTTGAGTAAAAACACTGGTTTTTTTAAAAAAATGCAGGGTTCTTCCCGTGCAATACTATTCTCTCTTCCCGATTTCCTTGTCCAGCCAGAACATGTGGCCGGCAATATCCTTGAGCATCTTTATCCGGGCAAGTATCTCGCTTGCATTTGCCTCTTCCTCGACCTGCTCTTTCACGAACCATGAGAGGAAGTTCTGGGTTGCGTAGTCCTTTTCCCTGACAGCGATGTCCATGAGGTTGTTGATCATGCCCGTGACCTTCTTCTCGTGCTCATAGACCTGTTCGAAGACCTCGCCCACGGAATTCCATTCCCCTTTCGGTGCATCGATACGGGCGAGCCGGACGGTCCCCCCTGCCTCGATAATGTAGTCAAAAAACTTCATTCCATGATTCTTTTCTTCTTCAGACTGGATCCGGAGCCACTTTGCAAAACCCTTCATGGGAATTGTCTCGCAGTATGCAGACATTGCCAGGTAAAGGTAGGCAGAATAGAGCTCGGCGTTCAGCTGCTTGTTCAGTGCATCTTCAACACTCTTTTTGAGCACAAACATCACTCCTCTTCACCGATATGTCCACTCCCTGTGGCATTAATGCTTTCTTCCCCGCACTTCCCCCCTCCGCCATGGAGACGTAAGGAGGAATGGAATCATTCCTGTCCGACAATCACACGTGCGTTTCTGTCGAAGGGATTCACCCTTATCGCAAGCGAGAAGAGGTACGGATAGTGTTTCCGGAGGTGGTTCATGGAGGAGAGCCACTCGCTGCAGAGGAGCCGGTATACCCGTTCGACATCCTTCTGGAGGTGGGAGAGGTCGCTGTCCGGTATGGAGAGGAGATCGTCTCTCCTTTCGAGTTCTTCGGCAAGGTGGAAGACTGCCCTGAGCAGCTCGGAAAACGACTGGTGCTCGAGGAGGAGAGGGTTTTCAAGAAGCCGGAGGAGAAAATTCCTCCTCTCCTTCAAAAATGCCCGCAGAAAGAGAAGATCCTCTCTCTGCACGAGGCTCCGGAACGGATATGAGGCAAAGGTCTTTTTCGTGCGCTCGAAGTCACCATTGCTCCATTCTTCCCCAATCCGGAGCGATTCGGCAATCCGTGCAAGATCAGGATCTCTCCCTGCAATCGTGCGGAGGAGGTCTGTCCCCACCTCGGAGAAGAACGTCCCGATAACCATGTTCAGTTTCTCCATCCGCTCCCGGCTGGCACGCACGCTTAAAAGCTCGTTTAAGACGAGGGTGACGAGGAGGACGTTGATGGGGAGGAAACCGAGTGCATTGAAGACGTAGAAATACGTGTTCTCCGGATCTCCGAGAACGAGGAACTTGGTGAAATAGACAAGAAAGGAGAAGAGTATGAGAAAGACACCCAGTTTGAGCTGCCACGAGAATTTCATGATTTTTGCTTCGTCTGTCTCTTGCTCTCACCGTGCATGATGAAAAACATTTGGAAATTACCCGACCTGTTTTCCCGTGGCACGGGTCAGCTTCTCCACGTTGCTCTTCGTGAAGAATCCATCGAAGCCCCCGTACCTGTGGATGTATTCCGTGACGAGGAGGGTATGCGACGACGGCATGGTAAAGGTCTGTTTCAGTCCTTCACTCTTCGATCCCACCAGTTCCACGAGGAACTCCATCCCATGCGATACGAGTTCCGAGTAGACCGAATCGATATTCTCCGTGGAGAATGCCATGTGGTGGACACGGGTTCCGTACTCGTGGATGAATTTCTCTGTCGGACCGGCATCGCCCGTCGCCCCCGGGGGTGCAATGCCGGATGTGAAGACCATTGCAAAATCTTCCCTGTTCCTCCGGGCAACACTTGTGATGGAATTCTGAGACCTGACAAAGACCGCAAAATCGAAGTGATAATTCGTGAGTCCAAGAAACTCGCAGATTGCCGCATTCCGGTCTGCTGCCCTCACCCGCGTTGCGGTATGGTCCAGCCCAAAGATATCTGAAAGGAAAGGCCAGGACGGCTTTTCCACGGGAAACGAGTGTTTTTCTGCACCGAACGGGGCAAATGAGCGCCCCGATCCCGTCCACTCGATGAACCCGATTGAATTTCCCGTGTATCGTGAAGGAACCGTCTGGATGAAGGAATAATCCGGGCCTTCCCGGATCTCCTCCGTCATGAAGAGGACTCCTCTCTCTCTCTGGATGTCCACGTAGCTTTTGATGTCTTCTGTCCTGAAGATGAACGTCTCAAGCCGGGTATTGGGACGACCCTTCGTTCTCGCAGCCCTGTTATAGGGTAAAAAGGGGTTTTGACCCCTGTGGCGGCTCCGGACAATGACCGAGGGGGATACATCGATCCCGAGAACGCAGGCTCTCTCCTCCGGCGTGGAGTAGTACTCCCTTCCCCTGAGCCCGGTGAATGCGAGGAGTTCTCCTGCTGCCGGCTCGAGTGCTGGCGGTTCCGTTGTGATGACGACCGCCTCGAGGTTCCCGACAAGGCCATCGAGGCCTGCCTCCTTTCTGCTCTGCATGACTGCCGGCAACCGGGAGGCAAGATCCTCCTCCTGCCACTTCACAAAGTCCCTGTCCGTCCCCGGAAGGCCGGAGAGTGCATCTTTTCCTTTCTCTGCCACGGGGTATACCCTCCCGGGCAGGAGGTATGCGCGGCGAATGCTTATACCTTGGTTCCCGGGTCGATCAGAAACGCAATCATGATAGAATCCCCTGCTCCGTGAGGAGGCGGAAATCCCCGGGCAGGTTATGCCTGCCTTCCATCTCACGACACGTACTTTTCAGGGTTTGTATCGAACTTCTTCTTGCATCCGGGTGCGCAGAAATAGTATGTCTTTCCCCCGAACTCGCTCCTGAACACTGCCGTCCTTTCATCGACAGTCATCCCGCAGACTGGATCAATCGCCATATCTCAGATCTTTCCACCTATACGATCCTGCAGGGCGGGAGGGATATACCTTTTCAGGGTCAGGGAGAGCGAGACGACGGAGACCGAACTTGCAGCCATTGCAAGGGCAGCGAGTTCAGGCTGGAGCAGGTACCCCGTGAGGGGATAGAGCGCTCCTGCAGCGAGCGGTATGAGGGCAACGTTGTAGGCAAACGCCCAGAAGAGGTTCCCCCGGATCCTCGACATGACCTTCCGCGATACCTGGAGTGCTGCAGCTGCATGAAGCGGGTCGTCCCGGATAAGGACGATGTCACCGCTCTCTATCGCCACATCCGTGCCGCTGCCGATGGCAATCCCGACGTCTGCCTGCGCGAGTGCCGGTGCGTCGTTGATACCGTCACCCACAAATGCAACGACATGCCCTGATTCCTGGAGCGTCTTTACGATACGCGATTTCTCTTCAGGGAGGACTTCTGCGCTGATCTCGTCGACTCCGATCTTTTTGCCGATAGCCTCTGCCGTGCGGCGGTTGTCTCCCGTCACAATCCTGACCCTCATCCCCATTCCGAAGAGCTCTGAAACTGCAGCGGCAGCCGTCTCGCGGGGGGGATCGGAGATGCCGAGGATTCCTGCAACCGTTCCGCCGGCGGCAATCACCACCGTGGTCTTTCCCTCCTCCTCCAGCCTCCCCAGGGCCTCTTTTGCCTCTTCTGGCAGTACAATTCCCTTTTCAGAAATGAACGTGCGGTTCCCGGCGAGAACCTCCTCGCCGAGGACACGTGCAGAGACCCCCCTCCCCCCATGGACGGCGAACATCTCTGCCCCGAGAGGGGGTGCCCCTTCTGCCGATGCCCTCTCCGTGATGGAGCGCGCAAGCGGGTGTTTTGAATCCTTCTCCACTGCCGATGCCAGGGAGAGGAGTGTCTTTTCGTCAATACCGAGGGGAATGATGTCTGTCACCAGCGGTTTTCCCTTCGTGAGAGTGCCTGTCTTATCGAGGATGACGTCTGTGACACGGTCTGCAACATCCAGTACCTCGCCATTCCGGATGAGGATCCCGAGTTCTGCGCCCCTCCCGATGCCGACCGTCACGGCCGTCGGGGTGGCAAGGCCAAGGGCACAGGGGCATGCCACCACGAGGACAGAGACGAAAGCCGTGAGTGCAAAGCCCGGAGAAGACCCGAAAAGAAAGAACCATGCTAAGAGGGTCAGGGTCGCAATCGTGAGGATGACAGGGATGAAATAAGCCACGATCACATCAGCAATCCTCTGGACGGGAGGGCGGGACGACTGGGCATCCTCGACGAGGGCGATTATCCGTGCAAGGACTGTCTCGCTCCCGACTTTTTCGGCCCTCATTTCGAGGACTCCGTTCGTGTTGATGGTTCCCCCAACGACCCTCGATCCGGGCACCTTGTAGACGGGAATGGGTTCGCCCGAGACCATCGACTCGTCGACTGCACTCTCACCGGAAACAACGACTCCGTCCACGGGAATGCTGTCCCCCGGTGTGACGCGCAGGATGTCCCCGGCCCTGATCTCCCCGATGGAGACTTCCTTCTCTCCTTCACCGGTGACGAGGCGGGCTGTCCGCGGAACAAGCCTGACGAGTGCCGAAATTGCATCCGTTGTCCTGCCCTTGGCCCGTGACTCGAGGTACCTCCCGAGCATCAGGAACGAGGCGAGCATGAGTGCGGTATCGTACAGGATGAAGTCATGGGAGAGGACAAGGCCGAAAGTGGCTGCCACGCTTGCCGTGTATGCAACTCCCGTGCCCATTGCATACATGACATCCATGGAGAGGATCCTGTTCCGGAGCGCGATTCCTGCGGCGCGGAAGATGGGATATGCAACGTAGGCAAAGACCGGAGTTGTCACTGCCAGCATGAGGAGGGAGATCTCGTGCATGGTGCCCGGGGGAGAAAGGAGCATCGCGATGAACTCAGGGATACTGACCGCAAATCCCAGCGTGAAACGGACTGCTTTATCCCGGAGGTCCTTTTTCCGGAACTCCTCTTCGGATTCAGGGGACGTCTGGCCTGCAATGCCGAGGAACCGGTACCCAGCAGCCTCGATTGCCTGTCGCATCTCGTCCAGGGTAGCAAGAGACCTGCTGTACACAACCGATGCCTCTTCGGTTGCAAGGCTGACACGAACCTCCACGACGCCGGGGAGCGCGGAAAGTGCCGCCTCGACGGTCTCGACGCAGGTCGCGCAGACCATCCCTCCCACCTTTATCCGGACCCTGTCAGGGATCACCTCAAAGCCCGCCCTTTTTACGGCCTCCACGAGATCAGAAAGTTTTGCAGCGGAGGGGTCGAAGGAGACCAGCGCAGTCTCCGCCGAAAGGTTAACCTCCGCCGACTCCACGCCCTTCGTCCCCTCCAGTGCTTTTTTCAGGTTTGTCGCGCAGGATGCACAGTGCATCCCTGATATTTTCAAAACGGCCTTTTTCTTCTCCTCCACAGGTCCTGTCTCCCGCTGTCGATTACGCGGTATCTTTCTACCGCGGGGAGAAAAGGGTGGTGATTGCGGGGGACAGGGATCTCTCTCCCTCTCCTTTCCGACAGGATCCCTTTCCCGATCAGAAAAGCAAGAGATAGAGCCAGTATACACCGATATTCACGGCAGTGAGAGGGAGGCCAACTTTCAGGAATTCCCAGAAGGTCAGGGTATATCCTCTCCTCTCCGCGTTCTCGATGACGATGACGTTGCTTGCCGCCCCAAGCACGGTCAGGTTGCCGGCGATCGTGCTCCCCGCGGCAAGGGCCATCAGGGATGCAACCGGCATACCCTCCCGGGCGATGAGGGGCAGGAAGAGGGCGACGAAGGGCACGTTCGAGATGAACTGGCTGATGACGACACTCGTTCCAAGTATCAGGGGGATGGACGTGATCTGGTCGAATGCTATTCCCGACTGGAAGAAACCCGTGTTGTACACGCTCTGCATCAGGACGAACATTGCCGCAAAGAAAGCGAGGGTTGGCCAGTCGATCGCCCGGACGATTGCAAAACGCTGCCGGGAAAGGAGGAGGACAGGGAGCGCCCCCGCCAGTGCGATGGCCGAGAGGGGAACCAGGGCCGGGCCGGAGAGAATCCTGACCGCGATGAGAGTGATAATGATGGCAAGGGAGAGGCGGGAGACGAGCGCAAGCCGATGATCCCGTATCCCGTCCTCGTTCTGAACGAACGCGCACGTGTACTCGCCTCTCCGCAGGTCGCGGGTGAGGAGGAAGTATGCGACAAGGAGGTTTGCGAACGTGGGGAGAGCAAGGTAGAGGAAGAAGACGACGAACGGCTGGGGTATCTGGCTGTATGTTGCGACCAGGAGGTTCTGGGGGTTTCCTATCGGGCTTAAGACGCTCCCTGTGGTCACGGCAAAACAGAGCGCGAGAAGGGCCCGCTTTGGATCGAGGCCGAACCTGCATGCATAGGAGATCACCACCGGTGTCGCGATGATCGCAATCGTGTCGTTCATCAGGAGAGCCGAGAGGGCCCCCATGGAGATCAGGACGAGGAGAATGAACTGTCTCCCCGTCTGGGCCCGTGCAAAGAGCCGGAAGGCAATCAGGTTGAGGTATCCGCTCCGCTCGAGGGCTTCGCCGACGATGAACATCCCGAGGAGGAAGAGCATGACATCGGGGTTGATGGAGAGGAGGGCTTCGCCGGGACTGATCTGCCCGAGGAGGAGGACCGCACCTGCTCCGATGCACATGACCTGCCAGATCCGGAAATGGAATCTCCCGACCTGGCGGACGGCGATCAGGATGAAAACGCACGCAAGGACGAGGACAGGAACTGCCGGGAGCGGGATGGTGGGCGCCACGTTAGGTCAGCCGGATTTCACTTTCTCTCGACCATCCAGTGGAGCAGGACCCCCTGGTCCATACGCTCGACGGAGAAGAGGGTGAGTCGGGGGAACTCGTCCTCGCGGATGAACCCCTCTCCATCTGCAGGAGTAGGAGCACTCTTCCCCCCGATCACCATGTTCCCGATGAAGGTGATGTACTCGTCGACGAGCCCGGCAGAAAAGAGCGCGCTTATCAGGGTCCCGCCCCCCTCGACCATCACGCGGGCAATACCCCTCCGGAAGAGAGCCTCCATGAGAGCCGGAAGGTCGACCTCCTCCTCTCCGGCAACGATGACCTCGGCAATCTCTCCGAGGGCTTGCCTCCTCTCCGGATCGGCCTTCCTGCAGCATGCAACGATCCTCCTGCCCTCCCCGCGATGGAGGATTGCAGCTGAGAGTGGAGTCCGTGCCATGGAGTCAACGACGATCCTGACGGGATGCGAAAAAAGGCCTCTTTCCTCCCTTTCTGCAATGAGTTCGGGGGACTTGACCGTGAGGGAGGGATCGTCTGCAAGGACGGTGCCGATCCCGACCATCACGGCATCGCATCCGGCCTTGAGGTTGTCGACCCGCGAGAAGTCGCAGGGACCGGAGATTTTTACCTGCCTGCGTTCCCGTGTCGAGATCTTTCCATCCGCACTCATGGCAAGGTTCACGATAACGTAAGGGCGTTGCATCTTCCCACAGTGTGTGGTCGGCAAACGGTATTCAAGGTGGCGGAAGACGGTTCGTTTTAGAATTCACGGCACTCCGGTTTACCCGGGATCTCCGATACCAGGAGAACTGGTTTTTGATCATGGCAGTGTTTCCGGGTTTCCCGTGGCAGGGGCCCCCTGCAGGTATTCACTCCCCATCCCGGAGCGCGACGTACCGCAGCGACTTGTAAAAGAAAAATCCGACGATCCCGAATGTGACGATTGGTGAGAGCCAGTTCGGGATGTGGGCTCCGAAACTGTCCAGGATCATGATGATCCCAAGGACCAGGATGGAGTACATGGCCCCGTTCTTGAGGAACCGGTACTTCCGGATATTCTCGACGTTCCGTATCGTTAATTCCCTGACCACGAATGCACCGATGCCGTTTCCGAGGATGATGAGGGGGACAGAGAGGGTGAACGCGAACGCGCCGAGGACTCCGTCGACCGAGAAGGTGGCATCGATCACCTCGAGGTAGAAGATCTTTGATATATCGGACATGTTCCCCCCGACCATCTTTTTCTCCTGCTCCTCGGCATTCTGGCGGAACCCATGGACGATGAAGAACGCAGTCGAACCGACCACCGCCCCGAATGCCATCATGGGGTTGACACGGAGGGCTTCCCAGACGAGGACCGAGAGGAGGATTGAGACGACTGCAAAGAACCAGACGCCCTTCGAGGCGATGTAGCGCTCGCCCCTGAGGCCATAGGACTTCGGTTCGAGGAAGATCCAGTGGAAGAAAAGGAATATGAGGAATGTCCCGCCTCCCATGAGGAGGACGGGTGCTGACTCCTCGATTGCCTCGATGACCGCGGGATCGCTGCTGAACGTGGCCGTGAGGGCACCCGCGGGTCCAAGGGAAGGCGTCGACATCCACACGATGAGCCAGGGGAGGACACCCCTCACGACAAAGACCGCGACGAGGAGGCCCCAGACGAGGAACCACCGCCGTGCCCACTCCTTCATTGTCGAGAGGATCTCTGCGTTGATGATTGCATTGTCGATACTCGTAATCGTCTCAAAGAGGATGAGCCCGGCAACGATCAGGATCGCAGAGAAGAGGTCCATTGGTTATGATTCAAGAGATGTTACCCTTTTTCCCCGAAAAATGTTATTGTGCACGGAAGGTCTCCCGGGAGAGAGTTCCCTCCCGGGGAGAGTGCCTCGCGAGAGGGATACATGCAGCCGTCTCTTCAGGAGCGGATCGGTACCTTCTCCCCAAAGAAGAATCCTCCGCTAAGTTTGGCGGAGTGACTCTGTGTTGCAGGAGGTAATCTCTTCCCACACAAAACGGCATGGTGCAAAAATGATGTATATCCCGTTAAACACACCGGCATTGCACGATGAAAGTCGCGGGTGCGATGCCTGAAAAAAAGGTTCAGTTGGTGTAAGCCGGTTTTCCCAGCTTGGGCTCAAAGACCGTGTCTGCCTCCACCCTGATCGCATGCGAGAACTTGGCAAGGGGAATATCCATCGCGCAGAGTTCCTCGCACTGGCCGCAGTTGACGCAGGAGTCCGAGATGTGGGCAAAGCGGCGCAGGTGGAACATGGGGTTTGGCGGGACTTCGCCCGGTTTTACCACGTAGTCCTTCTTCTTTAAGGCATCGGCTGACGGGAAGCAGACAGGGCAGTTCTCGATGCAGGAGTAGCACTTGATGCACCGGGAGGTCTCTTTCTTGATGGTTCCCCAGAGATCTTTCGAGAGTGCCTCAAAGTCCCTCTTCCTCCACTTTTCACCGAGCTTGACCATCGCACCCTCCACCTTGCCGCGCATCTCGATCCCCTTCGGATCGGGCTTCTCTGTCTTGAGGGCACCGTCTTTGACAGCGCGGGCAAGGAGATCGGCACCTTTCTCGCTGCAGACCTCGACGAACGTGGCCTTGCCTGCCTTGTCCCCGATCACTCCCCAGTTCCCGCAGGCGAGGTCTGCCTGCCGGGGGACCTTGTAGAGGCACCGGCGGCAGTTGGAGCGCCGACCGTATCCCTCGTCCTCGAGGTCATCGATCTTGATGCCCTTGTGGCCGCCCTCGTACTCGATGATGAACTGACCCTTGTCGATCTCTTCCTTGTGGACGGTGTCCGGGTCGACACCGAACTTCTCCCGGATCATCTTCCGGGCCATGACAGGGCTGACCGTCCCCCCGCAGTTGACCCCGATGAGGAGGAGGTTGTTTAGGTCAATCTTCTTCCTCTTTGCGAGTTCGTGGAGGGCCATGACATCGCAGCCCTTGACGGTCATCCCGATCTTCATCCCCTTTGACCCCTCCGTGAACTTCTGGACGACCTTTGCCAGCAGGAGCGTTCCGCAGTGGAGGGAACCGGCGGTATCCTTCAGCTGCCGGGGATCGGTTACCAGGACGGGGACGGCATCGTAAACGTCCTGCCCCTTCCTGACAGCGATGACAGCGTCAACGATCTTCTGCTCGAGTGCATACTTCAGGAGACTCGTGACTGCACCGCCGCACTCGGCCTTCTTTGCGATGTCCGCATCACTGGTCCAGGCATAGAACATGTCGCCCTTTTTAACGTCGGGTTTTCCCCCAAAGAGTCCCATATTATTTCCCCCCCTCGATCTTCTCGATCTTCACAGCACAGGCCTTGAACTCCGGGATCT
>CAYSII010000018.1:17264-27135 GCA_964431125.1 uncultured Methanolinea sp. | reverse complement strand
ATATAAAAGGTGATAGCTACCGGCTCAAGGAACGCAGGAAACAAGGGGTGTTCACATACTCGCTCCCGGGATGATTTCCGCGTATATCATGTAATCAAGTGGGGAAAATTATTCCGCCAGTGACAGGCCAGAGAGATGCATGTATAGGATCATACATGTTTGCACTCAATTCAGGAAGCACACCGTGCCTTTGTTCATGAGGCATGTGGATCCGGGTGTATCTGTGTTTCCAATCACAGTATAAAAGAAACTGTAAACCCCTATTCTGGAACCCGATTATCCAACCAACTCCAAAATCCGCTACTTCATGTGAACACGGGTAGTTGCAAGCCAGTGAAAACTGGTGCAAAGATCCCCTCAAGACCTGGCAAGATCATCCCAATCCCGGGTCTCCTCGATCACCAGGACTTTACACGAACAAGTGTCCAGCTCGACCGTTGTGGGATCAGTGACCAGGGTGCTGCGGTATATCGCTGTAAAGATAAGCAGGTAAACATTTGCGAAGGCTTCTATTCAAGATTAATTCGAGAGTGGAATAAGGAACATGGCATTGTTTGATAGTTTTCTGTGAATCGGCTCAGGTAAATTTACTGTAAATTATTGTAAGCAGAATAAATGTAACACTAACTCCCTACCGTTACATTATTGAGGTTTACAGTAGTTAACACTAAAATGTGAAACAGGAAACCCTCCTCACACTCATCAAAAACGGTAAAGGACTTTAACATCAGTCTCCCTCATCATCTCTCCGGACGCCTGATGCACCTGGACCCGGATTTTTTTACCTCACCTATGGCGATTGTTATCCCCGTAATATCCCTCTCCGTTCCTGTAAATCCGGTGATTTTCTTGTTTTTTATGCAGGACTGAAATCGGTAATCCCTGGATCTCGCGAACTTATCTATGCCCTGGTCGGTTTCTTTCTTATCGATGAAATTGTCCCCTCACTCTCCGTTCCCCCTGACAAATGGCAGGAAAATGCGCATACACGAAGGGAACCAGATGCCATGGACCTCATCGTGAGGGGATTTCCGGAGAAGTCAGGTCGGTTCACACACTGTATACCCGTTGGCGAGTATCGCAACCGTGCATACCGGGTAAAGGAGTCGATCCTCCAGGAGTGGGGTGGGCTGACCGTAAAAGACGGCTATCTCCAGCGCAGCGGGAGGTTGCCTGAGTTCAGGGAACCGGAACGTTTCCTGGACTGGTTGAGCACACGAGACCCAGTTCTTGCAAGAACTAACTTCTAGACAGTTATGATCACTTCCCGGATATATCTCTACAAGATGACCATAGACAACGGTGGTGCACCCTGCGTGCAGAATCACCTTCTCTCGCTTGCTATCTGCAAACCTGTGATTCGAAAGACTGCCAAAACCGGCGACTGGCTCCTGGGTGTGGGGGGGAAATCCCTTCACAATCGCCTCATCTACATGGCAGAAGTGACTGAAATCATCGAATATGGCGATTATTATTCCCTCGGCGTCTACGAAGGCCGGCCTGATTGCATTTACGAATTTAATAAAGAAGGAAAACTTCAGGTCAGGAGAAACGCCCGATATCATCACGATGGACTATCAATCGGTACTGATGTGGGGATACAGGATGCCATGGGCAAATATCCTTCGGCAAGGGTCCTTCTTTCGCGTAACTACCGCTATCCGGGTAAGAATGGGACAACATCTCTGTTATGTTCATACCCTGCCCTCATGGAAGTACTCGATGGCCTCGCTCAAGGCCACTGTGTCAATCATTCTCCTGCTGTCCTTGCGGAATTGAATGCCCTGCAATCAGAACTCTGGGAGAAAACCCTCTATAAAAATAACGGAAAACCTTCAGATATCATTCCTTTTACAAATAGAGATAAAAGATGCAAATAAGGAGAAGGAGATGCAGCTACTCACCAAGGATACCAAGCAGGAGATTGACGGCATTGCCTGCATTCCGCTGTAGAAATGGCTTTACCAGGTGAACTAGCGGCCCGGCATTGTCAGGTCCATGCAGCGACTATCCAGAACCCCGCACACCCGGCAAGCACCGCTATCAGAAGGAAGGCAAATCCTACCTTTTCTTCCATACCCTTTGACACAAGGATAACCCCCACCATCGCAGGGATGAGAAGTCCGAGAAGAAACCCTCCCAGATGGGCAAAGACCCCAACCTGCGGATTTTTCAGGTCCAGCATGATGGCCCCAATGGCGACCGAAATCACAAAGAAGACCGAAAAAAGGAGGACAAATGGAGAAAGCGGGTGCGTTGACCGCGTGCGGAGGATACCCGAATAAAGCCAGAACAGCATCATGAAAAACAACAGCCCCAGCAGCGCGAAGTTGAACCCAGAAAACCCCGATACATACGTTTTCTGGTAAATCTTTCCGGTCCAGATGGAAATCCCCGATATTGCAAACGGCAACCCGATGAGGAAGACGAGAAAGATCGCCGGGAAGAAATGCTTTGGCAGGGGGCACCCGGATGCGGGGAGAGTGATGAACCCGGCGATAAAGACCAGCACGATGAGGAAGAGGAAGACCAGAATGTTGTCGGTCATGTGGGAAATCGATAGCGGGTTGTGCATGAAGTGGTTGAAGAACATTGACGAGAGGTTAGGGGAATTGACATTGAGGTAGAGGCTCTGCAGGGTGAATTCCTGCGGAATGACGAGGGTGAGAATGGCGGTCTGGAATGCGATGAGAGCGAGGTAGATGGCGAGGGTGAACGCGATGAATTCGAGGTAGAGCCGGGTTGGGAGGGATTTTACATATTCGAGGTATTGAGCGAGATTCCCCATACAACACCAACTTTTTTAGAGACAGATGTTCATTGAAATGCTTACTATTTTTTTTTCTTGTTGGCATCTCATAAACAATTACAAAGAACCTGTACAAAATTCTTTTAAGGTTTGAATGCTTTTTCCAAAGGAGGAATAATATGGGTTACGAAAGTTCGTTGCACCTGATTGATATTAAAATCAGGGAGGAATCGCTTCAAATCGTGAACGATGCACTCGCAAGACAGGAAATTCCTGTTTTAAAAAATATTGAATCCTTTCTCAAGCGTGCGGTTATTGATAGTTCCGGTTTTCTTTGTTTTAAAGCGAGTGAAAACGGTTATGATCCTGACGTTCCTGATGAGGAAGGAACCGTTTGCGCTCAATATGGGAAATGGTATGAGGTTGAAGAGATTGCATCATGGCTGAAACTACATTCAAAAAAGGGTGGCCGTATTATCCTGCATAGTGTTGAGGGTGATGGAGCGGCCTGGGGATGGGAGTTCGACGGCAAAGGGAAAATGAGGGAGCTGCAACTCCGCGCAGTTGGAAAATGGGTGTAAAATCCTTTTTGAAATAATCTACCCCTACTCCCTCGCCATCCGTGATTTTTCCTTATCAGCCTCTCACCCTAACGCACCCCTTGTACATGCCGGCCGCTCCAGTTTCGGATCGGAGAGTCCGTAGAGGGACTGGAGTACGAGCATTCTCGTCTTGAAAATGAGAACCATATTGGACCGTCCACCCTGGCCTGGCCCCGGTCATTGGTGTAAAGCCGCCCGATGACCGCCCAGAGGGGCTCCCAGTCGATGAGGGATTCGAGTTCAAAGAGATTACCCCAAGTTTCTAGATCCGTTTGTACTTCTTGTTTAGAGCAAAATCGGTGAGGGTGTCCATCACTCACATATCCGTCGTGTTCCGGTAAAGATCTCGTGGTTGAGGGGGTGGTTATTCGAAATCCTCGATCGAGATTAAGCGCTCGTTACCACCTGTGCACGAGCTCAGGTGTAAAGGCTCTTCTGCTGTTTCTCGTCTCATCTCCAGCATCTTTGGGCCATGCACAGGTCCTCCTCCGGGCGAAAGTTTCCGGGGAGAGAGGGAAAAGGACTAAAAATCCAAAAAATTTAGGGGAGATTAAAGAGAACAAGTGAGAAATTCAGTGGTATTCGGGAACAGCGTGACATCGTATTTGGATAATGACGGGATGATCGGAATCCTTTGTAGTTGTCATGGCCTTGTCTCTCATGGGAAAAAACACCGGAGAATCAACCAGGAAAAGGGATTCCCGAAGAGAAAAGTGTCCATCAACGCAATTGAGGGATTCGTGCCTTTCGTGCAGGAACGCCTGGTTGTAATACCATGGAGCCGGCGCAAAGAGATTTCCCCGCTATCTCATAGAAGGGAGTTCCGCAGTAACCACCATGACCGGGGTCTTTTTGATGACCTTGTCCACGTATTCGTTGGATATGGTCGCGTTGTTTAAGCTGGCAAATCATCTTTTTTTTCCAGACCTCCTCCCACCCCCTTACCAGCCCGTCCACGCGACCCGCACGTACCCGGGCGCTCCTTTTCCCGATATTGTCCCCGAATAACTCCCGGGACCCGCCCCGGCACCACCGCCGCCACCGGCACCGTACCCGATCCCGCCGGGGCCACCGGTTCCGTACCCGGTGTCAGGACCAGCCCCTGCAAGCTGCACGGTGCCATATCCGTCCTGTCCCGGACCACCGTTATACGGTGGCAGCCGGAGCTCGCGGGCCTGCCCTCCTGCCGCCGTGATCGTGCCGAACGCAGACTGCCCGCCACTGTATCCGGGTGACCATAGATACGGATACGTGCTCCCATAGGGTTTGAATGCCGGAGGGCCGCCTGCACCGACGACCACCTGCACGGTCCCCGATGCCGGGACGTTCTGCTGCTCGACAATTGCCCCGGCCAGCCCGCCACCTCCGCCCTTGCAACCGGCGTATCCCGATCCGCCACCGTTCCCGGATGCACCCCCGCCGACGACAACGACATCGACCGTGGTCACTCCCGGCGGGACTGTCCACGAGTGCGTACCCGGTGTGGTGAACTCGACGGTCTGCCCCTCGGCGGCAGCCGCCCACTCTCCGAGCGTGGCGATCATCTGGCTATCGTCCTCCTCGCATGTCACGAGGACGCCGGAGAGGGTGATGGCGACGAGGGCCCGCCTGCCTTCCCGGACGCACCGGAACGCGATGGATCCCGCCGCGTCCTGCGGATCGAAAACCGGGTCCCCGCCCATCGCCGACCTGAACGTATCGCCGGTGAAGACGGACAGTGCCGTTTCGATGGCCGCATGGTCTCCGGCACGGACCGTGATCCTCCCCGTCTCTTCCGACGATGCATCCCGGTACCGGATCGTCTGCCGGAACTGTGCAAAGCGACGGGTGAGCCCTGTTACATTCCACGGGTTCTCTGATTCGACCCTGTTGGCAACCGCAAGGAGCGTATCGAACGTGGGGATCGGTCTTCCCCATTCCCGGAACGCCGTTTGCCTCCGGGACGTGACTGTGAAACCTGCCATATCTATGCCTCGAGTTCTCTCTGTGCAGTGAGAAGGTGCGATCGCGGATGGATAAAATTCGCACGGAGACCCGGACCAGCAGGCTATGGGCAACCGGATGGGTGATTGCTCCTCAAACAGAGCACATAATGACGCCCCCTGCTGTCTGGGATCCCCGCCGGCTTCCTCCGGGGGATGGCAGATGGAATCGTTTCAATAGCGGCATTCCTCGAAATCTCAGGAAATATGCCTCCATTTCCGGCAGCCGGTCAAGATATTTTTATCCTGGTGTTCCACCTCCCATCTGCCCTCAAAAAGAGGGCAGGAGTATCAACAAATGGCGGACTTTGTCCAGAAGAGCGTCACCAAGTCTGCGGTCCGGGAACTTGCTTCCCCGATCGCGGACGCAGCGGCGCTCAACACCATCATCAACAACCTCATAACCAACAACCCGCTCGGGTGCACGCAGTATGAGGTTGGCGGTATCACCATGCCCGGGATCGCAAAGACCCGCGAGGCATACACCGCCCGCATCGCCTATGAGAACAGCGAGGCCAAGATTGTCGGGCAGGTCACCGTCCGGGCCCCGACCGTCTCGGGGTTCGACACGGCAAAGAGCAACATCCTCGCAAACACCGCACTGGCCACCGCAATCGGCGGCGACCCGGTGAACCTTGCCGATCGGGAGAGTTACTCTGTCACCGTCCGGTGCCACGATCCCTCCGGGGAGATCTATTCCCTGACGTTCTCCCGCGACGCTATCCGGCTCTCCTCCTACGAGAGTGACGATATCCTCACCCTCGTCGAGCAGTGGGCAGACACCGTCTCCCAGCTGGCGTAGAGGACTTCCGGAAAAAAACCGGTATTTCCCGACCGGGAAGGGAGGGCACATGGGTGACGGGTTCATGTTTCTCCTCGGCGTGAGCACCGGGGGCCTGGGGATGCTCTATCTCATCCTCAGGCTCCTTTCCGGGATGCACGACCGGCAGGAGGAGAGGGGAGAGGAGCGGTGACCAGATTCCGCTCTTCTTCTCGCCATGGCCGTCTCCCTGTCCCCGTCCTTCCGGAAACAGGTTCTTGTAATGGATGCAGACGCAATTCACATCATTGAGATGATCGTTGCCCTGGTGGCGGCGCTCGTCGCGTACTGGCAGAGAACTCAGAAGATCAAGGCGGAGAACGAGACCCGGCAGGTCATTGCGTTCTTCGACCCGAAGGATGAGACTGTGACCGTTCCGCCCGAGGCGGTCCCGGCCCGCTCCTGGAAGATGAGCGACGAGACCCGCCGGTGGATATTAGTCGGGCATGACCCGATGAACCAGGCCACCCTGCTCCGGCAGATCGAGGAGGCAGAGAAGAAACAGCAGGTCCACTACTTCCTCACGTTCGGTGACTGGGGCGGCGGGTATTACGAGATTGAGTATGGCCTGGTGAAGGGCTCAGGGTGCGGGGAAGAGGAGCCCCCGCACTGAACCGGCACACCCCCCGGGCATCCTTCCCCATCTTTCTCTCTCCCCGCCGGGGTGGGCGACCCCGAACCAGTCACATTCCGATCCCATGCGACGGATTCTCCCCCTGGGGGACGGGGGGGGGAACCTTTCGCTTTTTTAAAACGACAGTTCCTGCAATAATCCCCGCGGGATTGGCGGTCCTGCATCCGGCCACCTCCCCGGAACGGACTGTTCCCGGCACGTATTGCGCTATTTTTCGGGGATGTGATGAGTATCCCCGCTCTCCTTTCGTGGAATGCCCTGCAGGCACCACGCGGGCGCTTTTCACAATGATTATAAAGGGTAGCTTGAAAAAAACCACTCCATGAAGATACGCATCCTCGCATTTCTCCTGCTCCTCGGAACAGCACTTCTTGCCAGCGGGTGTATCAGCCCGGATGAGGAAAAACCGGCGGAAACTGCGGCCAGCGCGACGCTTGCAGCGGCCGTCAGGGCCATCAACGCGGAACTCACGGGGGTGCGGGAACTCACCCTCGCGAGTGCCGGCCAGCTGGCCCGGACAGGTATTACCGGCCCTGCAGCAGAGACGGTGCTTGGCAGGAATCTGGCCGCGCTCCCGTGGGCACTCTCCTCGGTCACGATCTCGCCTGAGGGAATCATCGTTGCCGTTGTCCCGGAGGATTACCGCGGAATTGTCGGAAAAGACGTGAATTACCAGGGACCGGTCCAGGAAGCGCTGGCCATGAAGGTGCCCCGGGTCAGCGAGGTCTTCCCCATGGAGGAAGGGTTTTCCGCGGTCAGCCAGAGCGCCCCGGTATTCTCGGCAGACGGCACCTACCTTGGCTATACCGACGTGACCTACCACCCGGAGACCCTCATCGGGAGGGCGGTTGGACCCGTGGTAGAGGGAACGCCTTTTGAGATCTGGGTGATCCAGACGGACGGGACGGTCATCTACGACACGACGCAGGATGAGATAGGAAAGAACCTCTTTTCCGACCCGGTCTACCAGGATCCGAAACTGCAGGAGTTCTTCAGGAGGGTGGTATCCGAGCCCTCGGGAACAGGTTCCTACCGGTTCTGGGACCGTCGCTGGGACAGGGAGATCGAGAAGGAGGCCTCGTGGGATACCGCAGGAATCGACGGGGCAGTGTGGCGGGTTGTGCTGACAAAAGGGTAGATCCCGCCCGGCAGTGCGGCGACTTCCTCCGCGGGGAATGCCTCCCCTGCCCGACTAAAAGGCCTTGATGCGTTCGTGCAGTCTGCTGTCGCGCATGCCGGAGGCGTGGGAAGGGAGGCTGCCACCAGGGAGTTCAATGATCCCGCCGGCCGGTTCGTGGAGGAAGACCTGTACATCTTCGCGTACAGCATGAACGGGACGACGCTTGCGCTTCCCCACGAGCCTGAGCTGATTGGGACAAACCGCCTTGGCTTCCTTGACCACTACGGGGTTGCAGTCGTCGCCTGGGAGATCGAGGTGGCACGCGCCGGCGGGGGTTTCGTGTACGTGGTATATCCCAACCCCGGGACCGGGTCCGGGGCCCTCAAGCTCTGTTACGTGGTGCCGGTCGACGGGGAATGGTTCGTGGGGTCGGGAGTGTACGGTACGGGCCGGAAGTGTGAGAAGCCCGCCTTCCCGCGGAATCGACCTGTCGATTCCGGTGCGATGCGGCAGGATTCTTCCCGGTCACCGTGCCGGGGATGGCAGTGATCCGGGTTGACGATCGGGGATATCTCCCCAAAATAAATCCTATACCGGCCGGGAATATCCCTTCATGCCCCCTGCCACGCGGGGAAAGTATCAACCACAATCGCATCCCATTCTCTTTTGCAGGTATCAAGACCCGGGGCAACCATGGCATTCCGGCTCACGACAGGTCGACTTCTTCTCGAAGACCTCACCGCGGACGATTACGAAAAGATCAGGCGGATCGCCTCCGACCGTGAGGTGATGCGCTACGTCCTCGTCTGGCTCGATACCAGGGAGCAGATCGCCGCATTCCTCCATCGGGCGGTCACCGAAGCGGAAAAGCCCGACAGGAACTCCTACGTCCTTTGCGTCCGGGTCGCAGCGACCGGAGAGTTTGCAGGGCTCGCCTTCCTCGAGATCGATCCGGAGGCACGGTCTACCGGCGAGGTCGGGATCGTCCTCCTGCCTGCTTTCCAGTCGGCCGGATACGGGAGGGAGATCCTGCTGGCATTCCTCGCGTTCGGGTTTTGCACGCTGAACCTCCACAGGGTGTTTGGCAAGTGCGACGAACTGAACATTCCCTCGGCCCGCCTGATGGAGAGCTGTGGTCTCCGGTACGAGGGGACGATCCGGGAGCACGTGTGGCTCCGCGACCACTGGCGCTCGACCCGGTACTACGGGATGCTCGCCGACGAGTATGGGGGCAATGCGGGTCATCTCACCCTCCCGGGAGAAAAAGAGGATGAAGAGAGACGATCTCCCCGTGACCAGAAGGTTCAGCCATCCCGCAAAAATGAAGAATCGGCCAAACCATAACGGAAAGACATGAAAAGGATCCTTCTCAATGCACTGGTGGATATCGGGTGCCTGGTCGCGTTCATCCCCTCGCTCCTCTCGGGCCTTGTGCTGTATCTCTTCCTGCCATCCGGTGGCGGACGGAGATCGGTGGGGATCGCGTTCCTCGGCATTCCCCGCAGCCAGTGGGTTGCGGTGCACGACTATTCGAGCCTTCTTTTTGCATCCCTCCTTCTCCTCCACCTCCTCCTGCATGCGAAGTTCTTCCTGCACATCCCGCAGTACGTGAACCCGGCAGGTGGAGAGAAAGAGAGCCCGGACGATCGGTGATCTCCGGGAGGAATCTCCTGTGCACGAGGTATCGCCTGTTCCATGGATCGAACCTGCTCCATTCTCTCAATTTATATAACGTGCAGGGATATCCTGTGGGAAAACACGGGTGAGGTTTCGACCATGACCAGGAGAACCATCTTCATCGCGTTCCTCGTCCTTGCGATCATCGCAGGATCCGTCGTGACTGCAAAACAGGGCAGTCCCGGCAGCGGCCCGGGAAACCAGGTGCAGGCCGGTGGACAGGGACAGGCGCAGGACCAGCTCCGGGACCAGTCTCAATACCAGCTCCGGAACCAGTCTCAGGACAA
>CAYSII010000018.1:0-17164 GCA_964431125.1 uncultured Methanolinea sp. | reverse complement strand
GCTCCGGAACCAGTCTCAGGACCAGCTCCGGAACCAGTCTCAGGACCAGCTCCGGAACCAGTCTCAGGACAAGCTCCGGAACCAGTCGCAGGACAAGCTCCGGAACCAGTCTCAGGACAAGCTCCGGAACCAGTCTCAGGACAAGCTCCGGAACCAGTCTCAGGACCAGCTCCGGAACCAGTCTCAGGACCAGCTCCGGGACAGGACTCCGTTGATGAACACCACACGGGCAATGGAGCAGATCCGGGAGAGAGAACAGGAGCAGAAAGGGGAGCAGGCAAAACTTTCTCCCGGGCAGGAGACCGCCGGGGCCCGGCGCAGTGCCGTGAGTGCGTTCGTCCACGCCCTCCAGAACGAGAGCGGGTTCCGGGAGATGCCCGGCGGGATCGGGCAGGAGGTATCGGCCTTTGCAAGGGAGTTCAACAACTCCCTCCGGGCCCGGATCCGTGGATGAGAAGGGTGAAGGAACCGGATCCCCTGCAGGGGAACTGCACCCTGGAGCCGTCAAACACCTTTATTTTTCTTCCTGCCCATCCGCCTTCTCTCCCCCGGCTCCGGGAATGCATCTCTCCGGGGACGAGGGGAAACCATACGCCAGGAATCGCGCAATTCCTGCTTTCTGTCTTCGATCTTAAGAACATGGATGATCAATGCCGTGTCATGGATGGAGAGAACAGCCCGGAAGCCTGTTCCCATCCGGAACGTGTATACAGGATCCCCGCCTGCCAGAAAGAGAGTTCCTCCATCCAAAAAAACCGCACCACGCCGTCAGCAACGGCTCCCCGGGGACTCCGCGGGAGAGGCGCCCCCTTTCTCCTACCCTTCCTTCCTCCGGTAACTGCCTGCCGGAACGAGGATCTCGAACCGGGCCCCCTCCCCGAAGACCCCTGTCTCCCGGATCGAGATGCCTGAGATCGAGAGGATCTCGCGGGAGAGGAAGAGGCCAAGGCCGGAATTCTTCCCGTAGCCCCGATCGAATATCTTCTCCTTCTCCCCCGGGGCAATCCCCACCCCGTTGTCCTCGCAGGCGATGATAGCATTTCCCTCCCTCTCCCCGAACGAGAACCGGACGGTCGTGACCTTCCCGCCGTGGTACACGGCGTTCTGGACCAGGTTGAAAAAGACCTTCTCAACGAGGGGGTCGGCGCGGATCTCCACGCCGGGGGGAATCTCGTTTTCCACCCGCACCCTTCCGGCCGGGACTTCTCCTGCCACCTTCTCCACGCCTTCCCGGCAGTCGAACCAGACCGGGGCCTGCACCCCGAGGGACTCGTACTCCTTCATGAACCGGATCATCCGGGTGATCCTCTCGAGGGCAGTCGCGACCTTGCTGATAAACTCCCTGCATTCGGGGTCTGCAACCTTCTCCCCGACGAAATCGAGGAACCCCATGGCGACGATCAGCTGGTTACTGATGTCGTGGCGCGTGATCGCAGAGAGGAGAGAGAGTTTCCTGTTTGCCGTCCGGAACCGCTCCTCGCTCTCCCGGAGCGCCGCCTCCATCTCCTTCCGCCGCGTGATGTCCTGTATCGTGCCATGGAGGCGGACGACATCTCCCTCCGCATCGCACTCCACGCCACCTTTCACATCGATCCACCGCCGCTTTCCGTCCGGACAGGGCACTTCGAGTTCAAAGCTATAGGGTTCCCTGTCCACCATTGTCCTGTCCCGCATCCCAAAGAGAAACTCCCAGATCTCCTGCGTGAAATACGGCTCCAGTTCTGCGAACCGGGGAGGCGGGACAGAGGGGTCCCACCCGATGATCCGGTAGACCTCCTCAGACCACCGGATGGTATCCGTTGCCGGGAACCACTCCCACACCCCGATGCGGGCGACCCGGTGGACCTCGGCGAGGCGGGCATACGCTTCTTTGAGCTCGCGTTCGATCTGCCTTTCCAGGGTGACGTCCCGGATCGACTCGATGGCCCCGACGATCTCCCCCTGCCGGTTGTAGAGCGGGCGCGCATTCCCCCAGAGGATTGCCTCCTTCCCCCGCGGTCGCGCGTTGATCGTCTCGGCCGTGAGGGTGTCTCCCTCGGCGGTGACGTACGAGTATTTCTTCTGGATCTCCTCATTCCACACGAGGACGAGGTCGATCAGGATCGGTCGCCTCTCCCCGTAGAAGGGGAGGGCATACTCGTGGTTGCCCCGGCCGACCATGCGGGACGCAGGCACCCC
Source organism: uncultured Methanolinea sp. (assembly GCA_964431125.1). Taxonomy (GTDB): domain Archaea; phylum Halobacteriota; class Methanomicrobia; order Methanomicrobiales; family Methanospirillaceae; genus Methanolinea_A. The sequence goes on along the minus strand of CAYSII010000018.1, from coordinate 14,986 downwards.
TGTCATCTCCTCGATCGCCCTGTTCCACGCGATCACGGTCCCGTCCCGGTCGATGACGAAGGTCGCGTCCGGGAGGAAGTCAATGATATCGTGCAGCCTCTGCTCCGATTCCCGGATCTCTGCCAGCATCTGCTTCTGGAGCGTGACGTCGCGGAACGTCCCCTCGACGCCCGCGACAGCCCCGGATGCGTCCCGGACGAGGTAGCTCCGGGATGAAACGATGACGGGTGTCCCGTCCTTTCTCCTCAGGGTGACCTCGTAGTCGGTCACCCTCCCCTCCCGGTACAGCTCGTCCAGCAGTCTCTTCCTGTCGTCAGGATTCATGTAGAACTCGCGGGCAATGTTCTTCCCGAGGCACTCGGAGAGGTCGCCGTACCCAAGCAGCGTCGCAAAGGACCGGCTCGCTTTCACGAGGTTTCCCTGGCAATCGCCCCGGACGTAGACATCGCTGATATTCTCGAGGATGTGGGTGTACTCGTCGGTCAGCGCCCGGAGTTCTTCTTCCCTCTCCTTCTCATCCGTGATGTCCCGGAGGGAGGCAACGCTCCGCAGGGTGCCGGGGATCATGTCGATCACGAGGTCGATTGCCCGGGTATCGCCGGAGCGTGTGACGAACCGGAACGTGTAACGGCGAAGGGCTTTTTCCCGGTTCTCCCGCCTCAGCCTGTGCTGGGCAAGCATCCTCTCGAGGTCTTCCCGGACGACGAACTCCATCCACTTCTTCTTGTTCTCGATCTCGCCCCGGGAGTAGCCGGAGAGCCGCTCGAACTCGCTGTTGGCAAGGACGATCGTCCCGTCCTCCCCGATGAACACGGTGGCCGTGCCCGTGTTCTCAAAGATTGCCCGGTACCTTGCCTCGCTCTCCCGCAGGTGTTCCTCGCTTTCTGCAATCTGCTCCATCTGCTGCCGGAGTTCCTCCTCCATCGCCGTGATCTCCTCGAGCAAGGCAGAGAGTTCCTCGTTCTTTGCAAGCAGGTTTCTTTCTGTCTCCTTCAGGACCGTGATGTCCTGGATGGTCTCGATGGCCCCGGCAGGCCTGCCCTTCCGGTCGAGGAGGGGTGCGGCCTTGAGGCGGAGGAAGGCGCCCCGGCCCCCCCTGAGGGTCGGCCGGAAGACCTCGGCCTCGAGGATTGCGCCCTGCCTGCGCATGCCGGGGTACTCCTTCTCCGTCTCCGGGTGGTCCCCGAGAACGAGGTCGATGAAGATGGGCCGGCGTTCCCCGTAGATCGCCTCCGCGTAGATAAAGTCGCCCCTGCCGATAACCGCGTTCTTCCGGACGCCGGTCATCTCCTCGATCGCCCTGTTCCAGGCGATCACCCGCCCGTTCCGGTCGATGGCAAAGGTCGGGTCCGGGAGGAACTCGATGATGTCTGCCATCTGCTGGTGGGCCACGGCGAGTGCCTCTTCTGCCCGGGCCCGCATCTCCTCGGCGTCCATCCGTTCGAGCGCCGTCGATATGTCCGAGGAGATCGTCTGGAAGAACTCCTTCTCCTCCGGCGGGAAGGCCTCCTTCCGGTCAGACCAGAGGCAGAGCAGGCCGGTGACCTCTCCCTTCTCAAAGAGCGGGAGGAGTGCAGCATGGAAGGGGGACCGGCTCTCTGCCCCCTCCTCCTGCCGGGGAAGGAAGAGGGACTCTTTTTCTGCCGTGACATAGACTGCCCTTCCCGCCCGGATTTTCCGGAAGGCAGGGGAGGCTGACAGGTCCGACCCTGCGACCTGGTCGAGTGTTTCAAGAGGGAGAGCCCCGGCCGGCCCCTCGCCTGCAACCGGGATGACCCGCCCGGAGGAAGGATCGATGATCCCGACCCATGCCACCACGTACCCTCCCTCCCTCGCAAGGACGCTGCATGCATAGGCGAGGAACGCATCCTTCTCCCTGTACTGGAATAGCCCGGAGTTGACCTGGACGGTGACCCGGTTGAACCGGCTGATGCGGCGGATCTTCTCCTCGGTCCTGTGCCGGTTGACGGCCTGCCTGACCTTGTGCTCGAGTTCCCGGAACTGCGCGACAGGGTCGCCCCCCTTCTGGATGTAGAAGTCCGCACCGTTGTTGAGCGCCTGGATGACGACCTCCTCGCGCCCCCTCCCGGTGAAGATGATGAACGGGATGTCCCCGCACTTCTTCCTGACGTATTTGAGGAACTCGATCCCGTCCATCCCGGGCATCTGGAAGTCGGAGACGACTGCATCGTAGGGGGTGTCTTTCATTTTGCCAAGGGCAGACCGGGCTGAGAGCGCGGTATCGCAGGTGATATCGCGGGATCTCTCGAGAAATACCTTGCCCACCTCGAGAAGAGCAGGTTCGTCGTCGACGTAGAGGAGATGGATCACCGCTGCTGTGCACCCCTGCCTAATACCTGAATCTCTCCCCCTATCATATATGATTTCCGGGAGCGATCCGGGGGCGTTATCAGATAAAAACCACGTTTCCGTGCCATGTCCCAAAAAGAACTGGGATCCCGGTGGTCACCCTCCCGGGATCGGGGAATAGAGGATGAATGGCTGTTTTGCGAGCACAAAACCCGGTTGCGAGGAAAATGCGGGGATGGGGGATCCGGTCCCCTCCCGGCATGCGGCCGATTCGAATGTCCTCTCCCGGACCCGCCGGGCAGGGACGAAAAAGGGATCGCCGGGGGGAACTGTTCACCCGATGCGTGACCTGCCGGCCGGAAGGGGGCACCCCCTCAATCCTCCGCCTTTCCTTTCCCAGGGGAACATGCGTCTTTTGCCGCGAACACCGCTGCCTTCCTCGCCCTTCCGGAGAGGACGTCTCCGAGCCGCACGACCGGGACGAGGAAGAACCCTCTCTCCGTCCTGAACGTGACAGCCCTGCCTGATGCCGACCGCTTCGCGGATCCCGCCTGTTTTTCGCCGGAGAGGGAACGGAGGGGCCGGGCCTCCCCCTCGAGGACGGCGCAGAGGTCAAAGATCCGGATGCAGAACCCGCCAGCATCCCCCTCTGTCCGGACGACGAGCAGGTCTCCCCGCAGGAAGAGCCTGCCGCACTTCCCGAATGGCGACGCCCGCACTTCCCTCACCTTCCACCGGGCCGGCCCGGCCCTTTCTGCCGGGTGGCTTCCTGCATGCGAGGGTCCGAAAGGACTATTTCCGGTCCTGCCTGAACTCCGGGCCGGGCTCTTCCCGGCGGAGATACCTGCAGGGGCGGAAGCGTTCGTACCGGCGGTATCCTCCACTCTGCCGGAAAGGTCTGCCCCGGCGGATCTGTCCCTGCCTGCGGAAAGACTGCTGCCTGCCGATCCCGCGATCGTTTCGTTCACCTTTTCGTTCACCTTTTTTCCGGAATATGCCATGTCCTGCACTCCTGCCCCCCCGCTGCGGGGTCATATCCCGTCGGGACGCCCGCGGGGATAGAGTTGATGGCATGGGAAAGCCCTGTTCACCCGGCGGGCCCCGATCCCCGGACGGGACCTTCTGGAGCAAAAAGATGTACCCCGGAAGCAATTCCCTGCGGGAGAGCAGGGTTTCCTCCGGCCCGGCTTTCCGGCACGTCTATCTCCCTGCACAACCGACCTTTTACCATGGAGCTCCCGTCACTGCTCTCGTTTTCGTCCCGGAGGGCTGCCGGCATCCTCTCGGGACCGCTTGTCTTCCTCGCAGTCCTCGTCCTCGGGTCCGGCACCCTGCCAGGGGGAGCGCTGGTTGTCGCCGGGGGCACGCTCTGGATCGTTTTCTGGTGGGTGACGGGAGCGCTCCCGATTGCTGCAACCTCGCTCCTCCCGATCGTCCTCTTCCCCCTGTTTGGCGCCCTTGACACCGGCACGGTGACCGCGGAATACGGGAACCCCATCGTCTTCCTCTTCATCGGCGGGTTCCTGATCGCGATAGCGATCGAGAAGTGGAACCTCCACACCCGGATCGCCCTCACGATCGTCAGCCTGATCGGGACGAGCGAGAGGAAGATCATCGGCGGGTTCCTTGCGGCGACCGCGTTCATGTCGGCATGGATCAGCAACTCGGCCACCGCCCTGATGATGCTGCCCGTTGCAGCCGCCGTGACGACCCGCATCTCCGGCGACGCCCCCGGGACCGGGGATTTCCGGACGGCGCTGATGCTCGCGGTCGCCTACGGGGCATCCATCGGGGGCATTGCCACCCTCATCGGTTCCCCGCCGAACATGATCATGGCAGGGATGTACGCGACATTCTCGGGGACGAGGATCACGTTCCTCCAGTGGTCGGCGCTTGCTGCACCGGTAGCCATCGTCCTGCTCCTGTTTGCCTGGTTCTATCTCGTCTTCGTTGCCTTTCCCCGCACCGGGAAGAAGGAGACGTCCGGGATCCCTGACCAGGTCCGGGAACTCGGGCCGCTCTCCCCGGAGGAGCGGCGGGTGCTCGGCGTCTTCTCCCTGACAGTCGTCCTCTGGATCACCCGGACGCTCTGGGGCCCCTTCCTGCCGATGGTCAATGACGCAGGAATCGCCGTATTCGGTGCACTCCTCCTCTTCATCCTGCCCGCCGGAAATCAGGGGAGCGGCGGGCGGATCCTTTCCTGGGAGGACGCCGTCCGCCTCCCGTGGAGCATCGTCCTCCTCTTCGGCTGCGGGTTTGCGATCGCCAAGGGGTTCGAGGCGACCGGCCTGGCGACCCGGATCGCAGAGCGGCTCGAACTCCTCTCCGGAATAAACCCGCTCCTGCTCCTCCTCGTCATCGTTGTCGTGGTCATCTTCCTGACGGAGGTGACCTCGAACACGGCAACTGCCACGATCTTCATGCCGGTTGCCGCCGCCCTCGCGATGGCGTCGGGAACAGACCCCCTCCCCCTGATGGCAGGAGCTGCCCTTGCCGCCTCGCTCGCCTTCATGCTCCCGGTCGGGACACCGCCGAACGCGATCGTGTACGGGACGGGGTACGTCTCCATGCGCCAGATGGTCCGGGTCGGGCTCTGGATGAACCTTGCGGGCATCGCCGTCCTGATGGCCTGCATCCCGCTGCTTGCCGGCTGAGTCGGGGATAAGGCGGGAGCGTAGAGAGGCACAGAGGGGGTGAGGGCTTCCCGCACGCTCCACCCATTCCTGGAGAGGGGGAGCCACGGGGAGACGAGACCTACATCCTCTCCGGCAGGGTCTTTTTATGGAGAACCACCGTGAGAGCGCAAAAAGCCAGTGAGAAGACCACGAGTGCCGCAAAGTCCACCCAGACGGGGAAGAAGTGGTCCCCGGAGAACGAGTACCGGACGAGGTCTGTGCAGTACGTCAGCGGGGAGAGGACCGAGAGGGCGAGGCCGGCGGGCGGCATCTGCTCCAGCGGGAGGAAGATGCCCGAGATGAAGACGAGCGGGAACTTGACGAGTGCCGAGAGCATCATGATGTTCGAGGGGGTGTTCGTCGGGGGCACCGCAAGCAGCATCCCGACAGCAGAGAAGCAGAGAGAGGCAATCACGATCGCGGCAAGGAGTATCGCTCCGTGGAGGAGCGGGACGCCAAGCGCAAGCCCGATGAAGACGGTGACGAGCGAGACCCCTACCCCGAAGAGGAACGACGCGATCATGTCGCCAAAAACAATTGTCCCGACCGTCACGGGGCATGATACCAGCCGCTCGAGGGTCTTTGCCTGCCCCTCCCACGGGAAGATGGCGGGGGAGACTGCAGTCGCCGTGAAGAAGAGTGTCATCCCGACAAGGCCGGAGACGAGGAACGGGAGCGGGAGCCCGCGGCCCCCCATCAGGAAGGAGAGGAAGAGGAAGACCGGCATGAAGATCCCGAAGACGAGGACCGGGCCCTTCATGTAGTAGATCCGGATGTCCTTCTTTGCAATCGCGAGGGCCCGCCGCGCCTGGACGGAGAACCCGGCCGGGTTCATGGCGGCTCCTCCCGGGTCAGGCGGAGGAAGGCATCGTCGAGGGTGGGGGCAGGCGTGTTCAGGGTGATGATCTCGGCACCAAGCTCCCTGCTGAACGCAACGAGCGCCCGGATGGCTGCATCCCGGTTCTCTGCCGTGAGCTGCCACTTGTCACCCGTCCGTTCCGCACCGAGCACGCCTTCGAGCCTCCCGAGGGCGCCGGCAGGCACCTCGCGGTCGAAGCTCACCTCGATCTTGTGCACCCGCCCGATTGCTGCCTTGAGTCTCTCGGGCGCGTCGATGGCAACCATCTTTCCTGCCCGGATGATCCCGACCCGGTGGCAGAGCCGGTTGGCCTCCTCCATGTTGTGCGTCGTCAGAAAGATGGTGGTACCGTTCCGGTTCAAATCACGGAGCAGGGAGAGGATCATCCGGGTGCTCTCGACATCGAGCCCGCCGGTGGGCTCGTCGAGGAAGAGGAGGCGGGGGTCGTGGACCAGTGCCATCGCGAGGATGAGCCGCTGCTTCATCCCCTTCGAGTATGCCGCAACCTTCTGGTCCTTCCGGGGGAGGAGCCCCACCATGTCGAGCAGCCCGGATGCCCGTTCCCCTGCCAGGTCCCGGGGCACACCGTAGAGCTCTGCCATCAGCATCATGTTCTGCCATGCCGAAAGGTCCGTGTACGCGTTCGATGTCTCCGGCACGACCCCGAACTCCTGCTTTGCCTGGAGCGGCCTGGAGCAGATATCGTGGCCGAGGATTGTTGCAGTTCCGGCATCCGGCGGGATGACCCCGGTCAGCATCCGCGTCGTGGTCGTCTTTCCCGCCCCGTTCGGGCCGAGGAACCCGAAGATCTCTTTTTCCCGCACCTCGAACGAGACATGGTCCACTGCAACTGTCTTTCCAAACACCTTCGTCAGGCCGGATGCCCGGATAGCAACGCCCATTCTCTATTCATCCCCTTTCAGTCTCCCCTGGCTCTCTCCGCCGGACGGGGGGTATCCGGCACCTGTTCTCTCCCTTCATTCCTCTTTTTCCGTGCAGGCAGCCGGTCCCCAAACGATGTTCTCATCCCTGCACGGTCACGAAACGTCTCTCCTGGTCCGGCCGGTCCCGTGCAGTGGCATGTACAGACCCTCTTTTTCTCCCCCTGGAGAACGCACATTGTTTTTCCCCCCGGGGGCCCCATTGATATTTTCAGGATAGTACTAAAAATACCCACCCCACCGTATTGAAGTGACGATGTGCGACGATGGTGGCTCCCCCTGCACCTGGGCCTCCGGCGGGATCCCTGCCACCCTTTCGAAGAAATGGGCACTCCCCGTCATCAACAGGCCCGGGGTGGCAGGAAGGCTCCGGTTCAGCGACCTCCCCTCCTATTTCGGGGGGGACCAGCCCGGGGACGCTCTTGGAGACCCTAAAATAACTCCCGGGAGAGGGCCTGGCCGGGCGGGTGTCCTTCGCCGGGATCCCTTCCCGCGTGGAGTTCTTCCTCACCGGGGACGGGGCAGGGCTCCGGCGTGCCATTCTCCCCCTTCCCCGGGGGGCACCGGACCGCGGTTCCCGGGAAAGGAAAGACCGGTGCGGGGATGCCTGCAGGTCCCGGACCTTCCCCCCGGAGGGCCTGCCGTGCAGGCGAAAACGCGGGAAGGACCCCTGCCCTCCGTCCCGGGATCCGGGATCGTCCTGGCCGGAGAACGTGCGTTCCACAGGAAATATATACTCCGGCGGATATCTGGTCATGAACATCTCCCTGCAGGAGACAGCCCCTAATGTCAGCCGCAGATCTGGCGGATGCCGAACGAACCTACAGGAGTCTTCGTGAACGCTACGTCTCCGGCGAACTCTCCTTCGAGCGATTCCAGGAAGAGGCAGGAAAAATTGCCGTCACGGATGATGATGGGACCATCTAGCGGATCCAGCCCTCCGACGGGTCGTGGGTGCGCTATGACGGGTCCCGCTGGATACCGGGCGACCCTTTCCCGAAATCTGCCACGGATACGAAAGGGCCCTCCCAGCCGGCAAGAACCTTTGCAGAGGCCGAACGGACCTACAGGAGTCTCCACGAACGATACACCTCCGGCGAACTCTCCTTCGGGCGATTCCAGGAAGAGGTCGGAAAAATTGCCGTCATGGACGATGCAGGGACGTGGTGGCGGATCCAGCCCTCCGACGGGTCGTTTGTGCGCCATGACGGGTCTTCCGGGGAACCTCTCGCGAAACCGCCACCGGTTGCAGGGGCACCACCGCCCGCCGGAGAAGGCCTTGCGACGGTCAGGCTCCTCAAGGCCCTCGCCCTCGGGATGAAGAAGGGCTTTGTCCGGAGCATTCCCCTGGTGGTCGTCAGCATGGCGGCCATAGGGGGGATCCATACCCTGCTCGTCCTGTTCGTGAAGAAGGGGGCGCAAACCGGAAACCCCCATCCCCTCGTCGCCTCCATCCTCATCCTCCCGGGGCACGAGGCTGCCGGGATGCTCTTCTGGGGACTTCTCGTCGGACTTTCCATCTCCTTCATCACGAAGGTCAGGCACGGCCAGCTCCCGGGAACGTTGCACAAAGTGGTGACGACCCCGGGGTTTATCCAGCAGTCATTCGACCGGACGGGATTTGAGGGCCTGCTTCTCTTCCTTCTCGGATCGGCCATCGCCCTCCTCTTTGCCGGGATCGTCGCAAACGTCCTCGTCAGTCTCCAGTGCATCCTCTTCTGCGCCAGCACACTCGTTGCCCAGAGGGAGAGTTTGATGGTTCTTTTTCTGGAGGCAATCGGATCTGATATTTCAAAAGGACTGCATTTTACCGGGTATGCGGAAAATATATCGACATATTTGTCTATTGCGGGGATGATGGGTGCGACAGGTGGATTTATTCTCTCATTACTTATCCCTTCCAGCCAATTTATCCTTTGGATCCTTATCACCGGACTGATACTTCTCGTCATCATTTTCTCCATATCCTACAAAAGAAGAGCACTGAAAAATTATGGAGGGGGATAATCGCATGTTTTTTTATCCCTTATCTCTTTGTGACCTTCAGAAATACACACAAAAATTGAGTCGATTCAGGATTATGAACTCAGTCTTGCTTCCTCGAAACAAGATGCATGAAGCGTCAGTTAAATTAATCCGCCTTCTATTCGCAGGATTCCTCTTTTTTTCATTATTCTGCGTCTTTTCCGTAAATTCAGAGACATCTTACACCGATTCATGTTATTCCCAGGTGACGACAAAATCAAGTGATTGTGTTGTGAAATGCTGGGTGAGAGCGGGATCTCCCGTTGATGATTCTGCATGTTTTCCCGTTCTCTCAAGATGCAAATCACAGTGTTCCTCACCATCACAAGATACTACAACTTCGCAAAAGCCTGCGCAAGCATCTGCTCTTTCTGTTTCAGTCAAAACAAACGCCAATACTTTTACCGTGGGTGATCCCTATACTCTCTCGGTTACCGTAAAAGATGCTTCGACAGGTTCAGGTGTCGCGGGAGCTTCTCTATCCATCAATTACTACAACCAGAAAACAGGGCAAAGGGTTCAGGACAGTGGAACGACAAATTCTGCTGGAATATATTCCAGAACAGGGGAATGGTCAGAAGGCGCAATTGGCACAATCACAATTACTGTAACAGCAACAAAATCATCCTACGCGAGCGGTTCAGCCTCAACAACAGTCACTGTGACACAGGTACAGACTGCACCGGACATCCTCTCCGCTGCGTTCTCTGCCACTCCATTATCAGGGAGGAGTCCCCTGACTGTCCACTTTACCGATAAATCGACGGGACATCCTGTGAAATGGAAATGGGATTTTGGTGATGGATATACCTCAACTTCCCAGAACCCGGTTCATACCTATACTGCCCTCGAGGACATCCTCGGGACACCGGAACATTTCACGGTAACGTTAACTGTATGGGATGCCCAATCTTCGGACGTCGCAACGAAGGTCAACTACATCACCGTCTACCCGGCAACCTCCGCGGGAGGTACTGCTCGCACCGTGACTCCTGCAGTTCCCGCCGAGCCGCCCCGGGCGTCCTTTTCGGCATCTCCTGCAACCGGTACTGCTCCCCTACGGGTATACTTCTCCGACACATCAACCGGGACGATCAGCTCGTGGCTCTGGGACTTTGGCGACGGGTACAGGTCGGAGGTTTCCAGCCCCAGTCACACCTTCAAAGAACCCGGGACCTATACCGTCCGGTTGACCGTGAGCGGGGCCGGACTCTCAGATACGGCGAGGAAGACGATCACTGTACATGCCGTGACCGGGGGGACTGCCGGGGTCACGGAAGGGCCCACATCCCCTGTCGGAGGCAGCGATACCTCCCGTCCGCCGCCCGGGACAGGTGACGGCGGCTCTCTTTCCCCGGAGGAGATCGGAGGCGGCGTTGCTGCCGCCGTTGCTGGTGCAATCGGAGGGCTGGTTGCCCTCGGGAGCGGTGCCCTGTCCGGGATCCTCCCCGGGATGCGCCCGCCGCCGGGGATCTCCCCGGATGACCTTCGCAATCTCCAGGAGGAGTACCAGAACCTCATGGACACCCTTGCAACCGAGAGGGCGAACCGGGATGCATGAGCCCGTGAAGGCAAAGACGCCGGGCGTGACGGGATGATCGCCATGCTCGAGGAGGAGGCCCGGCGCCGCCGCGAGGAACTGGAGCGGCTTGGTGCCGTCCCTGACTACGAGGGGAAGGTGAAGGGGCCGGTCGGACCGGGGGGCGATGAGAGAGATATACTCGATCTTGAGCACCAGCTTGACGTACTCTCGGCTCATGCCGGGTCATCCCGGGCAGACCTCGACCGTATCGAGAGCATCTGGCAGAAATTCCTGGAATTGCAGTCTCTCAGGCAGAAGTCCGGGGAAGACGCGGTGAAATGGTATACCGGTCTTGGAGCCGGCCTGAAAGGGACTGCTGATGACCTGACCTCCGGGGTGTTGCTGATGGGGTATCCCGAGGCAATGGCTAAGGCCATTGGAGAAGCGCAACCCAGGACTCTGCAAGAGCTGTACTCGGCGATGCTCGTTGGAATCGGACGGCAAACGGGAGAACTGATCAATCCCGTCAATCTTGTGCCCTATCACGAGGTCAATACCTTTTACCAGTGGTACAAGGGAGAGATAGACCTTTCCTGGGACCAGGTTGCAGGGCTTGGCGCGCCCGACGATACTCAAGATGGCCGGTCTTGATGCAATGGGAAAAGGTGCCCTATCGCTCATGACAAAGACGACCCCACCACCTCCCCTTTCCGTCTCGCAACAGCTTGACATCGAGCTGTTAAAAAAGTTCGAGGCTGCGTATAAGGAGAGCGCGTCTCCCGGAGCCCTCCAGGCTCTCAAAAAGACCATGGAGAGTGGCCCTGACGGCATGGTTGTGGCAATCGGAGAGGCCAGGAAGAACCCCTCTCTCCTCGATGCAATCAATAAAACTCCCGAAATCCAGAAAGCCCTTGTGGAACTGGATGCAAAGGCCCATGCCGGTGGAAAGAGTGAACTTGCCTCCTTCCTCGCAAAGCAGGAAGGTGTCTCCCCTGACTCGATTTATGTCCACGACTACACCGGGCACAAGGGAGCAACGAAACTTCCACACGACCATGATGCAACTGCCTACCGGTACATCCCCCAGGGGTCCGAACCTCCACCCCACACGACTGCCGGGTTCGATTCCACTACGTTTTCTCCCCGGGGACAGCTCGTTGGAGATGGCAAGCACTACTATGATTTCAAGGAGCATACGGTCAAGCCCATTGAACCGGGCCAGTATTACGAGAGCTCGGTGCCTCTCTCCGACCAGCAGGCTGCCTATAACAGGGGATATGCGAATGCTGCAGGGACAAAACTGAAACCCGATTACGTGGGGAAGATCACGGAGTCCAACGTCACCTCCCACCAGCATCCCGAGGCATACATCGAGGGAGATTATTCCGCAAAACAGTACAAGGTTGATAACCCCCTCAACCGTGCAATAGAGAATCAGGCAAAGGCTTCCACTGGCGATTCCAGGGCTGGTGTCCAGGCTCTCGCAGACGTGGACAGGGCCATCTATGAACAGGCAAAGACCATCCGGAAAGCCAGCGAGCATGGCACCCTTCAGAATTTACCGGAACCTGCCCTGCAGCGAGTCAACCTGGTTCAGAATATTCTCACGAGTGAGAAGTCAATTTCAGATAAAATCTCTGATTTACAGAAGGTGGGACTGACTCTGGAAGATGTGGGCCAGATGCTGAAAGATCTCCATTTATGAGGTATTTATGAGCGAAAAGCATGTTTCCGGAACAGGGGGCAGGATGATTATTCCAAGGCAGTACCTGGGGCCGCTGTTTACGTACCTGGGTGTATCTCCCGGCCCCCTTTTTGATTTCTTCTCCCTCGGCACGGTATCTGATGCCGGCGACACAGACAGGGCAGTTGCCTGGTGGAACGCAAAGCATGGGGAAGAGCAGGAGCGCTACCGTGCAGCAATCAGGGCAATGGCAAACCCGGATATCATCACCCGCCTGGTCTCTGTCCAGTACTTTGACCAGGCATATGTCCTGGACCTCTTTTCCCTGGAAAGAAACAATGGGGACACTGTATGTTCCCTCTCGCTCTCCGGGGATGGAGACGGCGTGGTCTGCGATGATTCCAGGGGCAGAGCAGACTATATCAATGCGGGAATCGGTTTTCTCCAGACCGGCGAACTGGCACGGGATCTTTCGAACGCTGCCCTTGTCACCGGGAGGGATTCCTTCCTTGCACTGGCAGGCATCATTGATTTCCTGCAGAACGCAAAATACTCGCAGGCTCTCAGTCGGTCTGAACCATCTCATGCGATCCCCTCTGGCGACCTGAAAAGGTTCCTTGCCGGGTTCGAGGGGACCAGGGACACCCGCTGGCTTACGTCCCTTGTCCTCTCCACCTTCCCCTACAACCCTGCTCTCTGCAGGGAACTTGACTGGACACAGGCACTCGCCAGCCTCAAAGACCTCGGATTCATCCTCTCCTCCCCCGGTGCAGGGACGATCGAACTGACAGAGTCTGGTCTTGACTTCTGCTGTGCGATTGCCCGCTCAGCAAAGAGGCTCGCTATCACTACGGTCAGGAATGATGACCGGGGCAGGATCCACCTGAACAACTGCCTTATTGTCAGGACGTGGAACAGGGTCTGGGCAGTATCTGCCGGCCCGTCACCAGGGCAGGTGTCTCTCGCGACGCTTGAACCGGTCACCCTCTTCCGGCTCCTTGACGAGGTCATCCTGCCATGGCAGGGGACTCCGGGTCTTTCTCCTGGAGGGACACGGGTTCCTGCCGGGGAGGTGCCGGAAGTGTCCGGTCACATCCAGGAGCCGGGCACATGCCCATCCTGCGGGGCCACCCTCCCCGCCGGTGCAAGGTTCTGCCGGAAATGCGGGACACCCGTGCAGCCTGACGGGAACAGGAGATGAGGTGAGACGATGGGAGAGATGGTCTTTTGCACGCAATGCGGGGCAAAGATCCCTGACGATACACAATTCTGCCCAAAATGCGGGGCGGCGCAGGAGGTCGTGACCCCGCATGCGGTCCCGTCACGGCAGGAGGTGACGCAGCCAAAGACTGCGCCGTCTCCTCCGCAGGGCAGGGTACCTGCTCCCCCGGCGTCTCCGCCACCTCCGCAACCGTCCCGGCCATCCGCTCCGCCGGAGACTTCCCCGCCCCTCCAACCGCCTTCCCCTCCACCACCCCTCTCATCCGGCGGGGCTTCTCCCCACTCTCCTCTTCCCCCGCACGCTCCTCCGCCTGCTGCACCGCCAGTGACTGCTCCGCCTCATTCGCAATCGTCTCCTCCGCCTCCTACCTACCCGCCCGCTGCACCCCAGCCACAGGCGCCCTCCTCCCGGGGGAGTCCCGTCCCCTGGAGGGTCATTGGTGCTGCTGCAATCCTTCTCCTCGTCGCTGCAGGGATATACATCGTCCTTACGGCAGTCCCCGTGTCCGTTCCCCTCCCCGTTGTCCCTGCCACAACCGTCACACCGGCAGGCAAAGTCCCTCCCTCCCTCGAACCCGGCCCGACCGCAACCGTCCCTCCCGGGACGGAAGTGTACATCCAGGTCAGCAAGGACCCGACCAGTGGTGCGATCACGTTCCTCTTCTCAGGGGGCCCGGGCCAGAAGGTCGTCCGGTCCATCGACGTGAACGTGATCCGGGAGGACGGGTCCGTTCTCCGGGGAACGCTGAAACCGGTCATCAACGACGAGGCAGTCCTGCAGGGGACATGGGGAGGCACCGACCGCGTGCAGGTCATGGTCACGTACCTCTCGGGGAGTTCCTACACGATCGTCGACCGGCAGCTGAAGAGATCGGTATAATCTCTTCGGAAAACCTTTCTCTTCGCCCCTCCCCCTTTCCCACCGGGCCTCATCCTCTTTTCCTTCGGATCGGCCATCGCCCTCCTCTTTGCCGGGATCATCGCAAACGTCCCTTGTTTTCCTGGATGTCGCTGTAAAAGATGGAAATATTGGAAAATACACGTGTGGAAAAAAAAAGGAGGTGCCGAACCCTACCGGGGGGTTCCGCACCCCGGGCTGCGGCGATCTTGCTCCTGATGTGGTCGTCAACAGTCTGCATCACTTCCTTTGCTTCCACCCCGCTGATCTCTACGTAGTGTGACCAGGCACTTGACCGACCTGACCAGTCCGCCAACCCGTTGTTGTCATTTGCCCATACTCCGTTCCCGTGGTAGGACTCAAACGTCATGGTGTCACAGTCAGCACGGACTAACCCACGTCCATTAGTGAGTTTCATGTATTCCCGCATGGTTCTTCCCCAGCCACACATGCTACTTATCATTAGGGTTTCAATCCTTGTTTTCCGGGCTGGCGGTCTGAAAAGTGAGTAATTTCTTCAGGAGAGTTGTTCTTTACCAGGTTGCAGTCCTTGTTTTTGTGGAACGCCCTGTGCAACGGAGGGGTGCGGATGGGGATATATGAACGGGGACTGTTGCAGTCCTTGTTTTTGTGGAACGCCCTGTGCAACTGTAGACGGGGATTTTGGGTATTGGAGAGTGGAGTATGTTGCAGTCCTTGTTTTTGTGGAACGCCCTGTGCAACTTTCCACGAACATACAATTGTTAAAGGAGTGGCTAAAAGAGTTGCAGTCCTTGTTTTTGTGGAACGCCCTGTGCAACTTTGAAGAGATCGGAAGAGCGTCGTGTAGGGAAAGAGTGTAGGATAGGGTG
>CAYSII010000017.1:0-29244 GCA_964431125.1 uncultured Methanolinea sp. | reverse complement strand
TTGCCTCGACGAGGGACCAGGCATCCCGCTCGATGACCTCCATGAGGGCGTGGAATACCGCCTCTTCGAGCGTGTTCCCGGATGCAAGCCCGTTTGTCGACGTCCGGAAGAGCTGGGGGTATGTCTCGGGCAGGGGGTGGAAGACGGCGCTTGCCGGAACGAGGATCTCCTCGTTTTCCGCGATATCGTATCCTCTGACCCACGGGATGCTCATCGAGGGGTCCCTGCCCCGGGGGAGGATGAGTTCGGCAGGATCGAGGGCGGGTGTGTCCCGGGCGATATCCGGGTACCGGCCGAGGGCCAGATCCGTTCCCGGAGGCACCTCCGCAGAATACCTCTCGATCCCCTCCATGATAGCCGAAACCCGTGCCTCCGTCGGCGTGGCACCCTTCCCGTTGTAGACCGAGATGGCACCCCTGCCGGCGGTGGGGCGGATACTGGAGAAGACAGGAATGCCCAGCCGGTCGAGGTTCGTGATATCGGCAACCCGTGTGATCCCGGCAGCGGGAAGGGCCTTTTCCACGCGGGCGAGGGTCTCCTCGGGAGATGTCGTTCTCTGCGTCTCTTTGTCGTAGGATTTCCTGCAGGATCGGAGAATCATTGTCTCGTGGATGCTCCTCGTGGTGGACTCTCTGGAGTACATGTGGGAAGCGAGGCACTTATGTATTCCTTTGGTACAGGCGATGTCTCCTGCGGCAATGAGAGGAGACCTTCGGGAGGGATGGGGGGGCAGTCAGATGTGGAGGAGGTAGGGGAGGGTTATCAGCGCAATGAGCATCACCACCATGACCGAGGAGACGAGGGAGACCACGGGAAGTGCGTAACGGGAGAGGCCCCAGCGTTCAAAGAGCCTCTCGACACCTTCCTTGAGGATGTATCCCCCGTCGAGCGGGACCATCGGGATGGCGTTGAATATGCCGACGTTGATATTGATCCATGCGCACCAGAACAGGATGTGCACGAGCCCCCAGAATCCCGGGAACGGTTCCTCGTAGAACTGCGTCTCAGGCGTCTCGAATGCCAGCACCCGGAAAGCCTGTCCTGCGGCTGTGGGATCGAAGGGAATGGTGAGGAACCGGAAGAGACCGGGGAGAGAGAGGCTCTGCCGGACACTCTCCTTGACGATCGCCCCATCGTAGTACGAGATCCCCATGAAGCCGGACTCGCGCGATCCCAGTTCAGCCGGCCATTCCGAGAGGACGAGCGTGTAGTCCCGCAGTTCTCCCCCTGAATCGAGTGTGAGTGTCACGGCATCCCCGGGCCGCGTCGCATCCAGGATCCGGGAGACATCCTCCCGATTCATGACCGGGATGCTGTCGACTGCCACGATGACGGAAGGAGCAGGGACTCCTGCCTCCCACGCGGAGTAGTTCTTGTAGACTCCCGCGATCACCGGGCTTCCTGTCGGGACGACCATGCCAAAGAGGAGGATGAGTGCGACAAAGCAGATCGTGCCGGCAACGATGTTGTTCGTAATACCGGCCCCGAACATGCGGATTTTCGGCATTCCCTTCGTATTTTCAAGTTCTTTCTCGTCCGGTTCGACAAAGAACCCGATCGGGATGATTGCCACGAGGGCCCCCATGCTCCGCACCGTGATCTTCTCGACGCGGCAGAGGATTCCGTGGCCCCATTCGTGGATGGCGATGGTCAGGACGAACGCGGACCAGACCGCGAGAGTCGAGGGGACATATTCGTTGATCCCGGGGATCAGGAAGATGTTCTGGGGCGCGTAGATCCCCGTCGGTTCCGGGCGGAAGAGAAACGTAAGCCTGACCGAGAGGAAGAGGATTGCAGCGATTCCCGCTGATATTATGGCAACCATCACAACGCCAAGGGTTGCATAGAGACGAAGGATCGGGGCGTATTTGATGTACCTGTCGAAAAACCCCACTCTTTCTGTTTTTATGGCGATTATCGGACCGTAGAAGACGATTGAGTCCCACACTGCCCGATCGCGGGTCTCCTCTCTCTCTTCAGGGAAGGCAAGCCGGTCTGCCTTCTCTCTCTCGTACGCCGCCTTGCGCAGGTAGATGTATCCGGCGATACCGGTATAGAGGAAGAGAGCGAGAATGACCCAGAAGAGCCAGTGCATTCTCCTGTACTAGGCGGGAAATATACATAAAAGTGTGGAACGGCACAGCACGGGAAAACCCCTTCATTTGGGGGGACTGCCCGAAACATCACCTGAAAAACAGAAAGAGATCTCTCTGCTCCGACCCTGCAAGGAGTGCCCTTGTCGTCTCCCAGCTTTTTCGCGCAATGGGCGGGACTTCTCCCTTCTCTTCGATATACCCTGCAAGGAACCGGATGGTTACCGGGTCGGAAGGGTAACCGCTCCCGAAATCTCCCCAATCCTCGTGGAGGCGCTGTATCATGGCATCTCTCTCGACCTTGGCAACGATACTTGCAGCCGAGACGGCCGGGTGTCGCCGGTCTGCGTGGTGGCAGGCAACCACCCTGCAGGGGATCCCGAGGAACCCGGTGACAATCTCGCCGTACCGGGATGCGTTGACGTCGCAGGCATCGACAACGGCAAGGGAGGGTGCAAGCATGGAGATGACCCGCGCGTGGCTTTTTGCCATCAGCGTGTTCATGCCCGTCCCGCGGCAGTCGATCTCGGCGGGCGAGAGCGAGAGGACGGCAACAGGGAAAGACCCGCGGATCTCGCCTGCGAGGACCTCGCGCCGGCGCGGGGAGAGCTGCTTTGAATCTTTCACCCCGAGCGCGGCGAGGTCTTCTCCCCTTTCACACCCGACAGCAGCAACCACGAGTGGTCCCAGCACCGCACCCTTTCCCGCCTCGTCGACCCCGCAGAGCATTACGTACAGGTGCTGCCCGCAAAATATTTGAAGGGCCATGATGGTAACCCGTACGCATGTACATCATCATCGTGGGGCTCGGTGGAATCGGGCGGAGTCTCACCCAGCTCGCAGTGGAGCATGGCAACAACGTTGTGATCATCGACCGCGACGAGCAGCGCTGCAGCGAGATCCTGGAGCACTACGATGTGCTTGCTGTCACAGGGAATGCAACGGATAAATCCATCCTCGAGGACGCCGGTATCGATCGGGCGGACGCTCTCGTTGCAACAACGAGCGACGACTCGGTGAACCTGATGACCTGCTGGCTTGCAAAGCGGTTCAAGGTCCCCAATGTCGTCTCCATTGTGAACCAGAAGGAGCACTCGGACCTCTTTGCCGAGGTGGGTGTCAAGATATCCGAGAACCCCGATGAGCTCGTCGCCCAGAGGCTGTACTACTGGGCGGAGAACCCGCAGATGCAGCAGCTTGCCTCTATCCCGGGCGGGACGATCTTCGAGATCGTTGCAGAGAAGGGTGCACCGATCGTGGACCACGAGATCAGGGAACTGAAGGTGAAGGATTTCGTGTTTATCGCGATCCGGAGGGCAGGCGGCGAGCTGATCATCCCGAGCGGGACGGTGAAGATCCGGCCCGGCGATACCATCACGGTCTTTACGAAAAAGGAGGCAGAAGAGGAGTGTCTTGCCATCCTGAACAAGCAGCTCAAGAGCTCACCAAAGTGAGAACGAGAGCTTTGCAAGGTCCCCGAGGAGACGCGGGTTCCTCTTTATCAGTTCCCTGATCAGGTTCAGGGTCGAGAACTCCTCGAGGTTCATCGTCGATGCGGAGCTGATGAGAGCATTCAGCTTCTCGTCCGACATCCTGACGAAGTACTCCTTGAGGTGCCAGTTCCGTGCAATGGTCTTTCCCATCGGGGACTCGCGCCAGCCCCTGTCATAGGCCATGAGAACGTCTTTTGTGCATGTTCCCTTCGAGACAGCCTGGACTGCAGTCTCAGCTGCAAGTTTTCCCGTGAACATGGCGTTATATATCCCGCCCCCGGTCAGGGGGTCGACGACCCGTGCCGCGTCACCAACGATCATGAGGCCGTCGGCAACCGTGCAGGCAAGAGGCTGGCACACCGAGACACCGCCCACGATGTGCTCGATGGTCTTTCCTGAGGGGAACTTCGAGGCGACGAACCGGTCGAGATAATCGCGTGCCCGGTGCCCGGGACCGCTCTTTGCACCGCTGATCCCTATCCCCACGTTTGCGGATCGGTCCCCTTTCGGGAAGATCCAGAGGTATCCCTGGGGGGCGACGGTGTTCCCGACGTAAAAGACGGTGACACCGGGGTCGATATCGATGTCCGTCATCAGGTACTGGGCAGAGGTCATGATCTCCCGGACAGGAACGGTCGTATCGATACCGCACCAGCGGGAGAACTTCGACTCGACACCGTCTGCAGCGATCACGATGTCTGCCCTGATCTGCCGGGTCTGGCCGCAGTGCTGGAGGACGGCTCCCTTCACGGCACCGTCCTCGATGATGGGCGCAGATGCCCGTGTCTTGACGGCAACATCCGCACCCGATTCTGCTGCCCTCCAGACGAGCTCGCGGTCGAATACCTTGCGGTCGAGGATGTAGCCGACCTTGTTGCCCGCCCTCTCGGAACTGAGCCTGAGCGTGGACCCGTCCGGTGCAACGATCTCTGCACCGCTCAGTTCTGCCGAGATGAAACAGGGATCAGGGTCAATGAACTCGGCGAGCGCTTCCCTGCCGATCCCTTCAGCGCACCTGACAGGGGCCCCGATGGCCGGGCGTTTTTCCACCAGGCAGACGGAGAGGCCTGCCCGTGCAGCAGTCTCTGCCGCAACAGCCCCGCCCGGTCCCCCCCCGATCACGAGGATGTCATACCGGGGTTTCATCCCTCACCTCCAGGGCCCCGAGGGGGCACACCTTTGCACAGATGCCGCATCCCGTGCAGCTCTCACTGACCTCGAGATAGGCGTCAATCAGCTCGAGCGCGCCCTGGGGGCAGACCGAGACGCAGCACCCGCAATACCCGCACACTTCTCGGAGAACGTGCAACATCCCGGAAATATTGGAGTCCCGGTCCCTAAAATCTTTGCATGATTGGGGATTTTTGGAGATTTACCGGCCAGGATGGTGATCTTTCCGGTCAGGAGAAGGAAAACGATCCATATCTGCCCCCGCCACCCGGGGAGAGGTGGACCCTGCCGGACCGGAGGGCATCAACAGCAGCTGCAGTCTCCGGGTGTATACGGGCAAGCGAAGAGACCGGGACTGCTGTAAGAACGGCAATTTCGTTACCGAATGCAGAGATGAACCGGTCATAGAGGGTGGAGACGGACCGGGTGCGGGGCGACGCAACGGAGAGGACCCGTGCCAGAATCTCGGCGAGGGGGATCATGTGTACATAGGGGGGCCGGGGTTCGGGTTTTCCCGCCGAGAGCTCGAGTGCCCGGTCACGGACTCCTTTCTTTATCCGGCCCCCGCAGGACGGGCACCGCCATGAGAGTGCGATTGCTTCCCTGTTTTCGTACTGCCGGTAACACCGGCAGCAGGCCGTCCGGTTGTACTTTCCCTCCTCGGGGAATAACCCGACGTTCCGGACAACTGCACCCCGCCCGATTGCATCGAGAACCCCGGCAGGGGTTCTTTCCCGTGCCGAGAGGACGACGAACTCCCGTCCCAGCCGCCATGTCTCCGGACCGTGGGCATCGGAACTCGAGATGAAGGGGATACCCGAGAGGTGGGGGATCGCGGCGCCGTAGGAGCTGTCGGCAGAGAGGCCGAGTTCCAGGAAGTCCGGGGTCTCGTTCCCGTAACAGTCACCGATGCTGTCGTGGGATGCATAGAGCGAGGTCCAGGGCGTGAATGCATGGGCAGGGCCTATCAGTCCCCCCCTCCGGTGGACCGCACGGGCGATCTCCCCGCCGGAGAGCGGGATGCGCGGGCGGCCCGTGCACTCCAGTGCTGGCGCGCAGGGTGCGAGGTCTCCTGCCAGATCCTCAAAAGAGGTGAAGTCATCCATGACGACGAGGTGGTGGACGCGGTTCCTGTCCTCGACTTCCGCAGAGGGAACGACACATGTTGCGGAACCATCACAGCACGGGAGGGCCTCCCCCCACATCGCGCGCCATCCGGCGTGGAATGCATCACCGCTCCCGATCACATCGAGACCCTTCGTCCTGCATGATGCAAGGATTGCAGCAGGTGTCATCCTCCGGGACGTGGCAATCGAGAAGCAGGAATGAATGTGAAGGTCGCAGGAGAGATCCATGCCCCGGTCAGACGATGTAGCGGAGTTCGTCGTCGCGCATGGTGCGCTCTGTATCGACGAGTCTCTCTATCATGCGCTCCATCTCACGCCCCCTCTCCTCGAGGGTCGTGGCATCGACCTCGATCCCGAGGAGCGTGCAGAGCACGCTCAACACCCGTGCTGCGCTCTTGGGGTCCACGAGGTACCCGCTTGTCTCGCCCATCAGGCAGATGCCCTCCATCCCGCAAGCGGTGCCGAGGCCAAGCAGGAGACCGGCTGCCCCGATGATCCCTCCTCCGGGCTCGTCGGGCCTGATGACTGCACCGGCCGCCTCGACTTCCCCGCGGAGCTCGATCCGGTTGACTGCACCGAGCACGCGGGGGACGTCCACGAGGTGTCCGATACCGTATCCCCCGAGCGTGTAGATCCTCTTTACGCCCATCTCCCGTGCGAGGGAGACGCAGGCATCGGCGAGAAGGTAATGCCCCTCGGCAGAGGTGCTCTGGAAGTCCCCGACGAGGAAGAGGAGCCCCGTTCCCGCTCTATCGGAATAATAGATCTCGTTGTTGGCCAGCCGAATGGTCCCGTCTTCCCTGATGATGACCTGTGGGGGGAAGTAGATGGACTCGATCTCTGCCACTTTCCGGGCCGAGAGCTCATGGATCATGTGTTCCGCAACGAGTTTTCCCACGTGCCCGATCCCGGGAAGACCCTCGATGAGGACCGGTGCACGAATTGCGGATGATTCCTGATCGGAAAAACGAATGGTTATGTCGTCCATCCTCGTGCGATCCTCCTGAACCGGCCCATCTGATCCGAAGGGGAGAACCGGGCAGGGTGCGCGGGCACGGTGGGTCGCCCGCACACGGGACAGAGGCTTTTTAGCGTATACGTCCGGTCCTCTGGACAGCGCCTCAGCCGGCCGCTCATGCGACCTTCCCGGACTTTGGTTTTCTGACGAATTTGCCTTCGCCACCGGCCCGTTCTATAACCCCGATGGCTGACGAGGCCGCTTTTTCGATGGCCTTTTCGGCTGCCTTGTAGTTGCCCGCGGTCACCTTGATCCGGTAGTTGGGTGCACCAAGGTAGGAGATCTCGATGTCCACTCCCGGGATTTTGGTTTCGGCAGACCGGAGTGCCCTCCGGATAATGTTGACGCCATCAGGCTTGCTCGAGGAGAGGACGAGAGTCCCGTTCACTGTCACCCGCGGTACCTTGACATTCTCCCGTGCAACCTGTTCGAGCGCAGCGATTGCAGCGGGGGGGAGGGAGAGAGAACTTCCTACGTCCTCGCCGGTCGCGATATCTTCAAAAAATGAATACAGGTCACCGTAACGGGAATATATGGCCGCCTCGATCTCTTCTGCCTTCACGCCGGATGCTGTCGCGGCAAAGCCGATCCATTTCCGCGCCTTCGACGCGTTCTTCCATTCCCGTATCTTCTCGCGCCGCTGGTGCTCGTTGACGTCCTTGAGCGAGAGGTCGATGTGGCCGCGTGACGGGTCGATGTGGAGAACCTTGCAGACGACCTTCTGCCCCTCGCGGATGTGGTCCCTGATGTACTTGATCCAGCCGGTGGCCACCTCCGAGATGGGAATGAGGCCGATCCGCCCGGGGTACTCGTCGAGGCTGACGAACGCTGCAAAGTCCCTGACCTCCTTGACCGTGCAGACGACCAGTTCCCCGTTCTCCGGCCAGTCTCTCTCGCTCATTGGGGACACATCACTCGAGCGTTGCCAGGATCTCTGCCTGGAGTTTTGCCTTTCCACCGGCAGGCAGGGCAAGGACCCTGCCACAGACGATGCAGTCCACCCGGGTACTCGCCTTCTCGAAGATGACCTGCTCGTTCTCGCAGTCCGGGCACTTCACCCTGAAGAACCTGCTGCGATTCTCGCGAATCTGCTGGACCATGCTGTTTACTCCTTCAGCTCGAACTTGCCTGCCCGGAACCCGGCTCGCAGGTGCGCTTTGCCGCAGACACTGCACCGGTACCGGACGTTTATTCTCTTCGTCGGCTTGTCACCGCCGGGAACCTTGGAGAACTTTCCCATGTTCCCGACAGTGCTCCTCCGTGCCTTCTGCCGGTCGATCCAGTGCAGACCCGAGGTCTTGCTCTTCTTGACCTTCTCGACCTCGTGTGCCTGGTGGACACGACAGAAAGGACAGTAAGTCCTGAATTTTTGTGGCATTTTCATGGAATCGGCCTCGTATTCCGGATATCGAATACCAGTATTATTTACCCGGATTGATATTTAAGACTATGTTGCGTTCACACAGGACATCGGCGTTTCTCCCGGGCAGTGTGACGATATCCTCCCGGCGGAGGTCGTAAATCCTTCCGTCCACGCCGAGGAAGGGTTCCACGTCCTGCAGGACTCGGCTGACGACAAAGTGAGAAGCAGGAGGAACCCCGTTGGATCCTGTGACCGGGGCGCATGGTGCCTTTTCGCCGGAAGAGGGCGGTGCGTGGGTTGGCGGAGTAATTCCCTCCACGAGCCGGCACCGGGCCTGCCCGAGTGCCTGCACGACGAGATCGCACATCTCCTTCTCTTCGGGGAGGAGCCTTTTGAATTCATCGCGGTCGATGTGGTGGCCGTCTTCCCGGGTCCGTGCGAGCGAGAGGATCTTCTCTGCCCGGATGTGGAATATGTCAAGGAGGGTCTCGCGGATCGCCGTGATGCGCTGGATGAGAACCTGGGCCTCGTCAGAGAAGGGATCGCTGTGGTCATGGAGTTCGGTATACAGCTCGTCGAGGTTCTTTTTTGCGGAGGAAAAGAGGTCCTGGGGTATCTGGACGAGCCGCCCGGATTCCCGCTCGGAGAGGAGGATGATCCTGAGCTCGTCGAGGTTCATGTCCGCGTCCCCCCTGCAATTTCTGCCGCACCCCGGCAGCAGAGGAAGATGGCGAGGGCCTCGGGGACGCGTGCAAACCCCTTCTCCAGCCGGAAGACAGACCCGAGGATGGGCATCGTGACAGGAAAGTTCAGCTCCACCGGGACCTCGCGGTCAGAAAAGACGACTGCATCCACGAGCGGGTCGAAGCCGGGGAGTTCCCGGGGTGCAAGCGGTGTCACCCGGAACCCGCTCCCGCCATGGAGTGACGAGGGCATGCGGATCAGTCTCTTCGTGTCGGTTGTCACCGGTTCGTCAGCAAGAGCTGCCCTTTCGCGGAGGAGCGCAGTAAATCGCCCCTCCCGGTCTGCCGGCAGCCCCCGGAGCACCCGGGAGATGACCGGATCCCGGAGCGAGATCCGGGCAGGATCCCTCTCCAGAATCGAGAGGATGTCCGGGATCCGTCGGATGAACCCCTCAGCGGTCGTCTTTCCCACCCCCTCGAGGGCTGTCAGCGTGGCGATCTTCTCCTTCTCCTCGAGGCTCTCCAGCCATAGCAGGTACTCCGCGAGTGCATCTATATAGCGGTGATGCCATCCGCGGGGTGAATGTGTGCGGTGGGAGAGGACCCGTCCCGGGTCCAGGCCGATGCCGCAGACATAGTCAATGATCTCCCTCCTCTCGCTGCTGCCAAAGTCCCGGACCGCCGGGTCCCTGACATGCACGTGGTAGCCGCGGCCCCCCGAGAAGACGACTTCCATGTCCTTCTCGGAGAAGCCGAGTTCCCCGGTGAGCATCGCGAGGAGTTTTTCTGTCTCGGCCCGGACGCGGTCGAGCATCCTGTCGTAGGGGCCGCACATGAGGTGGTCGGCGTCGAGGTCGAAGATGAGATCGGCACCAAGCCAGCCCTTCTCCTGCATCGTCGGTGCACCCGGCCTGCTGTAGTAGGCTGTCGAGTAGTAGGCATGGGAAGGGACCATGCTCCGTATATAGGAGAAGACTTCCTCGCGGGTCTGGAACCCGAGGTGCCTGCGCATGTGGGTATCGGGAGAGGCCGGGTCGAAGAAGACGAATGCCCACTCCCGCTGGGGAACCGATGGTGGCGAGAGGAGGAGGGCTTTCTCGTAATAGGAAGAGAATCGCTGGCGCAGGAACTCAAAGGTGGCAGCCTTCATGCAAGTTTCCTGTGCATGTATGGGCCCCTCCGCTCATAGCCGTGACGCCGGTAGTAGGGACGGACCCCTATCCCGCTCATGACAACGATCCCGGAATAACCTTCTGCTGATGCCGTCTCCTCGGCAGCAGAGAGGAGCATCTTTCCGAACCTGCGGTGCTGCCTCTGTTCTGCGGACGGCGAACTGCCGAGTGGAACGACGCTGCCGTAGACATGGAGTTCCCTGAGGAGAGCCATGCCCTCTGTCTCCTGCCGCCACCTCTCCCCGCCGGTCCGGAGCCGGGCAAACCCGATCAGCGAGTCTCCGGATTCGACAGAGATGAAGTGTTCGCGCCCCCCGGAAGCATCATAGGAGAGTATCGAGAGTTCCTCCGTGCCACCCCCCTTCGATCGGCCGGCCTCGCGGCACCTGATGCACCGGCAGGATCCTCCCATCTCCGCGAGCCGCTGCTGGCAGAGCTGGCGGAAGTTGCTGTGGCGGGATCCTGCGACGATCAGTCGTGCGGGAATGTCCCGCTGGATGCGCTGCAGCCGGACGTAGCGGGGCAGGAGAGATTTCGCATGGGCAATGAGGTCGATGAGAGTCTCCTCGGGGTAGGGTGTATACTCCCCCTTCCTCCAGAGTTCCTCTATCCCGGAGCCGGGTGTGACGAGCGTCGGGTATATCTTCAGGAAATCCGGGCGGAACGACGGGTTCTCGAAGAGCTCGCGGAACATCCAGCGGTCATGCCCGATATCGCTTCCCGGGAGGTTGGGCATGATGTGGTACCCGACCTTGATCCCCGCGTTCCTCAGGCTGGACGTCGCTTCAACCGTATCGGCGACAGTGCAGCCACGCCGGTTGAAGGAGAGGATTGCATCGTCGAGGTGCTGGACTCCCAGTTCCACCTTGGTCACCCCGAGATCGAGCATCCGGTCGATATGCTCCCTCCTGGACCAGTCGGGGCGGGTCTCGAAGGTGAGGGCAACACACCGGACGGAGGAGAGTTCGTTCTCCCGGAAGACCCGTGCCGTGTCCGCCGGATGAACGGAGGGTGCCCCCCTGTACTCGTTCATGGCCCGGACGCACTCGCGGACGAACCACTCCTGGTAGTCCGGGGGCCGCGACGTCATCGTCCCGCCCATCACGATGAGTTCCACCTTGTCGACATGGTGGCCGAGGAGTTCGAACTGCTCGAGGCGCGCCCGCACCTGCGCCCAGGGGTCGTACCCGTGCTCGCGTGCCCGGAGGGCAGCCGGCTCCTCCCCCGTGTAACTCTGGGGTGACCGGTACGGGTGATCGGGACCGCCGGGGCAGGGCAGGCACTTTCCGTGGGGGCAGGGGAACGGAGAGGTCATCACCGCAACCGGTGCGACACCCGAGAGCGTCCTCGTCGGCTTCACGAGGAGGAGCCTGCGGAGGATGGCCCTCTCTTCCGGTGTTGCAGCTGAAAGGAGAGCACTGTTCCGGGGGACTGCCGGTGCACCGTACTTCCGGCAGACCTCGACCTTGATCCGGGTGACGTCCCCCGGAGTGACAGATTGGCGGGAGAGGAGGGCCTCGAGTATCTCGCGGGAGATATCGGGCTCTTGCATAAGGGGAAATTTTTAGTGTTCCGCAGCGACCTGTTCAGATGCTGCCTTCGAAGAATACCCAACCCTCAGCATCTGGCTGTTCCGGAGGTGGGTGACGATCTCTTCACCGAGGGCCAAAATAGCATCCTTGTGGCACTTCTTGTTCTTGTGGATATGCACAGGAGAGATCTCAAGGGAATTGTAGCGTTTTGTCGGAATTTCTTCGTTGGTGATGGTTTCGTAGTATTTTTTGATGTGTATCATCAGCATGTGGAGATGGAGGAGCTCTTCTTTTTGCACACTATCACCTTCTTCAAATCACTACTTTTTTCCTGACCAGATATAGTTTATTGGTGACATTTATATCGGGCTCTTCGCGTGCTGCAGGCGTGCTTGCAGGGCTTGCAATCGGGGACGCAATGGGTGCGCCCTTTGAGGGCAGGCCCCCGCCGGGAGTGCCGATCCGCTCGTTCTATGCCGGGGGAAGGAACCCGCGGAGGGCGGGTGAATGCACGGATGACACGTTCCAGGCACTCGCCGTTGCAGAGTCCCTTGCTGCATGCCACGGGTTTGACCCGGCGGATCTCATGGCCCGCCTCGCCCGGGAGTACATCCGGCACCGGGAGTTCTATGGCCCGACGTCTGCAGCGGTCTTCGAGCTCGTCAGGGAGGGCATCAGCATCCACGAAGCCGCTGCCCGTGTCCATGCTGCCCGTGGATGGAGCAGGAGCAACGGGAGCGTGATGCGGGGTGCACCGATCGGGGTCTTCTATGCCGGCCCGGATGTGGAGGCGGTATCGTATGCGTGTTCTGCCCTGACCCACGCAGACCCTGTGCCGGGTGCATGCTCGGCGTTCGTGAACCGGATGGTAAGCGACATGTGCAGGGGTATCCCGCCGGAGAAAGCCCATGCCCGGGCATGTGCACGGTGCCAAAACAGGGACGTGCATCGCGTTCTCGGCTCCTTCGGCCGGTATACCCCTGTTGCCGGACTCGATGCCATGGAGGCGACCCATGCTGCCCTCACCGTCTTCATGCGCACGGAAAATTACTCTGACTGCATCAGCGCAGCGATCGGTCTCGGGGGCGACACGGACACGGTGGCCGCCATCGCGGGGGCCCTTGCCGGGGCACGCTACGGCGTTTTTGGGATTCCTGCAGGGTGGATCTCGTCCCTTTCGGCACGGGAGAGAGTGCTTGCCGCTGCCCGTGCTCTCTGGTCGGCTCGGAAGGAATGAGGGGAAGATCAGACTCCCCGGAGGTCCACGAGCTGGAGGATGCGGCCCTTCTCGCAGGGAGCCGGTGCATTCCCGATGATATCGGCGACCACGTATCTCTCGCCCGGAATGGCCCCATCGGGATTGCAGAGGCAGAAGTTCTCGCAGCCCTTCCGCGTGCAGGAACCGTCAAAGACGATCCGGGTGTTCCTGATCGCCATGTCGGCACCGATGAGGGCACGGACGGGAGACTCCACGACCTCGACGGCACAGGCCTCGTTGTGGTGGACGCTGCAGGGGTGGCGGGTCTTTCGGACACCCACGATGCGGTACTTCCTACCCGGGTGGAGGTTGTGACAGGCTTTCCTGACAGAACACCCCTCGCACTCGGGGAGAGGCCCCTCGTAGATGAACTCGAGATCCACCCGTGCAATCTCGCACCCGATGAGCGTGACCCTCGGTTTTGGTTCTGCTGTCTTTTCACTCTTCATAGAGCATCTTCACCAGTTTCGTGGCCGATTCCCGCGACAGGCCCGTGTCGAGGATCGTGAACCTCTCCGGCCGGATGGTCGGTGCCACGAGGAGTGCTTCGACGGCGACATCATCATCGATACCGAGTTCCCGCGGAGTGGTGGGCGCACCGATGGTGCGGAGCGCTGCCCGGATCCTCCGCCAGTCACCGCCGTGCAGGTACATCACCATGATCGTCCCGATCCCGCACGCCTCCCCGTGCAGAACCTTCCCCCCGGCAAGTCTCTCGAGGGCATGCCCGAACTTGTGTTCCCCTCCCGAGGCGGGCCGGGAAGACCCGGCAATGCTCATCGCGACACCCGAGGAGACGAGTGCCTTTGTGACCATCCACGCCGACTCCTCGCTGTGCGGCTTGATGCTGTGTGCATTCTTCATCAGGAGCTCTGCGGTCATCCGGGAGAGGGCGATTGCGTACTCGCTGATCACCTCGTGCCTGAGCCGGTGCGCAAGCTCCCAGTCGAGCACGGCCGTCGAGTTGGAGATGACGTCTGCGCAGCCTGCGGCAAGGAGCCTGTGCGGCGCTTCAGCGATAAGCGCAGTGTCGGCGACGATCCCCATCGGGGGATGGGCCTCGAGGGACGCGTTTCCGTCCCCGACCGGCACTGACGCCCTTGCCGATGCGATACCGTCGTGGGAGGCTGCTGTCGGGACGGAGAGGAAGGGGCGGTCAAGGTTGTACGAGACGATCTTTGCACAGTCGATGACCCTGCCACCCCCGACGCCCACGAGGAAACCGGCACCCCGGGCAGCCTCCTCGGCCTCTGCGATCGTCTCCATGCCCATCTTCCGGACGGTGAACGTGGAGACAGGGTACCTCTCTTCCAGGAGGGAGACGACCCTCTCGCCGGCAAACTTCCGGGTGTTCTCCCCGAAAAAGACCATTGCTCTCTCCTCGAGGCAGAGATCGGCGCAGACCGCGGGGATCTGGGAGAGGACGTCGTGTCCGATGACAACGTCCCGGGGGAGCTGCATCCACCGTGATTTGTCAAAACCCTTCGTTTTGAGTAATTTTATGGGGTCTGCGCTCATATGTATCCGGAAGTGATTGGGGACTTCATAGAGAAATATTACATCGATCCGATCCGTTACGGGCAGCCCTACAACGTGGTGGACACAACGACCTATGCTCTGGTACTGATCCTCTCCCTATATATCATTTATCGCTGGCTCTCGCGGTCCCCCGCGATCCGCATCGACAGGGACTTCGTGCTCGTCACCCTCCCCTACGTGGTGATGGGGGGACTGCTCCGGGTGGTCGAGGATACGGGAATCGTCCCGCAGGGGTGGAACTATCTCCTGATCACCCCGCTCATCTTCTTTGTCATGTTCCTCTACACGGCAGGTGCCCTCTTTGTCTCTGCTGGCCTGCAGGCACGGGGGTATGCCAGGGATTACCACGTCCCCTACGCGGGTGCAGGTTTAGCCGGTGCGCTTGCGACAGCCCTCGTGCTCGTCTCCTTTGGAACCGGGAACGGAATCATCGCACTGGATGTCCTCTTTCTCATCCTTGCACTTGCCGTGACCACGACCGGCACTGTTTACCTCGTGATGCGCTACGTCCTCTCGTGGGAGTACGTGAGGGATCCGCTGTATATCGCCCTCCTCTTCGGGCAGCTCCTCGATGCGAGCGCCACGAGTTACGGAATCGACATCCATCCCCTCCATTACGTCGAGGTGCACGTCGTCGGCTCCCACCTCATCGAGTGGACAGGGACTGCATTCTCGATGTTTGCCCTCAAGCTCGCCGTTCTCTTCCCCGGTATCTACCTCCTCCAGAGATTCCGGGCCGAGGGCCCCGGAGAACTCTGGCACCTCATCCTTCTTGCCATGATCACGGTCGGCCTTGCACCGGGAATCAGGGACATGGTGCGGATGGTGCTCTATGTCTGATCTCCGGCGCATGGCTCTTGCAGCAGTTGTCATCCTTGCTGTCTCGATCGGGATGGGTATCCTGACGACGATGGAAGAGCCCTCCACCGGCGAGAAGATCATCTCCCTCCTCCGGGATACGATCCTCGGTGACGTGGAAGAGCATGGAGGGCTCCTCCTTGCCGGGAAACTCTTCTTCAACAACCTCCAGGCATGCCTCATGATGTTCCTCGGCGGGGCATCCCTCGGCGTCCTGACCGTTTTCATCATCACCGTGAACGGGTTTGTGATAGGATCCGTTCTCGAACTCGTGCGGCAGCAGCACAGCGCCGTGTTCGTGGCAGCTGCAATCATCCCCCACGGCATCTTCGAGATCCCGGCATTCATCCTCTCCGCGGCACTGGGGTTCCTGCTTGCCCGCGCTCTCTGGAACGAGTGGATGTCAGGGGGCGATGCAGCAGCAGAGGCAGCAGCGCTCGGCAGGACGTTTTTTGCCCGGGTCGTTCCGCTCGTCGCGGTCGCCGCGCTCGTGGAGGCATTTATTACGCCACAAATCCTATATCTCCTCATTTGAGGTGCATTTTTTGGCAGAGGCAGAAGAGGGCACCCTGCCCCCCAAGGAAGATTTCTCCGCGTGGTACAACGAGCTCCTGTGGCGCGCGGAATTGATGGACGTCCGCTACCCGGTGAAAGGACTGTACGTGTGGTACCCGTTCGGTTTTGCCTTGAGGAAGAATGTCTACTCCCTGATGAGGAGCCTGCTTGACCGCGATCACGAGGAGGCCCTCTTCCCTCTCCTCATCCCCGAGACGGAACTTGCAAGGGAGGCTCAACATATCAAGGGCTTCGAGGAGGAGGTTTACTGGGTGACACACGGTGGCACAAGCCCCCTCGATGTCCGGCTTGCCCTGCGGCCGACGAGCGAGTGCGCGATCTATCCCATGTATGCGCTCTGGATACGCTCGCATGCCGATCTCCCCCTGAAGGTGTACCAGATAGTGAACACGTTCCGGTACGAGACGAAACACACCCGGCCGCTCATCCGCCTCCGCGAGATCACGTCGTTCCAGGAGGCCCACACCGTCCACGGCAGCTGGGAGGATGCCCGTTTTCAGGTGGAGGCAGCAGTCGCCCTCTACAGGGAGTTCTACGAGACCCTCGGTATCCCCGTGATCATCTCCCGCCGGCCCGACTGGGACAAGTTCCCGGGTGCAGACTACACCATCGCCGTCGACACGGTGATGCCGGACGGGAGGACGCTCCAGGTCGGGACAGTCCACCACCTGGGGGATCACTTCTCCCGTACCTTCCAGATCCGTTTCGAGGATCCTTCCGGGGAACAGAGGTTCGCGTTCCAGACGTGCTATGGCATCTCCGAGCGGTGCATCGCGGCACTTGTCTCCCTGCACGGCGACGACAGGGGGCTCGTCCTTCCGCCGGTCGCAGCACCCGTACAGGTCGTGATCGTACCCATCATCACCGGGAAACGGAAGGAGGAGGTGATTGCTGCTGCAGAAAGGGCGAGAGATCTCCTTGCCTCGGCAGGGTTCCGCGCCAGGGTCGATACCCGCGATCTCCGTCCCGGCGCTAAGTACTACTACTGGGAGATGAGGGGGGTGCCCGTCAGGCTCGAGATAGGGCCGCGGGACCTTGACTCCCGGCAGGTCACGGCGGTCACGCGCCTGGGAAGGAAGGTGCCGATCCCGGCAGACTCCCTCGTGGAAGGCCTAAAGAACCTGCTCGAATCCCATGCACACGAGCTGAAGGAGAGGGCGTCGGAGAACATCCGGAAAAAGATCCGTGTATCGAAAACCCCCGGGGAGGTCACGGAGGCCGTCTCATCGGGAGTGACACTCGTCTCCTGGTGCGGGAACCGGGAGTGTGCAGATGCCCTCGAGGAGATGACCCGCGCAAGCGTCCTCGGGACAGAGGTCCGGTCGGAGTTCTGCGAACCTGTCTTGGGCCCCTGCATCGTGTGCGGCCGCCCGGGGAGCACGGCACTCGTCGGCCGGTCGTACTGAAATATTTTTTAAAAAGGTATCTTTTTCAAGAAAGTCCGGATAAGGGATACCGGGTTCACAGGGGATCCCGGGCACCTCTTTTGCCGGCAGGCACCTTTGCGACACTCAGTGATCGTGGTTACGCTGGAAGAACCCGTCTCCGGTATCACCGGCACGATCTGCACCGGTGCACGATCCGGTAACCGGGGACCGAGAGGTCACCGGTGATGATCTTCCTCCCGCCTCCGACGAATATCCTCCCGCACCTGTCGCAGCGTCGCGGGATGATGGAGTCGAACCGTCCCACAGGCAGGTCGAGCTCGAAGCGGGTATCGGTCTGTGAACCTTCCTCCCGGAGGCACGCGTTCTCGTACAGGGAGACAAGCTGCATCACCTTGAGCGGACTTGCACCCATGTCGGTGAACGTCTTGAAGAGGAAGTAGTTGAAGACGAGCCAGGAGAAGTCCGCCCTGTCCACCAGGTCCTCGACGTCATTCTCGAGTCCCTCGAGATCCTCGAGGGTGCAGCCGCAGAGGGGGCAGCGCCCCTTGACGAGCTCATCGAGGTAGACCTCTTCCTGGCATCCCGGACAGGTTGTATGGGCAGCATGGGTCCTGTATGTCATGATATCAGTGGTATGTCTCTGGTCCGCTGGGGGGAGAGAACAGGTTTCTCGCAGTACATTCGTGCTGTAGTGAGATTGGCCCGCATAACGGTACCATGTCTAATCACCGCACGCCTTGAGGGGATGAAAGGGAGTATTCCCGGGAAAACCCGGGCTCCCTGAGTCCCTCTCCAGGGCAACTGCCTTTCCTATTTGTACCTCCATCACTTAAACCATGCGTTCAGGGTTTTTCTCAAGGCACAGGAATGATTTCCGGAGGAATCCGGGGGTGGATGACCCGGTTTGCCGGGGGCTGTCCCGGGTCATTTTTATTTTCCTTTGGCCTCTACCGGACAAGGATGCCAAAGACCTCGGAGAGGGAACGGAGTCCCTCCTCCTTCTTCCCCTCGCGGAGGAGTCTGACCGCACGCGAGAGGCAGTCCCGGATGGACTCCCTGTCGAGGTCGTACGCGACCATGAAACAGCGGACGGACTCCTCGATCTCGCCCGAGAGGAAGTAACAGTTGGAGAGCTCGATCCAGGCATCCACGTGACGCGGGGTACCGCGGACGACGCTCTCGAGGATGCGGATGGCCTCCCTGCGCATCCCTGCCCGGGAGAGGGCAAGTCCCTTCCAGTAGAGGTTCCGGGAGCCGGTCAGCGGGCGGGATTCTTCGGCACGTGCAAAGCAGGAGAGGGCTTCCCTAAATTTCCCGAGCTCGCAGCATGCGATTCCCCGGAGTACCCATGCAGCCGAGAAACCGGGGTAAAAGGCAAGTGCCTTCGAGAGGCAGGAGAGGGCCTCCTCCCTCCGTTTCAGCTTGAGGAGGGCATACCCGCGGTTCACCCACGCGCCCACGTACCGGGGGCGAAGCGACGTTGCAATGGCCGTGCAGGTCAGTTCCTCCTCGAACCGGCCGAGCTCCCCGAGCGCGTGGCCCCTCTCGTTCCATGCCCGGGCACTGGAAGGGTCAAGCTCGATGGCCTTCTCGCAACAGAGGAGTTTCTCGGAGAACCGCAGGAGTTTTCCCAGGGCAAAACCCCTGTTGAGCCACGCCTCGACGTTTTCCGGGTCGAGCGCAAGGGCCTGGTCGCAGGCCTTGATCTCCTCACGGAACCTGCCCAGTTTCCCGAGGGCAAACCCTGAGGCGACCCACGCGGGAACGAACCTCGGGTCAGCCTCCAGTGCCCTCGCAAGGAGAGCGAGGGCCTCTTCGTGCCTCCCCTTCCGCGAGGCATTGATCGCTTCGCGTGTCAGTTCTGGCACGCTCTTTTCCCGGGTCTCCTCCCCGGCAGGGACCTGAGGGGATACTGCCCCCCGGTCACCGTTCCTGCCCGGCGCTCCTGCGTCTGCCATGATCCGTGGGGAACTGTTCTGCTCCCGATCCAGAAGTGTTCTCGCGGCATTCGATAAATGCACTGTATCGCGGTATGTATCGTCACGAGGGGGGGGAAGACCTCGGGGGTTTGAAACTCCCGGGAAAAGGTATATTGCCGGAAGAGTTCCCATTTCCATCGCATGGGACGACCAATTCCCCCCTGTGCCTGCACGGTTGCCGGGTCAGACCCGGGAGGCGGAGCGGGTATCCAGGCAGACCTTGGCGTCTTTGCCGCACTGGGTGTTTTTGGGCTCTCTGTCGTGACTGCAATCACCGCCCAGAACACAAGGAGCGTGACCGCAATCCACGTCATCCCGCCAGCCATGGTCTCTCTCCAGCTGGAGACGCTCCTTGACGAGTTCGATATCCGTGCGATAAAGACAGGTATGCTCGGCGACAGCGGGACCATCCGTGTCCTTGCACGAAAGATCCCGGGGGACGTCCCCCTCGTCCTTGACCCTGTCATGATCTCGACGAGCAGGGATACCCTTCTTCCTTCGAGCGCCCGAAAGACCCTCGTCTCGGAGCTTCTCCCGCGGGCGACGGTGGTGACTCCCAACACGGACGAGGCAGAGGTGCTCTCGGGCATCTCACCCATCAGGCAGCGGGCCGATGCCCTGCGTGCCGGCAGAAAGATACTGGACCTCGGGCCGGAATACGTCGTTCTCAAGGGCGGGCACCTCCCCGGCGAGCATGCAACCGACATCCTCATGAGCGGATCAGGGGAGTGGTGCATCTCCACGCCCCGGTATCCCTCTGCGATCCACGGTGCAGGGTGCTGTTTCTCAGCCGCACTCTGTGCATTTCTCGCACAGGGCCTGTCAGTCGTTGACTCCTTTGCGAAGGCAAAGGAATTCATGGATTTCCTCGTTGGAAATGCAGTGCAGGCCCCATCCGGGATGCACGTCCTCTCCCCTTCCGACTGGCTCCGGCGGGAGAGATGAGGGAACCGGGACGGGGACCTGCCGGTATCTTCTTGTTCGCAAAATGCAATTAACACCCATGGATGACAGGGAGAAGGGAAGTAACCCCGGAACAACGGTAGCGGTGCCGGAGAGAGACGACCTCTTCTGGCAGGCACTCGATGCACTCCCGTTCCCTGCGTGTATCGTGGATGCCGGCGGACAGGTCATTTTTTCAAACAGGGCAGCTGCCCGTGTCTTCTTGTCCGGCACGGCGGGAGGAAAAATTCCTTCCGGTGCACTCGATGCTGCCGGGGAGACCTTGAAGACCGGGATTCCTTCCCGGAGGATGGTGTCCCTTGCCGCAAGGGATGGCCGGGAAGTCCGGATCCCCTGCGAGGCAGTCCCCCTCTCCGCATCCCCGGACGAAAAACCCCGGGGAGTCCTCCTGACTGCTCCTGTCACCGGCGACGCCGATCCCCTCCTCGAGACCCTCGTGCGGGAGATCTCCCGGGGGAAACTCCGGGAACTCCTTTCAGTAATCCGGCATGACATCCTCAACCAGCTCACCATCCTCATCGGGTTTCTCCAGTACTCCGAGGAGTTAATCGAGGATCCCCAGATCCGGGAGTTCGTGGAACGGGAGGAGAAAGCAGGGAAGGTTATCCAGTCGCTGATCGAGTTCACGCGGAAGTTCCAGGACCTTGCGACTCACGAGCCTGCATGGATCGATCTCTCCTCGCTCGTCACCCCCCAGGATGTGCAGTGCCTGCCGCGGGATGTTGCGATCACCATCGACTGCGGTCCGTTCGAGGTCTTCTCGAGTCCGCTGCTTGCAACAGTCTTCTCCACGCTGATCGGAAACGCTCTTGACCACGCGACGGGACTCTCCCGGATCACGGTGACTGCACGGGAAGACGGAGACGATCTTGTCATTGCCGTGGAAGACGACGGTCCCGGTATCCCGGAGGAAGAGAAAAAGATGCTCTTCGAGAGGGGGCACGGGCGGCAGGCAGGCTACAGTCTCTGGCTCGCGCGCGAGATCGTCTCGATCTGCGGGGGAACCATCCGCGAGTGCGGGGAGAAGGGGAAGGGTGCCCGCTTCGAGATCCGCATGCCGGCAGGCCTGTGGAGGAGGAAGAAGAATACTCCCCCGCCTCCGGCGTAGGACACTCCCGGCACAGGTGACATCGGGGGAGAAACGCTCTCCGGCCGGGATGGTGCACGGCGCGGGAGAGTGCGTTGAGGCTTCATTGGAACCGGTGAAGGATTCTTTCCCCTCTCCCGGGAGACACGGGTTCAGGACGGGGGGTATCTCCTGGTATTGAAAGAGAACCCGGGAATGGGTCAGCTTATCTCCTGGACGATCCTCCCGTTCCGGAATATCGAGATCCTGCCCCCGCTCTGGGAGAGGACGATTCCGACTGCCGCAGTCTCGAGGGTGATTGCCGCAATGGAGGAGTGACGCGTCCCCAGTCCCTTGGGAACCCCGGCCCTGCTCGTGTCGACCGTGATGTACCGCGCCGCAGCCTCGATCCTCCCGTCACCCCGGACAACAAATGCGCCGTCGAGCTGGGCAAGTTCCTTGATCATCTCCTTGATCTCGGGGTTTGTGACCATCCGCTCCTCCGGCGGGTGGCCCTCGAGCGGGTTGAGGATCAGCTGGCGTGACCTCTCCAGCACGGCATCTGCGTCCCCGATGACAAATGCCGTCCCGAGTTTCTTTCCCTCGCGCCCTTCCCGCGCGATCTCCATGCAGATGTGGAGGACGGAGTCAAAAACCTGGTCTTCCACGTCCGTTCCGGAGATCACCGTGTCGCGCCAGGCTGCCGTGCTGATCCGGTGCCGGTCGCGGTGCGCGTGGTCGGTGATATCGTGCCCGATGCAGACCACCT
Source organism: uncultured Methanolinea sp. (assembly GCA_964431125.1). Lineage (GTDB taxonomy): Archaea > Halobacteriota > Methanomicrobia > Methanomicrobiales > Methanospirillaceae > Methanolinea_A. The sequence goes on along the minus strand of CAYSII010000017.1, from coordinate 7,197 downwards.
CGGCAAGTCTCCCGTTTGCATCCCGGATGGGAGAGAGCGTCCATGCAACCCAGACAGGTTCGCCGGACCGGAGCACCATCTCGGTGATGGAGAGGCCGCGCCCCTCGTGGACAAGGCGCGTGTCCCTCGCAAAATCGGGTGCATCTTTCCGTGTCCCTGCGGGAATGAGGGTGTCCTGCAGCCTTTTGCCGACGATCTCGGCCTCCGAGTACCCGAAGAATGCCTGTGCATGGGCGTTGAAGAAGGTGACGGCCCCTTCCGGGTCGAGCTTGACGATCAGGCTGTTTGCATGGGACAGGAACTCCCGGTAACGGATCTCGTGTTCCCTGATGGTTGTCTCGAGTCTCACTCTCTCGGTCTGGTCCTCGACGACGAGGATCTGCCCCCGCGAGGGGTCCTGGGGGTCCATGGACCTGACCCGCAGGTGCACCGGGACAGGGGTGCCATCCTTTGCCCTCAGCTCGGCACCGGCATGGCCCCACCCCTGGTCGTCGACCCGGAGGGCAGCCTCGCGGAACGCCCTGTCAGACTCCTCCCTGCCGGAAAAGAGCACGGAGACATCCCTGCCCCTGAGGGCCGCCGGATCCATGCCGAGTCCTCTTGCCATCGTGGAGTTGACCCATTCCACCTTCCCGCCGACGACCTGGCAGAGCCAGAGGGGGGTGACCGAGAGGATCGAGGAGAGGAGGTCAGCCCTGAGAACCTGGTCCCGCTCTGCCTTCTTGCGGAGGATGGCCTGGTAGATCATGTCCCGCATCTCGGTGACGGGCGGGGGAGACGGGTCCCTCGGGACGGGGACCTGTGACCCGAGGTTGATGTCGCCGAGGATGAGATTGTCCCGCCCCTCCCGCACGTAGAGGATGAAGGGAACGGCAGGGAGGTGGGCCTTGAGCTCCCTCTGGAGCTCGATACCCGTCATGTCGGCCAGGAACTCGATCCCGTCGATGTCGGGGATGCGGTAATACGAGACGATGATATCGTACTTCCGGCTCCGTGCCTTCTCGAGGGCCTGTTTCGTTGAGTGCACGACATCGACCCGGATATCGCCCCGCCGCTCGAGGAAAGCCCGGGTGCTCTCGATGATGTCTGAATTGTCATGCACGAGGAGGACAGAGATCATGGTCCCGCAGAGACTGGGGAGTCAATACCCCTTTCGTTGAATGTTCAGGAACTGGTTGGTTCCGGGAGAATTTAAAAATTACCGGTGTAAAATCCCGATCGCACGGATTATCCGTCGTGATTTTCCCCTCGAGTCTCACTTTTTCCCTGGTTTTGGCTGACCCTGCCTCTCTCCTCCCCCGGACTGCAGCTTGAGGAGGGCTGCTGCAACCTCGAGGGAGGTGTGGTCTTCTCCCATCACCTGCTCAATGCGGGCAATGAACGGCTCGAGCCCTCCGGCCGCGATCACGTCCCGGATCCTCTGCCCGATGTGGACGAATCTCTGCTCCGCAAGGTCAGCCTCTGCCGGCACGGCGTGGCGGGCGATCCGGATCTTTGCATACTTCTGGATCTCCCGGAGTTTCCACATCTCCTTTCCCGCGACGAAGGTAAACGCCCTGCCTGATTTCCCTGCCCTGCCCGTCCTGCCTATCCTGTGGATGTAGTACTCGGGGTCCTGCGGGACATCGAAGTTGAAGACGATCCCGATCTCCTCGACGTCGATTCCCCGGGCAGCAACGTCGGTTGCGACCAGGATATCGGTTGACCGCGACCGGAACCGGGACATCACGCGTTCACGCTCTTTTTGGTCCATGTCACCGTGGAGGGCTTCCGCAAGGTACCCGCGGGCCTGGAGCTGGGAGACGACCTCCTCTACCCGCCGCTTGGTGTTGCAGAAGACGAGGGAGAGATCCGGGTTGTAATAGTCGAGCAGGCGGGAGAGGACTTCGACCTTCTCGGACTCGCGGACCTCGAAGTACCTCTGCTCGATGACGGGGACGGCAAGGTGGCCATGGACCACCCTGACCATGCGGGGGTCCCTGAGGAACCTGCGTGCGAGTGCGAGGATCTCCTCTGACATCGTCGCGGAGAAGAGCACGTTCTGCCTCTTTTCCGGGAGACGGGAGAAGATCTTTCCGATGTCCTCGGCAAATCCCATGTCGAGCATCTCGTCTGCCTCGTCAAGGACCGTTACCCGGACGGAGGAGAGGTCGACCGTGCGCCTGCTGATGTGGTCGAGGAGCCTTCCCGGCGTTGCGATCACGACGTGAACGCCCTTTCTGAGGGCAGAGATCTGCCGTTCGATGGGCTGTCCGCCGTAAACCGGGAGGACGGAGATCCCTCGCATGTACCGGGAGAGTTTCCGGAGCTCTTCCGAGACCTGGATGGCGAGCTCGCGTGTCGGGCAGAGGACGAGGGCCTGGACGGTGGAGCGACCCGGGTCGAGCATCTCGAGGAGGGGGATCCCGAACGCCGCCGTCTTGCCTGTCCCGGTGTGTGCCTGGCCGACGACATCCCGCCCGTCCCGGATGGCAGGGATCGCAAGCGACTGGATGGGCGTCGGCTCCTCGAACCCGAGGTCCCGGATGGCGCGGAGGATGGGTTCAGGCACGTCAAGGTCGGTAAATGAGAGTGTCTTCATGGAGACTTTCCTGCTCTTCTATTGGCAGGCATAGTGTATGTCACTTCCCACCCGGCACCCTCCCGCACGGGTCTTCTCCGGCGGAGGCCTCATCCCCTGACGATGACCGAAGCTCTCTCATCGAAGGGGTTTGTCCGGAGGGCAAGGGAGTAGAGGTACGGGTAGTGGAGCGCAAGGTGGCCCATGTACAGCGTCCACTCGAGGACGAGGAGGCCGTAGACCCGGTTGATGTCCCCGGAGAGGTGAGCATAATCTGTCTCCGGGAGTCCGCAGAGATCACCGCGGAAGAGAAGTTCCTGCCAGAGGTGGAGGAGTGCCTGCAGGAGGTCGGAGAACCGCGAGTGCTCGTCGAGGTCCGGGTTCTGGAGGAGCTCTGAGAGGATGTCCACCCTCTCCCCGAGCATATCCCGGAGAAGAACGAGATCGCACGCCCGGGCGTCAAGTGCAAAGGGCCTCCTGTCGAGCCCGGAGGCGAGACGGCGGAGCCGCTCTCCCGAGAAATTTTCCGGGTCGGAGAGGAGGCGGGAGAGGTCTTTTTGTGCCGGATCGATCCGTGCAAACGTGGAGAGGAGGTTTGTTCCAAGCTGCGCAAAGAAGATCCCGACGAGCTGGTGGGTCTTCTTCCGCCGCCGCTCGCGCTCCTTCCGGGAGGCGATGTGCTCGACGGCGTCTGCCACGAGCCCCACGAAGCAACCCACGCCCCCGATGATGACTGCGATCGCGAGGGCTCTGCCGGCAGGCGTGACCGGGTGGAGATCCCCGTATCCCACGGTTGCGATCGTCACGATGGTCAGGTACAGGGAATCGAATGGTGAAAAGTCCTCGAGCGCGGAGAACCCCGCGACCCCGGCGGCAAGGACGACGAAGAAAACGATGACATACGCGAGCAGGCGCTGCTGGTTGCGGTCCATCGGGGAAGTGTCAGGGATGATCGGAGATAAACCTCGCGCAGCGGGAAGGAAGATCCCCGGAGGTGCCCCCTTGCCTGTCCGGAACGGAGGTCTGTTGGCGGTATCCATCTCCGATCGATACCCGTCTCCCCCTCTTTTCGGGATGCACTCTTCGGCAGGGAAAATGTACCGGGGAGAAGAACCCCGATCCTCCCGCCGTGGGTGATCCGGTTGTCCCCGGAGTGCACGCGGACGCAACTGCACTCTTCCTGCTCCCATTCTCCAAAAAACGGGTTGAATCGCCGTGAAGCAGACGAAGAAAAATCTTTCCCAAACCTTCCCTCCTCCGGGGAATGTCTTTTCCGAACAGTTCATCATCCCGGCATCCCACACCCCCTCCATGGAAGAAGATCCCTTTTGCCGCGCCCTCCTCGCCCTCGTCCCGCGGAGGAAGGAGGAGAGGTGGACGGTCTACGACCGGTGGAAGGCTTCCTGCACCTGCCCCGATTGCCCCAGTTACAACGCCTGCGCACGGGAGAACTCCGAGCTCCTGTACTGCATCCTCGGGATGAGCAACAGCTGCATCCGCGAGGACAGGCACTGCACGTGCCCCTCCTGTCCCCTGTACGGGGAGCTCGGTCTCTCGGGCAAAGACTTCTGCATGAAGGGGAGCGAGGCGGCGATACGGTTCGAGCGGGCTCTCCGGCAGGGCGGGTGACGGACGGGAAAGGGGGGCGTTTCCCGCCGGGACATTACCTGCCCGACGGTTCTCTGACCGGACAGCCACCGGGGTGGCCCGCGGGGAAAAGAGGGCTCCTCCCGGCAGAGGGGAAAAAGGAGTCTTTCTCCCGTCCTCCATCGAGTCTTCGTCACCGGGCAACGCTCTTTGAGAGGAGGTTGATGATGAGGACGCCTGCGATGATCAGGCTGATGCCCGTGATCGCCGGGAGGTCGAGGGTCTGGCGGTACACGAGGTATGCCACGAGCGTGACGAGGACGATCCCGGCACCCGACCAGATGGCATACGCGATGCCGACCGGGATATCCTTCAGCACGAGGCCCAGCAGGTAGAACGCGGAGACGTACCCGGACACGACGAAAAGGGTCGGCAGGAAGCGTGTGAACCCCTCCGTTGCCCGGAGAGCGCTCGTTGCAACCACCTCGGAAACGATGGCGAGGAACAGGAGGACGAGCGGGTGGATCTTCATGGGGCTCACGGGAACGCCGCTTCCGGGTGGATAGTGCCGCCCGGATACCGGATGGTTGTCCCTCAACCTATACAAACCTTGACGTGGCCTGAAAATTTGCAGCCATCCGGCAGCATCCCGCAGCATCCGGCAGTATCCCGCAGCATCCCGCAGCCATCCCGCAGCATCCAGCAGCCATTCAGCAGCATCCGGCAGCAGGAATACCGTTGATCGATGATGGTTGCGTGTCCTTTTCCAACCGGGTTTCCCTCACCCCCATGAATCAGTGCTTTCCGGAAAAGAAGGGCATGACCGCTTCCCCGTCAGGGATAAGACTAAAGCTCTGGCAACAGGGATGCAGGGTTCCCGAAGGGATCGCGCCACCGGAGGATGCTGACATGGATGAGGGTTTCCTGTCAGGAAACAACCTGTTGCATGCCGGGAAACACTCCCGGGGAGGAAGGAGAAGTTTTTCCAGGAGCGTATCCCTGTTCCCGGTTCAGGAACCGGAGAACGGATACCCGGGAGACCTGCCCTGAGCCTGCCATGGGTTCCAGTCTGCCTCCTCCCGTCTCGTTGTTCTGCTCCGTCTCACTCCCTTTTCTCCGGAGTCCTGTCGCAGATGCTCTCCCATTCTCCTTCGCTCTCCGCACCCTCCTCCACATCGTCCTCTGCACCCTCCTCAGCACCCTCCTTCTCATCTTCCTCCTCATCCCCCGTCCAGTCCCCGGAGAAGAGCAGCCATCCGACCGCAAACACGAGCGGCAGACCGAAGGGGACGGAGATCCCCGACGGGGCGGAGAAGAGCGGACCGTACTGGACGATGCAGGAGGCAAGGAAGAGGACGCCGGAGAAAGCGATCCCCCACCCTGCGTACCGGATCCACCTCTCCCTCCCTTCCGCCACGGCGAAAAGGACGACCGCACAGGCAGCCACAATCACGAGCGCCCCTGCATCCCACAGGACGAACGAGACCGCTGTCTTCCCGGTGATCAGCCCCGAGCCCACGTAGCCTGCATCGGATGCGACCGTGATCAGGGACGGCCCGTAGAACGTCTCCTGGTACCGGAACAGGGCCCACTGCACGCCGGTGCCGAGCCAGTCGCCGATGACGTAGACGGAAAGCGGCACGAGGAGGAGGACGAGGGAGAGGACGGGGGCGATGCGCCGATCGGAGGAGAAATCCATTACCCTTACCTGTTATCGACGGTGGACATCAGGGTTGTGGAACGGAAATTCTGGATACCGTGTTCCGGTTTTCCTGTTGTGCTCGTATCCCCGTTCCAGGTTCACGATCTCCCCGGAAAAAGTGTGACGGGAAATGGGTTCGGAACAGTGCCAGGGGGAGTCTGGTGCCGATGGAATATATTTAAATACCTTCTGGTTTGACATAATCCGTACAGTGTCTTGCCCGCGTTCTGCGGGCAATGTGCATGAACGAATCGAGGTGCATTATGAAGATCATGAAGAATGATGAGGCAGTATCACCCGTCATCGGTGTGATCCTGATGGTGGCCATCACGGTCATCCTTGCGGCGGTTATTGCGGCTTTCGTGTTTGGACTGGCGGGGACGACCCAGACGACGAGGACTGTTGGATTAACGCTTTCTCTTGAGTCATTAAATCCATATGCATTTAATGTTCAGTTTACTGGCGGTACAGACCTACCTTCACTTACCGGTTTTAAAGTCAGCATTGATGGTAAACCGGAAACACCAGCAAGTGGTAATGTATCAAGTGGTATAACTAATGGTGTTGCCTTAGTTGGCGATTTAATTACGCCAGGAAGTGCAAATGATGGAAAGTTTGTTGTAGGCCAAATGATTTTAATTAACACAACGAGCCGTCTCTCAGGTCATAAGATAACAATTATTGGAACCTTTACCGATGGTGGTACTCAGATCCTCTGGGATCGCACACTCTAAACCCAATAACTTTTTTTCCCATCGTTTTGTTGTCCCACTCGTTAATTTTCTCGATAATTATCTACAATTATTCTTTGCAATAACACCAATATTACCCGCCCCCCATCCACACCTATATATACGTTCCCCTCCCATGCTGATCCGCAGGATAAACACTGCACAGGTAATGGAAATGGATGACAGAGGTTTCAGGGGAGGGTTTAACCGGCCCCGGACAATGACGAAGACCGTTTGTGCGGACTGTGGAAAGGAATGCGAAGTACCGTTCACCCCTACCGAAGGAAGGCCGGTATACTGCCGGGAGTGCCTGCCCAAGCACAGGAAGCCCCGGTACTAGGACTCTCACTTTTTTAGAATTTTTCTTCCGGATTTCTGGCAATGCATTTTGTGCTGGAATTTTTCTCTGTTTACGAGTCAGGCTTTTTTTGAATGGAGAGGGGAGAACCTCCGGACCACCCCCGAGTGAGGATGGGGGGCGGGCAGGGTTTCCCGGTAGCAATCAGTCAAGGAGTGCACTACCGCACTGCCCCTATCGCCCATCGGGGGTGCCACAGCGGCGGGGCGAAAGCCCCGAGAGCGTCTGAGAGGAAAAGTGCGGGTTATCAGATTGGAAC
>CAYSII010000016.1:0-37907 GCA_964431125.1 uncultured Methanolinea sp. | reverse complement strand
GGGATTCCGGGAAACGCGAGGAGATCGAGAACACTATGGGTCAGGCCCCCCACGACAGCAGAGAGAAAGACCGCTCCGGCACCATGCAGAAGTCCCGTACTCTGCCCTGTGAACGCAGCCCACACCATATAACCCGACGTGATACCAGCCGAAAGGGTGATGATCCCCGGGATGGTGTGGGTGAACCCCCCGTGGGAAAAGATGAAGAGACGGGGATTTTTGCCTGAAAAACGGTGGAGGACGATGTCACAATCGGGGAGCACAGCACCCAGAACCGCGGCGAGAATGATGCCTTCCCGGAAGAACCCCGAAAAAACGATCAGGGCGACAAGGGCATGGGTGATGCTGTCCAAGGATGATTCCCTTCCCGGATTCTCGAGAATTTTTTTCCCTCATTGAGAATGTCCCGCTCCCTTTCTGGTGCCCCCTCACTGTTCAGGGCACCTGACGAGCACAATGGTGAGATTGTCATCGCTCCCGTTCTGGAATGCCTCGGAGACAATCTTCCTGCAGGTATCTTCAAGGTCGTCCCCCCTTTCGGCAACGATCTCCTGGATGCGGGAATCCGGAACAAAATCGGTGATCCCATCCGAGCAGAGAACAAGGAACCCCGGTGGGAGGGTTGCCTCATACATCCCTGCTCCGGGATCGTAGGGGGTGAAATGGCCCTGTCCTCCGGCATTTTTCTCTCCGGATGTTTCTTTTCTTTCGCGTGCGAGGAAGAAGACCTTGCGGGAACCAGGGCTGCTCACCACGCACCTCCCGTCCGGGCTGATGATGGCAACCGCCATCGCAACTGCAGGGGGTTCGATCCTGGGGTTTTCTGCATCGAGACTGTAAAGGGCTCTTTCAGCCCGGCCCATCAGCTCCTCGAGTGTCCCGACCAGTGTCCCTCCTGCCACACCCCCTCCCGACCGGAGAGCTTCGGCTGCAACCTGGGCTGCTGATGGGCCTTCCTTTGGCCCTCCCATCCCTTCAGCGACTGCAAAGACATGCATGTCCCCGACTGTCATTGTCAGGAGTGCGTCCTCATTCCTATCCCGCAGCCCCTTCTCGGTAAGACCGAAGAACTCAATTCCCACCATTTCACTCCCCAGTAGGTGTGTCTCCCTGCTCTATTAAACCTGCAATGAAGAAACCTGCGTGTCTGTCCAGTGTTACAAAATGCCATTTCGATCAGTTTAATGAACGAAGTTTTAAGTTATCATATAAAAAGACAGTCTGTAGAGAAGAGGCAATGAACCATGAATGTTGATACTGAACTATCCCGGATCGGCATCTCTCTGCCAAAGAGCCTGCTGGACAAGTTCGACGAGATCATCAATTACAGGGGATACTCCTCGCGGTCCGAGGGTATCCGGGACGCCATCCGGAATTATATCACCTATTACAAGTGGATGTCTGAAGTGAAAGGGGAGCGCCAGGGAGTCATCACCATGATCTACGAACATGGACAGAGGAACCTCCTGACCACGCTCACGGATATCCAGCACGAGTTCATGAGCATCATCCAGGCATCGCTCCACTCCCACTTGAGCCACGACAGGTGCCTCGAGGTGGTGCTCGTCCGGGGCGATGGCTCCCAGTTAAAGGCCCTTGCCGAGCGCCTGATGGCACAGAAAGGCGTGGAGTCCGTGAAGCTGACGACCATCCCTGTGAACGATTAGCCGCCCCCTTCACAGCTCTGGTCCGTGTGGCTGATGGCCTCCTGGAACCCGCTCCCCGAGTAAAACTCTCTCTCTCTCTTTATCCTTTCAACTGCATCCTCCCCGGTTCCGCTTCTCCGTTCATCCATTCCCCCGGCAGGGACGAGCTGGTCGATCCGGTAGAGGAGGTGGGTCGAATCGAGCTCCGCGAACGTCTTTCCCCCTTCTGCCGTGATCGCAATGACTGTGCCTGTCGTTCCCGTCCGCGGGTACCGCACCCGCATTCCCACTTCCACTCTGTCAGTCTCCATACAATCTTCCCGGTCGTATGCAAAATATAAAATCTTGCCTGAACCATGGGATATGATGCCCGACGAGCTGGCCCATGTGCGCAAGGTATTCTGTGACGGAACGCACAGGGCAGAGGAGCCGAAGAAGACAGAGAAGGCTGCACGTTCCCTGATGCATTCTGTCGATGTCGAAAGGATCGGGGATATCACCCAGAACGACAGGCTCGGTATCCCCTGTTATGCTGCCTGGCGACGCCGGGCTCCCCGCGGAAGTCCCCCCTTCTTTGCCGGCATGGGAAGGACGCGACTTCTTGCCCGCGTATCAGCGATGATGGCCGCGGTAGAACGTCACTTCGGGACTTACCGGGGTGAACCCCTGGAATGCGCAAGCTTTGGAGAGGTAACGGTAAGGGGTGCGGTAGACCCGCGATCCTTCATCCTCCCGGAGCCGCCTGCCCCCGGCGACCGGATTCACTGGTCACCCGCAAGGGATATCCTCAACGGGGAAGACGTCCTCGTCCCGAGCAATGCGGTATACCATCCCTACCACTCCCGGGGTCTTGCTGTGCCACTCTTCCCAAGCGATCCTGTCGGCCTTGCGAGCGGAAATGCACGCGAGGAGGCTGTTCTTCACGGGCTCCTCGAACTCCTCGAGAGGGATGCACTGAGCCGCGCAGAACGATGCAGAGACATGGGGAGGAGAATTGTTGTCGACACAGCTGGCCCTGCGCGGGAGATCCTTGGGAAGTTCGAGGCGGCAGGTATCGATATCTTCCTCTGGCTCCTCGAGGGGCGGACCCGGGTTCCTGTCATCGCAGCGGCTGCAGACGATACAGCTGCGCGGGACCCGGGTCTCCTCATCATGGGATCGGCATGCCATCCTGACCCGGCGATCGCGGTCGAGAGAGCTCTTCTCGATCTCGCTTTCTCCCGGGCGTCCTATTTCACGGGGGCGATTTCATCGCCCCGGCGCGACATGCTCCTCTCCCGAGCAGGCTACGAACGGATGAAAAGGATCAACCGCGAGTGGTTTGCACCTGCACAGGAGATCAGCCTCTCCTCGATTACCGGCTGCAGCACCCCGTGGATAGACGAGGATATCGCTGTCATCCTCGATGATCTGCGACGGGCCGTCGATTCTGTCTCTATTGTTGATTTAAAACAATCACCGCTTCCGGTCGTCAGGGTGGTCGTCCCGGGCCTCGAGGTCTCCCATCACCACAAGGATCGACGGGTCAGGGCCGGGTGAAGGAGACTCCTGTCTCTTCGCGCAGGAAGCCTCCCCTCTTTCCAGGTGGGTATAACTAGAACATCACCTTCCGGAGGAGACGCGCGATCTCTCTCGTGCTTGCCCTCGGCCGGAGGCCGGGTGGTTCGGGATATGAATCGTCCTGCAAGAGTGCACCGAGGATGCAGGAGACTGCCTCTCCGAGGGACGGTCCGTATCCCCCTTCGAGAACGAGCGCAAGGGGGCTTCCGGCGGCTTCCCGGACCATGGAACAGAGGACCCCGAAGTCTTCGGGGACGAGGCGCATCCCACCCTTCGGGTCATCGTGCAGGGGATCCTGCCCTGCCGAGACGATGACCACATCCGGTTCAAAATGGAGAATGGCCTCGCAGAATACCTCCGAAAAGATATGCAGGTAATCCCCCAGTTCCCCGCCGGCCGGCAGGGGGGCATTCAGGGTAAAACCCCTGCCCCTTCCCGCACCCACCTCGTCGATCCAGCCCGTCCAGGGGAATATGTCTGCCTGGTGGATGGAGCAGAAGAGGACGCGGTCGCTCTCGTAGAAGATCTTCTGCGTCCCGTTCCCGTGGTGCAGGTCCCAGTCAATTATTGCAACCCGTTCCACCCGTTCAAGTGCCCACGCAGCAGCGATAGCGGCATTGTTGAAGAGGCAGAACCCCATCGCCCGTCCGGGTTCCGCGTGGTGACCGGGGGGGCGGACGAGGGCAAAACAGGACTCTCCGGAAAGGGCGCGCCTGACAGCGGCAATGGATGCACCGGCAGCAAGCGACGCGATCCGGAAGGACTCGGGCGTCACGTAGGTATCCATATCGAGGTACCTCCTGCCGCCGTACGAGCAGAGGTCCTCGATCACCCGGATATGCCCCGGTTCATGGACCCGTGCAAGATCCTCAAATGACGCCGGTTCTGCGGTGTACTTCTTTACCGGGGGTGGAATATGTGCGATTGCATTCAGGAGCCTCCGGCTGTTCTCCTCGTGCCAATCAAGGTCATGCCGCGCGAACTCCTCTCCCGTGATGACGGAGCAGCAGTCAGCCATTCACCCGACCAGAATTCCCCGGAGGACGGCCTCCTCGGGAACCTCGAACTCCCTCCCAGTCCCTGCTATGCGGTATTTCCCCTTCGTCCTTACCTCGCTTGACGATCCCGTGGTGGCATACGGAACGATGAATTCACCATCCCGGCTCTCCTGCCGGTATGTGAACTCCCTGCCGGTATTCGTGACGATGTCCACCTCTATGATACCCTCCCCCCTGATGCGGGCACCGGGGACGAACTCGAAGATCTTGACGTACCTGACGTCCCCGGCCGGATCGGCCGAGCGCCCGGAAAGGACGTTCGTGGGTGACTCATGGACCAGCCTGTAGTGGTGCAGGGCAGGGACATCCCCGATGGGGGAGAGGATGTGGGGAGAGAGGACCAGGGCACGTTTTTCTGGCGCTGCATTCTGGTTGTAGGCAGCCGCAGCCTCCCGTGCGGCAGCCGCGTCCATGACCTTTGCCGCCGTTGCAACCGGATATGCAGCCCGCCCGAGGTCCACCTCGATGTAGTAGACCTGTCCGGCCCTTGTCAGGGAACCGTCAAAGTTGTGGAGGCGCGAGACCATGGTCAGGTAATACGGTTTGTCGAACATCTCGATGGGGGAATAGGTTTCTGCCCCGCCCTGTGCGGGTGCAAGGATGACCTTCGTGTAGGGCGAGATACCGGCACTCGTGTTGAACCAGGTTGCCATTGCCCAGAACTTGCCCGTATCCATCTCCACGTCTGTTACAACGTAACGTACCCCGAGTTTTTCCGCAATCTGCCTGTTTTTCTCCTCGTCTTCGGTCATGAAGAAGGCTGCGGCACCGTACTCACCTGCGACGCCCGACTGGAAGGGGTTTGCATTCGGGATGCGCTTTGCAATATATGTTATGAGGTGCCCGTAGTCCCACCACGACATGACCCCATAGGACTGTAGCGGGTACTGGAACGTCTCCTTGTCATAGATGCGGTAGTAGTCGACACCGGGGTCCGGAGTGTTTGCCCCCATCCATTCGAGGGACTCGCGCCAGTCCGGGTTCATCCGGAGAGCCCCGGACGTGGCGACGCGGAGCTCGTAGCTCACCTGGAAGTACGCAAAAATGCAGAGCAGGAGGAGGACCGTTGCTACCGCCCCTATTTTGAGAGGGTCTCTCTTGCGGGCAGTGCGCTCCTGCTTTGCCTGCTTCTTCCCCCTCGGCTTCGACCCCTGTTTATCCGGTACTGTCTCCTCCTTTCTCTCCTTTCCATCTCTCGGGAAAAGGGCCAGAACCTCCTTTCCGCCCCAGCCGACAGTGTATCCCGCGAAAAGACCTGAGAGGAGGGCGAGCGGGGCGGCAAAGTAGTATTCGTACCTGATGTGCTGCCAGGTCGCGATAACGATGAGAAGGGCCCAGACAAGGACGAGCAGGTGTTCCTCCCTCTTCTCCTTCCAGAGCATGTGGCAGAGGAGGAGTATGCCACCTGCCATCAGGATCAGGCCGACGCCGAAGTTATCCCATGCATCCGCGGCTGTCCAGGACCGGGCCTCCTGGATCGTGAGGTAGAGTTCGTTCTGACCGAAGAATCCGTCGATACTTGCGATAAACGTGGAAAAGAGCCCGGGAAGCGCTATCGCAAAGAACCCCAGGACAACCACGAAAATTCCGGCAAGGCTGGCAAGGTACTGCCTGTGCCCCCTCTGCCAGGTGAACCGTTCGAGGGCATAGAGAACTGCCGTCCCGATGATGATCAGGATGTATGCCAGCGGATGTCCCACCGTGTAGTAATCGAACTGGAACCCCTCCTTGTGGACACCGAAGACGAGGAAACTGGATGCAGCAATTCCAAAGGTTACGGTGTTGAGGAAGAGGAGCGAGTCTCCCCTGACCCTCCGGAAAAAGCCCCATACGAATAGGAGGAACGTGGTAACGGCAACAATGAATGCAAAGAGGACCATTGTCGGCATCACGAGGAGACCGGCCACGTAAGAAATACCGCAGGATGCTGCAAGGAGGAGGGGGGAACGGAGGGTCTCCCTTTTTGCAAAATCCACGGGGTTTTCCCGGAGGTATGCAAGTGCCCACGTGTAACAGAGGATGAAGAGAGTGCTGAAGAGGACCTCGGCAACATGGTGGTCAAGGTACCCGTACAGGGAACGGAAAAAGAACTGGCCACTGACGACTGCGATGACAAGCGCCGAAAAAAGCCCTGCCAGCGTCCCGGAGACCCTCTTTCCGAGGAGGTACATGACCGGGACCATGAGCCCTGCCATGATGGGCGGCACCGCGAGGGCGAGGGATATGATCTCCGGACGGGTCGTTGCACCGAGGGCAAGGCAGAGCCCGGAGATGATCCAGATGAAGAGGGGGCCCCAGTGGATGACCTGCCCGTACGGGTAAAGGGTCATCGCCTCGAACCAGCCATAATCCGGGAAGTTCTGGTTCATCTGCTCTATCTGCCGGAGGTTATACATGGGGTCATCGCTTCCGACGAGGTTGAGGATGTCAGTCGTTCCTGCAACAGACGCGGGGAGCATCCGTATCCATATCGAGAAAATTGCCATGAGGGCCAGGAAAATGACAATGAGGTACTTTTTGTATCCTTGGAAACCAGGGAATTCCATGGTATCGTGTCCCGTTCTCCTTTGGGGAAATGTTTGCAGCCCTCTGTTTTAATTCTTTGGGAATGGCAAAAAAATGGAGGATTTGGGGAGATCTGTGAAAGGGATGGGGGTTTTCCCCTGTGGGATAGCTGTTGGCACGACCAGAGTCGCAAAAAAACCCGGGATCGTTACACAAGGGATTCTCTTACGAGACTCCGGGCCCTCTCCGCAAAGAGGCGGAAGTCAAAGAGAGCTGCCCTCCCCTGGCACGCCTCCCGGAATTCATCGGAGCGCTGCCCCACCTCCCGGACGGCAGCCGCGATCTCTTCGGGGTCGGGTGCAACGAGTCTCCCGCACGGGCCATCGGGGACTGTCTCCTGGTACCCCCCCTCGCGGACGGCGACAACAGGTTTGCCGCTTGCCATTGCCTCGAGAGGGGTGATGCCGAAGTCCTCGTCGATTGCCGTGGTGATGAACCCCTCGCACCGGGAGAGCAACCTCCTCATCTCCTCCTCGCCCTGCACACTCTTCCAGACGATGTTCCGCGGTGCAGTCTCGACAAGGTGTTCGAACCCCGGATAGATCCTGCCGACGATCACGAGGCTCTTCTCCGGCATGCGTCGGAACGCCTCGACCTGGAGTTCGATCCGCTTCCACTTGTCGACCCGGCCAATCGAGAGCCAGTAGCCCTCCGAGGGCTCCCATGCAAACCGGTCCCTGTGGATGGGAGGATAGAGGACACGCGCGTCCCGGAGGTACACCTTCTGGATCCGGTTCCGGACCGTGTGGGATATGCAGGCGAGGTTCCTGACGTGTTTCCGGACAAAACGCCTGTCCATGTACCGCGCGAGGGCAAGCGCAGGAATGTACACGGCCTTCCCCGCAGGGCTCTTTCCTTCCAGGAAGTGGTAGTACATGTCGTAGAGTGCCCGCCGGGGTGTCAGCATGTAGTAGAGGTGCGGGACAGGATGGACCAGGTACCGGACTGCCATGTCATCGATGCAGACCACGAAATCGTAATCGAGGTCAGCCTTTTTGAAAAGACGCATCCCTTCAATCTGGCGAAGCGGTTCTGCGGGGAGGGGATGGTCGAGGGAGCAGAAAGAGACCGAACGTTCCGGATCATAGTGCGAGACTACCTCCCGGGAGAACGAGGGGACAACGACCTCTGCCCCGAGCGCACGGGCAAGGTCGATGATCAGCCTTTCTGCACCGCCCGTGACGGAGAAGTCACTCCCGGTGAGAATTCCAATTCTCATGCATTCCCCTCCATACAATCAAAGAGTTTGACCCATTGTTCTGCAACAGAATCCCAGGAGAGTTCCCGTGGAGAAGGATAAGATTTCTTTTCTTTTAAGTGCAAAAGGATCCCTTCTTTCAGTTCCCCGACAGAAGCCGGGTTGACCAGGAATGCTCCCTGATAGGATCCCAATCCTTCTGTAAGCCCACCCACTCTCGAAGCAACAATGGGCAGTCCATATGCCATCGCGATATGGGCAACCCCGCTCTGCGATGCACGCGTGTAGGGCAGGACAAGCAGGTCAGCCGCAGAAAAATACACGGGTACCTCGCTATCATCCACGTACCGGTCAACGATGGTAATTTTTTCGCGGTGGGGAGATTCTTCTGCAATCATAAGGGACTCCCTGTCCTCCCAGGCTTCTCCGACGATGAGGAGGCGCGTGGTCGAAAGCATGTCCTGCGGAAGGCTGTCGAATGCATGGATGAGGTACTTGACTCCTTTATAGGGACGCAGGAGTCCGAAAAAGAGGATGACATTCTGTTCCCTGATGCCAAGTATCTCCCGTGCTTTTCCTTTTTCAAGTACCGTGTAATGGTCATAAAGAGGATGGGGAATAACGGTGATCCTCTCTCCTGGAATGTGGTAGGTACTCTTCACGAGGTCTCTGTCCGCTTCCGAATGGACCACGAAGTGAGAGGCAAGACACCGGATGAGCCTTCCCGTCAACCGGGAGTACAGCCTGATGGGCAGTATTGACTGTTCGAGCGGATCCACGACTTCATGGTACTCGATGATGACGGAAATCCTCCGGGGCAGCAGCAACTGGATTGCAAGGTACATGTGAGCAACGCTGGAGGTCCACCATTCCAGAATAACGATATTCGCCGGGCGGGAATCCAGAGCTGCTTTTATCCAGGAAAACGGGTTGAACCAGTCGAGCTGTTCCTGCGCATGCACCTCTTTCCTGAAAGATAGGGTCGCCAGGTTCTCTCCCACACGCTTCCATCCCGGGAAGAGTCTCTTCGGAAGCATGTGGCGGAAAAGGATTGCCCGGACGTCTGCCCTTCCAGACAGCGAATTGGCCAGCCGCACCGTGTAATAGCTTATGCCGGAGAGGAACCGGAATGATGGCCCGATAAGAACGATAGAGAGAGCCCGGTTCATCTCATTTCCCCACAGTGACTCTTAAATTCCCCTGACAGAAGGTAGTTCGAGGTTTTTTGGCGACCAAGGATTCACTCCACCGTCACGCTCTTTGCCAGGTTTCTCGGCTGGTCGACGTCCCTTCCCAGCGCCACTGCAGTATGGTACGCGAGGAGCTGCAGGAGTGCTGCCGATGCGAGGATGTTTGAGACGACCCCCCCTTCCGGGAGCGGGATGAACACGTCGGAGATCTCCTGCAACTCCTGGTTCCCCCCGGCACCGAGCACTATCATTGGGACTCCCCTCGCCTTCATCTCCCGGATGTTGGAGACCATCGCCGGGTACGTCTTTCCCGCAGGGCAGAGGGCGATGACAGGGGTCTCCGGGGAGAGGAGGGCAAAGGGCCCGTGCTTGATCTCCCCGGCAGCATACCCCTCGGCATGGATATAGGTGATCTCCTTCATCTTCAGTGCCCCCTCGAGTGCCAGCGGATAGAAGGGGCCCCTGCCCACGAAGAAGACCGTGGAGGCTCCCCTGCAGACCTCCACGGCAGGCCGGAGATCCTGCAGCAGTGCCTCCCCGATGGCCCCGTGCCCGGAGAGGAGAGCCTGGTGGATGCGGCCCCCGCTCAGCACATCGGTAAGGTAGAGGAAAATGGCGATCTCGGCGGTGAACGACTTCGTCGCGGCGACACTGATCTCCGGGCCAGCCCGCATGAAGAGCGTTGCGTCTGCAAGGCGCGTCGCGCTGCTCCCCAGCACGTTCGTGACGGCAAGGGTCGGGTGGTTGTGCATGCGCGCCCTCTTCAGTGCCGAGAGCGTGTCCGCTGTCTCGCCCGACTGGGTGACCGCCACGACGAGGTCGTCTCCCGGCAGCGTGCGGTACCGGAATTCAGACGCGATCTCGGCCCTGACCGGGATGCTGCAGTACTCTTCGATGAGGTACTGGCCGAGGAGTGCCGCGTGATACGATGTTCCGCATGCAACGAGGGTGATGCCGGAGACCTCCCGGAGAATATCGGGCACCTCCTCTGCAAGCAGGGCCCTGGCTGTTGCGGAAAAGACCGATGGCTGCTCGTAAATCTCCTTGAGCATGTAGTGGGCGAATCCCCCGAGCCTGACCTCTTCCATCCCCCACTCGACCCTCTGGACAGGCCTCCCGACAGGTGTCCCCCCGTGGCAGATGACCGGGCCCGGGGGCAGGAGCACCGCAACATCCCCGTCCTCGAGGTAGATCACGCGATCCGTGTGGTCGAGCAGCGCGGTGACGTCCGATGCGGCTACACAGGCACGATCCGCAAGGCCGATGACGAGGGGACTGCCCTGCCGGGCTGCAACGATGCCCTCGCAACCCTCTGCAACGGCAAGGATGGCATAACTCCCCTCGAGCCGAGGGAGAACGGCCATGACTGCCGCGGGGAGATCCCCGTGGTACTCCTCCTCGATCAGGTGGGCGATCGCCTCTGTATCGGTCCCGGAACGGAACGTGTGCCCCCGTCCAACCAGTTCCTGCCGGAGTGCTGCATAATTCTCGATGATACCGTTGTGGACGATGGCAATTTTCCCCCTGCAGTCCGTATGGGGATGGGCGTTTACGTCGCTTGGTTCGCCATGGGTCGCCCACCGGGTATGGCCTATCGCGGTCCCGCCTTTCCGCTGCATGACGGGAGGCCGGGACTGCGATATCTTGCCCTTCTTCTTCCAGACCCAGAGGCTCCGATCCAGCACCGCGAGCCCAAAAGAGTCATAGCCCCTGTACTCGAGGCGCCGCAGTCCCTCGAGGACAAGGGGGGCTGCCTTCTTCTCCCCGGTATATCCGAATATCCCGCACACCCTCACACCACCAGGCCGTTGTCCGTGCTTGCAACCGTGGATGTTATCTCCCTTCCTCCCCGGATGACGACGCTGTTGCCCACGATTGCCCCCCTGAGTACGGAAAATGGCCCGATTCTCGCTTTCTCCCCGATGACAGCGCCGAAACGGCCCTTCACCTGTTCATCCCCGATCTCGAGCAGGGGCGATGCCGGAACGATGCTCACGTGGTCATCCAGCCGCGAGCCCTCGCCGATGACCGCGTCCCTGACGAGGGAGTGCGGTCCCACAAAGGCATCATCAAGGATGATGCTGTTCTCGGCCAGCGAGAAGGGAGCGACCCTCACCCTGCTCCCGATGCTCGTGCTCGGCATGATGCAGGCATGGGGCCCTATCTCGCAGCCGGGACCGATGACGACCGGCCCGACGATCGTGCAGCCCGGGTGGATCCTCGATCCGGCCCCCACTCTCACCCGTCCCTGGATGACCGTTCCTGTCGCGATCTCTCCTGCCTTCTCCGGGATCAGCTCCCTGATGAGGAGCCGGTTCATCGGGAGGAGGTCCCAGGGGTAGATGGCATCCTGCCAGTCGAGCGCCCGGACTGCCTTCAGCTTCCTTCCGGACGCGATGAACGCGCTGATCGCATCGGTGAGGTCAGGCTGGCTGATACAGTCAAAGAAGTCAGTACCGAGGGAGAAGATCCCGGTCGATATGGTAAACCCTGGTGCCTGCCTGGGTTTTTCGACGATCCGGGTCACGTACCCCCGCCGGATCTCCACCACGCCGAAGTTTGAGGGGTAGGGGTGGTCCTTGACGAGCACGGCATCCGGGATGTCCATGATCCGCGCGATGGACGCACTGTCGATGTAGTTGTCCCCGGGGAGGACAAGGAACCTCCCTGTCAGGTGTTCCCTCGCCTGCAGGAGGGCATGGGCCGTCCCGAGCGGTCTCTCCTGCACGACCACCTGCACCGGGTACCCCGCCTGGTTAAGGTGCCCGATGACCTGTTCCCTGCGGTAACCGACAACAACGATGATCTCGCGGATGCCGGACGCGAGGAGGGCCTCGATGACGTAATCGATGATGGGGACGTTTCCAACCGGGATGAGGGCTTTCGGCCGGCTCCTCGTCAGGGGACGGAGCCTCCTGCCTTCCCCTGCCGCAAGAATGACTGCCTGCATGCTGCACCTACCTGATCTTCGCCCCGGGTGCGATATATCCCTCGACGAGGCAGTGCGGACCGATGGCCGCGCCCTCGCCGATGACCGATCCCACGTTGACAGAGCAGTTGATCCCGAGCATGGCACCGTCGCCGATGACTGCCCCGAACTTCTTCCTCATCGTGGGTCGCCCCCCGACCCTTACGCCTGCCCGGTCGTGCCGCAGGTTAGCAACCTTCGTCCCTGCGCCGAGGTTGCAGCCGCTGCCGATGACAGAGTCCCCGGCATAATTGAAGTGGGGAAGGTTTGACCCCGGGAGGATGACCGAGTTCTTGACCTCGGTCGCATGCCCGATGTGGCACCCGTCGCCGATCGTCGTCGCACCACGGATGTAGGCATGGGGGCCTATCCGGCAATCCCTCCCGATGATGCAGGGGCCCTCGATGTAGCTTCCTGCCCTGACAACCGATCCTTCCCCCACCTGGACAGGCCCTTTGAGGACTGCTCCCTCCTCGACAGTCCCTGCGATGCCTGACGGGATGTCCACCATCATCTTCTCGTTCGCGGAGAGGAGATCCCAGGGATAGCCAACGTCGAGCCACGAGTCAGTCCTTACCGCCACCAGGGAATCCCCTGAAATCAGGGTCGCGAGTGCATCGGTCAGCTCCTTCTCGCCCCGGGACGAGAGCCCGATTCCCCCGAGGATCGCGAATATGTCCCCCGTGAAGTGGTAGATCCCGGTATTCACGAGGTTCCCGGATGGCTCCCGGGATTTCTCCTCGAGGCCCCGGACTCTGTCGCCATCGACCTGGACGGTGCCGTAGTCCTCCGGGTGATCGGAGGGGGCGATACCCATGCAGGGCGGGGCGGTATCCATGACCTTCCGGATATCCTCCGGCGAGAGTACCATGTCGCCGTTCATCAGGAGAAAGTCCTCGCCGGCCCATTCCGCTGCTGTTGCAAGGGCATCGGCAGTACCCCTCTGGTGTCTCTGGACGGCGTAGTCGATGCGGACGCCGTGGGTACTCCCGTCTCCGAAGTACCGCCGGACCTCTTCCTCCCTGTACCCCACGACGAGGAGGATTTCGTTTGCTCCGGCATCACGCGCTGCTGTGACGAGGTGCGCAAGCATCGGCCGGTTTGCCAGGGGGAGCATCACCTTGGGACGGGTCGCGGTGAGCGGCCGCATCCTCTTTCCCTCGCCTGCAGCGAGAATGACACATTTCATCACCACTACCTTCTCATTCTCCTGATATCTCTCTTTTCCCCTCTTTGACCCGTAAAATGCCCTCTTCGAGGAGTGCCCGGGCAGCAGCGACCGATCGTGCCTCCGCTGTCACCCTGATCTTTGGTTCGGTGCCCGAGGCCCTGACGAGGTACCATCCCTCCTCCTTCTCCACGCGGATGCCATCTGTCGGGACAGCTGCGCCGAGCGCACGCAGCACCTCCCGGGACCTGTCGCAGGGGATCGATTCGCGGAAGACGGGGTACCGGGGGATGGCGTCGATCTCTTCCGCTATGTCCCATTCGGATGCCATCTGGCAGAAGAGGGCTGCTGCATACGGGCCGTCGGGACAGAGGGACTGACCCGGGAAGATCCATGCACCCGAGGGTTCTCCCCCGAAGTCTCCGCCGGAGAGGAGGGCCTCGGAGACATAGCTGTCCCCGACCGGGGTCCTCGTGACATCCGCCCACTCATCGATTGCCATGCTCGCGTCCGTCGTGGTGACCACCCGCCGTGCCCCCAGGTACCTTGTGAAGAGGACGAGGAGGATATCCCCGGGGATGAACCGGCCCTTCCCGTCGAAGGCCATCATCCGGTCGGCATCCCCATCGTGGACGACGGCTCCCGCTGCACCCCACCGGCGGACGAGACCGGGAATATACGGCAGTGCTTCCGGTAAAGGCTCGGAAGGCCGGGGAAAGATGCCCGTGGGCGAGCAGTTCAAAGCCCGGACCTCTGCACCGATTCCCGAGAGGATTGCGGGACTTGCGACCGAACCGGCGCCTCCCCCGCAGTCAAGGATCACCCTTATCTTTTTCCGGCAGCTGATGCGGGATGTGATCCCGGAGATGTAGGACGGGAGGATGTCCCGCTCTTCCACCACTCCATAACTGGCAGGCTGCGCTTTTCCGGGGTGCGGGTCCCTGCCCCGGAGGCGGGCCTCCACCTGCTCCTGCCGGGCCCTTGTCAGCGATGCTCCGCCGGGGGAGAAGATCTTCATCCCGTTGTATTCCGGCGGGTTGTGCGAGGCAGTCACCATGCAGCCCAGTCCCCCCTCCGGGACTGCGCCGGCGACCGCCGGGGTCGGAACCAGTCCCGCAGAGACGAGGCGTGCACCCTCCATGAGGGCGCCGGATGCAAACGCGTTCGCGATGGCCGGGGACGTGGTCCGTGAATCGTGCCCAAGGATGATTCTTCCCGTCTCCCTCCCGAGCACCATTCCCAGTGCAACTGCACAATCGACGAGATCCCGGTCGAAGACCGACCGGATACCTGACGAGCCAAAATGCATCGGAGATCAGTCGCGGGAGAGAGAAATAGAGCTATCCCTTCCCGTAGGGGCACCAGTGCGGCAGGTTTTCGAGGCATGCGACTCCTGCAGTGGATGGCCCCACGAGGAGGATTCTTCCGCCAGAATCTCCCGAAAGGAGTGCTCCACCCTCCGGTGAGATGAGCCCTTCACCGCCGGCGAGGACGACTTCCCCTCCCCCGGCAACTTCCGTGTGACGCGGAAACGAGGCGATGACATGGCCGGGAACATGCAGTCCTCCGACCTCCTTCTTTCCAATCCTCTCGAGGAGCTCTCTCCTGCAGGCAGCGTGACATTCCGGGTCACAGGAGATCCTCGTCCGCGATATGCATAAAAACCCGGTCATGACGTTGATGATGGCACATGCTGCCGCCCGGTGCTGTGGCTTCTCGAGTGCTGCTCCGAAGAGAAACGGGAGGCGCGTTGTCGCCCTCGTGGGGTGGAATGTGACGAATTCTGCCCTCCTCCCACCGAAGGAGGCCTCCATGCAGGCACCCTTCTCGAACTGGCAGACAGCCCGGTCAGGGTTGACCGAGAGGACGATGTTTCCATCCTCGCAGCCGGATCCGTGTGTCAGTTCTTCCAGTTTTCTGACGGCATCCTTCAGGATATCCATGCGATCACACCTCCCCGCAGTCCCTGAGCAGAACCCTGCACGGCGATCCGTCAAGGCCTTCCAGCCGGAGGGGGAGGGCCACCATCCCGTAGTCTCCGGGCCCGACCTGCGAGAGGTCGAGGAACTCGATCACGGTGATCCCGCGCCCGAGCAGGATCCGGTGGACCGTCCCGTCCCCGGAGAAGGGCTCGACCGAGGGGGAATCGATCCCGACGCACCGGACACCTGCATCCGCAAGAGCCTCAGCGCTGGCGGGAGAGAGCCCGGGGTAGTCCTCCCTGAATGCCTCCTCGCCCGAGTACCACGTCCTGAAGAGGATACGCTCTCCCGTGCACCCTGCGATATCGGCAGGGTTGATGAGCGTTCCTCTCCCCGCAACGCTGATGACCCTGCATTGCCCGATGAGGTTTGCCGGGGGAATCTGGTCAACGGATGCCCCATCCCTGATGTAATGCGAGGGTGCATCGATGTGCGTGCCACTGTGCGAGGAGATGCAAAGCTCCGAGATCCGATACGTCTCCCTGTCCTCCCTGCGGAATGCAGGAACGAGATCGCCGGGGTAGACGGCGATTCCCTCCTTCAGGGGTCGCGTCACGTCGTACCAGGCCATCTCAAAATCACTCCTCCCAGCCATGCTCGCCGATGAGCGGGACAAAGACAACCCCGCCACAGGTCGTTCTCGCAACCGTTCCTCCTCTCTTTTCCAGTCTCACGAGCTCCTGCAGGTCCCGGCTGCCGACAGGTGCAACGAGACGGCCTCCTTCGGCGAGCTGGTCGACGAGGGGCTGCGGGACGGCGGGTGCTGCAGCGGTGACGAGGATTCCCTGGTACGGTGCCGCGAAAGGGTACCCGCGCGTGCCGTCACCCACGATGACCGTCACGTTCGGGATTCCTGCCCTGCGGAGGTTCTCCTCAGCGATCCTCGCGACCTCAGGGATCCGCTCGATCGAATAGACCGTTGCACCGAGGGTTGCAAGGACAGCGGCCTGGTACCCGCTTCCTGCACCCACCTCGAGGACGCGGTCGCCGAAAGAGACAGAGAGGAGCTCGGTCATCAGTGCAACGATATAGGGCTGGGAGATGGTCTGGCCGTGCCCGATGGGGAGCGGGTGGTCCCTGTATGCAGCTCTCTCGTACTCTTTCGGGACAAAGAGGTGGCGCGGCACCTTCCGCATCGCCTCAAGGACCCTCCGGTCGCAAATGCCCCGTGCCGCGATCTGGGTTGCGACCATCTCCTCCCTCTCATTCTCATACGGATCCCCTGGCAGGACACTCACCACCTTTCTAGATTGTCTCTTTCCCTCTCTTCCGGACTGCCTGCCCCATCTCCTCTCCCCACCGTGCACAGGCACCGTGCGATCTTTTTGCCTCCGGTCAGAACCCGCTCTTCTCGGCGGAGTCGATCGCAGCATCGATCTGGGCCTGCAGGGCATCAGGGAGGCCGGCTATCCTCACGTCGAGGAAACCCCGGATGATCGTTGCCGTTGCCACGTCCTCGTCGAGACCCCGGGACATCAGGTACTCGATCTCGTCCCTTGCGATCTTCCCGACGGCAGCCTCGTGCGAGAGCTCGGTATCGACGACTTTGCCCTTTATCTCGGGGATGGCATGGATGACTCCGTCCCGCAGGATGAGTCCCCTGCACTCGATGTGCCCTTTCGTCTCCCGGGATGCCCCCTCGATCATCCCGCGCGAGATGATGGTCCCCCCCGTGGTGATCGCCCGGGTAACGAGTTCCGCGCTTGCACCTTCCGCTGAGAGACGTGCCGTGGAGCCAAGGTCCATGAACGACCCCGGTGTGCAGACGACAACACTGCTGAAACGGCCGATTGCATTCCTGCCTGCCAGATCGACGAATGGTGCCATCTGGACCTTCTTGACAGGCTGCATGCAGACGTAGTTCGAGATGAACACCCCGTCCTCCTCGACGCGGGCGGCACTCCGGGGAAAGACGCTGATCTCCTCTCCCCAGTTGTGGATCATCGTGGAGGTGATACGGGCACCCCTTCCCACGTAGAACTCGCTCACCCCGATATGGGACCCGGACTTCTTGTAGGATGCGCTCGCACACCCCGAGATGAGGTGGAGCTCTGCGCCCTCCTCGGCAATGATGATATTGTGCACGTGCTGGACGGGGGTGCGTGCAAGGAACAGGCACGCCTGGAGTGGGTAAATTGTCTTTGTCCCCTTCCTGGCAATGATCGCAAAACCCGCGGGTTCGGGTTGGTCTGCGACGAACCGGGTATACTGGTCCTTGTCCTTCTGCACGAGGTTCCAGGAATACGCCGAGAGCCATGCGTACTTCCGGAGGGCTTCTGCGATCGGGAGGACCTCGATCCCCTTCTCAAGCGAGGTCCACTGCTTGATCTCCTGGTCGACCTGGAAGAAGCTCCCCGACCTGTTCTTCATCTCGACTTCGAGACCAGTCAGTGTGAGCCTCTCCTTATCCTCCGGAGAGAGGTCGATCATCTTCCCTAGATCTTCTGGCATGCAAGGCACTCCTTGTACCCGGATGTCTTGATCACCCTGAGAATCTCGCGGGGGTTGCCATGGCACCGGAACACGCCGTCGCACATGACGTGCCCGAAGTCGGCATCAAGGTAATCAAGGATGTAGCCCGTGTGCGTGATCACGAGGCCGCTCTTCTTCCGGTTCACGATGTGGACGTCCTTTTCGAGCAGGCGGGCGATTGCGTTCCCGATAAGGGTGATGTTCTCGAGGTCGACACCGCTCTCGGGCTCGTCCAGCATCACGAAGTCGGGTTGCTGGACCATGATCTGGAGGACCTCGCTCCTCTTGATCTCTCCGCCGGAAAACCCGAGGTTGATCGCCCGATCCATGAAATTTTCCATGTGAAGGAACCGTGCATACTCGGAGACCATTCCTGCCCTCTCGCCCGACGTGACGGCAAGAAGCTTGCCGAGCTTGAGACCGGATACGGTCGGCGGGCGCTGGAAGAGCATCCCGATTCCCATCTTTGCCCGCTCGTGGATCGGCAGGTGGGTGATGTCCTTTCCCTTAAACCGTATGGTCCCGCTCGTCACCTCGAGTCCTGAAAAACCCATGATCGCCCGAAGGAGCGTTGTCTTCCCTGACCCGTTCGGGCCCATGAGCACGTGCGTCTCCCCTTCCCTGATGTGGAGGTTGATGTCGTGGAGGACTTCCCTCTCCCCGATCTTCACATGCAGTTCCTCTATCTCGAGCATTTGGTACCCTCTCTATCCCTTGCTGGTACATCTCGGGGGTAAAGGATTAAACGATTGTGAACCTCCCCCTCACCTGCGTCCCTCCAGTTTATTTCCAAAAGATCCTTAAATGTTACCGATCGACGCGAGGAATGCAAACATGCCTTTGCGGTCGTACTGGCGGGACACAAGGAGATTATACGAGTCCACGAGACGGTTGTAGCGGGTGACCATCCCGGTGAGTTCTGACCGGAGGGTGTTGTATTCTCTCACCCTCTCGTTGTACCGGTCGACGCGGGCGTTATACCCGGAGACGTCCCTCCCCCTCTTCATGGCCTCCATTGCCGCCCTCATCGCTTCGAGATCCGATCTCTCCCGTGCAAGGGCCTCCTCGGAGGTGCGTATCCGTATTCCCAGGGAATCGATCTCGGCCCGCAATTTCTCCATGGCACCGGAGAGTGCGGCAGTCTCGGGGCAGCGTGTGTAGTTGCGGGTCCCCTCCCCGACCGGGATGATCGCCGGGAATGATTCGAGGCGGACTCCGCCGGCCAGTTCGCGCGGGGCGACTCCGACGAAGGTGACGTTCGTTGTCTCGATGTAGGCGTACCCCGTACCCCTGTACCCGGGGCCGGCACACCCCACCCCGACGGCCATGTGGCGTTCCTGGTCGAAGTAGAGGAGGGCTGCCCGGAACCCCTCGCGGGCAAGGAGGGTCGCAAGCAGGAGACTCTTGTCATCGCAGTCCCCTGCGCCGTCCCCGTAGACCTCGACCGGGAACCGGGGGTCGGATGACTGCTGGTTCTCGTACGGGATCGACTGGACGAAGACCGAGAGGAGCTCGATGTACCCGTCATCGTCAAGGCCCCTCCTGTCCCGGACAGCGCGAAGGCTGGAGAGGAGATCCAGGAAGAAGTCATCCTGGGCGGGATCGTCCATGAGTGCACGGTAGATCCCTGCTCTCCACTCGTCCTCGGTAATGCTCTGGTCGTAGACCAGGGCGCCCTTGTCCGCAGCGCGGGCACCGGCATAGACGGCCGCGTCGAGGGGGATGTCGATGGTCACGGAGAAGTCCTGGAACGGGAAGGTGTAGACGGGGGGCCGCGGGACGGGCCCTCCTTCCACCGGCACAATCGAGGGGTAGACGACAGGGGGCCTCGACCAGGGGAGGATGTCGAGGCACCCGGCCGCGACACAAGCGCATGCAAGGGCAAGGAGGATTGCGGAACGGGAAGGCGTGACCACGCCCTGTCACTCCTCTCTTTGTCCCAAAAGGAACTCAGGAAGCGACGCGATCGAGGGCAGGACTGCCGTCGGAGGCCTCCTGCATGCTGCAGCGGAACCAGGCGAGTACTTGCCGGTCTGAACGAGGATGCCAGACATCCCGCAATCCATGGCCCCCTGCACATCCGAGACGGCGTCGTCGCCGACCATGGCCACCTCGCCGGGAGACAGCCCAAGCGATGCAACGGCAGCCGCAAAATATGCAGGGCTCGGCTTTCCCACGAGCTCTGCTTCCCTGCAGGTCGCGTACTCGAGTGCTGCAACGAACGGTCCTGCCGCAAGGGAGAGGCCGTCGGTGTCCCGGAAATACCTGTCCTTCTCGAGGGCGAGGACAGGGACTCCCTCCCGTGCGAGCCGGAACGCGCTGTTCAAGGTGGCATAGGAGAACTCATCACCGCAATCCCCCACGACGACATGGTCACATGCATCCCTGCAGGGAAAGACGCCCGCACGGGAAAAATCCTCCCTCACCGCCGATGCGGTCACGAGGAATGCCCGGCATCCTCCCCGTTGCCTGATGAGGGCTGCCGCTGCAACTGCCGGCGTGATGATCTCATTGGGATCGACTGCAATTCCCATTCCCGAGAGCCTGTGCGCAATCCCTCTGACAGACTTCCTCGTGCTGTTCGAGACGAACCTGAAAGGGTAACCTCTTTTGCGGAGAAAAGTGATGGTCTCGGCCGCCCCGGGGTAGGGATTGCCGCCCGTGTAGATGACGCCATCAAGATCGATGAGAAGGCCGCGGATACCTGTCATATCCATCCACTATTTCAGGGGTGATTCTCTTCCCCTGGCACTCTTTCCAATCTGTCCCTGAAAAGTACAGGTGCGGCCATGAACCATGATTGTTCCGGAGAGGGTATCTTTTGCCCCGCGCTCCCCGCACTTTCGCCCTGCACGGTCAGGGTTCAAATGGATCTCTTCCCGATTCCTGTCCAGGTACCCATGACCATGCCCCTGGTCTTTGAGACCGCGAGCAAGCTCTGGCGGGACCGCGTTGCGGGATCGCAGGAGTATTCCGTGATCCGCAATGACCGGATGCACAGGGCATTCCTCCCGAGGTCTCCCGTGCTCGAATCGGAATACCGCGCTGCTGTCTCCTACAGGGACAACCTCCTGAGAATGTACGAGGGCAGGAAGCTCGAAGAGGTCTTCCCGGGTCGTCCTGTCAGAACACCGGAGGGGGAGGCATACTGCATCTCCCGCCGGCACGAAATCAGGCCCCCCTCCCGGGAGACGGATTCAACCCGGCATGCACTCCTCTCAGACCTCTCCCTCGTCTACGGGATCGGGAAGCGGAACGAACGATACCTGAAGAGCAGGGGGTACCGGACAATCCGCGACCTCCTCTGTCACCGGAGGTTCTCTGCTCCGGCCCGGGAGTGCCTGGAAACCCTCGAGAAAGGGTCCCCCCGCGACGTCCTCTCCCTCGTCTCGCGCTGGTATCCCCCCTCCCATCTCCGGCAGATCCAGTCTGCCCGCCTCTTTGACCCGTCCGACTTCCTCTTCCTCGATATCGAGACACTCGGGATCTTCCAGAGGCCGATCGTCCTCGTCGGTCTCGCCTCCGTGGAGGGGGACCGGCTCGTTTCCGACCAGTTCCTGGTCAGGGATATGGAGGAGGAGCTGCCTGCGATCCTTGCAGCGGAAGAATACCTCCGAAAGAGGGCCCTGCTTATCACCTACAACGGGAAGGCATTCGATATCCCGTACCTGCAGGAGAGGTGTGCCCTGTACGGGGAACGACTC
Source organism: uncultured Methanolinea sp. (assembly GCA_964431125.1). Classification (GTDB taxonomy): domain Archaea; phylum Halobacteriota; class Methanomicrobia; order Methanomicrobiales; family Methanospirillaceae; genus Methanolinea_A. The sequence goes on along the minus strand of CAYSII010000016.1, from coordinate 16,396 downwards.
CCGATTTGGTGCTCCCACCTCGATCTCCTCCACCCTGCACGCAGGCTCTTTGGGGAGAGGTTTGCAGACTGCCGTCTCTCCACCCTGGAACGGGGACTCTTCGGAATAACGAGAAACGAGGACATTTTCTCCATGATGGTCCCGGAGTTCTACGAGGCATACGCGATCCATGGCAATCCCGGTCCGCTGGTCCCCGTCGTGGAGCACAACTGCCAGGATCTCGTCTCCCTCGCCCGCCTCTTCTTCCACCTGCTGGAGGCTGCATGACCGATCTCCGCGAGATCCTGGACGCGCTCAGGAATGACCCTCTTCTTGCGGATGGGTGGGTCCATGCAGAGGATCTTGCACCGCGGGATCCGGTGTTCGAGACCCCTGATCCTCCCTTTCCGGATCAGATCCGGGAATACCTCGATTCCCGGGGGATCCGCCTGTACTCGCACCAGTGCGAGGCAGTGCGGGCTTTCCGGGAGAGGAAAAACATCGTGATCACCACCCCGACTTCCTCGGGTAAATCACTTGCGTTTGCCCTTCCCGTCTTCGAGACGCTCCTCCTGCAACCGGGCTCGACGTTCCTGTTCCTGTACCCGACGAAGGCACTCACCCGAGACCAGCACCGGGCGCTCCAGCGCATCGAGGAAGGCCTCCCAGCAGGACCCGTGAGTGCGGTCTATGACGGGGACACGGCACCCTCTGCACGGGGGCGGATCCGGAAGGAGGTACGTATCGTTCTCTCCAACCCCTACGAGCTCCACCACATCCTCTCCTGGCACCACCAGTGGAGCCGGTTCTTCTCCGGGCTCTCGGCGGTGGTCATCGACGAGGCTCACCGGTACCGCGGGGTCTTCGGCTCCCACGTTGCCCTCCTCATCAGGCGCCTCCGCCGGATCTGCCGGTTCCATGGAGGAGATCCCCGGTTCGTCCTCTCTACCGCCACGCTTGCCAACGCAACAGAGTTTGCATCGAGGCTCTGCGGTGTCCCCTTCGTGGAGATCGCGCGTGACGGGTCGCCGGGAGGGCGCCGGACGATCGCCTTCTACAACCCCTGCCGGGAATGGCCACCGGGGCGGTCCCTGCACCGTGACTCCGCCCTGATCCTCTCCCGGTGCATGGAGGCAGGTCACCAGGCACTCTGCTTCTCCGGGTCGCGCAGGACGGCAGAACTCGTCGCCGTGCGGGCACGGGAATTCGCATCGGAATCATGCCGCCACGGGCTTGCAGAGAGTGTTGCGTCCTACAGGGCGGGCTACCTTCCCGAGGAGAGGAAGAGGATCGAGGAAGGTCTCAAGTCAGGGTCTCTCCGTGGCGTTGTCTCGACGAACGCGCTCGAACTCGGGATCGATATCGGGACACTCGATGCCGTCATCCTCTCGGGTTTTCCCGGGACGATGATGGCTGCATGGCAGCAGATCGGGAGGGCGGGGCGGGGCGGAAGGGACGCACTTGCCGTCCTTGTCGCGTCCTGCAACCCCCTCGATCAGTACTTCATGCGTCACCCGGAGAAGTTCTTTGAAGCCCCGCTCGAGCACGCGATCATCGACATCGGGAACCCCTACATCCTCTCCGGGCAGGTCCTGTGTGCCGCCGCAGAACTGCCGCTTGACCCTGCAGCGGAATGCGATCTCTTCTCCCCCGCCCTTCCTCAGATCGTCTCCTCCCTTGCAGCCCAGGCCCTGCTCGGCAGGACCCGGAGAGGGTGGATCTACGCCGGGAGCAGGCGCGCCGCAGACCTCGTCTCCCTCGAAGGGGGTTCCCGCGAGACTTTCACAGTCCTGTGCGACGGGCATGTCCTCGAGACACTCGACCGGGCACAGGCATTCCGGGAGGCACACAGGGGTGCGATCCTCCTCCACCAGGGTGAACAGTACCGCGTGGAGGATCTCGACCTCGAGGCACGGACGATCCGCGTGACGCCGGTCAGCGTCGATTACCACACAAGACCCCTGAAGTCAGCCACGGTCCGGGTGCTTGGCGTGAGAGAGAGAAGGGATCTTCCGGGGGCCCGCCTCTTCTTCGGAGACGTGGAGGTGACAGAGCACTACACGGCATTCAGGATGATCGAGAGGGAATGCGTCATCGGCATCGAACCCCTCGACCTTCCCCCGTCACGGTTCGCAACGCGGGCGTTCTGGCTCGAGATCTCTTCTTCAACCTGCAATGCAGTCTCCCGCTCCGGTGGAGACCTTGCCGGCGGTCTCCACGGGATGGAGCATGCCCTGATCGCCGTCATGCCCTTCTTCGTCCTCTGCGACCGCTGGGACATCGGGGGTCTCTCGGTCCCTGCCGGCGGCGAGTCCGGGGACCCGGTCGTGTACATCTACGACGGGGTCGAAGGGGGTATTGGCCTCACCGAAAAAGGATACGAGATCTGCGAGACACTCCTTGCGTCTGCAGGCTCCCTCGTGAAGGACTGCCCCTGCACGGACGGGTGCCCCTCCTGCATCCTCTCTCCCAAGTGCGGGAGCGACAACCAGCCTCTCGACAAGAAGGCAGCAGGAAAACTGCTGGCGTCAGTGGCAGGAAGAGGCGGGGAGTAAGAGAAGAAATGGTGCCCGGGCACCCTCACCTCTTCTCCCGGAGAACGCATACCGATGCGGGTTCCCGCATCAGGAGTGCAAGGCTCTCCGTTATCGAGAACTCGAGGCTGTCTCCCGCCGGCCCGATATACCCCACCGACATGTCCTGGCCGAGCACGATGGAGGCATACCGCCTGCCGGTTGCAAGGAGGACTCCTCCACCTTTCAGGACGGGTGCCTTGAAGACGCCGTCTGTTGCGATGCTCCTGATGTGTTCGAGTTCCGTGCTCTGGCCCTGGAGGTAACGCCGGAAGAGGAGGTTGTACCGGGACGGGGCCAGTGCGAGGGCATAGGGCCCGTGGTATCCTGCCTCGTCCAGGGCGATCATACCCTGGATGATGTCGTCTGCCGCCTTTCCGATGGTGTTCCACGAGGAGAGGGTTATCTCCCCCGTGTTCCCGTGCGTGACAAGCCCCGTGTTGCCGGCTGCACCCTCGAAGACGAGGGTATCTTCCTGCCGGGCGCACTCGATTGCGGCCTGTGCGGCGGGCGCCGCCGAGAAGGGCATGCCATTCTGCTCGTAGGCGATGATGTCACGCAACCCGAGGGAGAACCGTGTCGAGATCATGTGGACAGGGACGAACTGGCTCACCGCAAGGCACTCGCTCACGCGGCAGTCCTCGAGGGGCACCGCCTTGAGGCCGAGGCCATACGGCCCCTCTATCTCGAGGAGCCTGCGCCCTGCAAGGATACCCTTTGCAGCATCGACCATCGCCGAATCGAGGAGGTTCCATGTTTCCGGGCTGATGGGTGCATCCTCCCTTCCGAGGTACTGGAGGGACATGTCCCCTCTCACCCCCTCAGTGACCCGATGGTCACCGGGCTGTTTTTCCTCTCTTCAGGCTGGCTGCTCCCTGCCGCTTTGCCCATCTTTGCGATCTCGGCCTCCACCTCTGCGGCTCCCTTTGCATAGAAGTCGGGCTCGTCAGGCACGAGTTCCTGCAGCAGCCTCAAAAATTCCCCGGCATGCACACGCTCTTCGTCTGCAATATCGAGGAGGACTTCCCGTGCAAGCTCGTTGTCTATTGATTCTGCAAGCTGGGTATACAGCTGCACCGCTTCGTATTCGGCTGCGACCATCAGCCGGACTGCCCAAGCAAGCTCGCTTGGGGTAAGCTTCCGGTCACTCTTCAGAACAGAAAACGCTGTACCAAATTCTGGCATGGAGATCACTCTTTTGCAGACCTTGCAGGGTCATTGAACCCTCAGTAGGCCATCTCCCTTCATGTTATTTTAACGTAACCGAAAAAGCCACGTGCAGGAACTGCATGCTCCGGGAACGAACCGGAACTGGCGGCAGGGAGATCTGGTGATGGTCACTTTCCTGCATTTTCCCCGGTTTTTTTTATTCTCTCTGATCCTGCGCCTTCTTTGAATTATTCTCTTCCCTCTCCCGGACCGTCCTTATGATCTCCCGGGAGCTGCAGACAGGATCCCCCCTGTACTGCCCGATTCTGACCAGCAGGGGAGACAGCCCCCTTTTTTCCAGTTCCTGCCTGATCTTCTCCTCATCGAAGTGCTGGTCGTATCCGAACGTGATGACATCGGGCCGGATCTCCTCGATCGGCCGGAACATGTCCTCGAGGTCGCCGAGGACTGCATGATCCACGGTGCGGAGTGCAGCGACCATCTTTCTCCGCTGGCCCTCGGGGATAACGGGCCGTGGCTTGTGCCTGACGTTTTGGTCTCTTGCGACGATGACATAGAGCTCGTCCCCGAGCCGGCGCGATTCCTCGAGGTAGTACAGGTGCCCGGGATGGAGGATATCGAAGGTCCCTGTTGCAACGACGCGCCTCAGGGTATCACCTCCATGAGAAGCGGGCTCCCGTCTGCACGAAAACACCGCCAGTTCTCCCTGTCATAGGGGTACCCCACGATGAGGTGGTACCGGCCGGTCCGCGGGAAAAACGAGAGGTCTGCCGGGGAAGGCAGGAGCACGCCGTTGGGGTGACTGTGCGCACTCCCGGCAAGGTGGGTGTCAAGGGGCATCATGTCGAGGAAGAGGGTAGCGCTCTCGTCCCCTGTCACTGTCCCGGGGAGCAGGGCGAACTCCGAGATGATCCCGTCCTCCTCGCGCAGGACTCCGGCAAACTCGCGGGGATGGTTCTCTCTCCCCAGTTCCAGCAGGAGGTCGAGGAGATCCCGCCGTATGCCCCGGATCTTCATGTACCCTCTTTTGTGGACGGGCAAGTGCAAAAAACCATGGTCCCTGAACGGTCCATGTTAGAAGGGACCGTCCTGCTCGAAGCTCCTCCCGAACCGGATGGCAAGTTCCGCCTTGTAGAGCTCCTTTCCCAGGTACGCGGCATGGTCGAGGAGAGAGACGTCTCCCCCCCGGAGGATGGCATAAAAGACGTCCATCCACGACGTCCCGCGGTAGGCCCGGTCCCTGATGACGGCAACGATATCGCTGCCCTCGATCCCGATCCGGAAGTTACCGCAGGGGTCGTACTCTATCTCCCGCGGTGCCGGCCCCGCGGGGATGGTCTTTTCGTACTCGAGGGGGGGCTCCCTCCTCCTCCTCTTCTCCTTGATCACGAGGAGGTCCGTCCCGAGATCTTTTGCGTAGGGCCGGTCCCGGGCAAGGACCATCATCTCTGTCGCCCTCCGCATCTCAGCTATCGAACCACGCGTCTTGTCGCTGTGCTCGCTCGTGAAGATAACGGCAGCCCCGGTCTCGGCTGCCATCGCCGCAAGGAGCGCGTTCTGGCCGACAGAGTCGGCGTCAAGGAGCTCGACCACGTTTCCCGCACCGAAAAAGAGGGGCACGTCGTACCCGGAGAACCGGCCGAGGGCTGCAACGAGCCCCGAGCCGGCCGGCGGGAGGATCGGGTCGGCGAGGAGACACTCGATCCCGATCTCTCGCGCGGCAGCAAGGTTCGCGGGAAGTCCCCTCTCTCCCGGGACGATCACCGCAGCGATACCGGCATCCGCGATATCCTGTCCGACCGCAGGGAGGTTCTCCTCCTGGAGGCTCAGGACGAGGTCTGCCCTCCCGAGGGCAGCCCGGATCAGGGAGGGATCCTGCGAGTCGATGGAGAGCGGGCCTTCAATCTCCTCCAGCCGGGAGAAGACGGACGAAACGTCTGCCGGTGTCGCATCGAACGAGAACCCGAGATCCACGATGTCGGCCCCCCGGGAGAAGCAGTCCTCCACCCTCTGCCGTATGCCGGGTGCCCTGTGGGCATCCATGATCTCGGCGAGCACCTTCATCCGCGACGTCCCGCCGATGCGGACACCCCTGACCATGAACGAAAAGTCCGATGCTGCTTCTGCCGCATTGACACGTGACTCTGCCTCCTCCTTCATCCTCGCGGCGAGGAACTCGTCGGCAGGGATCGTCCGGGAGAGAGTGATACCAGGCAGCCGGGAGAGGACGTACCCGAGGTCAGCCGCGTGGCGTGGCCCGAGGTACACGGGGACGCCCGTTGCCTCCTCCACGCCGCGGAAGGATGCAACGCACATCCCGGATACGATGGCCATGTCGTACCTGTCCCGGAGGAGGAGATCCTGCAGCTGCCCGGGAGTCAGGAACGAGGCGATCTCGCCGGTGACGGCCACGCGGGCGTCAAGGCCCGCTGCTGCCTCTTCCACCATCGCCCGGGTTGCCCTGCCGGTGGGCAGGAGGATGCGCATAAATCTTCTTAATATCATCCGGGGTCAAAAAGGGTATGATCAGATGCTCGCGTGCGACCTCCATATCCATACTGACCACTCCCGCGACGGCGAGAGCAGCGTGGAAGAGATCATCCGCAGGGCCGAGGCGGCAGGGCTCGATGCGATCGCAATCACCGACCATGATACCGTGAGCGGGGCGCTCCACGCCCTCTCGGTCCCGACCCGGCTCGTTGTCATACCCGGGATCGAGGTCTCGACGCGGCAGGGCCACCTCCTCGTCCTTGGCGTGACAGCCCCCCTTCCCCCGGGCCTCGATATCGGAGAGACCATAGAGATCGCACGGGAGATGGGGGGACTGGTCATCCTCCCCCACCCCTTCCACCTCTGGCGTCATGGAGCAGGGAGAAAGATCGATGCATGGGTGCGCGACCTTGACGCGATCGAGGTCTTCAACAGCCGGTACATCGTCGGTGCAGCAAACAGGAAAGCCGGGAGGGTTGCACGGCGGCTCTGCAAGCCCTGCGTGGGAGGCTCCGATGCGCACAATGCCCGCTTCGTGGGGTATGGCAGGACACTCGTCGAGAGCGAGCGGAGTGTTCCAGCCATTCTCGATGCCATCAGGAGGGGAAGGACCGTTGCCTGCGGCAGGATGACGCCTCTCCGGACTTACACCCGCCAGTCACTCAAAAACACATGGAAGAGGATATCGCACAGGATAAGACAGAGGTAACGAGGCTTGCGTTCCGCTGCGGGTACCTGGGGGACAGGTTCTTTGGATCGCAGGTCCAGGCCGGGGAACGGACCGCCGAGGGGGAGTTCATCGCTGCCTGCCTCCGGCTCTCGCTCTTCCCGGATCCCCGTTCCGGACATTTTCAGGCAGCGGGCCGGACGGACAGGGGAGTCCATGCCCGCGGCCAGGTCTTCTGCATCTCGACCCCCTTTCCTGAAAGGGCAATCAGTCTTCTCCGGTTCCACCTGCCCGCCGACCTCTGGGTAACAGGGTATGCCCGTGTCGCTCCCGGATTCTCCCCGCGCCACGGCGCACTGCACCGGACCTACCGGTACTTCTTCGGGGAGACGGGGCTTGATACATCTGCGATGGACAGGGCGGCCCGCGCCTTCGTCGGGACCCACGATTTCTCCCTTTTTGCCCGCCCCGATGCACGGGACCCGGTTCGGACGGTTCTTTCCGCGCGGGTCTTTGTCGAGTCCGGTATCCCCGTCTTCGAGATCCGTGGCAGGAGCTTCCTCTGGCACATGGTCAGGTACATGGCGGCGGCTCTCTGCATGGTGGGGTCCGGAGATGCGGACGAGGATATGGTCTCCCTCCGCTTAAGCGGCGATACGTCCGTCCGCCTCTCGCCGGCACAGCCCGCCGGGCTCGTCCTCTGGGACGTGGAATTTGGATTTTCCTTCCTCCCCGTTCCCGCCGGGAGGAAGGCATCCGCGTTCCTTGAGCGTGAATACTTCGCCTCGCGGGCAAGGGCCTGCGTGATCGGGCACCTCGCAAAAGAATCAGTCACCCCTGCACGCGGGACGGGGGATGGGGGGCTGTGACGGAATTTCCCTGCTCCCGGTGCGGGAGGTGCTGCATGAGCCTCGGGCGGCATATCCGGGTGACCCGGAGTCTGTCCCCCCACTCCTTCATCATCAGCGAAGGGGTGACCCGGGAGACCCTCCGGGTGCAGGTCGTTCCCTCGCTCGTCCCTCTCTTCTCAAAAAAAGACCCCCCGGCCTTCGAGCCCGGGTGGTGCCCGTTCCTCCGGAGGGAGCGCGCGGAACTCTTCACGTGCACGATCCATCCCTCCCGCCCCCGCATCTGTCGCAATTTCCGGTGCATGACCATGCGGATCCTCGATTCCTCCGGGAACGCGATCGGCCGGGTGAAGGGGAGGTCATCCCTCGTCTCGGATGACCCGGCCCTTGTGCACCTCTGGAACGGGTCCATCGCACCGCTTGCCTCCCTATCCGACGGGGAGTTTTTCCCCCGGTGCCGCGAGATCCTCGTCTCGCGCGGGTACAGCGTGGAGATATACGACAGGTGACAGCAGGGAGAGGAAGAATCTCACCCGGCGCGGGTCATGGCCTGTTCCGTCAGTTTGATATGTTTTTACTCATATGAGACATATATGTGCACGCTGCACAGGAGCATGACAAAATATGCCAGGACTTGATGGAACAGGTCCCCTCGGGAGGGGGCCCATGACAGGATGGGGGATGGGACGCTGCAGGCTTTATGGTATTGCACCCGCATCCCCGCAACCGCAGGCCGCTCCGGCCGGAGAACAGGCACCGCAGGCAGAGCGCACGCAGGCACCACCCGCACAGGGTATGCCGTATTACCCGGGACCGCGGGGATTTCCCCTCGTGTACGGCAGGGGTCGTGGCGGGATTCCGTGGGGATGCGGAAGGGGACGCGGAAGGGGACGCGCTTTTCGTTTCTTCTGGTGAGGGAGAGCACCTGCGAAGGACCATCCGGCAGACGGCGGGCAACCCATGGCTGACGATACGCAGGGAAGATGCAGGACATCTCCTCTTATTTCTCCATACGAGCAGGAGACAGGAGCGCAGGCACGGACAATCCCTCTCCGGACTGCCCTCGAGATCGCACGGGAGAGGCAGAGGTCACGATCCTCGCGGCGGAAGATATACCGCGAGGAGCCCGAGCGGTACCTCGGTATCGTCCAGCTGATGCGGGAGAGCGGGGAGATCGAGGGGAGGGCAGGGGCAACCGGGAGGCACATGCCGAAAAGGTGAGAAAAATACCCGATAACGGGCCTGCCGGGCACGATCCTCTCAATAGCTGCCCGGGCCGGATCATTCATCCTCGCAAGGATTAACCTCATATGGGCAGGGGCCAAAGAGATCCGTGAGTTTATGGTGACAGATGCAGTGACCGGGGGCCCCGGACGCCGTAGGGGGAGACCGAGGATGCCCCGGGCACTGACGGCAGGTTCTTCGCGGTGTTTTTCCCCTGAATGTGCACCCGACGAGAGCGGCCTTCCGATTATCCTCCTCCCCGAGGAGGTGGAACTGCTCAGGCTCATCGACCTCGAGGGGCTCGAACAGGAGGAGGCTGCAACCGTCCTTGGCGTCTCCCGCCGGACTGTATGGAGGGACCTGCATACTGCCCGGAGGAAGGTTGCCGAAGCCCTGACCACGGGCAAGTGCTTAAGGATCGAGAGGTGTCCCCGCGCAGAACAGGGTACCTGCCCGCGCCGGTGCTTCCGTGGCCATTAACAGGCCCGAAAATCCCCGAATTTTCTCCACGATCTTTGACTCCTCAAATAATAGAGGAATACAATCATCCCTCCGGCGAAAAGCAACAAGTTTATGCTATTCTCCTCATATGGGAAATAATAGAGGGCCGGGCAGATCTTCCGGAGATCATGGAGTCGATCCCCCCCCGAATTCGTGCCCGGGACAGCCCCACTCCATACAGAAGATTGTGCGCGAGGATACCATGACCCAGCCGTTCATCTCGGTCCAGAACCTCTCCATGGAATACTCAGGAAAAAGAGTCCTCGACAGCCTCTCCTTTGAGATCTACGAAGGCGAGACCGTGGGGATCATCGGGCGCAGCGGCGCAGGAAAGAGCGTGCTCATCCACCTCCTCCGGGGAGTGGAAGATCCACCGACTGCGGGTTCCATCATCTACCACGTGAGCCGGTGCCCGGAATGCGGCCATATCGGGCTGAGGAGCCACGCAAAGAGACCCTGCCCGAAGTGCGATGCCACTCTCATGGCAGCCGACATTGACTTCTGGAAACCGGGAAACGAGGCAGAAAAGAGCCTCATCATGCGGCGGACTGCCATCATGTTCCAGAGGACCTTTGCACTGTACGGGGACGACCGGGTCATCGAGAATGTCCTGCGCGCCCTTGACGACATCAACTTCGGCGATGGCGCAATCACCCGCGCAGCCGATCTCCTGGACCAGGTCCGCCTCTCGCACCGGATGATGCACATCGCGCGCGACCTCTCCGGCGGAGAGAAACAGCGGGTCGTGCTTGCCCGGCAGCTCGCGCGGGACCCCATCCTCCTCTTTGCCGACGAACCGACGGGAACGCTCGACCCGCAGACGGCAGACATCGTCCACCAGATGCTCCTCTCGGCCTCGAAGGATGCGGGAATGGGCATCGTGATCACCTCCCACTTCTCCCGTGTCATCGAGGAGACGGCAACCCGGGCAATCCTCCTCGAAAAGGGCAGGATCGAGAAGATTGGATCTCCCCGTGATGTCATATCCCACTTCCTCCGCGACTATTCGCGCGAGGAAGAGATCCCCTTCGTCAGTTCCGGCGAGGACATCCTCGTTGCACGGGACGTTGCCAAACGGTACATGTCTGCAGACCGGGGGCTGATCCGGGCGGTCAACGGCGTATCCTTCAAAGTGAAAAAAGGAGAGATATTCGGGATCATCGGCAAAAGCGGGGCAGGAAAGACGACACTCTCCCGGATCATCGCCGGTATCATCGAGCCGACTGCCGGCGAGATGAACTTCCTTGTCGGGGACGAGTGGATCGACATGACAAAACCCGGGATCGAGAACCGCGGGAGGGCCAAGGGGTACATCGGGCTCCTCCACCAGGAGTACGACCTCTATCCGCACCGCACGGTCCTCGACAACCTCACCGATGCGATCGGGCTCGAGTTCCCCAAGGAACTTGCTGCCCGGAAGGCGAGAATTACCCTCGCGATGGCAGGGTTCCCGGACGACATGGGCGATGAGATCCTCTCCAAGTACCCTGACCAGCTCTCCGAGGGGGAGAGGCACAGGGTCGCCCTGGCGCAGGTCCTGATCCGCGAGCCCCGCATGGTGATCCTCGACGAGCCGACCGGCACGATGGACCCCCTCACGAAAAGGGACGTCAAGCACTCCATCCTCCATGCCCGGAGTGAGATGGAACAGACGTTCATCGTGGTCTCCCACGACATGGAGTTTGTCAGTGAACTGTGCGACAGGGTCGCCTGGATGAAAGGGGGAAAAATTGTCGCCATGGGGACTATCCCGGAGGTGCTCCCTTCCATGCCCCCCGAGGAGAGGGGTATTGCGTTTCTGCAGGATGCCCCGGAACAGACGACCTGACACCCACCTTTTTTTTCTTTCCGGTCATTTCCGTCCGAAATCCCTCGTTTTCTGCCGCAGCCCATTCTCTTTGCCCCTTTATGAAAATACCCTTATTAATGATGCCGGATAACCTGACTTGTTGAAGTCCGATGACAGAGATCCCCCGGGAAGAATACATTCTGAAGTGCACGTCGGCGTGCGCGGGGTGCGGAGACTCCCTCTCCCTCCGCTATGTCCTCAAGGCTGCAGGTAAAGACACCGTGCTCGTCGTCCCTGCCTGCTGCACGAGCGTGATCCAGGGCATTTACCCGAATACTGCCTTCAACATCCCCGTTTATAACGTGGCGTTTGCCGCTGCCGCTGCCTGTGCCTCGGGAATGAGCGCAGCCCTGCGGGCGGCCGGAAAGAAGACGAATGTCATCGTCTATGCCGGCGACGGCGGGACCGTTGATATCGGGATACAGGCACTCTCCGGCGCGTTCGAGAGGGGAACCGACTTCCTCTATATCTGCTACGACAACGAGGCATACGGGAACACGGGGATGCAGCGGTCAGGGGCAACGCCCCGTGGCGCCCGGACGACGACCACTCCCGCCGGCAAGGCCCAGCCCAAGAAGGACCTCGACGCGATCGTTGCTGCCCACAGGCCCCCCTACATGGCAACGGCCTGCCCCGCGTACCCAAAGGATCTCTTTGCAAAGGTGCGCAAAGCCCTCTCCTACCGGGGGCCGACATTCATCCACATCCTCTCCCCCTGCCCGCCGGGGTGGCGGTTCTCCACCGAGAAGACCGTGGAGATGGGGAAGCTGGCCGTCCGGACCGGCATGTGGATCCTGTACGAGCGCGAGCAGGGCAGGGTGACGATCAACGGGCCCTCGAAGGCGGCGATGGTAAGACCGCTCCCTGTCGAGGAGTACCTCAAAACCCAGGGCAGGTTCCGGGGCATCAGCGCCGATACGATTGCCCAGATGGTCGACGAGGCGGCGGCCACGAGGGATCGTCTCCGGAAGGAAGAGGAGGGCGTATGCTGACGGTTGCGACAGGGAACAAGGCGGTTGCCGCCGCGGTGAAGGAGGCAAAACCCGCGGTCGTTGCCGCATACCCGATCACGCCCCAGACAGAGATTGTTGAGCAGATCGCAGAATACGTCTCTTCGGGGGAACTCGCGAGCCAGTACATCCCGGTCGAGAGCGAGCACTCAGCAATGGCTGCCTGCATCGGGGCAAGCGTGACGGGAGCGAGGACTTTTACGGCAACAAGTTCCCACGGGCTGCACTACATGCACGAGATGGTGAACTGGGCGGCAGGGGCACGTCTCCCGATCGTCATGGCCAACGTGAACCGCGCCCTCGGGCCGGGATGGAACATCTGGGCGGAGCATACCGATGCCCTCCAGGAGAGGGACTCCGGCTGGCTCCAGGTGTACGTCGGCTCGGTCCAGGAGGCTTTCGATACAATCCTGATGGCATTCCGGGTCGCAGAAGACGAGCGTGTCCTGCTCCCCGTGATGGTGAACCTGGACGGGTTCCTCCTCTCCCACACGATGCAGCCCCTCGAGGTCTGCGGGGCCGGGGATTTCATCCCTCCCCTCACCCTGCCCCACGCGATCGATACTGCGAACCCGGGTGGATACGGGACACTGACGGGCCCCGATGAGTACTTCAAGCTCCGCTGGGACATCGAGCGTTCCATGAGGGACGCGGTCGGGGTCATCAACGAGACGCAGGAACAGTTCGCCCGCACTTTCGGGAGAAAGTACGGGATGGTCGAGGAGTACCGGTGCGGGGATGCCGAGGTGGTCGTTGTGGCCATGGGGACGCTGGGCAGGGAGGCCGAGGTTGCCGTCGACCTCCTCCGGGACGAGGGGATCGCTGCAGGGAGCATGCGCGTTCGGTGGTTCCGGCCCTTCCCGCGGCTCGAGCTCGCCGGGCGCGATGTTGTCGTCATCGACCGGGACTATTCTTTTGGGTTCGGCGGGATCCTCGCGCGGAGCATTGCCGCGACGGAGGGGGTCCGTCCGTTCAGCGTGATCGCGGGGCTCGGCGGACAGGAGGTCACCTTCGAGGACATCGCCGGGTTCGTCCGGGAGAGAGAACCCGGAAAAGAACTCTGGTTCGGGGTGACCGGCGATGTTTGAGGTCCGCATTCATTCCCGGGGCGGACAGGGAGGCGTGACTGCGGCGCGGCTCCTCGCCCTCGCTGCTGTCCGGGACGGGAAGTACGCCACGGCGTTTCCCTTCTACGGTGCCGAGCGCCGGGGCGCACCGGTCGTCTCGTTCGTCCGGATCGACACCGCTCCGATCCGGGTATCGAGCCAGATCCGGAAGCCGGATCTCGTGATCGTGCTCGACCCGAGCGTGATGGACGTCGTCGACGTGCTCCTCGGGTTGAAGCCGGATGGTCGCGTGCTGATCAATGCACGGGAACACCGGGCCATCGGGGGGTTCCCGACCTTCTCCGTCGACCTGACGGGGATCGCCCTCCGGGAGAGGCTCGAGGTTGCCGGGAGCCCCATCCTGAACACCCCGGTGCTCGGCGCCCTCGCACGGATGGGAATAATTACCATGGAATCTGCAAAGTCTGCAATCACGGAGATGTTCTCTGACAGAAGGAACGTCTCTGCAGCCGAGGCTGCGTACAGGGAGCTGGTTGCATGAGGCAGCGCCACCGCCTTGCCATCAGCCGCCCGGTGACCGGGGCCTGCGGGAAGACCGGGTCATGGCGTGTCTTCCGCCCGAGGATCGACCGGGAGAAGTGCAATGCCTGCGGCATCTGCGCGATGTTCTGCCCGGATGCTGCGATCAGCGAAAGTATCGAGATCGATTACGATTTCTGCAAGGGTTGCGGCATCTGCGCAAACGAGTGCCCGAAAGAGGCAATTTCCATGGAGAGAGAGGAGAAATAGGAAGGCTCTCTTTTCCCGGGTGGTGCTGTGAAACCAGCGCTGCCCGGACAATTCTCCCCACCACCGGAATCGTCCCTGTATCTCCCCTGCTTTCCCGGTTTTTTCATAGCCCGGTGCAGGGCAGAGAATTTTCGAACCGGGTTGTGGAATGGATGGTGAACTTTTGGCGGGACGTATCCTTCCTATTCCTCCTCCCCGAGCGGGCACTGGGCGATGTACTCGAGGCTGAACCTGTAGAAGTGCGTGAACCCGCAGTTCCTGCACCGGACCGTGAAGTGGTTGCACCCGATGGCGAGATCGTGGGGGCCCGTGACCCGGCAGTTCCTGCAGGGAGCATCAGAAACAAGGTTCCAGAGGTCGTAGCATCCTATCCTCGTGTAACTCCCGGGCCTGCTGACGTCCTCGATCCGGGGGACGAAGATCCGCGTTGCACCGCAGTTGCTGCAGATGACCTGGGCCTGGAAGGGCACAGCCTTGATGACCTGGTCTGCCTCTTTTCCGCAGTGGTAGCATGTCGTCCTGTACCGCGTGAAGATGAACCGGTCCTGCATGGAGTCAGTATCGACCCTGCCGGATATAAGCTTCCCCAAACCATGACGAAAAAACCCCGCGGGTCTTGCCGGGATCGGAGCAGGAATGATGACACTGGCTTGGGAAATTGCCAGGTGGAAAAATGATTTTTTGGAAAAAGATGGAGGTTGTGGCGGTCTTTTTAGAACTCGCCCATGTCGCCGCCGCCCATGCCACCCATTCCACCGGGGCCGCCTCCCTGAGGCCCGCCAGCGGGTGGTGCACTCTTGGATGCGGCGATCACGTCGTCGATGCGGAGGATCATCGTTGCTGCCTCGGCGGCACTTGCGATCGCCTGCGTCTTGACCCGGAGGGGCTCAATCACGCCGGACTTGAGCATGTCCTCGGCCTTGCCCTCGAAGACATTCAGGCCATAGGTCTTCTTGCCCTTCTCGTGGGCTGCCCGGAGCTCGACGAGCATGTCGATCGGGTCAAGGCCTGCGTTCTCGGCGAGCGTGCGCGGGATGATCTCGAGGGCATTGGCGAATGCCTCGATGGCGAGCTGGGCGCGGCCGCCCACGCTTGCTGCATACTCCCTCAGGCGCAGGGAGAGCTCGATCTCGGGTGCTCCGCCACCGGCAACGAGTTTCTTGTCCTCGTACACGACGGAGACGACACGGAGAGCGTCCTCGATGGCACGCTCGAGCTCGTCGACGACGTGCTCGGTCCCGCCGCGGACCATGATGGTGACTGCCTTCGGGTTCTTGCAGCCCTCGACAAAGATCATCTCCTCGCCGGAGACCTTCCGCTCCTCGACAGTTCCCGCATGGCCGAGCTCTTCCTTTGCGATAGCGTCGATGCTCGAGACCATGCTCCCGCCGGTCGCACGCACGAGCTTCTCCATGTCGCTCTTCTTGACCCGGCGGATCGCGAGGATCCCTGCTTTTGCAAGGTAGTGCTGGGCGATGTCATCGATCCCCTTCTGGCAGAAGAGGACGTTTGCCCCTGATGCGACGATCTTGTCAACGATGCCCTTGATCATCCGCTCTTCCTCGTCGAGGAAGGCCTGGAGCTGGTCCGGGCTCGTGATGTTGATCTCGGCGTCTACCTCGGTCTTCTTGAACTCGACGGGGGCGTTCAGGAGGAGGATCTTCGCATTCGTCACCTTCTTCGGCATGCCGGGGTGCACGCGCTCCTTGTCGATGACGACGCCCTCGATGATCTCGCAGTCATCGATCGAGCCGCCCACCTTCTTCTCCACCTTGATGTAGTCCTTGTCCACCGTGCCATCCTCGTCGGCGACCATGGTAACAGCCCTGACGACGAGGTCACAGATCTTGGAACGGGAGCCTTCGGCGCCCTTGCCGGTCATCGCGGTCTCCGCGATCTTCTTGAGCATCGCGGTATCCTTTGCCTTGATGGTGACGGCGACGTTCTGCAGGATCTCCTGCGCCTTCTCGGCAGCCTGCCGGTACCCGTGCGCGATCACGGTCGGGTGGACATCCTGCTCGAGCAGGTCCTCGGCCCTCTTGAGGAGCTCGCCGGCGATGACCACGGCGGTCGTCGTCCCGTCGCCCACCTCGTCGTCCTGGGTCTTGGCGATCTCGACCATCATCTTTGCGGCCGGGTGCTCGATGTCCATCTCCTTGAGGATGGTCACACCGTCGTTTGTGATCACCACGTCACCGATGGTGTCGACGAGCATCTTGTCCATGCCCT
>CAYSII010000015.1:0-38735 GCA_964431125.1 uncultured Methanolinea sp. | reverse complement strand
GCCGGGAGTGCCAGTGCCTTCTTTATCAGGGCCCCGGCGCTCCTCTCGTCCGGGTTGAGCGACCGCAGGCGTTCTCCCGAGAACCGGACGATCTTTTCGGGGCCCGGCGGGCCGCAGAGAAGGAGAAAACACTCGACGTCCTTCCGGAGACCGTGCGAGAGGAAGAACGCGGAGTTGATACACCTGCAGAGAATGTCCATCCGGCCGGCCCCGCCGGGCATGTCCGAGAGGGAGAAGTCTCCTGATGTCCTCGCGAGGTGCCCGATGACGGCAAAACGGGTCATGGTTGTTGGAGACGTCAGCCACCAAACTTCTTTAACATCCGCTGCATGGAGAACCTGCCCTGCGCACCCCTGACGCCTTTGAGGGCCCTCTTCATCATCTTGTAATAGCGCAGGAGTTCGCGCACCTCCTCGGGAGAGGCCCCGGCACCCCGTGCAATCCGCTGGATGCGAGAACTGCCTAACAGCGAGGGGTCGTCCAGCTCTGCAGCGGTCATGGAGTCCATGATGATCCGGTACCGCTGCATCTTTGCGCTGGTGATGTCGTACGCGTCTTCCGGGATGTCCATGTTCCCGAGCGGGAGCATGCTCATGATCTGCTTGAGGGGGCCCATCCGTGTCACTGCCTCGAGCTGGCTGTACATGTCGCGGAGGGAGAATTTTCCCCGGAGCATGGCATTCACGTCGACCTCGCTCCCGGCAAATGTCTCCTCGGCCTTTTCCACGAGGGCCTTTAAGTCACCCATTCCGAGGAGCCTCGAGATGAACCCGTCCGGTTCGAACCTCTCGAGGTCGTCGATCGTCTCCCCGCTCCCGATGAAGACGATCCCGGAGCGGGTTTCGGCCACCGCGGAGAGGGCACCTCCACCCTTTGCTGTCCCGTCCATCTTCGTGATGATGACCCCGTCGATGCTGATAGCCTCGTGGAACCTCCGGGCCTGTTCTGCGGCCTGCTGCCCGAGTGCGGCATCGATCACGAGCCAACGGTGCTTTGCAGCGGCGATCGCCTGGATATCGATGATCTCCTGGATGAGATCGCTCTCGAGGGCGTGCCGGCCCTGCGTGTCGATGATGATCACCTCAGCCGAGCCCATCGCCCGGAGACCCTCCCTGACGATTTTCAGTGCGTCCTTCTCGTCGGGGTTTCCATAGCAGGGGACGTTTATCCGGGAACAGAGCGTGTTGAGCTGTTCGAACGCTCCGGGACGGAAGGTATCAGCACAGATGACTGCTGCCCGGAGACCCTTCCGCTGGAAGTAGCGGGCGAGTTTTGCCGTCGTCGTCGTCTTCCCGCTCCCCTGCAGGCCCGCCATCAGGATGACCTGGGGCTCGAGCCTTGCCTCTCCGGCGGAACCGACCAGCCTGACGAGTTCCTGGTAGACGATCCGGAGGACATGCTCCCGGACTGCCATTCCCTTCGGCGGCTGCTCCTCGAGGGCACGCCTCTTGATGGCCTCCGAGAGATGCATCACGAGCCGGACGTTCACGTCGGCCTGGATGAGGGCACGCTGGAGGTCTTTTACCAGTTCCTCGACGGCTGCGCGGTCAACGACGGTCTTTCCGGCAAGTTTTTTGAGCGCGTCCTTGAGCGACGACCCAAGGCGATCCAGCATCAGGAGCTCACCCCGAGGAGTTCGCTGACGACGCGGGCCGGCGAGAACGGGACGATGTCATCGTAACCCTGCCCCGTTCCGAGGAACATGACAGGCTTTCCGATGGTGTGTGCAATCGAGATCGCCGCACCTCCCTTGGCGTCCATGTCCGCCTTGGTCAGGATCACGGCATCTGCACCGACAGTCTTCTCGAACTCGTGCGCCCGAATCACGGCATCGTTTCCGGCAACTGCCTCGTCGACGTACACGATGAGGTCCGGTTCCATGACTCTCCGGATCTTGCCGAGCTGGTTCATCAGGTTGGCACGGTTATGAAACCTACCGGCCGTATCGGCAAGGACTGCATCGATCCTGTGCGCCCGGGCATACTGGACGGCATCAAAGAGGACTGCAGAGGGATCGGCACCGGGCTGGTGCTGGATGACCTTGATACCGAGGCGATCTGCATGGATATCGATCTGCTCGAGTGCACCGGCGCGGAACGTGTCCCCTGCGCCGATGACCACGGAGAAACCCTGTTTTTTCAGGTATGACGCAACTTTGGCAACAGTCGTGGTCTTACCTGTCCCGTTCACGCCGGTAAAGAGGATCCTGACGGGCCTCTCGTGGTTCCTGATGTAAGAGACAAGGTCAAATCCCTCCCCGAGGACTCCAAGCAATGCGTTTCGAAGCGCAGCCTCGACGATGCCATGGAGAGATTCCCCAATCTTCCTCCGGCTGCCTGTCAGATCGGCTTTCACCCTCCTGATGATCTCGTCGGCAACCGGGAGGGCGACATCGTTCTCGAGGAGAACCATCTGGAGTTCAAAGAGCGGCTCCTCGATATCCTTTTCTGTTATGAGAAATTCCCGGTCGGTGATGAGGACCCTGACACGGGAGAGGAGCGATGGGTCTTTTTGTATCTCTGCTTCCGGTACAGGTGAGGCCCCGGTTTTTTCGAAAGGAGGTTTCGCGGGAATTGTCTGCCCGATCCTCTCTTCCAGTGACCCTGTTATCTTCTGGAGCCTGGATCGGAGCCCCTCAAACATCGTACACCACGACCCTGTTCAGCTGCCCGAATCGCCGCCCTGTGCAGCCCGTGCCTGCTCTGACTGGTAATGCTGGTATCCTGCCTCCAGGCGGCGGCCTACTTCATTCATCTGCACCCGGATCTGCTCGAGGGTCTCTATTACCTTCTTTGCCGAGGCCTCCATCTCCGTGATCCGGTCTTTGAGGTACTCGACAGCCTCGTCTGCCCCGCGTTCCAAGACGACCTCTGACCCGATATTGATAAGGAACCGGCCGGGATCCTGGACCCGCGCACGCACGCTGATTCCTGCACCCATCTGGAGGAGGACGGTGCTGTCAGGAGATTCCGCGATTCCCCTGATAGCCTCTATCGCGGACATCGCCTCCACCCTGCCCTCTTCGAGGAGTGCAAGCTGCTGCGAGAAGACCTCTGCCTGCTGCCTGTATTCATTGAGATATATCTGCAGGGACTGGAGCTCCCTCGGGTCGATTCCATCCACGTCACTCACCTTCGAGGAGGGTAAGTGAATGAATGGATATATCCCTTCTTTTCACCCGGTGCTTGCTCCCAAACCAGGTGAATATTCGTTCCTTTGCCTGATTCTCACTCGGTACCTCGATGATCTTCGAGAACGGGCGGACCTCGGTGCCCATCCTGAAGTCTCCTTTCACCTCGAACTTCTTTTCTGCCATTTCCTCTCACTCCAGAAAACCAAAAACGTCCTCTATTCTTCCGAGCTCAAAGCCGGTCGTCTCGAGTCCTGCCACGTACCCTGTCCCGTTGACGAGCAGCCCTGTCCCGACGAGCCCTGTCCCGCTGTTCACCGAGCCTGTGCCGACAGGGAGTCCCGAGATCTCCTCGACCCTCTGGATCTCTGCCCTCGTGCTGCGGGGATGGACGAGGACACCCCTGTTCGTGGCAGCACCGGCCATCCCGACGGTCTTCACATCGCCGAGGGTGAGGGGCGTTGCCGGGACGCCGAGGAACTCCCCGATCTCCTCTGCCATCTCCCGCGGCATGTCCGGGTGAACCGCTGCAAACGAGTCATTGGCAAGGATGATATTTCCCGCTGCATTCATCGTGTGTTCGAGCAGGAAGACCTCGCGGTATTCCCGGAGGATGGCGATCTCCTCCGGCGTTGCCATCCCGCTCACCACAAGACCCCTTGCATTTCCCGCGAGCAGGGACCCGATGATCTCGCTCCCCTGGATGGTGGTCGTAACCAGCTCGACGCCGAGCAACTCGCAAAGCGCCTCCCGGAACTCCCCGGGAGCCGAGGGAGGAACCACTGCAATATCATCCAGGACACGGGAGAAGACCCCGATGTGGGGGATCCCGCCAAACGAGATCGTCCTTTCCATCTCACTCCTCGGCAAGCTCGGCCTGGACCTGGCCATCGTCGAACTTCATGGCCCTGATCCGGATCCGCGAGGGAGGTTTCTCTGCGCCCCTGTCCCAGATCCGTTCATTGATGGTCCGGTCGAGTTTGACGTCCCTGCTCTTCATGTGACGGGCAAGGAACTTCCTGATATCCTTGATCGCCGTGTTGCTCCGCTTCCACCGTGGCGCCCTCTTTGCATCGCGGAGGGGAATCACATAGATCTGCTCTTCCAGTTTCTCTGCCATGGTGACCTCACACCTTCAGCGTACTCCGTCTCCAGTTCCGCCTGCGTGGGTGTGTCGTGACCTGGCGCTTCGTCCGGGCCATCACCCATGCAGGAACCCTGCGATTCTGCTCGCACGCCTTTGCCAGGCGTACCTTGTAACCTTTTGTCGTTTTGCTCATGGATTTTTCACCCTCTTGTACGTGCCGGACCAAGAACAAGGGACTGCTCGTGGAAAGCGGGAAAGAGAGATCCTGCATCCCTGCCCCGGGCATTGACTGCCTCGCGCAGTTCCACCTCGTAGTCACCGTTCTCCAGCGTGCCGGTCTCACCAAGGGCAAATGACAGGTACTTCCCTGCCAGGCGATCGACCTCGCGCCGGGGGTACCCGAGAAGGGGCCTGACATAGGAGCACCGGCAGGTGTCCTGGAGAGACAGGACCTCGTCCCTCGTGAGCATGGGGACCCTGTCGTCAAACCGCGTGCCGTCTGCAACAACTTTGTAGTGCGAGGCGAGGTCGCGGAGTGCCCTCCCGTGCACAAGACCGATTGCCTCTGCCGGATGCCCCTTCTCAAGGATGGATTCGACTGCAGCCGTGAGGAGACCAGGGGGAAAGACCCTGATCTTCCAGGGAAACCCGAGTGTCTCTGCTGCCCTTCGAACGCCGGATACGTCCCTCTCCGGGGAAAACACGTATGTATTCAGCTCGACTGAATAATCCCGGGAGAGGAGGATCGCTGCAAGGGAGCTGTCTTTACCCCCGCTGAAGAGGACTCCGGCCTTCATCATTTCCTGGAAATCCTGAAATCCTTCTTTGCAGGCTGCAGCTGCTGGAGGATGGATTTCAACTGTTCGTCAGTGATCTTCTGTCTGAGACGACCGCTCTTTGCCAGGAGAACGAGCTGCTGCTCCACTGCACGGGCAAAATCGGGGCGGGTGAGCTTGATCGTATTGAGCCGCTCCCGTGCCTCGGGCTCGAGGATCTGGAGGAGGATCGCATGGATCTGGGACTCTATCTGCCTCTGCCTCTCGGCCTCCTCCTGGAGAAGCTGCTGTTCGTATGCCTGCTGCTGCAACTGGGCCATCTTCCTCCGCCGCAGTTCCGCCAGCTCGTCGTCTCCCATGGGCTATTCCTCACTGTGCAGCCTGTTGTTTATCCTCCCCGGCAATCCTTTCTGCCAGGTTGTCCATGTAGGAGACGCCCACCGGACTCACCCTCCTCCCGGTCTTCTCCTTCTGGATCAACCCTGCACTCTCCAGCTGCTGGAGGGCTTTCCGGAGGATCGACCCGCTCCCTTTCCTGAACTGTTTCGGGCGGGATCCCCTGTCTTTCTTGCCCCCGTAAATGCTCCGCAGCCGCTGCACCCCGATGGGACCCTCGATGTAGACCCGCCGGAGGATGGAGGCAGCCCGGACGAACCACCACTCAGGATCGTGGGGGGGGTTCTCCTTGTGGACTCCGGTCTTGACGAACGCTGCCCAGTCCGGAGGTTTCATCTCGGGCCTCTTTTTTAAGTCCTCGGCCAGGGTGCGGATAAACCTGTCTGCCGGGACATCATAGACGGTTGTCATACCTGGTAAAACCTCACTGTCACCGATTGGAATAACAGTCTTAACTAATTTGTGTGCTGTACTTTTATATATTTCGAGCAGGGAGCCCTATCCTTGGCGACTGCCGGGAATATCCCGGCTATTATCCCTCTTTTGTTCCTCGAGGACAGCAGTCCTGCCTCTCACCATGATGACCGTTGCATGGGCCCTCCGTGCAAGCGCCACCGGATCGAACTCGGCGTTGCGCAGCCATTTCACCTTGACCATCTTCCGCTTTTTGAGCTGAGTAATGACTTCTCCGATGACAGTCTCCGAGAGGCCCTGCTTTCCGACCCAGACAGTCGCCCTGAGATCCTGCATCGGGTCGTTCCCGTCCATTCAGTCACTTCCTCCGATCCCCATGGACACCCGTTGCCTGAAAACCGATCGTTCCATGCAGGAACCCGTTCTCCCCACCATTCAGTTTCTCCTCCTCCGGATCGGGTACCGCATCTGCCGGCGGCAGGCCTGACATGTGACCGTCACCTTCCCGCGGTGAATCCTTATCCTCGCGTTGACGCCCGGGACGAGGAACCGGTGACAGTGGTGGCAGAACTGCCTCCTGAATTCCCTGTCGAGCCGGACCCGCTGCTTCATGGATATCCTCCGGGCAAGGGAGACGTACCTGTCTGCAAGCTCGGGACTCGAGGGGAATACCTCCCGTGCCTGCGCAAACAGGATGGCAATCCTCTCGCGGGCGATGCGCCGTGCCTCGGGGTGACCGGATCTCTTCGTCATAAGTTTTTCGGGGAGGTATCTCTCTTTCGGAGGACGTGATATAGGTTTATGCCGGGAAGGGGGGAGTGTCCTCTCCCTCGATGGAGACGTGCCGGCCATCGATCCTGATCCGTCCCTCGCAGAATGCACGGACAGCAAAGGGGAGGCACCGGTGCTCCTTTTCGAGAATCCGCTCAGAGAGGCTCTCCTCGTCGTCGCCCGGGAGAACCGGCACGCAGGACTGGACGATGATGGGGCCCGTGTCCATCCCCTCGTCGACGAAGTGGACGGTGCATCCCGAGACCTTCACCCCGTATTCGAGGGCTTTTGCCTGGGCGTGCAGGCCTGCAAAGCTTGGGAGGAGTGCAGGGTGGATGTTGATGATCCTGCCCGGAAATGCCCTCACGATCCCCGCCCCGAGGATGCGCATGTACCCTGCGAGGACGAACAGGTCGGCATGGAGCGACTGCATGACACGGAGCAGGGCCTCCTCATACTCTTCCCTTGAAGGGTACGCTGAATAATCAACGATATAGACCGGTATTCCGGCACTCCTTGCACGTGTGAGTGCATGGGCGCGGGGGTTGTCAGAGACGAGCCCGATGCACTCTGCCGGTATGTACCCGGTTTTTATTGCATCGATAACAGCCTGGAAGTTGGATCCCCTGCCCGAGGCAAGGACGGCAATCCTCTTCATTCTCCCCTGTCCTTCTCCTCCCCCGGCGGGTGAACGATAATCTTGATCTTGACGATCCGCCGGGCCAGCATCTGGGTCACTACGAGGGTCGCACGGCATTCAGGGATATAGACGCTCTCCCCCGGGTGGGGGATGTGCCCGAGGCGCTCGAGGACCAGCCCGCCGATGCTCTCGTACGACTCCGAGACAGGGAGATTCAGGTCCAGTTCATCGTTGAGTTCTTCGACCCAGACCTTTGCGTCCACCATGAAGACTCCCTCGTTCACCTTCTGGATCTCGGGTTCTTCCCTGTCGAACTCGTCAAGGATGTCACCGACGAGCTCCTCGAGGATGTCCTCCACCGTGACGATACCGGCAAAACTGCTGTACTCGTCGAGCACGATCGCCATCTGGACCTTCCGCAGCTGGAGTTCCCGCAGGACTTCGTCGATCTTCTTGCTCTCCGGGACAAAGAACGGGTCGTACATCAGGTCCCGGATGCTGACATTCTTCTTGCCCGAGACCACGCTCGAGAAGACGTCCTTGACGTTGAGGACACCGATGATGTTGTCCGTGCTTCCATGGTACACGGGAATGCGGGAGAAACCGGTCTCGTTGAAGAGCCGGAGTGCCTCCTCGATGCTTTTTTCATCCTCGATCAAGGCAACATCGACACGGGGCGTCATGATCTCCCGGACGGTCGTGTCACCGAACTCGAGCACGGAATAGAGCATCTCCCGCTCTTCCTGCTCGATGGCACCCTCCTCTTTTCCGACCTCTATCCATTCCCTGATCTCCTCCTCTGTCACAGATGGCTCTGCTGTTTTCTCTCCCTGCTGGTCCTTCCGTCTCACCTTTGCAACGACCCAGATCAGGGGGTAAAAGACGATGGAGAGGAGGTATATCGGTCGTGCGACCGCAAGGGAGTACCTCTCGGCATTCTTCGCCGCATACATCTTCGGTCCGATCTCGCCAAAGACGAGGAGGAGGATCACGACCACGCCGGTCGCTATCCCGACGCCGACACTGCCAAAGATGCTGATCGTCACCGCTGTGGCAATTGAGGCCGCGGCCACGTTGACAATGTTGTTCCCGATCAGGATGGTCACGAGGAACCTGTTCGGATCCTCTTTCAACCGTGCGAGGGCGTCTGCCCCCGGCCTCTTCTCGTTGACGAGCAGCCGGACCTTTGCACGGGTGACAGAGATCAGGGCGACTTCCGAGGCCGAGAAAAAAGCGGACAGCAGGAGGCATGCAACAAACAGCACGAGGAACAAAAAGTCTCCAATCATTTGGTCCACGCCGAGCAAACGGCACGTATCATCTTCTTCATCCGGCCAGGTGACATTCTATTATCGCACTTGCATTTTATAAATTCGTCGATTCTTCAAAAAAACTCCTCAAGAATTCCGATTCGTGCGCAAGGAGCGCGATCTTCTCGCGGAAAGAGAGTGCTTTTCCAAGGGCAAGGTCCTCTATCTCGAGCGTGAGGTGGCCGGAATACCCGGACCCGGAGAGGTGATCGAGGATGGCCGATACCTCCCTGTCGCCGGAGGGGGGCAGGTGCATCTTTTTCTCCCTGCAGGCACTCACGTGGACATTGACGAGCCGCTCCCCGCAGAGGTCGAGGTACCGGGACGCCACGCCGGGACCGTCGGCCAGTGCATGCGAGAGGTCGAGCGTGAAGGAGAGCCACTCCTCTGCGTCGAGGAGCTCCCGCATCGCCCCGGGAGTGCAGACCAGCCCGTTGACCCGTTTCTCCATGTTCTCCATGGCCACAGAGACACCCGATTCGCGGGAGGCCTCCTCGAGCGCACGGATGTACCGGTCGAACCTTGCTAGGTCTGCCGGCCCGGGCGGCCGCTTTGCAGTCCTCCTCCCGGGGTGCACCGTGACGAGCGGGAAACCTGTTCGTGCAGCGAGCCTGACGGAATCGCAGACATACCGGACGGATATCTCGGCAACGGAGGGGTTCACGGAGGTCGGGTTCAGGTCGAGGATGGGGGCATGGAGGGTCGCCTTCTCCATGACAGGAAACGTCTCCCGTGCAAGGACAAGTTCCTCCTCGGGAAGCCCTTCGAGCCAGAAGGCCGGCGTCTCGACCCAGAACTCGACAGAGTCAAGACCGGCGGAGGTGACGGCAGAGAGGATCTCCCCGATCCGGTATTCATGGAAGAACATGGTGGAGACTGCAAAAACGACCATGATCCTATTTCATAACAACCTGCCTATAAGTAAGTGTTGATGACCCAGAACCCGTGCGGAACCCTCAGTGAGAACCACCTGAACCATCCGGCGATCTTCTCAGTCTCGGAGGTCTCCGCGCTCATCGGGGCACTGCTCGATGACTCCCGGCTCCACGATATCTGGATCAGGGGAGAGGTGACCAATTTCAAGGTCCATGCCTCGGGCCACCGGTACTTCTCCCTCGGGGAGAGGAGGGGCGAGAAAAACGCCCTCATCTCCTGCGTCCTCTGGAGGACGGATGCATTGCGTCTGGGGCTGGATCTCTCCGACGGGATGGACGTCATCGCGTTCGGCTCGGTAGGCCACTACTCCCCCCAGGGGAGGTACCAGTTCTACGTCCGCGAGGTCAGACCTGCCGGGCGGGGCGAGAAATACCTGCTCGTCGAGCAGTGGAAGGCTCAGCTTGCGGCTGAGGGGTGCTTTGAAGCCTCGCGGAAGAGACCCCTGCCCGCATTCCCGTCCCGGGTCGGCGTCGTCACCTCCGAGACGGGGGCTGTCCTGCATGATATCCGGAACGTCATCTCCCGGAGATACCCCCTCGAACTCGTCGTTTCACCGACCGCCGTGCAGGGGGACCTGGCCCACATCGAGATCGCACGGGCGATTAGGCGGCTCTCCGGGCTCGTCGAGGTGATCATCGTTGCCCGGGGCGGCGGGAGCTTCGAAGACCTCTTCCCCTTCAACCACCCGGACGTCGTGCGGGCTGTCGCCTCCTCGCCCGTCCCGGTCGTCAGTGCCATCGGGCACGAGGTGGACACAACCCTTGCCGACCATGCCGCGGACGTCAGGGCACCCACGCCCTCTGCCGCAGCAGAACTCGTCGTTCCCGACAGGATAAACCTCCTCGAGGATCTTGCGAAGACGAGGAAGCTGCTGGCCGGGCGGCTGCTCGAAAAACTCGACCGGGCGGCAGAGGATCTCTCCGACCTCCGGGAGAGGCTTGCTCCCCGCCGTATGGGGCAGCGGATAACCGTCAGGAGGGAGGATCTCGCGGTTTTGGAAGAGAGGATGGAGCGGGCTGCAGCGTCACGCATCGGGCATGAGAAGGAACGCCTCATCTCTCTCTCCCGGCTGCTGGAGGCGAGAAACCCGATGCACCTCCTGTCACGGGGATACTGCATCGTGGCCCGGGAGGGGCGGATCGTCCGCTCCACGCGGGAAATTTCACCGGGAGACCGTCTCTCCATCAGGATGGCCGACGGGTCAGCCCGGGCAAGCGTTGAGGAAGTGCACCATGACAGAGAAGTTTGAGGACCTGATGAAGGAGATCAGGGAGATCCTCCAGAAGATCGAGGATAACCAGACGGGCCTTGACGAGGCAATCGCCCTGTACGAGAGGGGGGCCGTCCTGATCCGGAAGGCAGAAGAGATCCTTGCCAGTGCAGAGATGAAGGTCTCGATGCTCGGACGGGACTGAAATTTCAGAGTCTCCCCGTTCGGGGAGCATTCGTGCCGGAGCCTCTCCTTTTTAGGGTACGCTCACCTCGATCTCGACGGTGAGAGGTTCTCCGGCGGCAAGTTTTGCCACGAACTCCCGGGGAAGGGTGCGGGCAGCACCATCGGCCCGGATGGCGACCGTCCGGTCGCACACGAAATCGCTCTTCCGGAAGACCATGTCCGTCGGGTGGGAAAGTGTCATCCTCCTGCTCCCGGAGCCCCTGATAGTGACGACATCCCCCCCGCAGCAGAACCGCGCAATGATTGTCGAATCATCGCGGCAGAGGAGATCCCGAACCTCGCGCGGCAGATCCCGGGCTCCCCTGTCTGCGCCGACACCGACGATGCAGTCTCCCCTCGGGGAAAGGTGCGTCTCTTGCGTTATCTCGAGCGTGGTCGGGTGGCGTGCGGTGATGGCGGGGTGACCCCGGCATTGGATGGTCACGCGGGCTGTCTCCGGCATGGGAGACAGGTTTGCCGGGAATCGAAAGGAAGTTTCCGGTCGCGAACGGACATGTCCCCCGCCGGACGCTAGTGTGGCTGCCCGATACCACAAGCAGGTATTTCTGAGAAAAGGAGGGGGTGACATTCCCCGTGCCAAACCGGGTGGTGTCATACGTTTTTCTTAATACTTGTACCATCTCCCCTTCTCGTCGTATTCTCCCTTAAGTTGCGGGATGGTTCCCTGTCCTGCTTCTCCGACCAGCTCCCTGTAGAAACACGCCTTGAACGCGAGGAGGAGGTTTCCTGCAAGGCAAACCCATGCAAACGTGAGCACCGCGGTAATGACAATTCCCTCCAGCCCGAGCATGCCGTTGAATGTCTCCATGGAGACCTGCTGGAGTTCTGCGGGATCCATCGCCGTCAGGGGGAGGAGCCTCTCGTAGAGGAGACCTGTCCAGAGGACCAGGAGGGGCAGGGAGACGAGCAGGAGGATTCCTGCCGATGCGAGGAAGAACAGGATGACAGGTCCAGGACGGGAGAGGACTATCTCGACGCTCCGCCGGATGCTCTCAAAGACCCTGCAGTCCTCGAAGACCGCTGCGCAGTCGGCAAAGAAGGTGAAGAAAAGGATGGGGACGGCACTCCCGAGGGTGATGAAGGGGAGAAGGACGGTCGGGTCCCCGGCGAGGGAGAGGGGCACGGCGAGGAGGACGATCGTTGCAAGGATTGCAAAGAAAGTGACGAGGATCGGGAGGAGAACCCTGAAATAGTACCGGGCACCTCCCTGCACAAAGGAGAGCGCAGGCTCTGCCTCCTCCCGGATCGCCACGTACACTGATGCAAGGAAAAAGGGGACTGCCAGTGCCTCGACGATCCAGAATCTCGTCATGAAGAACGTGCCGAGGAAGTACTGGAGCACGATGTCTGCCCCCGCAAGTCCCCCGAGCGCGAGACCGGGGACCCAGAGGAGGGGGTACTTCAGGAGTCTGGATACCGCTTCTGACAGCGCAGAAAGGACCATCTCCTCACCTGTTCCGGGGCATCGCCACGATCTCCCTCACCTGCAGGTCGAAAAACGAGGCCGTGTGAGACGGCCGGATGACGCAGACGGTATCGGCACCGCTCCCCGTGCCCCCGACGGCGATGACCTCCTCGTCAGGGGAGACGACCCCCATGTCTGCCGCAATCAGCGTGCACTCAACGGCTACCTTCAGCCCCACGGCAATGACCCTCCGGAACGCTTCGGCGACAGCCTCTGTCCGGGAGCCACCACCCACCTTTGCCGACCGGGAGAATGCCCGTTCGAGGCCGGAAAGGACGTGCGTCCCCGTGATGACCGTAACGCCTTCGGCCCTCAGCCTTTCGGCAGTCTCATGGGAAAACTCCCACTCTCCCGGACGGGAAAAGCCGACGACGTGGGTGACGACGATCAGCCTGATGCCTGTTCCTTTCAGGACTCGGCTGAACTCTTCTGCAGTCCTGCCCGTGGTGCTCGCCACGAGGATTTTTCCGATGGAGAGCTCGCGGGCCCTCTCCCGTGCAATCTCTGCACAGTCCCGTGTATTTGCCGGTCCTGGAGCATCGAAGTAATAAACCGGTTTCTTCTGGTATGGCATAGGACATTAATGTTTTAGGTGGTGAAAGGTAAAGGGAATTGCTATGATCACGCTTGCTCTGGCCGGAAAGCCCAACTGCGGGAAGTCCACGTTCTTCCGGGCGGCAACGATGGCCCACGCGGAGATTGCGGGTTACCCCTTCACAACGATCGATGCCAACTTCGGCGTGGCCTACTACAGGACGGACTGTCCCTGCCGCGGGCTGGGGCTCTCCTGCGGCCACTGCACGGACGGCATCCGTTTCGTGCCGGTCAACCTCGTCGACGTTGCCGGACTCGTCCCGGATGCCCACAAGGGAAAGGGTCTTGGGAACCAGTTCCTCGACAACCTCCGGCAGGCAGACGCCATCATCCACATCGTGGACGCGAGCGGATCCTCTGACGCCGAGGGAAACCCCGTTGAGACGGGGAG
This sequence comes from uncultured Methanolinea sp., assembly GCA_964431125.1. GTDB lineage: Archaea > Halobacteriota > Methanomicrobia > Methanomicrobiales > Methanospirillaceae > Methanolinea_A. Next base: position 25,369 of record CAYSII010000015.1, on the reverse strand, counting down.
CCATGACCCTCTCCTCGATATCGCGTTTATCCGGGACGAGATGACGATGTGGATATTCGGGATACTGGACAGGCACTGGCAGAGACTGCAGAGGCAGGCCCAGTCAAAGACATACTCCATCCACCGGGGGGTGGCCGAGGTTCTTGCGGGCCTCAAGATCACGCCCGAGGACGTCATGGATGCGGAGCGTTCCTCGGGAATAGATCTCGTGCATGCAGACCAGGAAGCGCTCATCCGGTTCTGCGGCGAGATCGTCCGTATCAGCAAGCCCATGCTCCCCGTCGGCAACCGGGTCGACCTCGCACCGGACGCCCTCGTCGAGAAACTCCGGGCTGCAGGTCTCTCCTTTTCCACCGCAGCAGGAGAACTCGCCCTCCGCAACGCCGTCGCTGCGGGGATTGTCAGGTACCTTCCCGGCGATCCCTCGTTCTCCATCGTGCGGGAAGACGCCCTCTCCCCGGCCCAGAAGAATGGGCTCCGGACGATCGCACAGGTGATGGAGCGGTTTGGCGGGACCGGTGTCCAGCAGGCAATCAACCGTGCGGTCAAAGACCTCCTCCGCATGATCGTTGTCTATCCTGTCGAGGACGAACACAAGTTCTCGGATTCGCGGGGCAGGATCCTCCCTGATGCGTTCCTGATGCGGGAGGGGTCGACACCGCGGGATCTCGCTTTCCAAGTCCACACGGATATCGGCAGGGGTTTTTTATATGCAGTGGATGCACGGACGAAGATGCGGGTGAAGGACACCCATATCCTCAAGGACGGAGACATCATCCGCATCGTGAGCACTGCCAGATAGACGTCTTTCTGCAAAAAGAGGGGAGAAATGCAGTTTTACTCAGATACATTTTTATAATGGGAGCAGTAACCGCTTTATTGCAATGGGTGGCGAGATATACCAGGCGCAGATACTGAAGAATTTTTTCGATACCATCACGGGGACCGACAGGAACCTGACCCGGATCTTCATGTGTGTCGTGAGCCTTGCCAAGATCCGGATGGAGCCCCCGGAAAAACTTGCATTCCTTATTGACCAGCTCCGCAAGAGCAGGCAGCACAAGGAACTTTCCGTGGACATCCTCGACTACATGTGCGATGTTGCTGCACAGCTCGATATATCGGCTGTCCAGACCGCCTTTGGCGTCCGGGAGATTGGCGAGATCGCGCAGGAATTCCGCGGAATCAGCATGGACAGCCTCTAGCCGGCAGGAGAAGCAGGATGCCTGAAAGAGAGTGTGGAGCCCTGCCCGTGCTCCGCCGGTAAAGCGTTTTTTCAGTTTGCGTTCTCCTCACTGCGGACCCTCACTGCGGACTGATGAGGTTTCTGTAGTCTTCCAGTATCTGGATGACAAAGTTCTGGTGCTCGTCAAGCGACTGCCCGTCGTCAGGTGACTGGAGGTAGGCAACCGCATAGAGCAGGAGGAGGGCATTGTCCAGCGTGGTGACGTTTGGAGCTTCCACCTTCTCCGCAGGGATGGCGAGTGCAAGAAAGGGGAGATCCGGGTTTCCGAATGCAAGGGACGAGAATTCCCCGGGCCTTGCCTGCTCCAGTGCCTCTGATCTCTCCTTCACGATGGTGAGGGCTTTTTCGAGAACATCTCTCTGTTCGGCCCTTCCCAGCCGGGAGAGGGCCCGTGATGCATCTGTTGCAGCCTTGGCATAGAGTCCGAACTTGAACGAGAGGACCGTGGATGCAATGTCGTGGGCACAGTCCCGTGATACATCCCCAAAGAACGGGGTGATCCGGTGGATATAATCGTACAGGTACTTTTCCATTGTTTCTTCCTCCCCATGAGGGGTCAATTTCGTGCTGAAACGGAGGTGGAGTCGTACGGCAAGGGCAGTGATACTTGCGGCATACAGGCCCTGCAGGAGCAGGGATGGTTTTGTCTCCAGGGGAACGACGAAGACGAAGAGGGCAAATACCGGTGCACAGAGGGAGACGATGTCCTTACGCGGCTTGATCAGTGCGAGGAACGCGAGAACGAGAGAGGCTGCAACGCTCCCCCAGTAAAAATCAGCGGCATCGTAGATGACCCCGGCCCCCTCGAGCGCCACTCCGAGCAGCAGTCCGCCAAACGACAGCAGCGGGATGGAAAGGAAGAGCCAGAGCTCGAGTTCCTTCGCCCTTTTTTCTCGTTCTCCCGGTGAAAACACGCTACCACAACAATGTGGAGACAGGACAAGAAAAAGATTTCAATCCCTTTTTCCGGGAAGAGACAGGCACCATGATCCTCGGATGATTTATGCGTTGGGCCGTTTCACCTTCTCTCCATGAAGGTGTGCATCATGTGCGGGGGCGAGGGGACGCGTCTGCGGCCACTCACCTTTGAGAGGCCCAAGCCGTGTATCCCGATTGTCGGCCGTCCCTCGATCCAGCACCTTGTCTCCCATCTCTCCAACCTTGGCTTCCGGGAGGTGGTCATAACCCTCGGGTACATGGGCTCGGCAATCGAGGATGCGCTCGGGGATGGATCGCTTTTTGGCGTGGAGGTCCGGTACGTTCGCGAAAAGACCAAGCTTGGCACGGCGGGGAGTGTGAAGAACGCACAGCACCACCTCGAGGAAGGCAACTTTCTCGTCGTCGGGGGTGACCATGTCACCGATCTCAACCTCCTCGAGTTCTACCGGGACCATGGCCGGCACCGGTCACCAGTCTCCATCGGATTGATCAGTATCGACGAGCCCAGTGACTATGGGATCGCCGAGATTGATGCTGATTTCCGCATCAGGCGGTTCAAGGAGAAGCCTTCTCCCGGCGAGATCTTCTCGAACCTTGCAAGTACCGGGATATACGTCTGCACACCCGAGATATTCGATGAGATCCCACCGAAGACGAAGTTTGATTTTGCACGCGATCTCTTCCCCCGCCTCATGCAAGAGGGGCACACGCTGAGAGCGTGGCTTGCGCGGGGCAACTGGACTGATGTCGGGAACCCCTCGTCCCTCCGGCAGGCAGAGAGGTGGAAACTGCAGGAGATCCCGTACACGAGTATCAGTGGCGACCTCACGATGGAGGCAGGACGGATCCAGGGTCCGGTCCAGATCGGAAGTTCCTTCTCGATGGGCCGGAGATCCCGGATCATCGGGCCTGTCTCCATCGGTGCCGGGACGATAATCGAGGATCACGTCCTGATCGGGCCCTACACAGCCATCGGGGAAGGCTGCTGCATCAAAAGCCATGCAAAGGTCTTCTCGTCGTCCATCTACGACAGGGTGACGATCGGGAAGAACACGACAGTATCAGGCAGCATCATCGACAACGATACCGTCATGGGAAGCGACTGCAGCCTCGAGAACGATACAGTCATCGGTCCGCGGGTAATCATGGAGAACGGCGTTGTCGTCCACTCGAGGACACGTGTCTGGCCCGAAGTCTCCATCCCCGCAGGGACGGTTGTCCGGGAGCATATCCTCAACGAGGAATACGAGGTCCGGTACGACGGGTCCTAGTCCTTCCGGGCATGGCGATGCCCGGGATGTTCCCTGGGACGTGCCGTTGGCAAACGGCCCTATCCTTTCCGGCCAAGGCGGTGCGTGATTGCAACGAGGGGGTGCCGGGCGTAATCGAGGATCTGGATGTCGTCGAGGGAGCGGAGGTTCATTGCCCTCGCTGTCCGTTCCATGCCAAGCTCGATATCCTCGTTCACTTCGATGACATAGGCATCGAGGGCCTTTATTCCCAGTTTCCGGGCGGCGATTGCCCGGTGGTGACCGTCGACGAGGATGAGGCGTCCCGGTTTCCGCACGACAATGAGGGGTTCGGCAAGACCCTTCCTGATCTCGTAGATCCTGCCCTCCAGTTCGTCCTCGTAGATCCGTGACTGGGTGGGGAGAAGCTTCTCAATGGGAACGACCTCCCTCTTCAGCTCGGGGGAGATGCCATGGAGTGTCCTGAGCGTGGAGATGAAGTTGAAGACCTTTTCCGGGGAGACATGTTCTATCTGCGACCGGATCACATCGGTGTTCGAGATAATCCCGAGCAGTTGGTTATGCTCGTCAACAACGGGGAGTTTCTGGATTCCAGACCGGAATATGACCCGTGCTGCGTCATTGATGCTCATGTCGGGGTCTGCAACGATCAGCCTGTCAGACATGACTTCCCTGACAGGAGTGTCCGGGGACGCAAAAAGGAGATCCCGTGCTGCAACATACCCGACGACCTCCTTGCCGTCGAGGACAGGAAAGCCGTCGTGCCCGGTCTTCCTGATCTTTTCCATGACCTCGCTGACAGTTCCGCCCGCAGTAACCGTGATGACGTCAGAGGTCATGTAGTCCCGGACCTTCTTTTTATCCATCCCATCTCATTTCAGGTTGCACTCACTAAAAACCATCGGGAAAAAAGGGAGAATTATTTGAGGCCGGGAGAACCGTCACTCGATCCTGATCCGGCTTCCCCGCTCCTCTTTCGATTTCTTCAGGCGGATCTCGAGGACACCGTTCTTGAACGAGGCAGACGCCCCTTTCTCGGTCACGTCATGCGGGAGCGCGACTGTCCGGGCCATGGAGCCGTACATTCTCTCCCGCATGTAGTATCCCTCGTCCTTCTCCTCCTTGTCCGAACGCCTCTCGCATGCAATCTCGAGGGTATTCGGGCTTATGAGATTGATCGAGATGTCTTCCTTGTCCACTCCGGGGAGGTCGGCGACAACCATGACTTCGTCATCGTGCTCCCGGACATCTACCCTGAACTCTCCTCTCAGTGCGGGGAGGAACCTGTCCGCGACCCCGGCTGCCGGTAAGAACCGGCCACCCGTGCCCCAGAACCGGTTCTCCATCTCAGCGAGCATCTCCTCAAAATCCCTCATCATCCAGCTGAAGGGGTATCTCCTTCGGAATACCATGTGAACACCTCCTGGCTTTAAATTATTCAGCGTCATTGCAACGCTGACTAACCTTATGTTACTATTACTTATATATAAATATTTTTAATGATGAAACGGGCACAAACAATAGTCACGAGAGATGGCCGGGGGTATCTGTCATTGGAACCGGGATTGTCTTTTTTTAAACCCGCACTGGTTCCGGGATAATCCTTTCAGATATCTGTTGTCGCGATACAGGGCATCTGCACCAGTTGAAAAAAGCGTTGAGTGCCCTGGTGCCTGCGGACTCCTTCCCGCGAACCCCGTATTTCCATCTGCTCCCCGCCTGAAATGTTTATTTTACACAAAACCAATCAAGAATGAATGAAAAAGTCACAGGAAAAAGGGAAGAAGAAAGCGGGTTCCCGGTGGAACCTCCAGAAGGTAGGAATCATTGTCATCGGGGTGAGTTTTGCCGTCATCATGGTGGTCAGTTCCCTCGGCATGGGGTGGCTGATCACCCTCAACCCTGCATCGGTTGGGGACCATGCGACAGTCGTATTCACCCTGTACGACGATACCGGCAGACCTGTTCTCACAAGCGACATCAGGAAGTTCAACCAGTCGTCAGAGACGGGTGGTACTGTCTGGTTGTGCAACCCGCTATCTGTCCGGGTGGGAGATTCAGGCAGCAAAGAGATCATCCCTGTCCCTGTTTACAACTATTATTACGGCGAATCAAGGTATGGACTCTTTTCCACGGAATATGCTGCCATTGCACAGGGTATAGCCGGGATGAAACAGGGAGAGAGCAAAAAGATCTCTCTTCCTGCCGGACTGGGATTTGAACGCGAAATGTCTTCTGAACAGTTCGAGGCAATCGGCGGGAACTTCACGAATGTTCGCGCCGGAGACCAGATCATCCTTGGTTTTCCCGAGCAGCCAGGTATAGAGAACGAGACAAACACGACACCCTCCCTCGTCATCAGGACAGGGTACGTGACCGCAAAGACAGGGGACGGGGTAAAGGTCAGCTTCTTTTACCCGACGGCAGATGTCTCCATCAGGGAACTGACGAAGGTCTAGAGAGAATGGTTTTTTACCATTGATATCCTTCTCTTTTCCTTGATGGCGATCCGGATTCTCTATTTTTTCCAGGAAGGGTGCATGGCCTGCCACGAGCAGGAACCCATACTTGCAGAGGTTGAATCAGTTCTCGGTCTCCGTGCAGAACGGATAAATCCTCTGAGGGAGAGTCATATATCCAGGCATTTAGGCTCTCGGTCACGCCGACGATCATCATCGAGCAGGATGGACGGGAAGTCTCCCGTTTCGAGGGGCTCGTCCACAGGGAAGAGCTCGAAGATGCCGTCCGCAGATCTACCCGGGGTACCCAAACACCCTCCTGATTCTCTTTGCCTCTGCCTTCTGCCCGGGCTTTTTGAGAATCCCGCCGTCCCGGATCTTGATGCGGGAGATGCGAAACCGCCTCTTTCCGAGAGTGTACAGGTCGCCGACGACGAACCATGCATCCCCCGGGACCATGATCCGGAGTGATTCGGTTGTCCGGCCTGCATGGATTGCCACACGCAGCGCAACCTCCTCGATCGCCCTCGTCCAGAGCGCTGATATCTCGTCTGCAGCTGCCCTTACAACACGCGCTCCGCGGGCCTCGATGGATGTGACCTCGACCCCGGTATACTCGTCCCCGCAGGCTGCAACGAACGTGTCGCCAATCCTTACCACCTCGCCCTCCTCCACCTCGATCCTGCAGATCCTCGATCTCTCCCCGTCACTCACGATGGCACGGACATGCACCGGTCTCTCTCTCCGGGGAGGGAGGACAGGGTGAATGTCCCCGCACTCTCGGCACTTTCCGACCGGGTTCCGGCCTCTCGATATGATTTCGTGGTCCGTTACACGGGCACAGGAAGGGCAGAAAAATTCGTCATCTTCGTCCATACTAAATCTCTCCGGAAGACCCCATTTTACCCGGTACCGAGAAGGAGCACCATGATTGCAACCGCAGAGACCCCCCCTCCGAGCGTTGCAAGAAAGTTTGTCCCGGCGTTCCCGACGAGACCCGGGTTCTCCACCAGTGCTCCAACGATACTGTCGACGTTTGCCCCGATGAAACCACCGATGATACAGGCGATGGCTATCGGGACGTCAGCGATGCCGAGCACCCATGCAAGGAGCGAAATGGCAACGGCTCCCGCAAGGGATACTACCTCCCCGGTGAGCGAGACACCGCCGTTTGTGCCCGGCGGAACCCTCTCGAGCGTCGTGATCAGGAAGGGATCCCCTCCCGTAACGCCGATTTCGCTTGCAAGTGTGTCCGCTGTCGCCGTTGCAACGCTCCCCACGAAGAGGGCAGGGAATACCGGGGAACCTGTCACACCCCAGAGAACCGCGGATGCCGCCGAGACACTCCCGTTTGCAAAGACATTGAGGTATCCCCGGGCACCTCCCCGGGCCTGCTCGATCCCCATCTGTTCCTTGAACTCCCAGCGGTACCGGGTACTGGCCGAGCCGAGGATGAAGAAGGCGAGCATCACGAAGAACCACCGGATGTCGCCAAAGACGATCAGGATGATTCCGACAAGTGCGCCGGAGAAGAGACCGCTCACGTCAGCGGTTCCTGTCCTGTAGGAGAAGTACCCGAAACCAAACGCGATGACGACGGCGAACGCGATGAGCGCGAGGTCGGCACTGTACTTCAGTTCGTCGATGAGGAACATCGTCATCGCGACACCGAGTGCCTCGACCATCAGGGCGTCTTCCCTCCTCCGGAGGATCGCCTTGAGCAGGACAGCGACCACGATGCCGAAGAGGACGACGAGCGGTGCCCACGTATCGAGATAGACCATCACGAGGCCGCATGCCACGAGGCCGGAGACGATCTGGACGATGTAGGAGAGCATCGTCTCCTCTCTCCCGTGGAATATCACCTCCCCTGTCACGAGGAGGGCGAGCGTGCAGCAGAAGACAAAGAGGGAGAGGATAGAGAGCCCGAACAAGATGGCGATCGGGACGAGGGCTATAGCAAGGAGCCTCGTCCTCGGGATGAGGTACATCACTATGGAGCAGAGCACCACGATGATGGAGAGGACCCAGAGGGGCTGGATGAATGGTGCGATGAGGATGAAGGAGAGGACGAGCACGGTTGCCAGCCGCTCTCCCATCTTGTTGAACATCCCATTCCCGTTTGTTCCCGGAAGATAAGAGTTTTCCCCGGAAATTCATCTCCGGGAGATACACCGGTTACTTATCCATCGTCCTCAATTTTCCGATCGGGGCCTCTGAAAGCGAAAATTACATTTCGATTAGGTATATCTCCTGAAAGTTCCTATATCTGGGAGAATGTCACCGTCTCTGGATCTCCCCAAGAATTACGACTTTTCCGAGGTTGAAAGGCGCTGGCAGGGCGCCTGGCGGGACGAGGATGTCTATTTCGACCCGGCTTCGAACCGGCCGAAGTTCGTCATCGACACGCCACCCCCGTACCCGACCGGGACATTCCACATTGGTAACGCCTTCAACTGGTGCTACATCGATTTTATCGCCCGGTACCGCAGGATGAAGGGATACAACGTCATGTTCCCCCAGGGCTGGGACTGCCACGGCCTGCCAACCGAGGTGAAAGTCGAGGAGATCCATGGGATCACGAAGAACGATGTCCCAAGGGAAGAATTCCGGAAGATGTGCCGGGAACTCACCCTCGGAAACATCGAGAAGATGCGGCGGACGCTCCGGAGGATGGGGTTCTCCGTGGACTGGAGCCACGAGTACATCACGATGCTCCCGGAATACTATAAAAAGACCCAGCTCTCGTTCCTTAAGATGCTTGCTGCAGGATACATCTACCAGAGCGAACACCCTGTCAACTTCTGCACGCGGTGCGAGACCGCGATTGCGTTTGCCGAGGTGGCATACGAGGCACGGGAGACGACCCTGAACTACTTTGACTTCGACGGGCTGGAGATTGCGACCACCCGCCCGGAGCTCCTTGCTGCCTGCGTCGCAGTCGCAGTCCACCCTGACGACGACCGGTATCGCGGCATGGTGGGCAGGCAGCTGACCGTTCCCCTCTTCGGGCACAGCGTACCGCTGATCGCGGATCCCGCCGTTGATCCCGGGTTCGGCTCGGGGGCTGTCATGATCTGCACGTTCGGTGACAAGCAGGACGTCTTCTGGTGGAAACAGCACCGGCTCGATCTCCGCAAGGCGATCGACAGGCAGGGAAGGATGACGCCCATCGCCGGGAAGTATGCGGGGATGAAGTCAGGAGAGTGCCGGAAGGCCATCCTCGAGGACATGAAGAGAGAGGAGATCCTGACCCGGCAGGAACCCCTCGAGCAGAGGGTCGGTGCCTGCTGGAGGTGCAAGACACCGATCGAGATCATGAGCGAACGGCAGTGGTTCGTGAAGATCGACAGGGATGCCATCATGCGGGCAGCCCGGGAGATCGCGTGGATCCCGGAACACATGTTCCTGCGCATGGAGAACTGGGTCGACCAGATGGAGTGGGACTGGTGCATCTCGCGGCAGCGGATCTTTGCCACCCCCATCCCGGTCTGGTTCTGCAGGGCCTGCGGCACGATGGTCGTTCCCCGCGAGGAGGACCTGCCGGTCGATCCGACGGTCGACAGGCCGAAACAGCCCTGCCCGGCCTGCGGATCGACGGACTTCTCCGGCGAGGAGGACGTCCTCGATACGTGGATGGACTCCTCGATCTCCGTCCTGAACGTGACAGGATGGAACGGGGATGGCATGCCCCCGCTCTTCCCTGCGGAACTCCGTCCCCAGGGCCATGACATCATCCGGACATGGGCTTTTTACACGATCCTCAGGTCCGTTGCCCTCACCGGCCAGCGACCGTGGGATACGATCCTGATCAACGGGATGGTTCTTGGCGAGGACGGGTTCAAGATGAGCAAGAGCCGGGGGAACGTGATCACCCCCGAGGAGATCATCGAGAAGTACGGTGCCGATGCCCTCCGGCAGTGGGCGGCATCGGGAGCGGCAACGGGATCCGACATCATGTTCTCGTGGAACGATGTCATCGCCGCCTCGCGGTTCCAGACGAAGTTCTGGAACATCGCGAGGTTCGTCCACCTCCAGCTCGGCCGGAAACACTACGACCCGGATGCACCCGTTCTCGCCCTCGCTGATCGCTGGCTCCTCGACTGCCTTGCCGGGATGGTCGAGGAGGTCACGGCAGCAATGGATGCATACCAGTTCGACCAGGTCATCAGGATCATCCGGGAATTCACCTGGAATATCCTCGCTGACCAGTACATCGAGCTCGTCAAGGGCAGGCTTTACTCCGACGACCCGGCGCGGGACGGTGCGTGCCGCGTGCTCGAAACCGCTATCGATACCCTCTGCAGGGTCATGGCCCCCTTCACGCCGTTCTTTGCAGAGGAGTGCTACTCGTACCTGGGAAAGGGGAGCGTCCATGCACAGGCGTGGCCGGCAGACCTCCCCCGCGACCCCGATGCCCGGCGAAACGGGGATCTCCTTGTCCGGGTCGTTGCTGACCTCCGGCGTTACAAGCACGATCGGGGACTGGCCCTGAATTCCCCGATGGGCCGCATCGACATCTTCTCGGCGCCCTTCACGGACGACTCCGGCGATGCCTCGCGGGCATTAAACGCCCCTGTCGCGTGGCACGCGGAATCCCCCTCCCTCGAGAAGACCGCCTCCGACGTCCAGTTCTCGATGGCCGTGATCGGACCTGCACTGCGGAAGGATGCGGGAGCGTTCATGAAAGCCGTCCGGGCACTCCCGGCAGACCTCCTCGAGAACCCGCCTGCGACGATCGATATCGGCGGGAGAGAGATACCCGTCCCCGAGGGCGCCTTCTCCGTCAGGTTCTCGTTCCGGCTCTCGGGGGAGCAGGTTGACGTCCGGGCCGTTGACGGCGTAATCGCAGCGATCCATGCCAGTCCCTGATAGCCGCTGCGACGAGGGAATGGATCTCCTCCTCCGGTTGCAGGGCATCGACGACCAGAAACCGTGACGGCTCCTCAGAAGAGAGCCGGAGGTAGTTCCCCTGCACCTTCTCAAGGAGCCTCTCCTCCTCGAAGTGTTCTGCAGTCCCTGCCCCTGACTTGCGCCGGAGGGCTTCCTTTGCCGGGAGAACAAGGAGGACCGTCCGGTCCGGCGGGATCGTCCAGCCGTCATGGACCGATCGAAGCCAGCCGAGGGGATCGGGGATGACCCCATCGAGCGTGGCCATCTGGTAGGCATACCGGCTGTCGGTGTACCGGTCCGAGATGACGAGCTTGCCGGCGGCAAGGGCCGGCCGGACGACGGATGCGAGGTGTGCGGCATGGTCTGCGGCAAAGAGGAGCGCCTCGGTCACCGGGTCTGCCCGCTCGGCGATTGCCCGCCGCACCTGCTCCCCGACCCATGTCGCCCCGGGCTCACGGGTGCAGACCGGGGAGAGGTCGGAGAGGGATCGTTTTAGCGCGGAGAGGAGCGTGCTCTTCCCGCTCCCGTCGATTCCCTCGAGGGTAATCAGGACCATATGCCCCTCCGGATGGCATCGGGGGGAATCCTTCCCCTGTGGACCGCAGTAGAGACGATTGCACCATCGTAGCCAAGACCTGCAAGGGCATCCAGGTCTCCTGGACCCGCAACGCCGCCGCCGTAGAGGAGCCTCCTGCAATACGTATTCCGCAATTTTCCAAGGAGACGCAAATCAGGGCCATTCCCGGTACCGACAGCCGATATATCGAGGATGATTCCCCCGGAAAAGTTCCATGACTCTGCCTGCGAGAGGATCTCCCGGGGGTCGGCGCCCGAGGGGATGACCTTTCCCTCCCGGATGTCGACAGAGAGGAGCCCTCCAGGGTACAAGGAGAGGGGAGCCCGGGAGGATTCTGTCGATGCAATATCGAGGATCCCGGGGAGAGAGAGGAAATCAGAGGGGCTCTCTGCCCCGCGGTCGAGCATGCACCCTGCGACAAGCCTGCTGCAGGAGAGCACCTCTCTCGTGTTCTCACCGGTCCGCATGATCCGGTCGAGGTCTGCGATATAGATGGTGCGGGGGGCGAGGGCACGGATATACCCCTCCGGTTCTGCCGTCGGTGAAAGGCCCCACGTGAGCGGCTTGTAGGAGCTCCGGTTCCCGGACGATCCGTGCACCACGACTCCGCCCATGAGATCCACTGCCAGAATCAGGTCCATACGAAGAGCGTAATCACTATTAGATAGCACGATCATTAAATCCTATGCAATTACTAGTCAGCCCGAGGGACATTGAGGAAGCAAAACGTTCTCTTGCCGCTGATATCATCGACGTGAAAAAACCCTCTGAGGGGTCTCTGGGTGCAAATTTTCCGTGGGTTATCCGCAGCATCAGGAATCTCTCGAAGAAGCCCGTGAGTGCCGCTATCGGTGATTTCGATTACCGGCCGGGTGGCGCAGCACTCGCCGCCTACGGGGCTGCCTGTGCCGGTGCCGATTACATCAAGGTCGGCCTCATGTTCGACGGTGCCTCCCGGGCAGATGAACTCGTCAGGGCCGTTGTCCGGGCTGTCAGGGGAGAGTTCCCGGAAAAGAAGGTGGTAATCGCCGCGTACTCGGACTGGTCCCGCCTCGATTCCATCCCCCCGTTCGAGATGGCCCCTGTCGCTGCGCGGGCAGGCGCGGATGTCGCGATGGTCGATACCGGGATCAAGGACGGAAAGAGCACCCTTGCCTTCATGAGCGAGCAGGACCTGGTCGATTTTTGCGATATGAACCGGAAGGCGGGTCTTGCAACTGCCATCGCAGGGTCGCTCACGTTCGATGATCTTCCTGTCATCCAGCGTGTCTCGCCGGACATCATCGGAGTCCGCGGGATGGTCTGCGGTGGCGACCGCGAGTCCGGTATCAGGGAAGACCTCGTGGAGAGACTGGCCCGGATGGTGCACTGAACCATGTTCTCCGAGAAGCTGAAAGCTCCCCTTGCCCTCACCTTCGATGACGTCCTGCTCGTCCCGGAAGCATCGCTCGTCGAGCCAAACGAGGCCGATGTCAGGACACGGTTCTCGCGGAACATCCCGCTGAACATCCCCCTCGTCAGCGCCGCGATGGACACGGTCACGGAATCCGAGATGGCAATCGCCCTTGCACGGGAAGGAGGAATCGGCGTTATCCACAGGAACATGTCGGCCGAACAGGAGGCAGCTGAGGTCCGGAGGGTCAAGGAGTCAGAGCAACTGATCGAGAGGAAGGTCCTCTCCGTCAACCCGGAGACGAGCGTTGCCGACGTCGAGAAACTCATGATCGAGCACGGGATAGGGGGTGTCCCTGTCGTCGAAGGCGGCAGGATCGTCGGTATCGTGAGCCGGAGGGACATCCGGGCAATCGCAAAACGGCGCGGGAGCGAGAGCGTCCGGGCGATCATGACACGGGAACCGATCACCGCACGCGAGGACATCTCCATGGACGAGGCGCTCGAGACCATGTACACGAACAAGGTCGAGCGCCTCCCCGTCGTCGATGCCGGAGGGCACCTGATCGGGATCATCACGATGCAGGACGTCCTCGAGAAGAGGCAGTATCCCCAGGCCACACGGGATGCGAACAAAACCCTCCGGGTGGCAGCCGCGGTCGGTCCCTTCGACTTCGAGAGGGCCGTCCGGCTCGACGAGAGCGGCGCCGATGCCCTCGTTGTCGACTGCGCCCACGGGCACAACAGGAACGTGGTCAGGGCAGTCCGCGATATCAAGGGGAGCGCAAAGGCCGATGTGATTGCAGGAAACATCGCAACGGCTGCGGCAGCAGAAGATCTCGTTGACACCGTCGACGGGCTCAAGGTCGGTATCGGGCCGGGATCCATCTGCACCACCCGGATCGTCGCGGGCGTGGGCATCCCCCAGGTGACCGCGATTGCCACCGTTGCAGACGTCCTCCGCGACACCGGCGTGCCCCTGATCGCGGATGGAGGGATCCGATTCAGCGGGGATGTCGCGAAGGCGATCGCCGCCGGGGCTGACTCTGTCATGATCGGGAGCCTGTTCGCAGGGACTGACGAGTCCCCGGGGAGGGTCATCACGATGAAGGGGCGCCGGTACAAGCAGTATAGGGGGATGGGGTCCCTCGGCGTGATGAGCGGCGGCGTCTCGAGCGACAGGTACTTCCAGAAGAAGGAGATCGGGAGGACAAAGTTCGTGCCCGAGGGGGTGGAGGGCGTCACCCCATACGTCGGGTCGGTCTCCGAGGTCGTCTACCAGCTCGTCGGCGGACTGAAAGCCGCGATGGGGTACACGGGATGCCCAACCATCCGCGAGATGCACGAGAAGGCACGGTTCGTCAGGATCACGAGCGCAGGCCAGACCGAGAGCCATCCCCACAACATCATGATTACCGACGAAGCCCCGAATTACCGGATCACGGACTGAGAGAAGAATTCTTTTTTTTCTGTCGTTTCCATGCATGACTTTTTTTATTGGTTGCTGCATTCCGGCTCTCATTCTGGATTCATCTTTTTTAATAAGACTCGCTTGATATCTTCACCAAGGATCGTTCCCTTCAGCTGCAGAACAAATGGAAAAAGACTCTGAGATTGTGGATGAACACCACGAGGAAGATTGCGCATGTTACGGTGAGGATAAGCATTCCTGAATGCTCCCGGAATTCTTCTGCCCGCCCGACGATAACGATGACAAACCCTGCAAAGGCCCCCTTGATCGCGAGGTGGAGGAAAGGGTTTTTGACAACCTCTGCCATTACCGGGTTCATCTCGTATCCGCCAAGACTCAAAATCAGGGTCGTGAAGAGGACATCCAGCAGGAGGAGCCCGCCAAGCAGGACAGTGAGCACAAAAAGGATAACCTGGTAGATCCTCATTCCGGAATCCATGTATCTTCCGGATGGCTGAATACTTTTCCTGATATGCGGCAAAGGTTCTCTTTTTTTTCCCTTGATCGATATGCCGGTCTTTGCCCTCCCGTCCCGGAAGCTTCCCGATCACCAAAACGACTTTACTTCCGGAACACGTTCCCGGTAGTGACCGGTGATGACTCGCGTTTTATTTGCCCTCCTTCTATGTTTTGCAGAGGATTCCACGTAAGGATATCTCCTGTGTCCATACGTGCTCCGTGATCGAACCACCGGGGCGCCCTTCGGGGGTGGCTCTTTTCATACACATCGAGATGGTATGGGAGCAACGGATCCATTTCTGTCATGGATGTGCCCAGTCAGAATAACAAAGTCAGAATAAAAAAGACCTTTTTTTTGGCCTTGCGGGAGACTCTGGAGAGGCATTTCCTGGTCCATGCAAGGATAAATCATTTTATATAATAATTGCACTAACATAAGGTAACTGATGCTTGATCAGGTCGAGGTCGCGAGGATCCTTGATATCCTTGGCAACCGTAACCGGAGGCGGATACTCGATCTCCTGCGACAGAAACCCTGTTTTGTGACCGAGATATCCGAGAGACTTATGCTCTCCCCGAAAGCCGTCATCGAGCACCTCCAGATCATGGAGCGGGAAGAGATCCTCTCCTTCCGGATGGACGAGCGGCGGCGCAAGTACTACTACCTCGCAAACGACATCGACGTGATGGTCCGCCTCCTGCGGCGGGAGCAGCTTGCGGCCCAGACGAGGGACGATTCCAACCGGCTCCGTTTTGCACTGTTCCAGCTCCGCAAGATGATCGAGACAAGGGACGAACTTGCAGAGAGCATCCGGAATCTCGAGAGAGATATCGACATTTACATCAAGGAAATTGCGAATCTCTCCAGAAACACTCTCGATAATGACATCCAGACAGACATCCTGATCAGCCTTGCACACTGTGACCTCTCCCTCGATGACCTCTGCGAGCTGATAGAGGCACCACGGCATGCCGTGTCCGATAACCTTGAGATACTCCAGAGAAAACATATCATTGAACAGGACGGTTCGAACTACCGCCTCCGTGATTCCCATGCCCAGTCCTGAAAACCCCTACGACGAGATGATGAAGAAGATTGCAAAGATGGTCGAGGAACTCCTCCGGAACCTCCCTCAGGAGGAGAACGCCCGCATCATCGGGTGCACGATCATCACGAACGGAGGTATGCCGCACTTTACCCGGAACCCGAAGGTCCCGGAGGAGACCGGGGATATCCCGATCGAGATCATCGACTCCCCGGATATCCTCTTCGTGACGGCACGCCTGCCCCACGCGCTCCACACCGCCCCGTATGCCGATATTGCGGCAGACTCCCTCCACATCGTCGTGAACGAGAAGCGCATCCCGGTACCCCTCCCCTGCCAGGTCGATGTCATCCACAGCTTCTACCAGGTGCGGCACGGGGTTCTCGACATCATGCTCAAGAAAAAGAAGGTCCCCCAGAAGAGTGCTCCCGCGGACTCGGGATAGGGATATTTTCTTCCCTTTTCTTGAGGGTCGCTTTCCTTTTTTTTTACTCACCCTGCTGTTATTTATGAGAATTCCATTTCAGGCATGGTGACATCTGCACCCACTGCCCTTCTTTGGACATTCTGACTGCGGTTCCATGATCCAGTGAGTGAAAAACAGGATGGGACTGCTGCTCCGGGCGGAACCTTCCTTGTACCTTGCCGAAATCCTGTACAGAACTCGGATGGAGGATATCGGATCTTTCCTAACCTTCCTATCCAGGAGCTCCTCAATATCCGGGGCTGCTCCCCTTATGCGACCAGCATCGAGAGCCCGATTGCCACCATCAGGACTGCAAGGAGTCCCTGGAGGAGCGCTGGCTTGCACGCATGCGAGAAACGGACTCCAAGGCGGGTGAGAGGCACCGTGAGCACGACGAGGGTTGCCCATGCAGGAAGGTACACGTATCCAAGGGACCACTGCGGCAGCCCGGGGACGAAAAGTCCGTTGAAGATGTATGCAGCAGCTGCTGCACCCGACGAGGAGACAAGGCATGCCGAGGATGTTCCGACCGCGGTGTGGACCGGAAAGCAGAAAAGGATGACGAGGAGTGGGACGAGGAGGACCCCCCCGCCGATGCCTGCAAGGCCCGAGACTGTCCCGATGAAGAATCCCAGCAGGACAAAAGCTGCACCTCGCACCTTCGGCTGGCAGCCGGAGGGCGACCGGTTGTGCCAGGCCATCCGGATCGCCATTGCGATGACCATGACGGCAAAGATGGTCCGGAGCACAATCCCGGGCAGGTGGGCCGCGAGCGTGCCCCCAAGGAGGCCTCCGGAGATAGCGCCTGCGGAGAGGGGGACCGCTGCCTTCCAGTCGACCGCTCCCCTCCGGTGGTGCCCGAGAGTCCCGGAGACCATCGTAGGGACGATTGCGGCAAGCGACGTCCCGAAGGCGAGGCGGGTTGCAATTGTCTCCCCCGTTCCTGCCGCTGCAAAGAGCCAGTAGAGGACGGGGGTCATCAGGAAACCGCCACCAATGCCAAAGAAACCTGATGCGAGACCGGCCACTCCCCCGGTTACAACGAGCACGGCGGTTACTGCGATGGGATCCATCTCACCATCTCCTCTCCTGCGAAAGACCCACACTTATTTTTTCCCGGCAGGTATATCACAGGTACGTGAATCCCATGGAACATCCGGCACTCCTCGTCATTGACATGCAGAACGACTTCGTGAGGGAAGGATCGCCCCTCAGCGTGAACGGAGCAGAGGAGATCCTCCCCCGGATCCGGGAGGCCCTCAATATCTTCCGGGAGAGACACCTGCCGGTCGTCCACGTCCTGCGTGTCCACCGGAAGGACGGATCCGATGTCGAGGTCTTCCGCAAGAGCCTCTTTGAGAAGCGCCCGTTTGCCGTCAGGGGGACATGGGGGGCAGCAGTCGTCGACGAGCTCGCCCCTGCTCCGGGAGAGTATATCCTCGAAAAAATTCGGATGAGCGCGTTCCTCGGGACAGATCTCGACCTTCTCCTCCGGTCCCTCGGGGTGACCTCTCTCTTCGTGACAGGAATCCAGACCCCCAACTGCATCAGGACGACGGTGTTTGATGCTGCTGCCTTCAACTACACAGTCTTTCTAGTCAGCGATGCGGTCTGCGCACAGAGCCCGGAGATTCACGCTGCCAACGTCCGGGACATGGAGAATATCGGGACGAGGATTATCCCGGTCTCCGAGCTCGCCTGCACGCTCGACCTGCTCTGCCGGGGACGCAACGGCTGAACCTGGTAACTCCACTGCGATTTTGAGAGATACCTCTCCATGCCCTCTCTTCCTGGCATGATTACGTTTGGGCACGTTCCAGATAAGGGAGATTCTCTCCTGTGTCCATGCTCCCGCGAACCTTTAGTTCCTGCGCATCAGGCCTGGATTTGGGATCCTGCAGGTACCCACCCGGAGATCCTGCTCTTCCCGCCGTCGTACTCGCGGAACTGGTGGAGGGAGACGGTGAGGTCACGCGTGAACGCAAAGTACCCGATCTGCGTGGTCCTGCAGAGGTTGAGGGCCATCTCCATCAGGCCCCGGGGGTTCGGGCGGGACTCTCCGAGCCAGATGTGGAAGATGTTCCCGCCGTCCACGATCGGGAAGAAGACGTGCTCGATCGCGATTCTCTCTGCCATCGAGATGTTTGCGCCGGGAGCGACGTGCGTCCCGTTCGTGTAGTAGATGGGGAGGTCGCGTGTCATGCCGAGGTCGCGGAGTGCGGTCTCCAGGTCACCCTTGATGACCTTCTTTGCATGGTCACGGAAGTCGCTGTTGAGGAGGTCTGCAACAGCGAACCGCTGGCCCGTGGTCTCGGCAGGCGTGCGGGCAAGGGCGATCGTCATCCCGTGGCGTTCCGAGAGTTCCTTTGCATAGAGTTCCATCTGCGTCATCGCAAGAACGGCCAGCGAGAACGCCTCGCGGGACTCGTGCATCTGGGCACCGGTGTGGTGCTGCACCATCTCGTTCACCCCTACGACCCCGATCGTGTACACGAGACCGTCGAGATCGACGGCAACAGCCCCCCGCTCTCCCGTGTGCGGATCCCTCGGGCGCTGCATTGCAAACGGCATCCTGCCCTGTGCCCGGATGATCTCGAGCCACCGCCTTTTTATCTTGAAGACCTCCACGCAAACGTCCATTAATGCCCGGAGCTCGGAAAAGAGCCTCTCGTTATTACCTTCGGCCCGGTATGCTGCCCGCGGGCAGTTGAGGGAGACGACCTGCCACGAGCCCATCGAGAAGTGCTTACCCTCCCTGAAGTAGAGCTTGTCCTCGAACTGGCTGTCCTGGTCGGCAACAGCAGAGAACTGGTAGGCACAGCACTGGTAACACGATATCCCCTTCCCGGCACCCCGGTAATCGGGTATCTGGTTATCGTAGTACGGCGTCCCGAACTTGGAGGCGAGCTCGAACGTGAGGAGGTACAGGTCGCGGAAGGTTGGAAGGTCCGGGTGCGCCTCGTTGAAGGCCTCGTCCTCCTGCATGAAGTCCGGCTCGATGCTGATCTCGGGTTTCGGGAAGGAGAAGGGTTTTCCCCACGCATCCCCCTCGAGCATCACCTCCATCAACGCCTTGAAGAGGAGGCGGACCTCCCTCTCGAACTCGCCGTAGACACGGAGCGGTGCCTGTTTCCCATCCCAGATCCTGCCCCGGTACACGCACGGCTTGTCCTTCCAGAGGGTCGGAACGCCCGGGCTGAGCTGGACGGAAGAGAAGACGAGCTGGCCGCCGCGGGCGACCATCATCTGCGTCATCTCGTACACGAACATCTGCATCAGCTGCTTGATCTCCCCGTACTCCATTCCCTCGAAGTAGGGTGCAAGGAACGTGAGGAAGTTGTAGTACCCCTGTCCGCCGGCAAAGTTCGTCTGGGCGCTCCCCAGTGCCTTGACGGCATGGAGGACAGCGACTTCTGCCCTCTTTGCCGGGCCGGCCACCGAGGCCTTGGTGCCGTTTCCATCCGGCATCAGCCCGTAGTAGAAGAAGTACCGGAGATCCCAGTCCTGGCAGAACGGGCGGGTGCCGAAGTACTCGAGGTCATGGATGTGGATGTCACCCGAGAGGTGGTGGTCCGCAAGGTGCGGGGGGAGCTGGAGGAGGTACTGCTCCTTGCTGATCTTGTCTGCCTTCTTCTTGTGCGAGGTCTCGGCGTTCTCCTGGAGGTTGGCGTTGTCACGTGCTTCGAATCCGCGCCCGACGTCGATCAAGTGGGCATCGTAGACCGGTGTCCCGACGCGCGTGCAGACATTCCGGTACTGGACCATTCCCCTCTCGAGCAGCGTGATATTGACTATCTCCCTGATGAGCGGGCCACTTAAGGTTTTCAGGTTCATGGACTTTATCCGTTCCTCGACGAGACGTGCGATCTCCCGGGCGGTCTCCTCGTCTGCGCTCTCGTACCCGTAGAACGTGGAGACGAGTTTTGTCTCCTCGACGATCTGGCGGACGATGCGCTGCCGATCCCATTCGAGGATGTGCCCGTCGGATGTCCGGACGGGGGGCATCGGGGCGACGAAGACCCCGTCGAGGGTCGCCTGCCGCGTGTCGCGCCGGGGCATCAGGCACCCTCGAGGAAGGAGAGAACGGTGTCCGTGTCCAGACCGGACGCAGAGAACATCCGGGCAGAAACAAGGAACCTGTCCCCGCACCGGAGAACCGGGGCCTCACGGACGAAAACGCCGTTGATACGAAGTTCTGCCAGTGCCTCTGCCGTGGAGAGATCCCGCTCGCTGAAAGAGAGGCCTTTCTCCCTGAGAAATTCCTTGAGGATCTCGCAGTTTGGGCATAAATCGAGTGAATAGACTGTGATATTGTGAGAAACGGCCATGAAATATCCCCCGAGTGTCAGCTTGATTCAGTACTCGTTCTCCGGGAAAAAATATTTGCTGATCCTCCCTCAATTGTACGAAAAGGAACGGGGATTTTTTGCAAAAAAAAGGAGTTATCTGCGGAAGTACAGGCTGGGTTGGAGTCGCCCCTGCGATGCGGCGGAAGGACTGAAGGGAGACCTATGGACAGGCTCTTTATCGCCGTGGAACTCCCCGGTGCCGTGCGGGACTCTCTTGGGTCAATACAGGCCATCCTGAAGAACAGCAGTGCCCGCCTGACACTCGTCGACCCCACGATCATCCATATCACGCTCAAGTTCATCGGCGACACCCCGCCCGAAAAGACGCGGGAAATTGGAGGGGCGCTCCGCGGTCTCAAAGCTGCTCCGTTCTCCCTCAGGGTCAGGGGGATATCCGGGAACAATCCCCGTCGTCCCCGCGTCGTCTGGGCCCGCGTCGAGGACGGGGGAAACCTCGGGATCCTGCATGCCGCAATCGAAGACATCCTCGCACCGCTTCGCATCCCCCGCGATGACCGTCCCTTCGTCCCCCACGCGACCGTCGCCCGCGTCCGGGAGTTCCACCCGGATCTTCCGGGGATCATCCGGCCGCTTTCAGACCGCGATTTCGGCGAAGGGACCATCGACAGGGTCATTCTCAAGAGAAGCACCCTGACTTCCCGGGGCCCGATCTACGAGGACATAGCGGAGGTCCCGCTTGGAGAAGACAGCGCTTGAGGAGGAGGTCCTCTCCCTCGTCAGGCCGACGGAAGAGGAAGCACGCCACATCAACGCGGTCGCCGGGAGGATTCTCTCCCGTATCAGCGCGGACGGTCGCGCGGAGGGGATGGTTGTCGGTTCGGTCGCCCGCGGTACGTGGATCCACGGCGACCGCGACCTCGATATATTCCTCCTCTTCGATCCGTCCCTCTCCCGCGAGGAGCTCGAGGAGGAAGGGCTCTCGCTCGCCCGGGCGATTGCCGCAGCTGAAGCCGCAAGTTTCCGCGAGAAGTATGCCGAGCACCCGTACATCAACGCGAACATCGACGGGCTCGATGTCGACCTCGTCCCCTGTTACCGCGTGGAGAGCGCGTGCTCCATCAAAAGTGCCGTCGACCGGACACCCTTCCACACGCTCTATATCAGGGAACGGATCGGCCCGTTCATCGACGACGTCCTCCTCCTCAAGCAGTTTGCAAAGGCGGGGGGAATCTACGGCTCCGACCAGATGACGGAAGGGTTTGCAGGGTACCTCTGCGAGCTCCTCGTCCTCTTCTACGGCGGTTTCCGGCCCCTCCTCGAGGCGGCTTCCCTCTGGAGACCGGGTGTCACCATCGATCCCGAGGGGCATAAGTCCCGTGACTTCTCCGAGCCGCTCGTCGTCGTCGACCCGGTCGACCCGAAGCGGAACGTCTCTGCATCTGTCTCCCTGACAAGGATGTGCGAGTTCATCGAACTTGCCCGCGGGTACCTGAAGAACCCCCGCCGGGAGTTCTTCTTCCCGCCACCCCGACCGGTCCTCTCCCTCGACGAGGCTGCAAATCTCCTCTCCCGCCGGGGGACGCACCTCTACGCAATCATCCTTCCCACTCCGCCTTACATCGAGGACATCGTCGTCCCCCAGCTCAGAAAGAGCCTCGAATCCATCCGGGATCTCCTCGAGCGGAACGGGTTCTCCGTGAACCGTGCCGACTGCGAGATGCACGATGAGAACTCGATGCTCCTCTTCGAGCTCCTCGTCGAGGAGCTCCCGGCCGTCATTCGCCACCCCGGCCCCCCGGTCTGGAACCCCGTGAACGCCGCCCGTTTCTCCTCGAAGTACATGGCCTGCAGCAGCGAGGATCTCTTCTCCGGACCGTTCATCGAGGGCGGTCTTTCAATTGTCGAGAAGCGCCGCGCATACACGCGGGCAGCCGACCTGCTCCGCTCTCCGGTTGTCCTTCAGGTCGCCCTCGGCAGGCACGTGAAGCAGGCAATGGAGCAGTCGTACATTGTCGTCCGGGGTATCGAGTGCTACCGCGACGAGTTCGCCCCGTTCATCTCCGGGTTCCTCCGGAAGTACTCACCCATGACGTGGATCGGGAAGCACTGACGGGAAAGATCCTAAGACCGGGCATCCGTCCGATTATCTTTCTGTCCGTCCCCCGTTGATCATCAAAAACGACGAACTGCGGCGGGGTGCAGTTTGATATCTTTATCATATACCCTGCCTACATACTCCATAGTTCGCATGCCGGCCCTGCACCCCGACGAGGGGCTATCCGAGGTGATCGGGTTCATCCTGATCCTCGCCCTCATTGCCGCTCTTGCGTCGCTGTACCTTGTCTACGTGGTGCCTGCCGAGGGAAGGCAGAACGAGATCCAGCACATGAACAGGGTGAACGACCAGTTCACTCAGTACAAGATGACCATCGACGGGCTCGTCATCGCCAATCAGATAAACAGGGCCGTATACAACACATTCTCACTCGGGACGGATCAGATCAGCACTTCGACCGGAGGATTTTTCAATTTCCCGCTCTTCAAACCAGCAGGATCCACTGGTGCAATCCTAATCAACAGGCGAAACGACAGAGTTAGTATCAATGCTGAAGTCCTTGAGCAGCATCCGGGGGTTGGTAATGCAACTATCAACCTCGGCGGGGATGATTCATACCTTGCACTCCTATCAGGCCAGCCCACGCACCTGTATACGAATTTTACCCTGACATCCAGTTACGTTGTGCGCCAGGCTAATGTATCTCCTTCGGCTGTTTCAGAAAATTACGGGATTCACATTCTCCCCCTTGGAACAGACCCCCCGCCCTGGCAGGTCTGGATCAACCATACACCCCGTGTAGACTATATCAGCCAAGACCGGGTCCGGTTCGATACCGATCTCACCGTGACGGTCGAAAAGAACGGAATCCTGATTCTCCAGGAGACCCCCATTCTCAGGGGAATGAGCAACCAGAGCCCCACCAACCGCTACTTTGTCGACCTCCTCGATCCCGCATACGGTCTTGGTGACATTATCAGGGGACCTGCAACACTCCAGAGAATAAGGACAAGCGCTTATATCGAGGATGAATCTTTGTCCTCGACCTATGGCTATAACACAATCATCTTTTCCGATCTGCGGAACCCCGGTTCACTTGAGTTCCGGTCGGGTAACAGGTACTTCATCGACCAGAATTACTACTACCAGTTCGGCGGTGTTTTCCTTGAACAGAGGGACGGCATGGTCAACAAAATTACCCCGTCCATAACCCTCTCCCGGGGTGTGAATGATACTACCTGTGTCTCCATCGATGAGATCGTCCTCATCGGGACCGGTGTCCTCGGAGGAACCTCTCCCATCCAGGTCCAGTCTCTTATCGCGTACCTTGACCGGCCGGTTGAATCCCCAACAGGGTTTGCAAATGCAAAATGGGTCGCGGTCCGCGTGGAATCCGATACCGATGATGCTGTCCGGATGTGGAACGAGACATTCTCCCGGATAAGGCTCACTGCAGAGGCCTCCCCCAACAACGTGCCCCCATCGTGGAGCACTGTTACCAGAGACGCCGGGGGGTCAACATTCTTCATCCACGGGGCCGACACCACGAACAGCACGTACGATATCGAACTCGACCTGAGGAGAGTCTTTTTGAATGTCAGCATCCAGAGAATCGGAACAATCCTGCAGTGATCTCTTTTCAAGGGGCAATTTCTTCGACAATTGCAGGTTCATTTCCGGAAAAATGGAAGAATACGGGTCTTTCTCATCTTCGGAGGCGGTATCCGAGATAGTCGGAACGATCCTGCTTATCTCCCTTGTGATTACTGCTGCATCGATTGTCGCAGTCCTCGTCCTCTCTCAGCCCCATCCGGAGGATATTCCTCGAATCAACGCATTTGCGGAGAACAGGAGCAGTACCATCTATATCATTCATACCGGCGGGGATTCCGTCCCGGAGAGATCGATGAGAGTCCTCGTCAATGGTATTGACTCCCCCTTCTCACTGGAAGGAGATGCCACGTGGCCCTGGTCCACGGGCAAGATTCTCGAAATACCCTACACCGGTCCTGGTATGCCAGAATACGTCCAGGTCATCTACACTGGTGGTTCTGCAACAGCAGTCATCTTCCAGGCCTCTTTTGTATCACAGACAACATAAATCCCGGATGGTCCTGCCGATGCAGATTCATCAAATGTTTTATCTGGTCCATCCCGAAAAAGGTGTGTGACGGATGACAGATTCCTGTGCCGTGTCCGAGCTCGTGGGGGCACTCCTCCTCGTCTCCATCGTCGCACTTGCCCTCTCGATGGTCACGGTTGCCATTCTCTCCCGGCCGGTCCCCGAGGACATCCCCCAGCTGACGGCGGTAGCAAAGAACGAGAGCAAAATCATTTACCTCACACATACCGGGGGAAATGCACTGCAGGAATCAGAGATAAAAATACTGGTCAACGGCATGGAATCTCCCTTTTCCCTGGAAGAAGATTCAACGTGGCCCTGGTCTCCGGGAAAGAAACTAGTCATCCAATACGAAGGCGAAGGGATGCCGGAGTACCTCCAGCTCATCTACAGGGGAGGCAGCGAGCAGACACTCCTCCTCACCGAATACTTCGTCCCGGTGTATGTCACGGGAATTCCAACAACGATCATTACTACCCAACCGACAACCCTCAAAACAACTATACCGACGCCGAAACCAATAGAACCTTCCTGCAGTGATGTTCATGCAGATTTCTCGGCAAATGTCACGTCCGGAGATGCTCCTCTTACCGTAGCATTCACAGACAATTCCACATCACATGATAACATCACCGGCTGGTCATGGGCATTCGGCGACGGTAACGTGTCTTCACTCCAGAACC
>CAYSII010000014.1:0-39608 GCA_964431125.1 uncultured Methanolinea sp. | reverse complement strand
GTCGGGAAACACCTGGACTCATTCCGAACCCAGCAGTTAAGCCGACTCACGTAGGCTGTTGTACTGAGGTACGCGAGTCCTCGGGAAGCATCCTTCGCTGCCATCACCCTTCTTGCTGTACGGAAACAATGGCTGGCTTTTTTTCTGGATTATGAAAACGGGGAGCAGGTGCTCTCTTCCCATCATTCATATCGGTGCGAAGGGTACCGCCAGGTGCCTTACAAATCATCCAGATGGGCGAGGTTAGTGTAACCATGGACATCGACAGGATGGCCGAGTATTCCCCGGCCTGGAGCAGGCTGATGATGCCGGACATGGGCCTGCCTCCGGCAATTTCCTATGCGATCAGTATCAGTGTCTCTCTCGGCCTTTCGTTCTTTTATAGTGCGATCCATGGAATTTTACAGGATGGAATACCCGGAGAGGGTCTTTTCCGGGGGGTTAAATTATGGAATTCTCCTTCTCCTGATATCCAGTGTCATGGCATTGCCCGGTATGGGGATGCTAATCAACCTCCCGGCAAATTTTTTTGTCGCCGGGCTGGTATTCGGACTTGTTCATTATCGATGCCGTTTGCGTGGGCAGTCTTCATGTCAGGTTCCTGCAGGGCTTTTGTAAGGAGGTTGGGTTTTTGGTCTTGAATGGATCTCCCCCGGAAGCCCAGAAGGGCATCCTGTTCTCGTTCCATGGATGCAGGATAAATGCAGCTTTCAAAAAGAGGATCACTCATCCCTGTTCCCGGGAAACACCCCCGGCTCCGACGCCACGCCCCCGCAGTACTCCGAGAGATACCCGGTGCAGATCCTGTATGCCCTGGCCACCATTTCCCGCTTAATGCCCGGAACCCCGCAGGAGACGATCCAGACGTTCTCCGTCTTTTCCGTGACCTTCGTTGCATCCGAGTCGCGGTAGGGATAGACTGCCACAATGCTCTCCCCGTCATCGAGCACGACCTGGTTTTTGGAAAGCAGGATGGGCTTTTCCATCCCGATGCCGGCAAATCGCTCACCCTCCCTTGCAAGACGCATCGAAAGCGGCCCTTTTAGCATGTCTGCATCGAATGCGGCAATCGGGATGCCGCTCTGCACGGAGGCGAGATTGTAGACATCGACGACAGGGTTGATCTGCGGCAGGTCCCGTCCCGCGAGAATCCGCCGGACGAGTGCCTCCGAGGCGGGGCGTGTCTTCGTGGGATCGACACCGATCTTCCAGAAGAAATCGCGGTATGCCCGGAAGAGGGGGTCGTCCCTGACAGTCTCGAGGGTATAGCGCAGGCGAACTTCCCGGGTAACGGACTCTCTCAGCGCGGCAATCCCGGAACTGTCCGGTCTCATCCGGACCGATCTGACCAGCCCCTCGGCAATGTGCAACCCGGGAAACAATGCCGAAACATCTGCGGTAAATTGCATCTGGAGTGGTATGGGTACAGGTCGTGGAAGAGGATTGCGTTTTACAGATGCACTATCTGGAGAATCCGATCAATCCCCCCTGCTCAGGCAGACACTTCCTCCGTGACATGGAAAGAGTTATTTTTATATTTCTCCCAAAATAATAGATCGCCCGGTGGTCTGGAGATGCCAACCGATCCCGTTTGCTACAAGGTCATCGATGAGGACGAGGCTGCCTGCAGGATCACGCACAAGGGCCAGGAGTTCTACTTCTGCTCGGATTTCTGCAGGAAAAAATTCGAGGAGAACCCGGGGAAGTATGCAACGGTGGCCCGGTCAATGGACATCGGGCCGGATATCAGCTGTTGACAGGGCCCCGGGCCCATGATCTCTCCCGTGGCCCAAACCAGCAGGTATCCATACCATCACCTCATTCTCCGGGATCCAGTCTCCACCCGGATCATCCCGAAGTGAACCTGTCCCTCCGTTCCAGGAGGGTGCATCCTGACTGCGAAAATTCCTGCACTCAATGCAAGTTTTAATCCCTCGAAATGGAAAGAAACGTGCATGGCCAAATCGCGTGAAGTCATTCTGCCACTTGCAGCCCTCTCTCTCCTTGCACTGGTTCTTGCCGGGTGCACGGGCCCGGGTGTACCTGAACCCTCCGGCGGGGAGGTTACCACTCCCCCTGCGACTTTTATCCCTGTTCCCGGTTCAGAGACTCCTGTTGCCGCTGCAAACAACCAGTTTGCCTTCGAGTTCTTCAGGCACCTTGCTGCAGATCCCGAGTACGGGGAGGGAAACATCTTCTTCTCGCCGTTCTCCCTCTCGTCTGCTCTTGCAATAACCTGCGAAGGGGCAAGGGGGACGACCGCGGAGGAGATACGCTCGGTATTCCATTTTCCCGATAACCGGAGTCTCATGAGATCCGGCTTTTTTGAGACGATATCCGGCATCAACAGCAGGGTGAATGCCTACACCCTGAAAACAGCAAACGCCCTGTGGGCGGAAAAGATGTACCCGTTCCTCCCGGAGTACATCCAGACGGCGGAGTATTACTATGGTGCACGGACGACAAACCTCGACTTCATCAGAGCACCGGAAGAGTCCCGGCAGACCATAAACAGGTGGGTCGAGGAACAGACCGAAGATAAGATCAGAGACCTTGTTCCTTCGGGAGAGATCGATTCTGCCACCCGCCTCGTGATCACGAATGCCATCTACTTCAGGGGGACATGGGTCCGGGAGTTCGACAGGAACAAAACGGAGGAGGCGGATTTCCGGGCCGGAGACGGGCAGATCGTATCCGTTCCGATGATGCAGCGAACCGATGAGAACGCGATCTTTGGGTATATGGAGACGGAAGGTTTCCAGGCCCTCTCGTTACCCTACGAGTCGGGAGGAGGGAGGGAAATATCCATGCTCGTCATCCTCCCGAAAGGAGAATCACTATCCGGCATAGAGCAGGCTCTCGACCGGCAGATGTATGACGGGATACGCGCCGGGCTTGGAGAAAGACATGTGAAAGTCTATCTCCCAAAGTTTGCGATGGAGACGAAATATTTCCTCCCGCGGGTCCTCTCCTCGATGGGGATGACGCGTGCGTTCACGCCCGGCGCCGATTTCTCGGGGATGGACGGAACAGGGGGCCTGTTCATTGCAAATATCATCCACAAGGCATTCGTCGAGACAAACGAGGAGGGGACGGAGGCTGCTGCAGCAACGGCAGTCATTCTCCAGAAAACGGCTCTCCCGGCAGGGGATGGTGTCCCGGTCTTCCGGGCAGATCACCCCTTCCTCTTCATCATCCACGATCAGGAGACAGGAAACATCCTCTTCATGGGCCGGGTCAGCAACCCCGGCCCCTCCTGATCCTTTCTTTTTCAAATCTTTGCCGATTTTTATGCGCATCGCCCCTGGTTTTGGGAACTTCGGGGCCGGAGGATATCAAGCAGTTTTTTGCCACGGCCCCATCCGGAGAAGATCGATCGGTGCGAGGAGGCCCGGGATACCCTGGACCGGTCGACCCGGAGACGGTCTTTTCGCTCGGTTCCCATGCAAAGCCCTTCACCGCTGCGATCATCGCCTGCCCGGAAAAACTCCTTCGGGCGCCGGAGTACAACCCGAGAGTATATATGCGGGCGGGCTGACTTCTCATGAACCTCCATGAGTGACAGGAAAATCGACCTTGAATCCATCGCCCTCGGGGTCATGGAAAAATACGGGTTCGATCCGGAATTTCCCGGAACGGTTATCAGGGAGACCGAAAGGCTGCGCGAAGAGCCGGAATCCGGCGCTTTTTCTGACATCCGTGACCTTCGATCCCTCCTCTGGTCGTCGATTGACAACAGTGACTCGGAGGATCTCGACCAGGTCGAGTACTGCGTGGCCCGGAGAAACGGGGAGATAGAGGTCCTTGTCGCCATCGCCGATGTCGATTTCTTCGTCAGACAGGGTTCGGGCACGGACCGGCATGCAGCATTCAACGGCACATCGGTCTACCTTGGCGTCAGGACGTTTCCGATGCTCCCTGACAGGCTCTCGAAGGGGCTGTCATCGCTGCTGCCGGGAAAGGACCGGAGGGCAGTTGTCCTTTCGTATACAGTCCTTCCGGACGGGAGCGTGAAGCACGGGGAGGTCTTTTATGCCGTCGTGAGGAACCAGCAAAAGCTCGTGTACGAGGAGGTCGGAGCCTGGCTGGAGGGAACCGCACCGGTTCCTCCCGGAATCTCGGCCATTCCCGGGCTCGGGGAGCAGGTCAGGCTCCAGGCAGAGGTCTGCCGCAGGTTGCGTGACCACAGGATGCAGCAGGGAGCACTTGACCTGCAGACGATAGAGGCACAGCCCGTGATGGCTGGCGGGGCCATCCGTGGCCTCGTCGTGCAGGAGCAAAATATCGCCCGGCAGATCATCGAGGAGCTCATGGTGGCTGCAAACCAGACCATGGTCCATGCCCTCGGCAGTGCCCGTGTCCCCATGATCCAGAGGGTCGTCCGGAGACCGAGGAACTGGGACGGGATCGTCGCGACTGCAGGACGATACCGGTTCCACCTGCCCCGGCAGCCGGATTCCCGGGCCCTTGCAAGGTTCCTTGACCGGCAGAGACGTGCCGACCCCGAGCGGTTCCCCGACCTCTCCCTGACGGTTGTCAAGCTGATGGGACCCGGAGAGTATGTCTCCTTCGTTCCGGGGGATATCCCCATCGGGCACTTTGCCCTTGCAGTCCTCGACTACACCCATTCCACTGCACCGAACCGGCGTTTTACCGACCTCGTGAACCAGAGGATCCTCAAGGCCGTCCTCGACAGGCGTCCTGTGCCCTACACGGACCATGAACTGGACCGTCTCGCAGAGCACCTGACCGGCAGGGACAGGGCAGCCGAGAAGGCCGCCCGGTTCATGAGAAAAGTTGCCGCTGCAATCCTCCTCCATGACCGCACGGGCGAGACCTTCCCCGCGATCGTGACAGGCGCCGCCGAAAAGGGCACGTATGTCCGTCTCCTCGACCCTCCTGCCGAGGGAAGGGTGATCGAGGGTGAGAGGGGCCTTGCCGTGGGTGACAGGGTCACCGTCAGGCTGATCGGGACGAGCCCGGAACTCGGGTACGTGGACTTTGCCTGCGTCCGGAGGGAGGAAGTCCGGTAGCACAACGTTCATCATCCGCCCCGGGAAACAACCGCTCATGCCAGCACCCGTCATCCTCGTCACCGGTTCGACGGACGGTATCGGAAAGGCAACCGCCAGGAAGCTCGCGGGAACCGATGCCGAGATCATCGTCCATGGCCGGGACAGTGCGAAGGGCAGGGAGACGATCCGGGAGATCAAAGGACTTGCGTGGAACCGGAACATCGACCTCGTGGTTGCAGACCTCTCCGTGCAGGGGGAGGTTCACCGGATGGCAGAGGAGATCAGGGAGCGGTACACGAGGCTTTCTGTCCTCGTCAACAATGCAGGAACGTACGAGAAGAGCCGTCGCATCTCCCCTGACGGAATAGAGGTGACCTTTGCTGTCAACTACATTGCCCCTTTCCTCCTCACGCACGAGCTCCTCCCCCTCCTGAAGAAGAGTGCGCCGTCCCGGATCGTGAACGTCGCATCGATTGCGCACCGCGACATCAGGCAAATCGACTGGGAGAATCTCCAGGGAGAGAAAAATTACGACGCTTTTTCGGCCTATGCCCTCTCTAAGTTTGCGGATATCACGTTCACCTACACCCTTGCGGGGAAACTCGGGACGAGCAGGGTGACTGCAAACTGCCTCCACCCGGGCATCATCGCCACAAAGATGCTCCGGGCAGGGTTCCCCGGGATCCGCGGAAAACCCCCTGCAGAAGGAGCACTCATCCCCCTCTATCTTGCCCTCTCTCCTGACGTCGGGAAAGTCACGGGAAAGTACTTCGAGGAGAGCACCCGCCCGACACCGTCCTCTCCGCTGACGCAACAACGGACGGTGCAGGAACGCCTCTGGAAAGTTGCAGTCGATCTCACCTGGCCCGGAAAGGAAGTTTGACGGAATCGGGCACCCCTCTTTTAGATCGGCTGATGACCTCCTGATGGTAAATGCCTCTGGCCATTTCCCGATCGGGAGATGGCGAACCGGGGTGCACGGAAGAGAATCCTCCATCCTTCCGGGAAAGTGGCGGAGGATTGCCCATGAATATTGGTCCCATCAGGGGAGCGAATCGAGGATATTTTTCATTCTCCGTGCATCCTCAAGCATTGTTGGGCCATTGTTGAAAAAGACATAAACTTTCTCCGGCGAGAGGTCACGGAGGATCCCGGCAGTCTCCCCGAGTTCCCGATCGGAATACACGTGGCTGTACCACGCCTCCCGCCCATGCATCCTGAGGTAGACCGTCTCTCCCGGAAAGATCCTGTTCCGGGCAACAGGGGAATCAACCGAGACGAGGGTGAGCCGCTCCTGCAGGTGAGAGCAGAGAGCGTCGTCCATGAGGAGCATGGGGTTCCGGAGCTCGAGAGCGAACCGCTCGCCAAGAGAAGAGGCTTCTGCAAAGGATGCAAGAGCGTCGGCATCGGCAAGTCCTGGGTGCGCCTGGAAGAGGTAGAAGGCAACGAAGGGGTCAAGGAGCTTAAAAGCTTCGTGGAATCTCTCCCAGAGCGGGAACGCCCCGGCGGAGAACCGGTGGGTGTGCGTGATACTGCGGTGGACCTTCACCGACCATGCAAGACCCGTCCCCTTCCGCGACCAACCGGTCACCTGGTTTTTGAAAGGAAACCTGTAGAAACTTGCATTCAGCTCGACGGCATTCAGTCCTGAACTGGTGATGTACCAGTCAAGGTCTCCCCCCTCGTTCCAGCTGTATGCCCATCCGCTCGTCCCGGAAAAGACTTCCATCCTCAGGCAGCCTCCCGTGAAGGGATAACCATCCACCTCTTATTCATGATCAGTTCGGATACAGGTATCTGTTTTTCCAATCCCCCAATAAACCGGGATCATTTCGTGGTGAGCCCTCTCCCGGAAGGGACCGTCCGCGTGAGCCTGACACCTGGCCGGCAGGCATTTTCTCTCCCGCCAGGATATGAGGGAAGCCTTCGTGTTCAGCATGCGGGATACCCGCTCTCGCCCGTCTTCGCCTGGAAGAATATTCATTATCCCCCCTTGCCAAGTCTTCTCCATGAAAGACATCGTCGCAACGAGGAGAATGGAGAACGGGATTGCCTGCTACTACGGAGAGAAGGGGAGTGAGGAGTTCGAGAGCTTCAATTTCAGTGAGCTGATCGACATGAAGATCAATGCACTCGACCTCCTGAACAATCCCCGGGCATACGCCGTTGATCCGGAGAACCACCGCATCGTGATGAAGAAGTGACTGTGCGTCCTCCGGTCGCGGGGGGCTGGTAAAGAGACTTCAGGAGCCCCCTCTCTTCCCGCGATTCCCGATTTCTTCCTTCCTGCACGGATTCATCGGCTTTTCATGCTGGCCGGATCCTGAGTAAGGGTCTTTTATGCACCTATCCTCCCGGATCCTATATGCATCCCCTTAAAGTACAGGCGAGAGTGCAACGATACAGCCAAGGTATGCAGAAAGGATACATGCCCCCCACGCCCTGATCACCCCGGGATTCCGGATTACCAGTACGAATACGGCAAGCGAGAATGGTAAAAGGAGCGCAAGTGCAAAGAGATCAGGTGCAGGAACGGAGAAAAAGAGTGAATTCAACCCGAGGACGAAGAGAAGGTTGAAGATATTGCTCCCGAGGATGTTGCCGATGGCAATGCCGATGCTGTCCCGGAGTGCAGCTGCAACACTCGTTGCAAGCTCCGGCAGCGATGTCCCGACAGCGACCAGCGTAAAACCGATGAACCACTCGGGAACGGATAAGGTGCGGGCGATACCGAGAGCACCTTGTAATAGGAGGTGAGAGCCAAGAATGACGGCAAATAGACCTGCAATGGTGACGATCAGAGGATGCCGCGGACCATCATCCCGGGATTCGGGGGGAGGAGGTGCAATCTCCACGCGGGGGAGGGCGATAAGGATAGCGGTGAAAGAAAAGAGGAGAACAATCCCGGAGAGGAGATCGAGAGTCTGGCGGAAGCAGAGGAGAATGAAGATGACTGTGGCTGCCACCATGAGCAGCGAATTCTTCAGCATATCCCCGTTTTTCAAAGTGATTGACATTATTTCCGGCCGGAGAAGGGCACACAGTCCCAGCACGAGCGCGATGTTTGCAATATTGCTGCCAAGGATATTCCCCATCCCGATGGCCGGGTCTCCCCTGAGGAGAGCCTCAGTGGTGACCACGAGTTCCGGAAGCGATGTGCCAAAGGCAATGATTGTCGATCCGATGAAGAGGGTCGATAGCCCCATCCTGAGGGCAAGGGCTTTGGCTCCTTCAACGGCGAGATCTGCTCCCCTGAAGAGGAAGAGGAGGCCTGCGATGAAGAAGAGGAGGGATACAACAATCATGGACAGAAAGAAGCAGGGGGCCCGAATCCTCTTGAACCTTTTGAATTCTCCTTTCTCCCGGCCCGAAAAAACCGGTCATGAGACTGCCCGGAGCAGTCAAATAGGGGAAAAACCAGAACTATGGTGTGAGAAGCAGGGTACCTGTACCCCGTGATCACCATGCCAGGCCGGCGGAAGAGACCCATCCGCCCCGGACTCTCTCCGGGGACCATCACAATCAATGGAGAGCACACGAAGGGCCCCGTCCGGATCACCGTGATGGACTACGACGCTTCCCATTTCACCGAGAAGGTGGTCGGAACAGTCGAAGAATGTTTTCTGTACCGCGATACCGCAACGGTGACATGGATCAATGTCGACGGCCTCGAGAACACAGAGGTCATTGAGAAGATGGGAAACCACTACTGCATCCATCCCCTCATCCTCGAGGACATCCTGAGTGTTGGTCAGCGTCCCAAGATGGAGGACCTCGACGATTACATCTACCTCACGCTGAAGATGATCCGTCCCGCCGGGCCGGGAGCGGATATCCAGGTCGAGCACGTCAGCTTCATTCTCGGGCATAACTTCCTGATCTCGTTCCAGGAGGGTGCAGCAGGGGATGCCTTCGACCCTGTGAGGGCTCGTATCCGCAAGGAGGGGCGGATCCGGAAATTCGGTTCCGATTACCTTGCCTATTCCCTCATCGATGTCATCGTGGACAACTACTTCCTCGTCATCGAGAAACTCGAGGAGGACGTCGAAGGCCTCGAGGAAGAACTCGTCCAGAATTCCACTCCTGCACTCCTCCAGGAGATTGCAGCCCTCAAGAGGAGGCTGATTCTCCTCCGGAGATCGATATGGCCCCTCCGGGAGGTCGCGGCAGGCCTCGAGAGGTCAGATTCCCCCCTGATAAAGGAGAACACCCGTATCTACCTCCGCGATGTGCATGACCATGTCATCCAGGTCGTGGACACGCTCGAAACGATCCGGGAGATGGTCACGGGCATGATGGATATCTACCTCTCGAGCCTCTCCTACCGGATGAACGAGATCATGAAGGTCCTGACCCTTATTGCGACGATATTCATCCCCCTCACCTTCGTTGCCGGGGTCTACGGGATGAACTTCGAGTACATGCCGGAGCTCTCCTGGGAGTACGGGTATTTTACCGTCTGGGGAGTGATGATTGCAATCGTTGCTGTCATGCTCGTTTACTTCCGGAAGAGGCAGTGGGTATGAACTATCCGGATGGATTGGATAAAAACACGGGAGACACGGGCCCGATACGGGTCTTGCCGGGAGAGATGGCTGCCTGATGGAGACCCTCCCTGCCCTCGCCCTTGCCGTCGCTCCCGGTCTCTTCTGGCTGCTCTTTTTCTATGCACGGGACAGGTACGACCCGGAACCTCCCGTGTGGGTCGCACTTGTCTTCCTCCTCGGGGCAGCAGTCACCTTTCCGATTGGCATCCTTGAAAGCACCCTTTTTGCCCTTTCCGGCGGGTTCCTCGGGGCGGTCATCGTCGCCCCTGTCCTCGAGGAACTTGCAAAGTTCTGGGTCGTTGAAAGGACAGTCTTCCGGACGCATGTCTTTGACGAACCGGTCGATGGAATCGTCTATGCAGCAGCAGCGGGTCTTGGGTTTGCAACACTCGAAAATATCCTCTATATCTCTGCCGCGCTCGACCAGTCCTTTATCCTTGCGCTTGGAACTGCTCTCGTCCGGGGTGCTGTCTCTGTCCCTGCCCACGTCCTCTTCTCGATCATGTGGGGGTATCCTCTTGGGGTCTCGCAGCAGGGGCCGGCCGGAAGAGACGATCCCCTCGTGCTGTGGGGGCTCATCCTCGCTATTGCAGCGCACGCCCTCTTCAACCTCCTCCTCGTTTCCGGGACCGGTCTCCTGTTCCTCTTCCTCCTCCTTGTTCCCCTCCTCTGGATCGCTGCACTGAGGCGTATCCGGCATGCCCTCGCTCTCTCACCCTCCTTCCGGAGGTGGTGACCACCGGGAAGGAGTTGGAAACGACAGTCCCCTTTTTTGTAATGAAGTATCGCAATCAAGAAGGCGAAAAACAGGTAAATTGCCAGTTCTCTCCATTTTTTTGTTTTTCCGGGTGATTTCGGCAGCGGTTGGTTCAGGGGGACCAGAGGACATTTCCCCTTGTCACAAAACGCTTGTCACAAAACGACGCGTCTCATGATGATGATCTCGACAGGGATCTCTTTTTTCTCTTTCCTGTGGAAGTGAAACGTCCTTTTCAGGGAGAGAGTCCCCCCGATCACGCCCTCGATCTCCGCCTTCCCGCGGGTGAACTCTGCAAGGAACGGGAGAGTTCCCCTGTTGAAGATCCCGTAGATGACGGGAGCGATTCCGATCGCGGCCGTCACGAATGACCTGTCCGCGTGGGGGTTCTGAGCGCCAAAGGGAGGGTTCATGACGACCGTGTCCTTCTCCCCCACCCGCACGGGGAGTTCCGGGTCATCGAGGTCACCCTGGATGAATCGGGGGGAAACGCCTTTTTTCTGCGCATTTCTCTCTGCAATTGCGATTGCAGCCGGATCGATCTCGACTCCCGTGACAGATGACGCTCCGAGGAGTGCGGCACCGATTGCAAGGATCCCCGTCCCGCTCCCGAGGTCGCAGACATCTCTGCCCCCGATATCGCCCCTCATGTGGGCATGGAAGAGGAGCCTTGCCGCAAGGTCGGGGGGTGTCACGTACTGCTCCCGGTGGGCGAGCGGCTGCGTGTACCCCTCGAGGCCGGAAAGTTCTCTCTCCAGCTGCTTCAGTCTCATCCCGGATCACTGCATCTCGTCGATTGCATACGCAGAAAATTCCCTCTCGCCGAGGAGGATCTCGAACTCCTGGGGGGAGAGCACGGGGGCAGGGAACCGTGGCTGGTCGTCGTAGGCAAGGCGGGGGCATGCGAAGTTCACGTAGGCAGGAAAACCAAGGTTGAGGAGCCCCTCGGGAGTCACCTCCCGCACGAGGACAACGATCGCCGTGCTGCACCGGCATGCCATCTCCTCTGCAAGGGCAAGCCTCTGCTGGCCGGTCTTTGCGCTGACGATCAGCCCGAAAGCATCTGCCCCCCGCGCCCTCTCTATCAGGGCAAACCTCTGGCGCAGGAACCTCTCCTCGTTTACTTCAGTGACGATACCGGAGAACGGGTCGAGTGCGACAACCCTCTTCCCGGTCGCGAGGCGGACACCGAGGGGGTGGAAGATCCCTGTCCCGACGAAGAGGATCTCGTCGACAGAAGGGATCCGCGCTGCCCCGAATGCGCATCCAAGGACCTGCCCCTCCCCGCACCCCCGGGAACCTGCCTGCGTGCGGGCAGAGATACCAAAACGAGCAAGTTTTCCAACCATTGCAGGGAGGAGGTGGACGTGCTGTGCCGTCGTCACGAGGCCGATTGTCTCCCGGGTGAGATGGGGGAGTGCATTGTCAAGGATTTCCGGGTCAAAATCGATGGAAAACGGGTCGAAGATGACCTTCGGGCCGGGGTCACCGACCGGCGTATGCCCGAAGTGGACGAGGGCATCGACGATCGGCAGGGCATCAGACGCAAGGTCGCAGGCGCCATAACAGGGGTCACCGCTCACGATAACGGAGAACCCCTCCCTCTTCAGGGAGAGAGCGATCTCTTTTGCCCGCCTCTTGAGGCCTTCGGGGAACTGGAGTGCAACCGATGAAGCGTTCTTCGATCGGAGTCTCCGGACGAGATCAGAATATTCGCTCAACGACACGCACCCTGTCTGTGACCTCCACGGTGACGAGCGTCTTGTAAGGCCTGCCGATGTCAGGGTTCCCCCGCTTTATCACAAAACAGATGTCCTTTACGGTGCAGCCTGCCTGGTCGAGGGCCCAGAGGAGGGCTCTCGTCGTGCCACCGGTGCTGATGACGTCATCGACAATGACGACGTTCTCCCCCTTCCGGACACCGTTGAGGAAGAGCTGGCCCTTCGAGTACCCTGTCGCCTGGTGGACGGCAACCTCGCCGGGGAGGAGGTACTCCCTCTTCCGGACGATGTTCATCGGGATGTCCGTTGCAAGGGAGAGGGCAGTCCCGATGGGGATCGCCATCGCCTCGGCAGCGATGATCCGGTCGACTCCGTCAAGGTCAAGGACCCTGATGAGTGCCGTGCACACCTCCCGGATGAGTGCCGGGTCGACTTCCGGCACTCCGTCCGTGATGGGATGGATGAAATAGTTGTATTCTCCCCGCTTCACGATGGGGGCCTTTTCAAGAGAGGTAACAAGGCGTTCAAGCATAATTCTCACCGATATCTTCGAGGAACGATTCAATGATCCCGGCGTGCACGTGGGGCATGCACACGATGCGGAGATGGCCTGCACGGGTGAAGGAGACTCTCCATGGCGGGGGAACCTGGATTTTTTCAAACGTTGCAACGTTCACGTCAGGGGTCACGACCCGGGAGATACCGAACGCCTCCATGCCATCGATCAGCCGCCACGTGTTCTTCATGCACCCCGTCACGATGTCCCGCATGCCCTCCCGCCCGAGGTACTCGAGGACGGCAAGGGCACCTGCAACAGAACCTCCCGGACGGGTACCCGAGAGCGTGTACTCCTGCCTGACGGAGAGGTAGGGGGTATCGACGGCAAGGGAACAGAGTGCCTCCTGCTCGCGGAGGAGGAGGACTCCTGCCGGGATGGTGCTCATCCCCATCTTGTGCGGGTCGACGGCGATGCTGCTGACGCCCGGCAGGGAGAAATCGAACCGCGGGGCACCGTCGAGGAACGGGAGGACCATCCCCCCGAAGGCTGCATCGACGTGGAGGAATATCTCCTCCTCCCGTGCGATCGCGGAGAGTTCCTCTATCGGGTCGACGACACCGTACTCGGTCGTCCCGGCAACACCCACGATGGCGCACGTGTTGTGGTCTACGAGCCCGGCGGCTCTCTCTGCATCCATCCTGAACGCACTGCCGGTCGGAACGGTCCGCACCTCGAGACCGAGGATGTCGCACGCCTTCTGGAAGGAGAAATGGGCCGAGGCGGGGATCACGACGTTTGCATTTTCCGATCCTTTCAGTTTCTTTGCTATGCGGAGGGCCTGGATGTTTGACTCGGTCCCCCCGGACGTTGCATACCCGCACGCCGAGGGCAGGGAAAAGAGCGTTCCGAGACGTTCGACGAGGAGGGACTCGAGCGTCGCGGTCCCGGGGAAGAGACCGGGATCGCCGAGGTTCGTCTCGAGGAAGAGGGCGTGGGCCCGGGAGGCAACCGGGTGGGGAATGGTGCACATCGAGCTCAAGATGTACTCGTGGCTGATGTCCTCCCTCCTCTTTTCTGCAAGAAACGAGAAGATATCGTCGATATCCCTGCCTTTCTCACGCATTCCGGGATCTCGCGCTCTCGAGGATTATCCGCTGTTCTGTCCGTGCAACGGTCTCCCGTATCTTTGCGATGGCATCGATATTTGCGGAGACACTCGTGATCCCGTGCTCAACGAGCCACTTCACCATCGGGGGCTCGGATCCTGCCTGCCCGCAGATGGAGATCTCCACCCCGTGTTTCCTGCAGCACCTGATTGCCGAATCGATCAGGGCGAGGATGGCCGGGTGCTTCGGCTCGTACATCGCGGCAACGTTCTGGTTGTTCCGGTCGATGGCAAGCGTGTACTGGACGAGGTCGTTAGTCCCGAACGATGCGAACTTTATCCCTGCGCGGATGAAGTCCTCGATCAGGATGGCACTGCTCGGTATCTCGATCATGACACCGAGGGTCACCTTCTCCACGTCAACTCCCCACTGCCGCATCATCTCGCGGGCACGGATGAACTCGGACGGGTGGGAGACCATCGGGAACATGATCCCGAGGTTGTCATACCCCTGTTCCCAGAGCCTCCGGAAAGCCTCGACCTGGAGCCTGAACTGGTCGGGGGACTGGAGGTCCCTGCGGATCCCCCTCCACCCGAGCATGGGGTTGTGCTCGACAGGCTCGTTCTCTCCACCGGCCATGTTCCGAAACTCGTCCGTCGGTGCATCGAGCGTCCTGACCCAGACGGGCTTTCCATAGAAGGCGTCGAGGACGACCTTGATACCACTGGCAAGCTCCTGGATGAACTCTTCCTCCCGCCGGTTGGCAATGAACCACCCGGGAGTCTTGTTCAGCCCGAGGATCAGGTGCTCGATCCTAAGGAGCCCGACACCATCGGCGCCGGTCGCTGCGGCACGTTCCGCTGCCTCGGGCATCGAGACGTTGACCTTGACGCTTGTTGCCGTGATGATCGGCGCGGACGCAAGAGAGAGAACCGCCTGTGGTTTCTCCTTCCCGATCGCGATCTCCCCATCGTAGATGAATCCCTTCTCGCCATCGACCGTGACCAGCTGGCCCTGCTTCAGGACCTGGGTTGCAGTCTTCGTGCCGACAACTGCAGGAGTCCCAAGTTCCCTGCTCACGATGGCCGCGTGGCACGTCATGCCCCCTTCGTCCGTCACGATGGCAGCAACCCTCCTCATTGCCGGGACCATGTCCGGGTTCGTCATCCGCGTGACCAGGATGTCACCCTCCTTGACCTTCCCGGCCTCTTTTGCATCGTGGATGATGACCACCCTGCCGCTGGCAATGCCGGGAGAGGCTCCCTGTCCCCGGAGGATGATCTCCTGTGTTCCCGCCTCTGGCAGAGACTTCTCTGCTTTTCCCGATCGGATCGTCGTGATGGGGCGGGACTGGAGGATGTAGATGGTGCTTCCGACGATTGCCCACTCCACGTCCTGCGGCACTCCGTAGTGGTTCTCGGCGATCTTTCCGTATTTTGCAAGTTTTGCAACCTCATCGTCCGAGAGGAGCGGGGCTTCCCTCAGTTCTTCCGGGACTTCAACCGTCTTTGTCCCGTGGTCGCCGTCCGAGACTATCTGGAACCGCTTGTTCGAGATGAGCCGGTCGATCACCTTCCCGGAACGCAGGTCGTAGACGTACTTGTCCGGGGATACGGATCCCGATACGACAGCCTCGCCAAGCCCCCATGAACCCTCGATGATGGAGACATCCTCGCCCGTGACAGGGTGGGAGGTGAACATCACGCCTGCCTTCTCGGACCGGACCAGCTCCTGGACGACGACTGCGATATTGACGCTCCGGTGGTCGAATCCCTGCTTTGCACGGTAGTAAATTGCCCTTGCTCCATAGAGGGATGCCCAGCACCGCTGGACTGCGTCGAGGAGGTTCTTTTCCCCGCGGATGTTGAGGTAGGTCTCCTGCTGGCCGGCAAAACTTGCATCCGGGAGATCCTCGGCTGTAGCGCTGGAGCGGACGGCGACGACCAGCTGTCCGCCATCCATCTTCCTGTAGGCATCCCGGATCTTCTGACGGATCGACGCTGGCACCTTTGCCTTCAGGACGGCCTGCTTGGCCCTCTCTGCAGCCCTCTCCAGTTCGCTGCTGTTCTCGACGTCCAGTCCCTCGAGATCGGAAAAAAGGGTATTTTCAAGGCCGGTCTCGATCAGGAACTGGCGGAATGCATGACTCGTGACGACAAAGGCCCGGGGAACAGGAAGGCCGATCGCCGACATCTCGCCAAGGGATGCACCCTTACCCCCCACTGCAGAAATATCCTCTTTTCGTATCTCCTCGAGCCAGAGAATATCAGGCATCTCTCTCATTCGCGCACCACTAATATTCTGCGTCACTCCCCGTTTAATAGATTCTCATTCCCCGGGGAGTGGGTCTTTGCTCCATCCTTTCCGATCATGCCGGGAACCTTCTGCATCTCCTCCCGGTGGATCGAAGGATAATAATCCTCAATACGTATCAGCCCCATATTTCCATGGGGTTTTATGGCGAATTTTAAAATACTGGTCAGCGATCCCCTGGCCGAAGAGGGCCTCGAAATTTTACGCCGGGAGTGCACAGTCGATGTCAGGACAGATCTCTCCGAGGACCAGATCGTGGGAATCATCGGGGAGTACGATGCCCTGATCGTGAGGAGCGGGACGGATGTCACTGCCCGTATCATCGAGGCCGGAAAGAGGCTCCGTTTCATCGGCCGTGCCGGTGCCGGCGTGGACAATATCGACATGGAGGCGGCCACGAAGAAGGGCATCATCGTGGCAAACGCTCCCGAGGGAAACACGCTTGCAGCCACCGAGCACACCATGGCGATGATGCTCTCCCTCGCCCGGAATATCCCCCAGGCAAATGCCTCCTTGAAGAAGGGGGAGTGGAAGAGGTCGAAGTTCATGGGGGTCGAACTGAACGAGAAGACCCTCGGTATCGTCGGGCTCGGCAGGATAGGGAGGGAGGTCGCAAAGAGGGCACAGGCGATGGGCATGCACATCGTCGGCTACGATCCCTTCATCACGAAGGAGAGGGCTGTCCAGATGGGTGTCGAGGCAGTCTCCCTCGAGGAACTCTTCCGCGTTGCTGACGTCATCACGGTGCACACACCCCTCATCAAGGAAACACGCCACATGGTGAACGGGAGGACGATCGCCATGATGAAGGACGGAGTCAGGATCATCAACTGTGCACGGGGCGGGATCATCGATGAAGAGGCCCTCTACCAGGGATTGAAGTCAGGAAAGGTAGCCGGTGCTGCCCTCGAT
Organism: uncultured Methanolinea sp.; assembly: GCA_964431125.1. Taxonomy (GTDB): domain Archaea; phylum Halobacteriota; class Methanomicrobia; order Methanomicrobiales; family Methanospirillaceae; genus Methanolinea_A. The sequence goes on along the minus strand of CAYSII010000014.1, from coordinate 22,738 downwards.
GTCTTCGAGGAGGAACCTCCGGCAGGCTCGCCCCTCCTCGAACTCGACCAGGTCATCGTGACCCCTCACCTCGGGGCAAGCACCGTCGAGGCGCAGAAGAACGTCGCTGTCTCGATTGCAAAGCAGTGCATCGCCGTTCTGAAGGGGGGAACCGCCAAGTATGTCGTCAATGCCCCGATGGTCCCGCCTGAACACGCGGACACGATCGAGCCCTTCGCCACCCTTGCAGAGAAGATGGGGAGGTTCCTGACCCAGATCGTCTCCGGGAGGATGGAGAAGGTCGAGATCATCTATGGCGGGGAGCTTGCGACCCTCTCGAACAACACGCGGTTCATCACCCTCATGGCCCTCAAGGGACTCCTCGACCCCATCCTCCAGGTCCCTGTCAATATCGTGAATGCAGAGATGATCGCCAAGGAGAGGGGGATCTCCGTCTCCGAGACAATGACCCGTGACTCCGGCGGGTTCAGGAGCCTCGTCACCATCAGGGTGAAGACCGACACGATGGAGGAGACGGTGAGCGGGACAGTCTTCATGAAGGGCCGATCCCGGATCGTTGCTATCGGGGGGTACACGATGGACATGATCCCCGAGGGGTACGTCATCGTCTCGAGGCACCTCGACAAGCCGGGCGTGATCGGGCGTGCATCCACGATTCTCGGGAAGGGGAACGTGAATATCGCGGGGATGCAGGTCGGCAGGATCAGGCCCGGCGAGGAGGCGATCATGGTTCTCAACGTCGACTCCGAGGTCTCCCCCGAGATGATGGACGAGATCCGCTCGATGCCCGGGATTTTCACGGCTGTCTTTGCAAAGATCTCCGATACCCTGATCTGAAACATGGCGGGTCGGTGGGAGGTACATCCCCTTTCCGGAACCTTTGTCCCTGCGACCCTTCCTCTCTCCGACCTCCCGGCCCCGGCCCGGGGAAAAAGAGGAAAGAGAACAATTTTATACTGTGTTCACCCACATTTCTCCGCACAATCAACCCGAACGTGCGGGCTCGTGGTCTAGCTGGTTATGACGTCGCCTTGACATGGCGGAGATCAGGAGTTCGAATCTCCTCGAGCCCATCGGTTTTTTCCTGGCATTTTTCAAAGGTATCCCAAATGATCTTCCGGGGGCCCAAAAGACCTGTTCCTCCATCTTTCCAAGAACTTTCCCCCACCCGATGCACTGCACTCTGGCACGCTTAACCTTTCGAAGATCCATCTCCCCGGACACGCCCGCGTACGAGCGATGTGAAGACCCCGGTGAGGCAAAAAACGACGAAGACCATGAATATGATGCGGAGGCTCTCCATGAACCGTGGATAGACTTCCGGCGTGATCGCGACCTCCCCGATGACAATCGAAAAGATCATGGCCACGAGCGCCATGCTGGTCATCTGCCCGAGGACGCGCATGGTTGCAAGCGTTCCGGAGGCAACGCTGTAGTACCTCTTCTCCACGGAGCTCATGATTGCGTTCGTATTGGGCGAGGTGAAAAACGCCATCCCGAAGCCGACAAGGACAAGGCTTGCAAGGAGGTGCCCGTAGGGTGTCCCGGGGTCGAGGAAGACAAGCGTGAGCAGTCCGCAGGAGATGATGCCCATCCCTGCCGATGCGACGATCCCCGGTTCGATGCGGTCGGACAACCGGCCGGCAAGCGAGGAGAAGACCGCCTGTACAAGCGGCATCGGGATGATGAGGATGCCGGCGTGGATGGGTGAATAGCCCTTGATAAACTGCAGGTACAGGCTGGTAAGAAACGTGATGGCATATGTCGCGCTGTAATTGATGAGCGCCGTCAGGTTCGAGAAGGCAAAGACCCGGTTCTCGAGGATGAGCGACATCCGGAATACCGGACTTGACACATGCGTCTCCCGGATGACGAATGCGAAAAGACCCGCAACTCCGGCGCCAATCCACAGGAATGCAGTCTGGTCGGGAAGATCGGTCATGCCGAGGATGAGCACAACGAGGGATCCGCCATAGAGGAGCGAACCGAGAAGGTCGAAGTGCTCGCCTTGTGCATCCGCCCACTCGGCGTGCACCTTTTTCTGCACGAGGACGAGGGTGGCAAGACCGATAGGGATGTTTACGAGGAAGATACCCTGCCAGCCGGAAAAAGACGTGATGAATCCCCCGATGATCGGACCCGTGGAGAGGCCGAGATAGACGGCAGTCGTGTAGATCCCGAGGACCTTTCCCCGCTCTCCCACGGGATACGCCGCCGTGAGAATGGCGATCCCTGTACCGAAGATCATCGCTCCCCCGGTTCCCTGCAGCGCACGCATGGCCACGAAGAAGATTGCATTCGGCGCAGAGAGCATCAGGAACGAGGCGAGGGTAAAGATCGAGATGCCGAGGGAGAAAACCTTCCTCCTCCCGAATATATCAGCGATCCGCCCGAAGGGGACGAGGAATACCGCCGCGGCGAGGAGGTATGCCGTCCCCACCCAGCTCAAGGTGACTGCGTCCATTGCAAACTGGCTGCCGATGCTTGGAAGCGCAATGGTCACGGCGGAGCCGTCAAACGGCGTGAGAAACCCTGCAAGCACGGTGATTGCAAGGACTATCCTCCGTGCCTCCGGGGGAAGAACACCCTGCATCCTTTCACGTTCAGAAGGGCCGGACGTATCCCTGCACCACAGGGAGTTGGGGGAGAAACTAACTTAAACATTGGCGCCCTGTGCCGGATGTCCCGACCGGCAATCGTGCAGGGGATGACACGGCAGGAACTCCCCCTCCTCTTTTTTTTTATATATAGGTATCCGGGTGAAAGAGGCAGAATTTTTATTCCGAGCAGGTCTACTTTCATGGGGGGGGTTGTGCTCAAGTGATATCTCTCCTCTATGTTGACGATAAACCCGAGTTCCTCGACCTTGTAAGGCTTTTCCTGGAAAGGAAAGGCAATTTTTCCATTCGTACCTGCCAGTCTGCCCCCGATGCACTTGCCGATCTCTCCCTGAACCGGTACGACGTGATCGTCTCTGACTACTTCATGCCCGGAATGGATGGAATTACGTTTCTCCGTGCGATCAGAAAACGCGGTGATACAACCCCCTTCATCATGTGCACGGGAATTTCGGATGCATCATCCAGGGAAGAATCCCTCAACGCCGGTGCCAATTTTTTTATCCTAAAGGAAGGAGATCCCCATGCCTTCTTCCACCTCCTCTGCAGTGTTGTCGGCTCCCTCGCCGGGGACAGGGCGGGCGGGATGGATCCCGAAAGAGATCCGGGGAAATCATAAGGAAAACCACAGGGATTAGAGGATACCTCTCCGCATGTATGACGAATCTGCACTTGGGAAGTGGATGAGCCTCGAGATGAGAAAGATAAACGAGGGAATCGTAAACACACGCATCCCCCTCTCCACCCTTCTCGACATGGAACGGCCCATTTCTACCACGAGGGGAGGGCAGGAGTTCCGGTTCGACCGGAGAGTGCTGGAAAAAATCGGATCGATGATACCTCCGTCCCTTGCAAAGAGGCTCAGACTCCCTGTCATCTTTTACTTCGACATGGATGTGCCCGGGAGCTGTTTCTTAACCGACAGGGTTGCCCTCGAAGCCCTCCAGGAGATGGGAGAGCTCTCGCGGGAAAGGGTCATGGACGGGGATTCCATCCCCGTGGGGAGGGCGATTGTCTTCTCCCTCATCCGGTCATATCCGACAGCCTTCCAGATCATGATGCGGTGATGCGCGCTGCATCACCCGTTCTGCCCTTTCCACTGGTTATTTATAGGAAAATGCTGATGATTATCGTAATCTTTGAAGGAGGGCCCCGTACAGCATGGCAATGAATGATTCCATTCTCATTGTCGAGGACGACCCAATCATAAGCCAGCTCATCAGCTGGAGGCTCGAAAAGTTCGGTTACCGGGTGAGCGGGAGGGTACAGACAGCCGAAGAAGCGCTCGAGAGAATAAAAGAAGAAAGACCAGACCTCGTTCTGATCGATATCAATCTTCCCGGATCGATGGATGGGACAGAACTTGCACGGAGGATACGGGACGAGTTCCATGTCCCCTTCATCTATCTCACGGCATACTCGGACAGCGAGACAATCTCGCGGGTTATTGACACGGAACCCGCCGGCTACCTGCTAAAACCCTTCAAGGACGAGGAACTGCAGGTGACAGTCGAACTCGCTCTCCGGCACGGGAAAAAAGAGTGACCGGCAACGCTTCATTTTTTAAAAATACCTGCACAGGAAGAATGCCGGAAAGACAGAATGAGAAGAGAGCGAACCTGTGGATGTGGTTCCCGGGAATAATGCGCCCGTCGTCGGATGCATGACTGGTAAGAGAGAGATTCCGTCCACCATCCTCATCACGGGCCGGCCGGGTTGCGGAAAGACGACGCTCGTAAAGAGCCTCCTGCCGGATCTATTGCCATTCCATCCGGCGGGATTTTACACAGAAGAGATCCGCGAGAATAAGGCAAGGGTGGGTTTTTCGGCGGTCTCCCTCGATGGCCAAAGGATCATCCTTGCGCATGCAGGGCTCTCCTCCCGGTTCCGCGTGGGGAAGTACGGTGTCGATACCGTGGCGTTCGAGGCGTTCCTTGGAGAGATCAGGATCAAGGACGCCGGTCTCGTCGTTATCGACGAGATCGGAAAGATGGAGTGCCTGTCAGGGCTTTTCTGCCGGATGGTGGAGGAGATTATTTCATCCGGAAACTGCCTGCTTGCGACAATCGCTATCAGGGGAACGCCTTTTTCGGAATCGCTCAAGAAGAGGGAGGACGTCTCCCTCTATCTCCTCGAGAGGGGGAACCAGCGAACCGTTGCGGGGGAAGTGCTCCGGCATATCCGTGCGCTGAAAAATCCGTCCTGACAGGGGCATCTTTCGTTCGGTCAGGATGCAGGCGGAAAGCACGGCCGGAGTATCAGGATCCGTGATGCGAGATTCATCCTTCATCCGGCTTGGTTCGGGAGCCTGGATTCCAGGTATCTTCTCCGACAGGGAAGTGAAGGGAGGGGAAGTCATATGAGGGAACAGGTGAAAAATCACATGACAGATCCCGGAACAGGCAGGCATGAAGAAGGAGCGTTCCGGGCGCAATTTCAGGGATAAACCCCGGGTATCCTCTATGGACTCCATAAAATCCATCATCCTTGCAGGGGGAGTGGGGACAAGGCTCTGGCCACTCTCCCGGACGTATAACCCAAAGCAGTTCCTGAAGCTGAACGGGACATCCCTCTTCCAGGAGACATACCGGAGGGCTCTTTCCCTCTCGAAGCCCGAGGAGATCTTCGTCGTCACCCACAGGGATCACCAGTACCTTGCGTTGAACCAGCTCGAGGAACTGAAGCAGGAGGTTCCCGATAACCGCATCCTCTCCGAGCCGGTGGGAAAGAACACCCTCCCGGCGATCACGTGGGCCATGCTCGAGATCGAGAGGGAATTCGGGGAATCACTTGTCGCAGTCTTCCCCAGTGACCATTACCTCGACGGGAGTGCGATGGAGGAGATCCGTGCTGCCGGGAGGATAGCTCGCGAGTTCCTCGTCACGTTCGGGATACCCCCGACCCATCCCCACACGGGGTACGGTTACATCGACCCCGGCGATCCCCTCCCTGTCGGGGCAAGGGTGAGGAAGTTCCGGGAGAAGCCGGACTGGGAGACGGCAAGGACCTTTGTTGAAGCAGGGTACCTCTGGAACAGCGGGATGTTCCTGTTCTCGACCCGGACGTTCTTCGAGGAACTTGGAGCGCTCCAGCCGGCGGTCCTCTCCCTCCTGAGAGAGAAGGGAGTCTCCGCGTACCCGGAACTTCCCTCCCTCTCGATCGACTACGGGCTCCTCGAGCTCTCCGGGAGGGTCGCAGTCGTCCCTCTCAGGTCACGCTGGACGGACCTTGGAACGTTCCGCGCATGGTACGATTTCAAGAAGCATGACAGTCATGGAAATGCCGGCGAGGCTGAATTCATCGATTCAGGGGGGAACTTCGTCCATGCACCGGGGAAATGTGCCGCCCTGATCGGCGTCCGGGACCTCGTCCTCGTTGATACCGGTGATGCACTCCTTGCCTGCCGGATGGACAGGACAGAGGACGTGGGGGACCTCGTGAAGGTCTTCAAGAACCGGGGCGACACGATCGCGGACTTTCACCTCCAGGTCCACCGCCCGTGGGGTTCGTACACGGAGCTTGAGAAGTCGCGGTTCTTCCGGATCAAGAGGGTCACCGTCAAGCCGGGAAAGAAACTCTCCCTCCAGATGCACCACCACCGGAGCGAGCACTGGATCGTCGTCAGCGGGATGGCCGATGTCATCCTCGGGGACCGGACCATTCACCTCCGGCAGGGCGAGAGCACGTTCGTTCCGGCTGGAATAAAGCACCGGCTGGCAAATACAGGAAAGATACCCCTCGAGGTGATCGAGGTCCAGATCGGCGAATACCTCGAGGAAGACGATATCACGCGCTTTGCCGACGAATACAACCGGGTATGAGAATTCTTCGGCCAAAAAGGCCGCTCCGCGCGTTCCCGTTCGCACCCGTGATGCCTGCGCTGCAGGCCAGGACGGGGCGGATGGGATAGCCAGAAAGTCTCATGCCCTTCATGCAGGCGAAAAAAGAGAGAGACAGGATCGGGGCAGAGGGAAGGCCAGGGGCTCTTTCCTCTTTTCCCGGCCAGGAGCAGGATAAGATGAAGCCGTCCGTGAAAGATGCGGTAATGGTCGTCCATGGCGCCGAAATATTCGATACGGGCGATGCTGCATGGCTCTTCTCCCTCCTCTCCCCCCGCCGGCTCGTCGTTGCCGGCATCATGGCACGGGTGGCCGCCGCGGAGTCCGGGCTTCCCTGCGAGTATGCTGACCTGCCGCCGAGCATGGTGATCCGGAAGATCGATTCGCCCTGTTTCCTCGCGAACCGCGGGAAGACCCCCGAATCCGGCCGCATATTCGGCGGGATCGTTGCCCGGCGGGTCGGCGGGAGAGGGATCATCCATGTCGAATGCGCATCGCGGGAGGTCATCTGCTGGGACAGGGGACCCGACGGACTCGCCGCTCTGATCTCTTCCCTGACCGGCTATACCCTCGTATCGATGGAGAGCGAGCCGGAGGAGGCAGTCCCGGGAACCCGGGTCATCCGGGGCTGCATCCCGGGAGAGGCAGTCTTCGTGAACGGTACCGTCATCGGCATCGCAACATCGCCAGAGGTCGTCATCCGCGCACGAGACGGGCGCGTGGAGCCGGTTCTCGGCCTCTCTGTCAAGGGCCACGGACTGGAGAAACTCGGGAGGTCGGGCATCATCGACCCTGCGACTGCATGGTGCAAGAGCGGGGCCATCCGGTCACGGGGACCGGGGGGGACGGGGAAGGCACCTCTCCCGCGGGGCCGCGTCATCCTCATCGACCACTGCGGGCACAATATCTTCCGCAGGATCGATCACGGGGATATATGCGGCATCGTCAGCGTTGGCGATGACACGACGGCCGTCTGCGGGCACATCGGGGCGCACCTCGGGATCCCGGTCTTCGGAATCGTGGACGGTGACTCCGACGGGATCGTGCCTGTCCGCTACGCCCCCGGCTCGGTCATCGCCGTGGCGACCGGGATATCGGACGACGAGCTGGGCAGGGAGGTTGCACGGGTCATCCCGGAAGGCGAGGTGGACTGGGAGGTGTTCGTCCGGGAAGTCAGGGCATGCATCGGTGACCGGGCAAGGATATACTCTCCACCTGCACCCTGACCTGTCCCGTCATGTCCCGGCAGGGGAATCTCCCGGGGACTGCCTCCTGTACCGCTCCCTGATGCCCTCGAGGGTCTCGATCTCCGAAATGGCCTTGTCGTCCCTGACCCTGATGAACCTCGGGAACCTCAATGCAAACCCGCTCCCGTAGTTCGGGCTCTTCTGGATCTCGGCGTATCCCACCTCGAAGACGAGGAATGGCTCGACCTGGACTTCCTTTCCGGACTCGGCGATCACGCTGTCCTTGAGGAGTTCATATACCTCCTGGAGCTGCTCCTCGGAAAAACCTGTAGCGACCTTCCCGACGGGCAGGAGTTCGCCGCCGTCCCTGCAGGCAAGGAGGAACGACCCGAAGAGGTGCGCCCTCTTTCCCTCCCCCCACTCTGCCCCGATGACTGCAAGGTCGAGGGTGTCCACGCCGGGTTTCACCTTGAGCCAGTTCTTCCCCCGGATTCCCGGCGTGTAGGCAGAAGAGAGCACCTTGAGCATCAGCCCCTCGTGGCCTGCGTCAAGACTCTCCCGGTATACCCTCTCGATGACGGACGGGTCGTCGCTCACCGTCTGGGGTGCGATGCATCCCGAGAGCGCTGTCTCGAGGTGCTTCCTCCTCTCGCTCAAAGGGAGGTCAATCAAGGTCTTTCCATCGAGGTAGAGGATATCGAAGACGAAAGGCTGCATCATGATCTCCTTCTGCATCGCCTCGATGTCGTGCTTCCTCCGGAACCTGCGCAGGACTGTCTGGAACGGGAGGGGTCTTCCGTCCTTCATGGCTATCACCTCGCCGTCGAGGATGACATCGTGCGAGGTTGCCTCGTTTAAGGTTTTTACGACCTCCGGGAGGGCGTCCGTCACGTCCTCGAGTTTCCTCGAGTACATCCTGCTCCTGTTTTCCTGCCTGTGGAACTGGAACCTGCTCCCGTCGTACTTGTATTCAGCGGCCACCGCACCGTTCTCCGCGATGGCCTCCGCAATGGATCCCTGCTGGGCAAGCATCATCTTCACGGGGTGAAACGGCATGATATGCACGTTGGCAAGGAAATCCCGCCCTTTTTTTGCCCGGAGTGCCACCTCGCCAAGGTCGTTGAGGGCCTGGTACGCATGCTCGACAAGGGACGGGTCGACAGAGAACGCCTCTGCAATGGCATCCCGCATTGTCCCCTCCCCGACCCCTATCCGCAGGTCTTCGAGGATGAGGCGGGCGAGGTATTTTGCCTCGAGGGGAGTGGCATTCTGGAAGAGGTTCTGGACCAGCGAGAGCTTCTCGGCCTGCGAGGCGCGTCCCCCTGCCCGCGAGATCCGCTCGAGATCCGCATACACCAAAGCGAGATCGAGCTCCTGCGAGAAAAGGGATGTCTGGAACGTCGATGGTGCTCTCCCCCTCTTCCTCGCTGCCCGGACATTCTCGAGGATGGACTGGACGGCAAGTCCCACGTCACCCTTCCGGTTGATCTCGCCGATGATGTCCATGCGTGTGACATCGACCACCTGCGTCAGGGCATCGAAGAGGAGGTTTGGTCCGATGCCGATCTTCTCGGGGCTCCAGTCGGGAAATGTCCTGCCGGTCAGGAACCGGACAAAGAGGGGGAGATCCCTCTCGTCGAGGCTGGCGAGGATACCGGCGATCCTGTGCGTCATCTCGAGCCTCCCGCTGATTTTCCCGACCTCTTCACAGATCCGGGCAAATTCAAGGAATTTCATGGTACCCTGCCCTGATAGAACCTCTGCACGGCCAAAAATAAGGGTTCCCCTCCCTCTTTTCGGAGGAAAACAGACTCCCTCCCCGTAAACCCGCTGCGCCCCCTGTGCATGGCTCCGCTTCTCCAAACCCCTTCCGTGCGACAGAGGCTGCCCGCAATGTGCAGAGGTACGACGCATACTATTTTTCCTGTTCGTATTCCCGTATGCGGAATGAGAATCGGGTGATTTTTACAAATGGTCTCAAGGTTCTTATATTCTGACGGAAAATCTCTGGGTATCATGCCGGGCGAGTGGGTTCCCGATGCCCTGATCGAGCAGAAGATGGGGCAGACAAAAAGGGAGATGATGGAGTACATCGAGAAGAACTCCGAGAAGATAGATTCCAATCTCCCTGTCTTTTTCGGGCACGTCGTCTCGATCCTCGAGAACAATTTCCCTGACATCCCTGATCAGGTCTACGACCGGTTCATCGATGACGTGACCGTGAAGGTTCTCGAGGAGAGCAAGCGATCCACGGACGTCGAGTACATCGAGAGGCTCTTTCGCCATGCAACGCGTGTCAAGCGGAAGTTCACGGGCAGGGCAATCTTTGATATCGTGCTCGGTCTCAAGCTCATCGACATCGGGAAGTACAAGGATGCAATCGATATCCTGATGAAATACAGGACGGTCGACGCGATCGTCTGCACCGCAATTGCCTTCTGCTACTACGAGCTCTCGGCCCTCGAGCTCCCCCCCGACCAGAGGCTGGAGCGGAGCACGACGAGCAGCATGGCACTCTCCGCCCGCGAACAGATGATCGAGCTCGCCCGCCTCCAGCCCCCGGTGAACAGGCTCCGGTTCCCGCAGGTTATCCAGGAACTCCGGGTGAACAAGATCTTCTGGTTCATGATCAGGCTGGCAATCGACTGGTTCCCTGACCAGCCTGTTTACTTAAAGATAGGTCTCGAGAAGGCAAAGAAAGACCAGAACAGGGAGATGAGGGGGGAACTTCTCAAGATCGCATCCGAGCGGTACTACAGCGACATGTTCTTCCTGCGCGACCTCTACCACTTCAAGCGGGAAGCACGGGATGCTGCCGGGGCAACAGCGGTTGTCCGGCAGATGATGCAGCAGCACCCTGATGAACTCGAACCCCTCTATTACGGGCTGCAGCTTGCGATCATGTCCTCGCAGGAATCCGCCTACCAGAAGTTCCGGAGCACCGCCATATCCAAGAAGATGCCGGCCCATGTCATCCTCCTCCTCGACCTCGCGTTCTTCCTCATCAGCGGGAGGAGGACGGATGCAGAGGTGATGTTCGAGGACATGGAGAAGAAACTCCCGGCGCTCGGGTATTACCTGACCACTCTCAGCTACATCATGCAGGACGTCTTCTCGGAGGATGAGAAGAGATCGAGGACTGCACGGAAGGTCTTCCTCGACTCTATCGACCAGTACTGCCTGAAACTCCTGAAGATGAAGGAAGAGTAAGATTTTTCCCCGGCGCGTGCACCCCGGCAGAAGGGTTGCAGGTGCCTGCCAACTTCGGGAAAAGGGAACATTTTTGTATTTTTCCGGGTCAGAGGCGGATGCCGTGGGGCCACCCTGCCTCCGAACCCATGTTTGTGGCAACCGAGATCTCGATCTCCGAGGAGAAGAGACCGGCAGCCTCGCGTGCACACGCCAGTGCTTTCCCGGGAGTGTTGTTCACCTCGCTCAAGTGTGCGAGCAGCACGGAATGCACCCGTGTGCTAACGCTGGTGATGCACCGTGCGGCATCCGTGTTCGAGAGGTGCCCCCTGCGCGACCTGATCCGCCGCTTGAGGGACTCGGGGTAGGGACCCTCGCGGAGCATCCGGGGGCAGTGGTTGCTCTCGAGGACGAGCCCGTCGCAGCGGGAGAGGGTCTCTTCCATCTCCCCTGTGACCATCCCGGTGTCGGTGCAGCAGCCAAGAAAGAGATCACCCTGCCGGATAACGAACCCGCAGGGTTCCCTTGCATCGTGGGAAACGGCAAATGCACTGACCGAGAATTCACCGACGGAGAACTTCTCGCCGTAATCTATGCGTATGGCCCGGACAGGGTTGCGGTGCACGCGCCCCGAATCGAGCAGGTCGACGAGGGTTCCCCCGGTTGCATAGACCGGAACGGAGAGGTGGCGTGCCAGGGGTATCACGGCAGAGATATGGTCAATGTGCTCGTGGGTAACAAGGATTGCGGCGATGCCCTCCGTGGACTTTCCTGCGGCATGGAGTCGCGTGAGGATCTCGTGGCGGGAGAGGCCGGCATCGACGAGGAGGGAAGAGGACTCCCCCTCGATGTACAGGCAGTTTCCCCTGCTCCCGCTTGCAAGAGAGATACACCGCATTGTATCATGTATTATCATCTATGCGAGAAATGGGTGCCGGTCAGGGGAAGTGGTGTGTTCCCGTGAGGGTATGGGTGAGATCGAGTGGAAAGGAGATGCCGGCGATATTGCATCAAGAGCAATTAAATGGAATTCAGTGAAACGGCCCAAAATCAAACCGTTCCGACCAGAAATCTGATCATTGTTCGTTTTTCACTACATGGATGGCACTGGCCTTGAAGGAGGCATAGACGTGAGAGCCGGGTGAGAGGCCGAGTTCGTCGTATGAACGGCGGGTGATGACCGCAACAATCCTGATGCTGCCATCCATCCTGATCTTCACGCTTGGCCCCATGGGAGTCACGCGGGAGATGGTCCCCTCGATCTCGTTGCGCGCGGTGCTCTTTCCATCCTTCTCAATGAGAAAGATGACGTCTTCAGGGCGCATGTACAAGGTGACATGTGTCCCTTCAGGATAGGGGCATATGGCTGCAATGGTGGCGTTGCCGATGTAAATCTTGGCCAGGCCACCGGTATTTTCCGCAACTGTACCTTCAAATATATTCTCGATACCGACCATCCGTGCCACCTCCCTGCTCTTCGGCTGGTAAAAGATCTGGTGGGAGTCCCCCACTTGTCCAATGGTCCGGTTCAGGATCACCGCGATACGCGTCGCCAGCCGCTGCCCCTGGATCATATCATGGGTGGAGAGCACAATAGTGGTCCCAAACTGTTCTTTTATAAAGGATATGAGGTTCTCGATACGTTCGGTGGATACTGGATCCAGGTTTGCGGTCGGCTCGTCCAGCAGCAGGATCTCTGGCCTGCTGACAAGTGCGCGTGCGATAGCCACCCGCTGGAGTTCGCCTCCGGAGAGAGTGGTCGCTTTTCTCTCTTCGTAGCCATCGAGTCCCACGAGGCCGAGGGCTTCCGTGACCCTCGCGTGCATCTCGTCACGGGGGGTACCACGGAATTTCAGCCCGAGGGCCACGTTCTCGAAGACATTCCCGCGGAGGGCTGCAGGTTTCTGGAAGACGACGCTCATCCGTCTCCGTAATGCGACGCGTTCCCCTTCGGAAACATTCGTGTCATGGCCTTCGATGAGAATCGAACCTGACGAGGGGTTTTCCAGCAGGTCGATCATGCGGAGGATGGTAGTCTTCCCCGAGCCGCTCGGACCGATAATGGTGAAGATCTCTCCCCTCTCTATTCTGAATGTGAGGTCTTCGAGGACCACCTTCTCCCCGTATCTCTTGTAGACATGAACAAACTCAATCATCTTACCGCTCCTGCACGAGGAAGAGTGCAGTGGTGACGCCAAGGGCGATGATAAGAAGAATGATCCCAAGCGCGATAGAGAACGCGATGTTGCCCATTGAGGTCTCGAGTGCGATTGCGGTAGTGAGGACCCTCGTGTATCCCCGGATGTTCCCGCCGATGATCATGGCGGCGCCTACCTCTGAGATGGCGCGGCCGAATCCCAGTATCACCCCGCCAAGGATTGCAAACCGCGCCTCTTTCACAATCGTCCATATGATCTGGGAAGAGGTGGCACCAAGAGAGATCACCTCGTCCTGGAGGGTCTTTTTTACTCCGGAGAGTGCGATGAGGGTCATTCCGACCATCAGCGGAACGACGAGCACAGTCTGGCCGATGATCATCCCGGTTGGAGTGAACAGGAGGCCGAGGAACCCGAACGGCCCGACCCTTGAGAGGAGCAGGAAAACGAAGAGCCCGGCGATGACGGTAGGAAGGGCGTAGAGCGTCTGGATGATGGTGATCAGGCCGCGCTTTCCCCCGAATTCCCTGAAATGGATGAACCCGCCTATGGGGATTGCGATGAGTGACGCGATGAGTGTGGCGGTAAGCGAGATGAGAAGGGACCTTGCGGTGATCTCAAGCACCTCAGGATCCAAACTTATTATCAGCTCCCCTGCCCGGATGAAACCTTCGATGATCTCGTTCATGAGTGTCCCTCCCTCTTGTCGAGTGCACTGACTGCACCTGATATAATTACTGTATACACTCCACGAAATGATAAATCCGTATTCCTTTAAAAAGGCTTGATTTTTAAAAAAACAGGGAATCTGCTGGTATACCAATTAGTATATCAGTGAGAACGGACCTTTGTTTCCAGGTAGGCGAGGAGGGGCTCCCCCATCACCTCAGATGCTTCCTTCCTGAAGTCGGTGCACATCATCTTCACGATTTTTTTTGTACCGATAGGAGTGGTAAATATTCCAATCCTTTCGACCCTTGTTACCAGTTTCATCTCTTCCATCATGGCAAAATATGGGAGAACGTAGTAGTGGGGGACCTGCAGGAATTCAGCGATCCGCCTCGTGGTAGGGAATTTTATGCAAATCTCTCCAAGAAAACAGTTAATCGTTATAGATCGCTCTTCTTCCAGTAAGATCCTTATTGCAGCGGTGAATAAAAGGTCGATACTCAATGCAGCCATGAGATCAATTCAATGTGTCTATTTGCAGATAAAGCTAATAAAATCCGTTCCTCTGCAGTAAAACGAAAAAAAATGTATTAAAATGGTTTACACTTAAGCTTTCTTCTTCTCTTTATCGGGAATTTCCTGCAGGTATATAACCTCGGCCCCGATATCCTTTGCAATCTGTTCGATCTCGAACTTGCGGAAATGGGTCAGTTCTATCTGCACCTGCCCCCCCGTCACCGCAACAATACGAAACATCGGTTGCTTTACACCTTCACGCACCTTCTGGCGCTCACGGACATAGATCTTTATCATTTCACTCACTCCAATTGATACCTAGTCACTTCACTGGTATATATTGTTAATGCATAACATTTGATATACCAGTTGGTATACAAAGGTTGTATTTACTATACCATCTCATAAAACTATCGTGCACAGAAAGAAAGGTGAACGATTTGAAGTGCAAAACCGGCTCCAGGGAGAATCCCTTGTAAGGAAGAGCCTGCTTCGCGCTTTTGAACATGGCGACCAGATTCGCCTAATCCCGGACTTGAACGTGGTCAAGGTGGGTGGGCATGGGATAATGGACTACGGAAGAGAGGTGGTCCTTCCACTCGTCCAGGAGATTGGCAACCTTTCGCGGGAGCATAAGATCCTGGTGGCAACCGGAGGGGGAGTCCGCGTGCGGCATATCCTGGATCTCGGGCTCGATCTCGGGATGCCAACGGGAGTACTTGCAGAACTGGCAGGTAAGATCAGCGAACAGAACGCAATCATGATGTCCCTGCTCCTCTCACCGTGGCATGGGGTGAGGATCCATACCGGAGACCTTCTCGATCTCCCCATGCTCTTCCACATGGGTGTCCTTCCCGTAATCCACGGGACACCTCCTTACGGGCTCTATGAACAACCTGCCGAGATAGGGTTCATTCCTCCCCACAGGACCGATACCGGGGCGTTCCTCGCGGCGGAACTCCTCGGGGCAAAGAACCTCGTGTTGGTAAAAAATGTTGACGGTCTCTATACTGCAAATCCCCATACCCACCAGGATGCCGAGATGATACCCGAGATCACCGCTCAGGAACTGCTGGAGATGGATATGGAGGACCTTGTCCTCGAGCCAAAAGTGCTCGAAATGATGCTCCATTCAAGAGTAATCAGGGAGGTGAAGATCGTCAACGGGCACAAGCCCGGTAATGTTACGGCAGCTGTCGAGGGAAAGCGCGTGGGAACCATTATCAAGGCCTGAGTCTGCCCGAATCGAAACGAAGCGAGGTATGGAGGAATCGGAGCCATCACCGGAAATAAAGTTCGGTCTGAATGAACTTGCCGGAAGTGTCGGGGATTTTGGCACTATCCTTCCCCTGGTGCTTGCAGTCTCAGCAGTAGCCGGGCTCTCCCTCGGATACATCCTCCTCTTCTTTGGCATCTGGTTCATCATTACCGGTTACTATTACCGGATTCCCGTTCCCATTGAACCGATGAAAGTGATCGCAGTAGTCGCGATCGCGGAAAACATGAGCGCGGGTCAGATCGCTGCCGCCGGGCTCATCCTCGGACTTCTTTTTTTTGCGCTGGGGCATGGAAAATGGCTGGATGTTCTCGAGAATTATATCCCGCGGAGTGTGATACGTGGCATCCAGATCGGCCTTGCACTCCTGCTCATCAGGACATCGATAGGATTTGTGGCAGGCGACCTCGTCGTATTCGGTCTTGCCATAGCCATCATGGCTGGCGTTTATGTGGTTTCAAGGGCGATTGCGGTTCCTGACCTTTCCGCTGTCATTCTCATTGGGGTGGCGTTCGGAACCGGGGTGTTTCTCCATGGGTTCCCCGCCATGGCACTTCTTTCTCTCCCTCACCTCTCCCTCCCCTCAGCTGGTGACATACCCGCCGCGCTTGGGACTCTGGTCATACCCCAAGGACTCCTCACCATCACGAACGCGATACTGGCAACATCTCTCCTTTCCCGTGACCTCTTTGGCCAGGCACTCAAACCCGCGCAGCTCTCCAGGACTATTGGCCTTATGAACCTCACCACCGTCCCATTCGGGGGTTTCCCCATGTGCCATGGCGCGGGTGGTATGGCGGGTCAATACCGGTTCGGTGCGCGGACAGGGGGGGCGAACATCTACGCGGGCATCTTCTTCCTTCTGCTTGCGTTCTTCTTTGCAAGTCCCGAAGTCCTTTCGCTTGTTTCGGACGGCGTTTATGCCGCGCTGATGGTATTTGTGGCTATAGAACTCGGCCGCCATGGAATAAAGACTGAATCTTACCTCGTTACCGGGATCATTGCGGCACTCTCTGTCCTTGTTAACATGACACTTGCATTTGTGGCAGGGACGTGCCTCGCGTATGGCATCCGATACCTGAATAAGCCCGGAAGGAAAAATATTAAAGATTAATGAATCTGTTGAGCAATTTTTCCCGATTGCACTCAAAGATTCTATTCATATTGAACTCATGATACAAAAAAGACAGAGAGCGCACACACTATGACATTCCTCCTTTCAATCGATGATACCGATATTCCCACTTCCCGTGGTACGGGTCGTCTTGCCCGCATAATCGCAGATATGCTTTCGCGAGAATTTTCCGTGCAGGCTGTCACCAGGCACCAGCTGTTCCTGCATGATGCAATTCCTTACACTTCACACAACAGTTGTGCAGTGATACACATCGGGCCATGCCAGATGAATCACGACGATCGAATCTTCTCGATCGCCCGCGGCGTGATGGAACGTGAATTCGTGGAGGGGAGCGACCCTGGCATCGCGATTGCACATGAGAGCGAAGTGACTCCCGCAGTTATTGCATTCGGTATGGATGCGAAGAGGCGGGTGCTTACCCAGCAGCAGGCCAGGACTCTCGCATCGAACAGTTCGATCCGGCTGGAAGGTCTTGGGGGAACGGAGGACGGGGTGATCGGGGCGATGGCGGGCCTCGGCCTCGCAGCCACCGGGTACGACGGCAGGATCATCCAGAGGGGAATGATCCGGGAAATCACGGGGCCGGCGACTGCTGAGGCACTCCTCTCCGCAGGAGTCGACATTATCCTCACGTTCGAGGGTTTCCCGGTCACGACCGGCCTGATCATTGTCGAGGAGGGTAAATCAGTGAAACCCTGCCCTGTATCAGGCAAGGCCGTGCTTTTCGTGGAAGAGCGCGACGGCGTATTCCATGCGGTAAAGAGAGACTAAAAAAGGTGATTGCTTAAAAAACCTGCATGAAGATGTATCTTCACACCGAAGCAATGAAAATCTAACCCTGAGTGAGATCTTCTTTTGTAGGCAGTGAAGGCTGTTTCACTTTTAGGACATTGATCCTGTCAAAAAAGGTCATCTGAAAACATGACTTTTCAGATTTTCATGACAAAAATGGTTTTGGACATGTTCGAACAAACTCCTCACTCGTGATCCCTGTCCCTTTTCATTGCTATGAATATACCTACAATGAGAGCACCCATCAAAACGATCCCCCCGACTATCCATGAGAATGGAATATCACCATACCCATAAGGCATTCCTGTGGTGGTGGTCGCTTCCGTCTGTGGTTGTCCAGTAGGCTGGGTGATCGATGGGACTGAAGTCACTTTTTCTGCCAGGGGCGTTTGAGTTGACGTTGATTCTTGCTGGGTGATTGTAGGAGATGGTGAAGGAGTTACAGATGTATGGGATTGGATAATATAGGAACTTGAACCGCCCCCACCCCCACCACCACCTGAAGAAGACCCTGATGTTCCCTCTATGGTAATCGTTCCGGTGGGAATGGTCGGAGAAATAATGGATCCACCATCTGCATCCATATACACGGACTCAATAATTACGGATGATGCCCCCCCTGAAATTCCTTTAATCTTCAGAGTTGCAAGTGGGACAACTGTTGTCCCTGGTTCAACCTGTCTTGAAAGATCTACCCCGCTAATTCGGATAGATCCATCAGCTTTCCGTTTGGTATCGTTCGTAACTGCCCATGAGGGATACGCGACTTCCGATATTTCCGCAACTACCGGGTTTGAGAAACGAACTACCAGATCGTAACCCGCAAGACCTGAGGAAAGATCATTCAGGGTTAGACTGACTGTGGCCGTCATTCCTTGTTGTATGATAATTGAGGATGGATCGATCTGGATGCTCGCTGCATAGACAGGTAAAAGTAACAATGTACTGCATGCAATCCAAAAAAAAATCTGGTGAACTTTGGGTAATTTCATGGATTTTTCCTCTCTTCAGGTGATAATGTGAAAATGGGTTGTGGTTTTTGGAATTGAATGTGGGGCAATTCCTTGATGGAATTGATACTTCCAATAGCCATTCTTCCCTTTCCAATTCTTCGTCGCCTGTTCCTGTAATGCACGGTATACCTCTGGAATTCCTGGTAATTCATGGATGACTCGCCAGCAGCTCCTGGTACAGGACTACCACATCATCGTAATCGATCCGACCGTTTCCGTTATAGTCGTAGGGGTCTATACCGACGTCATGCTGGTCACGGATCCACTGCATGTTCTCGTAATACAGGACAATATCGTCATAGTCGAGCCTGCCATTTCCATTGATGTCTTCATAGAGGAAATCACTGTCAGGATCTGTGGGATCATTAACCTGGCCGGGGAACGGCTTGACATATCGAGTAATCCTGATATATTCGGATTTTGTCTCGGTATCTGAGCTGTAGGTATTGTGCACGGTCAGTGATACCGTGTAGTTACCGGGATTCACGTAGGATGTCACGGGGTTCTGCTCGGTGCTGTCCACGACACCGTTGTTGTCAAAGTCCCACAACCACGATGAACCGGGCGGAATGCCTGTTGAGAGGTCAGTGAAGGCGATGAACAGGGGCCTGGACAGAGATGCTTTCCCGAATGTAACATTTGCCTCGAAATCCACGATCATGGGGGTATAGACCACGACTTCACCTAAAGACAGTCCGGGTTCAATCATGCTCCCACCGTCTGCGTCCATATGCACGTTGGATACCGTGATCGTGCTGTTTCCAGTGCTGTCAGCGTACACTGTGATGGTTGCAAGGAGGACATCTTCTGCTCCTGCTTCGACACTTTTATCAAGGTCAACTGCGCTCAGTCGCAGGGAATCAGCGGGTGGAGATGGTATTGTGTTGTTCAGCCCTGCCCAGTCGGGATACTGCACAGCAATGATCTCCCCGACAGCGGGATTTTCAAGCGTGACATAGAGATCATATCCTGCAAGGCCGTCAGGTGCAGACGAAAGGAGAATCTGGTACTGTGCGGTGGAGTTTATCGGCAGAGCTGATTGCGTAGGAACAATCTTTATTTCAGGTTCATTACCGGCATGACGGGATACAAGGCGGATGGAGGCAACACCTTTCACAGTCATTCCTGCGGTTACATTCTGACCGGTGAGACGGAGTGGCCAGTTTGAATCCGCTTCGGCAATTGTTGTCCCATTCAGAGCATTTGCAACCAGATAATTATTATTCCGGATAATTTGTTCGCTTGGCAAGGTGATTGTATATCCATCACGAGCGGTTACTATCACATCATATCCTGCTGCAGCCAGTGTATCATTGAAGGCATTGTTTGAGTGCTGATCATTGTCATCCACGAAACCCGCAAGGAACCAGAGCGGCATTCCCGACCAGGTCCTGCCTGCACTGTCGGTGTACTCTGCTTCGTGGTTGGCGCCGAATTGGCAGGCAAGAGCAGACTCGAAGTAGTTACGTGAGATGGTCTGATTCAGCCCTCCAATATCCTCACCGTCAAGCACGAGTACCCAGTCCGTGACTGGGGCTGAATAGATCTTGATGGTAGAGATGTATTTAGCAGATAGACCTGCAACTGATGGGTACTGGACTCCTCCGCTCCAGTAGTAATGCCAGTACTGTTCGGGCAGGGCTTCGTGCATGTCCCACTGCCCGACGACATGATCTTCAGGAGTGAAGAAAAGTCTCGGGCCATCCCCATACTGCGGGACATAATTTCCGTCTGCATACCAGGCAATTACGGATTCACCAAGATGCGAGTAGACGTGGGGGTTGGGATAAATTGCATCATAGGGAAGCGTGGTTTCGTAGCCGTCGTTTGAAACGAACTTGATCTCCGTGCCGGGTTCCATTCCACCGACAAGGTCACAGATGTCCCTAACTCTGGTACCCTTGATTGCATTATCGATCTTGGGCGGAGCCATCCCCTTTGTCTCGGTGGGGTCCCAGAGGTCAGCCGGGTCGAATGTGACTCCCTGGAACATGTAGTGCGTTATTCCATCGCCAATGACAGGAAGGTGTGCCTCCATCCAGGTATGATCGACCGTGGTCTGGTTGAGGATTGTGGTCCCGTCGCTTGCATACTTGATGATGGTGACTGTCGGGATCTCGGTCGGCTCCTGGAAGTCGGTCAGTTCGATCCTGGCAATGTTCCCAACGCTGTAACTTGCAGATGGGAGGCCGGACCCGACCAGCTGGAGGGGGGCTTTTGGCCCGGCTAGCAGTTCTCCGTTCACTTTATTCGCAACGATAAATCTATTATCAGTCCCAATCATCTGGCTCATAAGTTCCTTGCTATACCCGTCCCCTGCGGTGATAATTACCTTGTACCCGGCAGTTGCGCGTGTATTGTTAAACCCATTCGATCCGTGAGGAGTCCGGTCGTCAACCCAGCCCATGAGGCGCCACAGCGGGATGCCTTCGTAGATGTTCCCGGCACCGTCGTCATATGTTGCGGAGTGGCAGGAGGCCCAATACTCGAACTCGGGCTGCGGGATTATGTCACTGATTGCCCCATCGAGCTGGAGGCTCCAGTCTCCCGCAGGATATCCAGGCAGACCTTCGAGCCGGATCGTCTCGATGTTCCCGACGCGGGCACCGCCCGTAACACTGGCACCGACAAGCCGGAGCGGGGCGATCGAATCAGTGAGCGGCTCACCGTTCTTTGTGTTCGCCACTATGTAATTCCCACTCCGTGCGACATCTCCGCTTGCAAAAGTCCGGTTGTACCCGTCACCAGCGATCACGCGGATGGTGTATCCTCCGGCAGCCCGGGTGTCGTTGAAGGTCCAGTGAGAGGAGGTCTCTATATCGTCGACCGCACCTATGAGTACCCAGAGGGGGATTCCTCCCCAGACATCGGTTCCGTCATTATACGTCGATGAATGGATGCAGGCAAGCGCTTCCTCGAACTCGGCCTGGGTGATGGTATCCACTACGTCCCCCTCCATCCGGAGAGTCCATCCTGTTGGCGGCTCCGGGAGCCCGACGAGCTCGATCGAGGTAATATTGCCTACCAGTTGCCCGGAGGAGACGGCAGGGCCGATCATCTGGAGCGGGAAGCACAGTTTGGTGCTGTTTGGTTTGATCAGAGGTAATGGTTCACCATTAAGGGTATTTGCCACGATATAGTCGCTGTTGCGTGCAATATCAGAACTTGCAAAGTTAATGGAATAGCCGTCGCCTGCGGTCACCTTGACCGAGTACCCTTCTGCGGCAAGAGCGTCGTTGAAGTTGTAATGATACGGGCCGGTGTCAGGGTTGTCGTCAACCATCGCCACGAGGAGCCAGAGCGGCACCCCACCCCACACATTACCCTCGCCATCGGTATAACTCACCATATGACCTGATGATGGGCACGCGAGGCCCTGCTCGAAATACGTTTTTGTCACTGTCTGTGTTCGGGCACCTGATAGTGAAAGAATCCAGTCTGGTTCTGTCGGTGTTGAGCCGTCGATTTCTGCAATGATCTTTACTGCGGCACTGGCTGCTGCTGTGACTGCGGCATAGTCAGTTGGATCGGCAACGGTGCCTTCAACGAAGTAGAACTCAACGGTGTCGCCATCATTCAGCGCTATCAGGTTCAGGGCACCGGCCGGGTTGTTATATCCATCCTTGTATTCTTCATTGACATAGGCATACCAGGCTTTCCTGGGCGTCTTCTGGTAACAATACGAACTTATGTTATCCAGGAGCAGCGCTCCCGACGAGGCGAAATTTTTGTCGGTCACATCGTAGGTGAACCCCTGGAGCGATGCTACCGTGTCGAGGGCACCGAGCGGAGTCGTCCGGTTCACTGAATAGGTCCCGCCACCGGTGTTGTAGGCCGTGACGGTAAAGGTCTCGCCCTCGGTGAGGGTGACCGTGCCGTTAAAGAGCTCATCAATGGACGGCGGTGAAGTTACCGTAATGTAATCCGCCTTCACTTCGCTATCACTGCCGACCGCATTCGTCACAGTCAGATTCACGGTGTAGGTTCCGGGCGTGTCATAGACATGGGACGGATTCTGTTCAGCGGAATCGACTATCCCGTCATTCTCAAAATCCCAGGCCCAGGAGGTTGGCGTGTTGGTGGACTCATCAGTGAACTGGACGGTCAATGGCGCCGTACCGCTCTGAACATCGGAGGTGAAGGCGGCGACCGGTGCAATGACTGGAGAAATAACCGTGATGTAGTCTGTTTTAATTTCAGAATCGCTTCCCGCAGAATTCGTCACAGTCAGATTCACGGTGTAGGTTCCGGGCGTGTCATAGACGTGGGACGGATTCTGTTCAGCGGAATCGACTATCCCGTCATTCTCGAAATCCCAGGCCCAGGAGGTTGGCGTGTTGGTGGA